>NZ_QZCH01000022.1 GCF_003596335.1 Motilimonas pumila
TGGCGATTTAATCAGATCACACTGAGGGCCTTTTTTCCACACCTTTCAACTACTTTTGCTTAAGATCCTGTGTATGACAGCACCCTATGACAGAAGCCGAGCCGATTCGTGTTAGGTTAATGGGAGTAGGGGATTACTCAGTCAATATTAATGTGATGGCCTATATTTGCTGTCGAGATAACGAAGAGTTTATGGCGATACAAGAAGACATTCTATTTGCAGCACTGACCCAAGTAGAGCAAGTTGGCGCCAAAATTGCCCACGCGAATCAGTACCAGTTGGTCGACCCTGCGTCCAGTCACGATCCGAAACAGCAAAATGAAGCGGCGAAAACGGTGGCGCAGTGGCATGAAAATGACACTTATCCGTTTCCAGATTTTAGTTTTGAATATAAATATGAAATCAAAGGCAGCATTATTTATCCGGCTCAAACGTCAGCTGTGCGGCAAACAGCGATGAGCTAAGCAATTATGGTTTTAGTGAGATAACTAAAACCTTGATGACTTTGCTTTACTGATTTATTTTGGGCTCCGGCTGGCCTAACCCATCAAAGTATTGCTGTATAATTTGATGCAGCAATTGGTTTAGCGGAAAACCTCGCTTTGACTGCAAATAGCCACCATTTAATTGAATTTGGCGGGCGTCTTTGGGCATATCGGGCAGTGGGTAGCAGCTGAGCGCTGGGTCATTTTGTGTCATGAAACTGCTGCCATAAGAAATAGCGTTGGAGTTTTTAAGCTTATTCAATAACACGGTTACGCTGTGCGTTTCTAATACTAAATTGGCTTGGTAGCCTTTTGCTATGTATAACTCTTCCATTGGCGAGCGTTTGGCATTGATACCATCAATCAAGATTCGGGTAATCGGCAACTCATGAATCGCTTGCCAGTCACTGCTTTTTTTCAGTACTGGATGATTTTTTTTCGCGATTAAGCAGAGTTTTACCTGTTTTAGCTTATGCTGGTAAATTTCTTGTGGTAGCGGAAAGGCGGCAAAATGCAGCATATAGTCAATTTGGCCATTTAACATGTCCCCCACGCTTTGGTCTTGCCAATAGGTCATTTTAAAATTGGCATTTGGCAAAACGTCGCGCAGTGCAGTGAAAATTCCTTCTCCAAATAAATCCAAAATGAATATATTCATCGAGATATTCACGTTGCCGCGAAAGTTCTCCGGTTCAAAGTTTTGGTAAGACTCCATGACTTTTACTACAGGTATAAACATTTCATCAGCAGCAATCGCTAACCTGGTTGCTAACTCAGATGGCTCTACCCCGTGAGCTTTGCGAATAAATAACTGATCGCCAAAGGTTTCCCTTAATTTTGCCATGCCTCGGCTAACACTGGTTTGAGAAATCCCCAGCTTGTCTGCAGCCAGGTGGGTGTTGCGGGTTTCAATCACAGCTTGTAGTAATTTAAGCAAGTTTAAGTCTAAGTCTCGCAACTCTCGCATCGCATTTCCTTATAGCGCAGTGTAAGTGTCTGACTTATAGAGTAAGGGAACTGAAATATTGTTCAAGCTAAGATGATAGAAGAGTAAAAAAAGCAGGCGGTAGCGTCCTTGCTACTAAAGGATAGAGTTAGC
Source organism: Motilimonas pumila (assembly GCF_003596335.1). Lineage (GTDB taxonomy): Bacteria > Pseudomonadota > Gammaproteobacteria > Enterobacterales > CBDFNC01 > Motilimonas > Motilimonas pumila. The sequence goes on from NZ_QZCH01000022.1 coordinate 1,585, forward strand.
TTAGCAAAGCATGAATTTCTTGGCTGATTTCAGTGATGCCAAGGGTAAAGAATTGCACGCCCATGCAAATTAATAAAAACCCCATGATACGGGTAAATGCTTGAATGCCATTTTGACCTAAGAGTTTTAATAATGGGTAGGCCATGCTTAAGGTCAGGGCTGCGATGGCAGCGACCACGGCAAATCCCAGTACCACCCCAGTGTAAACGCTCAGAGTTTGCAGCTCTTCACCTTGCATTGCCAGCTCAGCGGCTAAACTGATGATCAGTGCCATGGTGCCTGGGCCACATACAGAAGGAATGGTCAAAGGGACCAGCGCAATCGAGTCTTGTGAGGGTGTTGTGCTAGTACTGTCTGAATTAGGAAATAGCATATTGAAGCCAATGGCCATTATGATAATGCCGCCGCCGAGGCGCAGGCTTGGAATGGAAATGCTAAACAGTTCAAGTACTGATGAGCCAATAAAAAAGGTGATGCACAAGGCCACAAAGAGGTAACAGCCAACGGTTTTGGCTTGCGTCACCATGTAAGCTTTGTCTCGCCCTTTACTTAGCCCCAGTAGAACGGTGGCAGCCGCAGGCGGATTCATCATCGGCAATAAGGCCAGTACGGTTAAGCTGAGATAGGTCAGCATGGTTTCTAAGTTCATAAAAGAGTCCTTATTAATAGGTTAAAGTAAAATCATGCTTGCCAGTGTCAGCACACTTAAAAATGAAATGGCATCGGTTAACGTGGTCAAAAGTGGGCTGGATAACATCGCGGGATCCAGCTTTAACTTGGCTAACAGCAGAGGTAAAGCGCCACCAATAAGTACCGCGAGGGTAGATGAAATCATGTAAGCCATGGCAACCAATAAGGGCAGGGCGAGCTGCTCTTCACCGTAAGTGAAATAAGATAACAGCGCCAAGACGGCGCCAATTAATACACCGTTGACCATGCCTATGGGGATTTCCTTGGCTAATACATAGAGCCAGTCTTTACTGGATATGGTGCCCACGGCAAGCTCGCGAATAGAGATAGCCACAGCCTGATTCCCCGCCGCGCCAGACAAATTAGCCACTAAAGGTAAAATGGCGGCCAGCAATGCAAACTGCGCAATGGTAGACTCAAACTGCGCAATAATGGATACCGCCGCATAGCTCAGGACTACGGACGGCAATAAAAAGGCCAGCCGACGTATGTTGCGCTTTAGGGTAGGCATGGTGCGAAACTCATCGCCGCCAAAAACGCCTGATTGCTCCAGTAATTGCTGTTTAGATTGGCGATATAAGGCTTCATTGAGCTGCTTAAAACCTACCACTCCTAACTGCAAGCCGCGACTGTCTACCACGGGCAATACAGGATGGGGGGTATTGTTCAGTTGGCTTCTCAGCGCTTGTAAGTCAGAGTCAGGCTTAATGACCGGCAACGAGGCGTCCAAGTAATCTTGTAACAAGCTATCTGGCGGCAAGTTAAACACGTCTTTTAATTTCAGACCGCCCAAATAGCGGCCATCTGGATCGTGTAAAAACACATAACGCCATTCTTGATATTCGTAATGCTGCTCATCATCATGCAAAAACTGGCTTAATTGCGACACGGTAGCGTGTTGGCTTAGCTTTACCACTTCATTTTTACATATGCCGGCCGCGGTATAGGCTTGATAGGTTAAGCTGGCCTCTTCGGCAGCTTTCCAAGTTGATGGCATGGCTTGCTGTAATTTTGTTTGCTGTTTGTTGGGTAAATCATTGAGCAAAATACGGCGGTCACTGGAGCGCAAATACGGGAAAAGGGTGTTAACACAGTTGTCAGGCAGGGCGCTGGCTAATTGCACCATTTCCGTATTGCTGTAGTGATCCAGTAGGTTTGCCGCTAGCTCAGGGCTGACTTTGCTGAGAAATGTCCAAGTGAGCACGCGCTCTTGCAGGGTGAGTTGCCTTAGCAGCGCTGGCATCAATGTCGGCTCGGCGTTACTTAAAGTGGTGAATATTAACTGCCCATCGTGAGTATTAATGGCAAGTTGTACCTGTAGGTATAAAGCCGCTGCCGCTGAAGTTTGATGGGCAAGAGGCAGTGAAATAGAGACGGTCATAATAGACTCCTGAATTGATGACTCAGTTGGAGTTTGAGTGGATAGTGGACTGGCGGCGCTGTTTGGTTAAACGAACAAACAGCGTAATAAAGGCGCTTACCATTAGCGTGACGCTAAAGATCAGCAAGCCTTTGGTGGCTACTTCTTGGTAGGCCATCACTAATGGGTGGCCCATGAGCCATTGCCCCGCCAGCAGTAAGACGAGCACCCAAGTAAAAGAGCTGGTAAAACTGATTATCACAGTGCGAGTAAAGCTCAGTTTTGACACTCCCATTAACATGGGGGTAAGCACGCGAACAAATGGGATAAAGCGCGAGATAAACAAGGATGAAAAGCCATACTTGCTTAGCAGGTGTTGAGAGCGAAGCAGCGCCTTGTCGGGCAAAATGACTTGCAGTTTTGGCATCAATGAGCTGCCTTGCAAGGTGCGCCCTTGAATGTAAGCCAATAAAGAGCCCACAAACGACGCCAAGGTTAACCACAATAATGCTTGGGGGAATGAGATGGCGTCGATTGCCACAAGGCCTCCCACAAAAAGCACTAGACCATCACCGGGTAATGGCAAAAATACAAAGCTTGACTCAAGCAATAATACTGTTGCCAACAATAAGAGTAATAAGTGCAAAGAGCTAAGGGCGAGTAAAGACTCAAAGTCTTGCATCCAAATAGCAGAAAGAATGTCTTGCATGGCTGACTCCAAACGGCCCCCTAATAGCATTGAGCTATCAGGGGGGAACGAGGTTAATCAAACATTAAAATGATGTAGGCGAAAAATAAGATTAAGTGAGTGGCGCCATTGAGCGAGTTGGTGCGCCCGCTACTGAAGCTGACGCTCGTCATTAACAAGGTGGCAATCAGTAACACAATTTCTGCCGGGCCTAAGCCAAGTTGAATTGGCTCACTCATTACTCCGGAGATAAGCAAAACAGCAGGTACGGTTAGGGCAATGGTTGCCAGTACCGAGCCGAAAAATAGGTTCATTGCGCGCTGCAGTTGATTGGTAAATGCGGCTTTTACAGCCCCAACGGCTTCGGGAGCTAAGATAATTAAAGCCACAATCAGTCCGCCGAGCGCGGCTGGTGCGCCCATTTCCGTGATGCCATCATTTATAGGCAGAGCTAAGCTTTTGGCTAAGAAAATCACCACCATCAGGTAAGCCACTAGCATAATGGTATGAAACAGGTTGCTTTGCAGCGGGCCGTGATCTTCATGACTATCTTGGTGGTCCGCATCAACAAAAAAGTGAGTGTGGCTGCGGGTTTGCACAAACAAAAATACCGCGTAAAGGGCTACCGAAGTCAGTACCAAAGTCCAAGTTAAACCACTAGACATATTGCCAAGGGCATTCACGCTGGTAAAGCTGGGTAGTACCAAACACAGCATGGCTAGAGGAATAATGGCAACCAGGTATGCTTTTATGCCTTCTAAGTTATAGGTTTGGGTATGGTACTTCATGCCACCGATTAATAAGGTAATGCCCACAAAGCCGTTGAGCACAGCCATGACAACCGCGAACATGGTATCTCTGGCCAGTACCGGGTTAGACTCGCCCGTTAGCATCACTGAAGACACCATAATCACTTCGAGTAACACCACGGATAAAGTTAAGATCAAAGTGCCATAAGGGTCGCCAAGCTTGATGGCGAGGGCATCTGAGTGGCGCACCACAGAGAAAATCGCGGTCATCACCACATAGAGCAGTATGCCCGTGGTTAGCATATAGGGCAGGGGGGCCATGCCACTGGCAAGTAAGTTGTCTCCTATCATTTTAAAAAATAGAACTGCGATGATGCCAATAAGCATCTTGTATTCTTGCTGTATGAGTTTGAGCATATGACGCCTTTTTAAGTGCCGCCAACGACCGGTTATATCCTTCAACAAGTAAGTTGGACGAAACAAGCTACTGATTCCAATGCTGTAGTCGATGGTGTCAAACTAACGATGAATGCAGCTGAAAACCATGAATTAGAGAAATTCATAATTGGGGGAAATTTGATAAGAATCAGCATATTTGAATTTCTCTAATTCGTATCCAAGCGTGGTTGCGCGCCATAACATTTTCCTCGTCAACAACACGAGGAAATCAAAATGAAAAAAACAACTCGCACTAAAATTACCGTCGGTGTATTAGCATCTGTTATGCTGGCGACGTCTTTTGCCGGCCAAGCCAACTCGTTGTTCAAGCCTCATGATTTTACTTCTTCCATTGCGGCAGGCTATGGCAGTGAAGGCGCACAATTAGGTGTGCAAAGCGCGAAACAAATGTCTGATAGTCATGGTCTTGTATTGGCTTATGAGGCGAAAGAAGACTTCGATGTGCATCATTTCTCAGGTGAGCTGATTAACCTTGATGGCGGCCTTGGCTACCATTTAAGTTATGAATATGGCCGTCATCACCTGGCCGACGGTGAGCGCTCTCATGAAACTTACTTAGCCACGTTCCAACGTTTTGCTCTTGGCAGTCAATGGAGTATTACCCCAGACGTAGGTGCAGGCATACTGACTCACTCACAAGCTTCCAATAATACTTTCTTTGCAAAAGTAGGCGCTGAGCTAACTTATCAGCCAACCCCAGAGGCTTGGCTAAGTTTTACTCCTAGTTATGCTTATGGCCTTAACACGATGAAATATAAAGACGGCTCGTCAGACAAGCTCAGAGACTTAGATTATCAAGCCCGCATAGGCTTTTCATTTGCCAATAATCATAGCCTTGAATACAGCTATACCTGGGCGGATAACGACGATAATCAATCGTTGATTTCATACCGCTTTAGTTTCTAAACCCCATGGCGGCGCCCGGTGTTAAATGAGGCGCCGTAATGTATGTCATATCGAAGGCATTCACGCTTTATTTGCTGTTGCCTTCATTCATTAAATAAGCAGATACAGTAAGGCAAAGGGTGAGCATCATGTTAAGAATCTATCAAACCACGGCAGCAAAATGGATTGCATTGGGCCTGTCATTAAGTCTTGTGAGCGGTGTAAAAGCCGATATTTTTAGTCATCCACAACAGGTTTACAATGGCGCAGAGGTAACGCTTGGCCAGTTTGCCAATGGCGGTTTGGTAAACGCCAGTTATATGGCCAAGTTAAACCAAACCCAGCCCGAGCAAGCTTATATCAAACAAGTGACCGACGGAGTCTGGGCCATTGTTGGTCACCACTTTAGTTATAAAACCGTAATTGAAGGGGATACCGGGTTGATTATTTATGATACCGGTGACGATCTTGAAGAAGCGCAGGAGGTGCTGGCGCTGATTCGTCAGCATATCAGTGATAAACCTATTCACACCGTTATATATAGTCATGCTCATTATGCGTTTGGCACTCAGGCTTTTGCTGATGTATATCAAGGTGCGCTGACGGTGATTGGTCACCCAAAGTTAAACCATAACATCTCTGCAAGCCTTGGCATGGGGGCGGCCATTCCCGAGCTTGCCCCAGTGTTAACCGCCAGAGCGTTGCAACAATTCTCGGTATTTTTGCCTAGTGAAGGGCCTGACGCTGAAGGAAAATCACCGATAGGGAAAACGCAAGGGTTTGTACCCGTAAATACCCCAGTTAGCCATGGCCAAGCCATGACCATAGACGGGGTAGACATGGTGTTTTACACCGCATTTGACAGCGATAGCAATGACCAAGTCATTGTTCATTTACCTGAGTCTAAAACGGTGCTTAATAACCATTTATGGCCAACTTACCCTAACTTTTATACCCTACGAGGCTCGGTGTATCGCGACCCAACAGTGTGGGCGCAGGGGATCCGCTTGATGCGAGATCTACAGCCCGAGCATTTAATTAACACGCACACACATCCCATTAGTGGACAGGGGCAAATTCAAACCACGTTAAACGGCTATTACGATGGCATTATGTACCTTTATGACCAGACTATTCGCGGTATTTTGCACGGTAAAACCCCACAAGAACTACGATATTCCGTGCAGTTGCCTAAAGATTTGGCCGACATGCCTCACAACCAAATGACTTATGGTGAATTCTCGTATTACCCAAAATATATATATCAGCATGCTTTAGGTTGGTTTGGCGGTGACGTTGAAAACTTGAACCGAGTGGATCCTGATAGAAAGGCGCAAGAGATTGTAACGGGCTTTGGCGGCGTAGATGCGGTAAAACAAGCGATAAAAAAGGCACTAGCTGAGCACGACTACGCATGGGCGTCAGAATTAGGCGGGTATTTAACCCGTTATGTGCCAAGTGATGCACAAGCGAAGCAGTTATTAGCAGACGCATTAAGGCAGATGGGGTATCGCACCGAAGCCTCTATTCCCCGCTCTTGGTACTTGACTCGAGCGCTTGAATTAGAGGGAAAAATTACCTTGCCACAAGTCGTTTATGCAAATGCCGAGACAGTGTTTGAGGCAGCCGATAGCACCTATATCAGCCAGTTTAGGGTTCGCCTCGACCCCGTTAAAAGTTATGGCGCAGACCAATTACTCGCGATTGCATTTACTGACAGTGATGAGACAGCAATGGGCTTACATGTGCGCAGTACAGTAGCAGAATTTATAACCGATGTGAGCGCTTATTCTCGCCAGCCCGATATTGAAATGCGCTTACCTAAGCGCACTTGGGCGCAATATTATGTGGGGGAAAAGAGTTTGCAACAAATGTTGGCAAGTGAAAGCGTCACCAGCAGTGATAATCAGCGAGTGGAAGCGTTTTTTCAGTTGTTTGATCAGCTAGATGAGAGTCAAACGCAGTGGCGCAATACAGCGCAGCATACGCGTTAAGAGGTAACCATCGACCGCGTTTTGAATGTTGAATTTGGGGCTAAGTGGATATGGAAATTTCTTAGCCTTTACTTTAACTTAGAATTAGTCGCAGAGAGGGCTGTAAAGCTACGGCAGATACAAAAAAGGCCAGCTAACAAGCTGACCTTATAAATGTGGTCGGTATGAGAGGATTTGAACCTCCGACCCCTGACACCCCATGACAGTGCGCTACCAGGCTGCGCTACATACCGATATTTCCCATATTAAGCATTTTTGCTCCCTTTGCAAGGGAGATTTTATGCAGTTGAATTAACTGCTTAGTCTTTGACCACTTACTTCGGTTTGGTTAAGGGCTGGCGCTAATTATTAGGGTAAAAGCGGCGTAATTCATTCAATACCTTCATCAGTACTTGAATGTCTGGCTCAGCGTTTTCCAGTTCATGATAATTTCTGTCCAGCACGTACGCGTTGCCTTTAGGGGTAAACTCAGTGATGCGGTCAGCTTGATATACCACGTAGTTTTCTTCGTCACCCAACAAAATGAAATCGCGCTTAAGTGGACCAAATAAATTTAGCCCTGAGGTGTAATAACGACTTGCCGTTGTGGTTTCAAACAGGCCTTGCATTAAAGTAGGCACGATATCTAAATGACTGGTGTCTTTGTCTACTTGTATTGGCGTTTTACCCGGCCAGTGGATCACCAGTGGCACCTGAGTTTGGGCCCACGCGTAATTACTTTGGTGACCCCAGTTATTATTCCCCGTATCGTCAAACTCTTGACCATGGGCCGAAGTCACAATCACTATCGTATTTTCAAGCGCCGAAAGTTGGGCAAGTGTTGTAAAAACCCGATTAAGTTGTTGGTCAGTGAACAATACAGCGTTCTGGTAATCGTTAAACAAGCCTTTAATTAGGCTCTCAGGCCCAGCTTGCTGAGCTTGTAGCATGGTACTGGTCGGCTGGTGCGGGCCATCAAACTCTGGCGGCACTTCCATTCCGGTAGGTGTGTTTAGATACAAATAACTAAACCAAGGTGCACCATTATTATTTTGCTGATTGAGCCATTGTTGCCATTGTTTGACGGCTTGGGTATCGCCATCGTAAACCGGCGATATAGGCTCGGCCATGTTGAGCTGTTCAATACTGTTAAAGCTGGTTTGCATGTGCTCAGGTTGTAAAAAACCTTGGCCTGAAAATAAACCAAATTGGTAACCCGCTTGCTGCAGCTGGGTCATTAAGATAGGTGGCGTGTAGGCGTCGCTGATGTCTGGCCAGTATTGACTTGGCAAACCATAAAACGTGGTAAATATGCCCAGTCGTGCATGATTACTGCCACTAAAGTGATGGTTAAAGGTACTGGCCGAACCGGCAAATTGGCTAAGCGCAGGCATATTCGTGGGGTTTAACATGTCTGCACGCAAGGCATCAATCATCACCAATAGCACGTTCATTTTCGGCTGTGGTTGATTGACCTCTATGGCGCGTAATGGGTATTTAATTTCACGGCCAGGATGTGTATGGCGGTTACTTTTCTCTTGCTCGTTTTGTTGCATCCAGCCGTGGCGTATTAAAAACGTTTTTGCTGTCATGGGGTAAGACAGTGGAAAATTCGCTTTTTGCATCGTGATTGGGCGATAGTAACTCGCGTCAGCCCAGATATGGATAGTATGAGTCAATAAAAAAGCCACGAATAAGCTGGTCGCGATCACCGGCCCTAACTTCTTTTGATGCAAGGTTTTCAGATTACGCCAAATCAGCCCGGATGCGGTGAGCTGTAACAAGAAAATGAACGGAATGGCGATAAACAATAAATTGGTAGCTTGTGGGCCTTCACCGCCAAACAAATAATTCCACACCAAGGGGTTGAGGTGAAAGTTAAACAGGGTAAAGCTTTGGGTGTCGAGTAATAGCGTGGTGGTGCCCACTGTGGCGATAAAAACCGCAATAAGGCGCATGGCCTTTTCGTTTGGCACCAAAAAGCTGATGGGGAAAATCAATAACAGATAAAAGGCAAAACCGAGAAAGCTGAAATGGCCTAACCAACTGACCAGCATATAGCCTTGACCCAATAAACTTGGGGGCCAGTCTGCCGCGACCAAATAACGGGTGGCAATAACCAAAGCAAAAAGGATATTGATAAAGCTGAACCAGTGTCCCCAACTAATCAGTTTGGACACGTTATCCATGTATCTGTTTCCGGTTTCGACCATGAGTCTGCTAGTTTTCCAATAATTATTAGAGTGTTGCGCAATAATCTTGGTTACGCAACTGCTAACTTATTCTTGATCAATTGCAGCAGTCAGGGCAGCAGCGAACTTTTCGGCGATGGCCGCGCGCTGGGCAGGCTGAATGTTGGAATTAATTAAGTCTGAGGTAGTATTACCTAACACCATGAGGGCGAGGTCCATCGGTGCATTGTGCTGTTGTAATACGGCCACTACGTCATTGATGATAGCTTCGACTTGTTCGTTTTTATACTTAGAAACGATAGGCATTGTTTAATCCTATGCTGATTGTTTTGGCAAAGCCGCATATAATACCTTACCGGTATCCTTAACACTATGTTTTCTTATGAGCCTCGAACTAAATGATATTATACTTCATTCACTTGTAATGGGAGATGAAGGCCAGTTAATTTGTCACACTCGTGAACAAGAGTTACCTATCACCAATAATGTGGTGGGGTTGGTGGAAGAGCTGCAAACCAGTTATCAAAGCAAAGCAGGTAAAGGTTTTGGTTATTTCACCAAAGATGAGGAAAAAGCCACGGCATTCCCTGAGCAGCTAACGCAATATTTGGCGGGCGATTTAAGCTTTGTTGAGATGTCTAAATCGAGTGCGCACTTGCTCGCGAATGAAATTTCTAAGTATGACTTTGCCGAAGAAGGCGTATTTCTGTTAGCCAAATACTCTTGGGTTGCCAGTGATTACTTACTGTTAATTTTACTCGCTAACAAAGAAACCGTGTCAGTGACAGACGAGCTAGATGTTAGCCCCAGTCGCCACCTTGACTTAAGCAAGGCGCAACTTGCCGCGCGCATTGATATTACCCAGTGGCAACAAGACCCAGACTCCAACCGTTATATTTCATACATTAAAGGTCGCGTTGGGCGCAAAGTGGCTGACTTTTTCTTGGATTTCATGGGCTGTGAACCAGGCTTAGATGCCAAGGTACAAAACCAGGGCTTAATGCAAGCGGTGGATGAATATTGCCAGCAACAAGCGTTACCACCTGAAGAAAAACAAGAATACCGCGAAACGGTTTTTAATCACTGTAGTGAACAATTAAGTCAAGGGGAAGACGTTGCAATCAAAACGCTCTCTGAAGCGCTTCCCAGTAATGCTGAGGGCAGTTTCTATGACTTTGTCAGTGAAGATTACCAGCTGGAGGACAGCTTTCCAGTTGATCGCAGCACGATCCGTAAACTTACTAAATACGTGGGCTCTGGCGGAGGTCTAAGCATCAGCTTTGACCAAAAACATTTGGGAGAGCGGGTAATGTATGACCCGGAGACCGATACCTTGACCATTCAAGGAACGCCGCCTAACCTGCGTGAGCAATTGAAAGGCAGCTAATCGTCGTTGGGCGCTTTACGACTCCTGCCAATGTAGATGCGAAGGGGTCAGCTCCTAAAAAAACACACTTAATGCTATGATTATGTTGTTAAATGCAACATAGTCATAACCATTAGTGGACGATTATTAAGTTTTTCTCAAAAACGCCTTGTCCGACTTTCGCTTTGCTATTGGCTGTGGGATAAAGGCAAGCATTAGGCTCGGTGTTGTTTTGAGTAGGGTTTGTTTGCAGTTCCATCAAAGGTTAAGGAAAACGTCTTGGTTTCACTCTATCGTGTGCTTTGTTGCTTTGCGTTATTGTTAAGTTGTTCGTTGCACGCGGCGCCTGAAAAGCTATTAATCTGGATTGAACCTTCCCAAGCGCGCCAAGGCTTGGAAAAAGTGGCTGCGCGTTTTTCTGAGACGTTTGGCATGGCGGTGGAAGTTGAAGCGCCGCCGATAGCTGCCAGTAAGTACCCACTGTTTGCTGCCAATGGCAATGGTCCTGATATTATCATCTGGTCCCATGACAAAATTGGCACTTGGGCTCGCCAAGGTGTGATTGCCCCTGTTCCTTTGAGCGCTAAGCAGCAAGCGCAATTTGTGCCTTTGGCAGTGCAAGCCATGACGTTTTCAAATCAGGTTTACGCCTACCCATTAGCGATAGAAGTATTGTCCTTGGCGTACAATAAAAACTGGGTCTCGCAAGCGCCGAAAACTTGGCGCGACATTGAGCAGTTACAGGTTAAGCTGGCCGCTGAGCAAGTGCAAAGCATTCGTTGGCATGATACTGACTCCCATTATCAATTTCCCTTTTTAGCCGCTTTTGGCGCCTACAGTTTTGCTCGCCACCATAACCAATACGACACCAGTCACTCTGGCATTGAAGCTGGTAATGCCCATCAAGGGTTAGATTTTCTGCGCGATTTGTACCAATCGGGTTGGTTAGTGCAAGGCTTTGGTCAGCACACTATTTACAATGATTTTCAGCAGCAACGCCAAGCCATGATTTTAGTAAACCCGACCCAATGGCGACAATTACAACAACTCGACTTTCCGGTAGGACTGACGACCTTACCTGAAATCTATGGCCGGCCAATACGACCTTGGATCACCGTTTACGCGGCCATGATCAACCGTTATAGCGAACAGCAAGACGTGGCGCAGTACTTTATAGAGCAATTTTTATTAACTGAGCCAGGTTTGCATGCATTAAACAGTGATGTGCCGCTTGGCGTTCCTGCTTTTATTCCCTATTTAAACCATATCGCCAGCCACCCTTGGGTTCAGGTAAGTTTCAATTCACTTAAACACGCCGATTTATTGCCTAATGTACCGAAAGTAGGGCGGTTGTTGGCAGCTTTAACCGGGGTCTGGCAAAACCTGCATTCTGAGGTTCCTTCTAAAGAGTTGCTCAAATACGCGGACAAAATGGTGGAAATGCCATGAAGGCTTATTTACTCGCTAAGCTGCAGCGTATTTGGTTATTTGCCCGCTTTTGGTTGTTGGTAAAAGCGGTGATAGGCATGGCCCTCGGCGCTTTTGTAGTTGCGCTCTTATGGCAGCAAGAGTATGTGTTTGCGATAATCTTTACTTTACTGGGTTGCAGCGGTCTGTGGGTGTATAGTAGCGTTAAAGGTAAGCCATATCGACTTTTATACCCGGCTTTTGCCTTTGTTGTATGTTTTACGTTAGTGCCCTTATTGTTCACTGTGTTTATCAGTTTTACCAATTATTCCGCCAGTCACGGCGCTTCCTTGCAGCGCACTACTGACTTATTGCTAGAGCAAACTTTTGCCCAGGGCAAACGGTATCAATACAGTTTGTTGTTTGATGGCAGCTTGTATCGTTTGAAGCTGTATCATGGGGCGCATACTTTTGTAAGTAATCACTTCTCGTTAAAGCAAGATGAAGTCAGTGAGCTGCAGCTTAAACCCGGCGGCTCGGGATTGTTTTTGGCCAAAACCAGTTTGAAAGAACAGTTAACCTTTCGTCAGCTTTATGGTGCACAAACGTTAATTTTGCCAACAGGGGAGCGTATTCAACGCATTGATTTTCAGCATTACAGCCAATTTCAACCGTTATACCAACAGTTGAAAGAGGGGGTTGTGCTAACCAATGGAGACATGCTCACCGATGCCTATACTTTGCTGAACAAACAAACCAACGCCTTGCTTCGACCAAACATTGCCAGTGGTTATTATCAGCACATTGATCAGCAAGGAGAGTTTATTGGTGAGCCGATTGCTCCGGGGTTTGTGCAGTTTGCACACTTATCTCACTATCGCGAAGTACTGTCGAAAGATCATATCTTTAACCCCCTTGTTAGTATTTTGATATGGACTTTTTCATTTGCCTTATTGTCGTTACTTGGCGCTTTGTTTGTGGGCATGATCTTAGCGGTGCTAACCAGTCAAAAAAACGTGATAGGTGCTGGTATTTACCGCGCTATATTGCTGCTGCCATGGGCTTTGCCGCCCTTTATCACGATCTTAACGTTTAAAGTATTACTTCATCCTCACGGCGGCCAACTTACCATGCTGCTAGAAGCATTATTTCACGTCAAAATTGATTGGATGACCGATCCCGCAGTCGCCCGCAGCTTGGTGTTATTTGTCAGTGTTTGGCTAGGTTATCCATATATTATGTTGCTTTGCATCGCCAGTTTAAGAAGCATTCCATCGGTGCTGTATGAGTCTGCACGCATAGCCGGTCACGGTATTATTAGCCAATTTTTACGCATAACCTTGCCGCAACTCATCAAACCATTAAAGCCCGTATTGTTGGCGCTGTTTGCGCTGAATTTAAATAATTTTGTATTGGTTTATTTCTTAACCGATGGTGGGCCTGGCATCGCTGGTTCTTTTCCTAGCGCCGGCTATACCGATTTATTACTGAATTATGTGTTTGATACGGCGTTTGGGGCGCAACAAAATTACGCGCTGGCGGCGGCGGTAACATGTTTAGGCTTATGTTTTATTTCGGTATTGGCATTCTTTTGCTGGAAAGCATTAGCGCCTCATAATCGTTATGAGAGGTTAGAATGAAGGGCATGATCAAGGCAGTTGCGACGCATGCGGGCTTGTTGCTGGCTTCTGCTACTGTGTTGTGCCCATTATTCATTATTACCTGGCTGTCTTTTGGCGCGCCAGGGTTGGGCGGAAATCTAGCCACGCTAATGCATTGGAAATTATTGTTTAACTTGCCGGTGACAACCGTAAATGGCGAGTTATTGACGCCAGATTTGCCGGCGCTGACTTGGCTCTGGAATTCATTGCGCATTGCCCTCATTTTTGCTGTCACTGCGACAGCTTTGGCGGCGATGTCTGCTTATGCGCTGGTTAGAAAGAGCTTTATAGGTAAGCGAGTACTTAATCGCGCTATCTTGTTGGTGCAGTTTTTACCTTCGGTATTAGCCCTGGTGGCCGTGTATATTTTACTGCGTAAGGTCGGCGGATATTTTCCACTCTTTGGGGTTAACTCACCGCTTGGTTTGGGGCTGGCGTATTTAGGCGGATTAGCGTTTTATATTTGGATATTGAAAGGGCAAATTACCAACTTGCCAAGTACCTTTGAAGAAAGTGCTCGTATCTCTGGCGCCAGCCAATGGCAAATTTTATGGCGGGTGATCATTCCTTTGATTATGCCCGGCTTGATGATCACTTTTCTTATCGCTTTCGCGATGGCCTATAGCGAATTGCCGCTGGCCACCATATTATTGCAAGACAAGCAGTCATACACCTTGGCAATTGGAGCTGGCCAATACTTGGCCCAACAGCAGTTTTATTGGGGAGAATTCGCCGCCTTTGCCTTGTTGTCGTCGTTGCCTGCGATATTTTTATTATTGCTTTTACAGCGCTGGTTATTACGCGCTAACCGGTATTAAGGACCGCTATGCCTCAAGTTTTATTTAGTCATGTGAGCAAAAGCTATACGGCGCAAGCGCGGCCTGACACCCTCTTAGACATTAACTTTCATGTCAATCAAGGGGAAAGCTTAGCCATTGTTGGCCCTTCCGGTTGCGGTAAAACCACTTTGCTGCGCATGCTGGCAGGCATTGAGTCGGTTACTAAAGGTGAAATTAGTATTGCCGGTAAGGTGGTGAATAATTTAGCGCCAGCCAAACGCGGTTTAGAAATGGTGTTTCAAAGCCAGTCTTTATATCCTCACATGACGGTACAGCAGAATTTGTCGTTTGGTTTGCTCAATAAACGCTTAAAGCGGGCAGAGATACAACATAGGGTAAAGTGGGCGGCCAAGTTACTCGATATTGAGCGCTTTTTAACCTTATACCCTCACGAACTGGCTAAAGGTGAACGGCAAAGGGTAGCCATCGCAAGAGCGTTAGCGCCGCAAACACCTTTGGTGCTCTTTGATGAACCGTTTGAGCACTTGTCCGGTGAGATCCGTAGCCACTTAAGGCTAGAGCTCATTCGCATTCAACGTCAGCTAGGCACCACTATGATCATGGTCACTCATGATCATGAAGATGCGATGGGCTTTGCTGATCGTATGGCGCTGCTGAGTCAACTTGATGCCAGCAGCCATACCAATTTAGAGCAAATTGGGCCGCCATTGGAGTTGTATCATCATCCTCGTAATATCAAGGTAGCCAGCTTTGTAGGTAAGCCCAAAATGTCATTTTTTCAGGCTAAATTGACAGATAAAGCAAATCCAACCAGTACTATCGCGCTAAGCAATGGTGAGACCTTGTCTGTTTCGGCCGATACCCGACACGGTGAAGAAGGTGAATATGTCACCTTGGGTTTAAGGGCTGAGCATATTGAGTTAGCCAGTTCAGCCGCAGCGGGTCAAATTCATGGCCAGGTTATCGGCATTGAGCGTTTTGGCAGTGATACATTTGTGTACCTTGAATATCAAGGAGAGCAGATCGCTTTTCGCTGCGATCCGCATCAAAACCTGCCAAGTAGCAGCCAACTTGCGCTCAAAGTCAGTCCTCAAGTATGTTATTTATTTAACCATCAAGGCGTAGCTTACCCGCGAACGGTGGAGCACCTTTATACATAATTGTGAGGCAACCGCGAGTAATCCTTGTTGCCCTATGCTTTCTGGCTATAATAGCGCTACTTGTTAATTTGATGGCTAGTTTATGAAACTGTTTGTACGCGCATTAACCGTGATAGATTCTTCCTTTCTTGATGTTCAACGAGGCATGGTAGGGGAAAGCTATCAAGTCGATGTTGAGCTTGACGGCCAAGTCAATGAACAAAACATGTTGCTGGATTTCTCTTTAGTCAAAAAGCAAATCAAGCAGATCATCGATGCCGAAGTGGACCATCGCCTGATCGTGCCTATGAAAGTGAGTGGCATTGATAAGCAAGTTGCAGACGATGAGGGCCAACAAACAGAGTTACATTTCCCATTAAGCAGTGGCCAATACATTAGTTTGTCGTGCCCGGAGCAGGCATTTTGTTACTTGCCTGCAGAGCAGGTTAATGTGCGCACCCTGACTACTCATTTAGAAAGTATTATTTTAGCAAAATTGCCCGATAATATTTCTGGCTTAACCATTAACCTGAGCCATGAAATTATTGCGACACCGTTTTATCATTACAGCCATGGCTTGAAAAAGCATGATGGTAACTGCCAACGCATCGCCCATGGCCATCGTTCGCGGTTAGATATTTACGTTGATGATTTGTGGCACAAAGACTCGGTTAACCTATGGGCAGAGCGCTGGCAGGATATTTATCTAGGCTCTCTGGAAGATCAAGTGGCTCTTCAGAAATTGTCCATAGCCAACCTCAACAGCGCTGAAAGTTTTGGCTTTCGTTATCAAGCTCAACAGGGCATGTTTGAACTGATAATGCCTGCGCACATGTGTGATGTTATCGATATTGATACCACCATAGAGTCCATCGCAGAGTATTTGTGCCAGCAAGTAAAACAGTCTCACCCTGATAGTAAGGTTAAAGTGCTCGGCTATGAAGGCATTGGCAAGGGCGCTATTTTTGAACTTTAAATAATACGCAGATTTACTCTGCCTATTACAGGGCATAAAAAAGCCGGGCAATGCCCGGCTTTTTGTTGGGATAAACTGAGTTACAGTTTGAAATGGCTGACCAGTTCATCTTGGTTTTGTGCCAGCTCTTCCAAGATGTGTCCGGCATTGGCGATTTCTTCGATGCCTTGATAGTTCACATCTGAAATATCTGAAATACGGTTAATATTATTCGCAATTTCAGCGCTGGTTGCTTGCTGTTCTTCTGCCGCTGCTGCGATTTGACTACTCATATCAGAAATCAAAGTGACAATGCCTTGGATCTCTTCCATTGCGCCATTAGCGTCTGAGCTTTGGGCTATGCTGGCTTCCATTTCATGGGAGCATTCCGACATCACGTTAACTGCGCGGCGAGCACTGGACTGTAAGTTTTCAATCATCGACTGGATTTCAGACGTTGAGTTAGTGGTCTTTTGCGCAAGGTCTCTCACTTCATCTGCTACTACGGCAAAGCCTCGTCCTTGCTCTCCGGCACGTGCAGCTTCAATGGCAGCATTAAGAGCTAATAAGTTAGTTTGGTCAGCAATGCCACGGATGACATCTAAGATGCCGCCGATGTTATTACTCAAGGCCCCCACTTCTGCGATAACATTGCTGGAGTCTTGAATTTTATCTGACAGCTGGTGGGTGGTAGAAATATTCAGCGCCATGACCTCTCGGCCGGTATTAGAGGCTTGCTCTACCTGATTCACTTGCTCTAAGGTCATGTTTGCAGCATTGGCCACTTCACGTACCGACTGCTCCATTTCGGTCATGGCTGCCGCTACGCCTGCTGTTTCATGGCGTTGGTTATCTAGCTCATCTTTCGATTTATCCATGGTGACTTGGTTTGTGGTCGCCAAATCATTAAGTTTGTGGGACGCCTCGGACAGTTTACTCAAGATAGAACGCATTTGTTCAACCAAGGTATTCACCTGGCTGGAAAGTTGGCCAAACTCGTTATTACTGGTGTATTTGATTTGTTGTGTCATGTCGCCATCTGTGACGGCGGTTAATACCTGTAGCAAGTTTTGCAGTGGTTTTTTGATGCTGCGCGCCACGCTAAAACCAACCACTACCGCGATAGCCAAGGAGATCAGTGCGCCAATGATAATATTACTGCGACTGGCCACCAATGCTTGGTTAGTATTACTTACCGCGTCGTCAACCACGCTCTCTGCGCTTGCGTTGATTTTGATAAGTTCAGCCACTGCTTGGTCAACTTGTTTTGCACTCTCTTGAACCGCGTTAATCATTTCATTTTGTACCGTCACTAACTTTTGGTAATCCGCCAGTAGGCCGGCTTTAGGGTTAGTGGTGTCCGCAACAAACTGATCAATCAAATCTTTGGTCTGACCGTTAAACCCTGGAATGCTGTTTCCTAGGGTTTTCGCTGAGTTTTGAATCGAGCGAATTTGCATTTTGTTACGACGCATGGTCGATTTGACTTTCTTCGGGTCGTTTTGGTTCAAGGCGTCATTGGTGCCCAGCTCTAAAATAGCGATTTTGCTGACGATGGTATCGGCCGTAAACTGATGACTGGGGGAGTCTTTAGCCAAATCCGCAATGCGTTGTTTGAGGTTGGGTGTCATCACCGCAAACTGACTTTTCTTGGAAGCAAACGCTTTGTTTTGCTCTAAAAGCGACTGCCATTGCGGCATAACTTGCGCGGCAGTTTCAAAATAGTCCTTTTCCAGTTTTATAATGCCGTCAATTTGTCTTTGTAATTGCGGCTGTCCAGTGGCCATCATTTTTAGTTGCTTTAGGCCATCCTCGAACTCCTTCTTTTCGCGCTCAAATTCGGCTTTTTTGGGCGCCAGTTCATCCACTTTATTGGTTAATAGGTAATATTTAAGCTCGTTATCGGCTTGCAGCAGTGCGACTGCAATTTTGTTAGTCTGCAGTACGAGCGGGGTTGCTTTTTCTGTCACATCAGACATCAAGCTTTCGAGTTCGCTGCCTGTTTTCAGTGCCATCAAATTGTTCAACATGATCATCGCCACCAGCAGTACAAAACCTGAGATGACCATGTGGACTATCGAGAGATTGTTCCAAAATTTCTTCATAATATTACTCGTACTTCCTGTTGGAGCTAAGTTATGCACTTACGTAACTTGCACAACAAGCACGCCTATATAGTAATTAACCAATGTTCAGGATTAACAATAGCCTAATGCCTGAGTATGACTTTACCTGTATCGCCTTTAGCCGATGATTCTTGAGCCTTGCGGTGATTTAAATAGCTTTTTATGCCATTATTTGCGTTGAATCACCTTTTACAGCTTATACCGAACTATATTGCCAGCTAAAAAACGTTATTACTGCTGTAAATAACCCGTTTTGAGAGTTAGGCATATCAAGCTTTTAGCATTAAAATAAAAAAAATATTAAACAGTTAAGCATGGCGCTCTCAAACCGCTTAAAGTAGATTAAGCCAACGGCAAGAGCACTATTCTGACTTGCCGATATGAATTAAAGATAGCTGATATTTAGGAGAAATTTGTGGCTGAAGAAACGATTTTTAGCAAAATTATTCGCCAAGAGATCCCAACCCCTTTGTTGTATCAAGATGATTTAGTGACCGCGTTTAGAGATATCGCGCCACAAGCCCCAGTGCATATTTTAATTATTCCCAATAAATTGATTGCTACGGTGAATGATATTGAGGCGGAAGATGAACTTACCTTAGGAAGAATGTATAGCGTAGCGCGCCAGCTGGCAAAAGAAGAAGGTATTGCCGAGTCGGGGTACCGTTTGGTCATGAACTGCAATGATGACGGCGGCCAAGAAGTTTACCACATACACTTACACTTGTTAGGCGGCGAGCCGATTGGCCCATTACGAGGTCGAGCATAATTGATTCGCATCCAATCTGTCACTGCCGCGATGTTGCTCCTTATTTTAACTGGGTGTAGCACAGTGGCAGTGAAAAGTGTTTTTGTTGGCTATGACCAACAATTACAATCGACACGACAACTGGCGTGGCAAGGGCAGTTTGATGCGGCTGCGCAAAGCATTGAATTAGGTCCGGTTGACTCTCGCAATCATATTTTACAATTGCTACAGCAAGGCCGTGCATTGTTTCTTGCACAAGATTTCGAAGCCAGCTTAACGCGGTTTCAACAAGCTGCGCAGGTGTTGGCTCAGCTAGACCGTCAAGCGCAATACCGTTTGTCTCAAGGGGTGAATCTCGCAGCGACAACGGTTACCAATGATAACTTGATACCTTACGAACTGCCGGATTATGAACGCACCATGTTGCATCATTACTTGGCTATTAACTATTTGGCCCTAAGTCGGGTAGAGCCGGCGTTGGTTGAAGTCAGAAAAGCTCGACAAGCTCAGTTGATGGCGGCCCAAAAGCGCCAAGATGAACTGCGCCAAGCTGCCAATGAAGCTGCGGAGCAAGGTGTTATACCTGATGTTAACGCTGCATTTAATGGCTACCCGGACATGTCAGGTTTGATTGGGAACGTGAAAAATGGCTATCAAAATGCGTATACATTTTATGTTTCGGCCTTACTGTACGAGCTGGTTGATGAGCCTAATGCAGCATATATTGATTATAAAAAAGCCTTAGAGATAGCGCCTGATAACCGTTATATACAGCAGCGATTACTTGTACTTGCGAAGCGCTTAGGCATGACGCAAGACTTGGCTATGTATCAAAAGCTCTTTACCCAGTTTGATAGTCATTCGGCTCAAGACGGGCGAGTGGTTATCCTTATCGAGCAAGATCTCGTTGCTGCTAAACAAGACATGCATTTACCAATTCCTATTCGTTCAAGTGATGGCTATTACGGTGTGTTTAACGTTGCGGTACCTGTATATAACCAAGCTCCGCGCCGGGCTGCACCTTTGAGCATCTATCAAGGAAATACCTTGGTGGCTCACAGTGCAGAAATTACCGGAATCACTAATCTGGCGGCAAAACAGCTACAAGAAGACATGCCCGCGATGTTAGTCAGACAAGCCATCCGGGTTTATACCAAAGAAATGGTACGCAAGAACGTGGCCGACAGTGCCGGTGATTGGGGCAATTTGCTGGTTAATTTATACAACACCCTGAGCGAGACGGCGGATACGCGCAGTTGGAGTTTATTACCTGGTAATGTTCAGGTGATGGATCTATCGCTGGGAAGCGGTGAGCAAAGCCTTGAATTACGTCAAGGCGCCAGTAGGCTACCGCTGAACATTGCGGTGGCACCTGGACAAACCCGCTTACTGCTTGTGACATCTATGGCCGGTAAGCTTTATTTATCAGCGTCAAATTGAGGTAGCTATGAACACAAAAACAATGATTCGGTGGAGCGGGGCGCTGATTGTCGCGTTACTGAGTATTAGCGGTTGCAGTCAAAAAAAATCATCCGGTATTGGCGCACAATCGGCGCCAGCGGGCACTGAGTTTGTGGTTGATAACCCAGATTTGGCGGCTAAATTACAATTATCTAATGTCATGCAAAAGCGTGAAAATAACTTTTTAGTAGTGCAAGCTCAGCTTGCGAGCCTGTATGATTTTGAACAAAAACTGCAATATCAATTTCGCTGGTTTGACGAAGCTGGCTTTCAAGTGGAAAAAGACAAAAGCGCTTGGCGCGCGTTAAAGCTCCACGGCAAACAAACGGTGACCTTGCAAAGCACGGCACCTACAAAAAAAGCGCAACATTTTACAATTTATGTCCGAGAAATATTAGATAAATAAGGATCACCAATGAAACGTACTGCACTTGCGATCACTCTAGGTTTAAGCGTGTTAACCATGGTGGGTTGTTCTAACAAGGTAAGTTACGGCGATGCAACCGAAGTAGAAACTGTCGATGTGGGCTTTGGCTCAACCGATCTGCAAACCGTGGCTCAACAAATGACGGATGATTTACTGACTTTCCCTGCGGTAGTCGCAATCACAGCGAAAGAGCGCCCTGTGGTGTATGTTGAACGTATTAAAAACAAAACCAGTGAGCATATTGATACTGAGTCCATCACGGACAGTATCTCGACCAAGTTGCTGCGCTCAGGTAAGTTTCGCTTTGTGGATATGGCTAGGGTAGATTCGGTGCGTCAACAGCTTGAGTTTCAAAATAGCGGCGGCATGGTTGACCCTGCGACAGCGGTCTCATTTGGTAAACAAATTGGCGCGCAATATATGTTGTATGGCAATTTATCGAGCATAGTTAAAGACAATGGCAAACAAAAAGACGTTTATTACAAGTTCACCATGCGCTTGATGGACTTGCAAACCGGCATCTTAGAATGGGCTGATGAGACCGAAATTCGTAAAGTTGAAGAGCGCAGTAAGTTTGGTCTATAAGTTTCAGAGTTTGTTGTAAAAAACATCCCGATCTCACTTTCAATAGGGGTGAGATCAAGCAAGCAATAAAATGCCATTGACGCTGCTTTAAGTTCGGGTACATTGGCAATAAAACAAAGTAATTAGGTTTAGATCAATGTCTAAACCAGAGGAATGCCTATGATTATCTACCTACACGGGTTCGACGCAACGAGCCCGGGTAATCATGAAAAAGTGATGCAATTGAAATTTATTGATGATGACGTGCGGTTTGTTCACTACAGCACGATTCATCCAAAAATGGACATGAGTCACTTGCTCAAGGAAGTACACAAACACATTCAAAATTGTGATGATCCCACCCCACTAATCTGTGGTGTTGGCCTCGGCGGTTATTGGGCTGAGCGTATTGGTTTTCTGTGTAATATCAAGCAAGTTATCTTAAACCCTAATTTGCACCCAGAAGATACCATGGTTGGCAAGATTGAATGGCCAGAAGAATATGAAGACATTGGAAGTAAGTGTGTTTCTGATTTTCGTAATAAAAATTCAAATAAATGCGTAACCATCCTTTCAACTGGCGATAAAGTATTGGATAATGAAAAAACAGCGTCAGAACTGAAAGAATATTACAAGATCATTTGGGATGAGACTCAAGCACACAAGTTCAGGGATATCTCGCATCATTTGCAAATGATCAAAGCATTCAAAGCTCAGGAATAATTGCACGACACAGATCCAAGTTAAGCCGTGCGGATCCCTGAGCCCGCAGCTTAAATTGGAGAAGTGTTGCAATGACAAAAATTATCGTAGTAGGCGGTGGTGCCGGCGGATTAGAGCTGGCCACTAAACTGGGACGAAAGCTCGGCCGTAAACAAAAAGCCGAAATCACACTGGTTGATAAAAACCGCACCCATCTATGGAAACCATTGCTACATGAGGTCGCTGCAGGCTCTTTGGATGACGGCGTTGACGCTCTCAGCTACCGCGCGCACGCAAAAAATCACGGATTTTTCTTTCAATTAGGTTGCCTAAGCAACATCAATCGTGATGACAAAACCATCACTTTATCGGCCATGCTAGACGAAGAAGGTAATGAAATTTTAAGCCAACGTAAGTTGTCTTACGATTACCTTGTGATGGCTCTTGGCAGCGTCAGTAATGACTTTCGCACTCCTGGCGTTAAAGATAACTGTATCTTCCTCGACAGCCCTGAACAGGCGCATAAATTTCACCACAAAATGCTCAACAAGTTTTTACAACTGGGTGAGAAGCAAACTCAAAAAGTCAACGTGGCAATTGTTGGCGCAGGCGCGACGGGAGTAGAGTTATCCGCCGAGCTTTATAACTCTTTAAAGCAAGTTAAGAGCTATGGCTTTGATGATATCTCATCGTCAGACTTAAACGTGACCTTGGTCGAGGCGGGCGAGAAAATCCTGCCAGCATTACCGGTACGTATTTCTAGCGCGGCGCATCACGAGTTGTCGCAATTAGGCGTTGACGTTCGCACCGCAACCATGGTGACAGAAGCCACCGAAGCGGGTTTGATGACTAAATCTGGTGAGTTGATTGAAGCTGACCTGATGGTGTGGGCTGCAGGCATCAAGGCACCCGATTTTTTGGCAGATATTGCAGGCCTTGAAACGAATCGGGCGAATCAATTAGTGGTTGAGCGGACTCTGCAAACCAGTCGT
Organism: Motilimonas pumila; assembly: GCF_003596335.1. GTDB lineage: Bacteria > Pseudomonadota > Gammaproteobacteria > Enterobacterales > CBDFNC01 > Motilimonas > Motilimonas pumila. The sequence continues at coordinate 24,929 of NZ_QZCH01000022.1, forward strand.
GACGGCAATATTTATGCGATTGGTGATTGTGCGGCGTGTACGCTGGAAGATGGTAAGCAGGTACCGCCAAGGGCACAATCTGCACATCAGATGGCCAGCTGCGCTTACGACAATATTATTGCGCGAATTAATGGTAAGCCACAAAAAGACTATCAATACAAAGACCACGGTTCGTTAGTTTCACTCAGTCAGTTCAGTACGGTGGGCAGTTTAATGGGGAACCTGATGAAAGGCTCCATGATGGTCGAAGGGCGCATGGCTCGTTTTGTTTACGTGTCGCTGTATCGCATGCACCAAATTGCTTTACACGGTTACGTGAAAACGGCGTTAATGACCATGGTCGGACGAATTAACCGCGTATTAAGGCCAAGGTTGAAGCTACATTAACCTGATTTATTTGCTAATCAAAATGGTGAAACAGCGGCTTAAGCCGCTGTTTTTTTACCTATTTGATAATCGTTAAAGCTGGCGGCTAAACGCTTGCTGCTGGCTACGTACAATAAAATCCAACAAGCCAACACTAACTGCACTGAAGCGTGCCACGAATAGCTGAAATGGTGAAACAGCAAGCCTTGTATTTGCAAGCTGATATCTACCAGGGTGGCCAGTAATAATAAGCTGCGTCCGCGGTGCCATATTGGCGCGAGCCAACGGTTTTGTTTTCGGTGAGCAATTAAAAACAACAAGACTGCGCACACGCCGCTGGCCAAACCTAATAAGAAATTGGCTTTCAATGGGTAAAATAAGGCTAAGATTTTACCGCCGTCTGGCCTGATGGTTAATGACATGATCCAAATGACCCAGGTGCGGGCTAAAAAAATCAAAGACAAATAAAACCATAAGGGTGGTTTTAAGTCCCCTTGCTGATCATAATGGGATATTGGATATAACCGGCGCATACATCACTCCTTCGTTTATGCTGATATGGGGGTGAAAACGCATAACACAAGCAACTACTATGAAACTCAATAAAGACGTGCCTAATCCTTGGCAAACGCTGAACATTTCAACTCGTTATGAAAACCCCTGGCTCAAGGTGGAACACCATGACGCGATAAACCCAGCAGGTCAAGCTTGTATCTATGGCAAAGTGCACTTTAAAACCCGCGCGGTGGGTATCATTCCCATTGATGAAAATGGTTACACTTGGCTGGTAGGCCAAACACGCTACACTTTGAATGAGTTCAGTTGGGAGATCCCCATGGGCGGGGTGCCGTTAGATGAAACCAATTTAGCCGGGGCGCAGCGTGAGTTATTAGAAGAAACTGGCTTGGAGGCGCAGCAATGGCAATCTCTTTTAGCCATCCATACTTCAAACTCGGTCACTGATGAACAGGGCGAGGTGTTTGTGGCCCGCCAGTTATCCCAGCAGCAAGCTTGTCCCGAGCCCAGTGAAGACATTCAAATGTTACACTTGCCTTGGCATCAAGTAGTAGAAATGGCATTAGAAGGCCAGATCACGGATGCCATCAGTCTTGCCGCTATATTAAAATTAGCGCTGCAATGCCCTAATTTATCTGTTATTTCTGCCTCAAATTAAGTAGAGTTTGGGTTTTATTTATATTTTTCGTTTTTAAGGAGCACAATGAAGCGCTTGCGACTGCAACATTGGATGCTTGTATGCTTGGTCATGGTTCTGACGGCTTGTGGAAATCAACAAGAAGAACTGCGAGATAAAAATATCCAAGTAGCCAAGCATAAAGTAGAAGCGTTAGGGCAACAGCTCAGTACTGGGCAAGTTCGTAACGCCAATATACTCAAACAATATGGCATGATGCTCAGTCAGCAAAAGCCGGATTATGCTTCCTTGGCCGAAGTAATGGTGCAAGATGCCACCACGCAAGGGCCGATGTACCAAAGCTTGGTTCGTCGCTTAGATAACGCGACCAGCTCACCGCAAAACTTTGTCAGTATTGAAGAGCAAATTGACGAGTTAGAAAATATAGCGTCCGCAGCTGATCCCGTGCTTTTTTCGGATGCCTTATCCGATCCCATTAACGTATTAGCAGATGTTTCTGACGGCAAACTGGCGCGGGTAAATTCAGTTAGCAAAGAAGCCAGCATACAAGCGAATGGTGCAGAGGACTTTGGCGCTGGCAGTCAATTGGTGGGTAACCCCAGTTATGGCCAATGGCAGACAAACAGCAGCGGCATGTCTTTTTGGGCTTGGTATGGCATGTATTCCATGTTCTCCAACCTGACGCGACCTGTGTATTACGATTCGTGGTCAAGAGGACGTGATTACAGCTACTACAACGATTACGGCCGTTCTCGTTACACCAGTCCTTCGCAGTACCGCCAGCAAGAGCAACAAGTGGCGCGCACCAAAAAGACTTTTGGTAACAACAAGTCCAGCTTTAAAAGCCCATACGCTAAAAACCGTACCGGCAGTACGAATGTTTCCAGTGCCAGCCGTAAAGCACAATCTGCAACCAGCTTTGCAAGTCGTTCGAGTTATGCCAAAAAGAGCAGCTCCAGTAATCGCAGTAGCAGTTTTAGAACCAATCGAAACACCAGTTCCCGCAGTCCAAGTCGTGGCAAATAAGGAAAGGCAACAGACATGAACGAAACCCTATCTATCATCGAGTTTAACCCTGAACTGCTGGTGTTCTTACTGATTGACATCACCATCGCTATTTTACTACTGAGTACCATGCGTTATGTCATGGGCTTAACAGGCAAGGTGGACACCACCGACGAACTGGCTAAAAAAGACAACTTTGCTTACGGTATCAGCGTGGCAGGTAGCGTCATGGCTATGGGTATTGTGCTAACGGGAGCCATCACGGGGGAGTTAGCCGAAACGTATTTATCTGAAATCATCGGCATGGCGGGCTATGGCCTGGTAGGGCTTTGCTTGATCAAAGCCGGTCGCTGGGTACACGATAAATTCTCCCTCAACCAATTTAACAAGCACCAGCTGGTTCTTGAGCGTAACATCGCGGTGGCGCTGACCGACGCGGCGAGTGCTATTGCAACGGCCATCATCGTTCGTGCTGTATTGATTTGGGTAGATGGCTTTGACATCTCAACCTTTGTTGCCATTTTGGTCGGTTGGTTAATTAGCCAAGTCATTTTATTGTTGGTCACTCGTATTCGAGAACGACGCTTTAATCGCAACCATTCTATGAGTTTCCAGCAGTCGCTGGTGCAAGGTAATGTAGCAATAGCAGTGCGCTACAGCGGCCATTTGATTGGTACAGCAATCGCCGTAACAGCAGCAAGCCACTTTGTATATTATGAACCCGATATGTTAATTGCTGGCTTAGGCGCTTGGTTTGCTATCAGCTTGGCGATGATGGTGCTGTTAAAAGTCTTATCTCACCTTGCGAAACGTATCGTGTTAATGGGCATTAACCGTGACCAAGAAATTGAAGATCAGCATAATGTGGGCGTAGCGGCCATTGAGTTTGCCATTAACCTAGGCTTGGCACTCGTGCTGAGTGCGCTAATGGCATAACCTTTTTGTGATTCGTTTAAGCCCTCGCCAGCGGCTGCTGTTAGACGATACCTTATTAATTTCCATCATGGCTGTATTAGCGGCCTGTGGATTAATTTACGAGTATTTGTTGTCTCACTATGCTGCCAGAGTCCTTGGCAGCATGGAAACCGTCATATATGCCATGATTGGCATCATGATAGTATCGATGGGGTTGGGGGCGTTTGCCGCAAAACACATCAAAGATCCGTTTAAAGGCTTTGCTTGGCTTGAAGTCAATGTTGCCTTGTTAGGTTGCAGCGCCACCATCATTTTGGCCAGTTTGACCGGCTTTACGCTAGCATTGCCTAGCATTATTGCCAACACCTTCTCGATTCCTCAAGACATGTTGCCACTGGGTGGTTTATACCAACAGTTGGTTAGCGTTACCGAAGTCTTACCCTATTGTTTTGGGTTTGTTCTAGGCTTTTTAATTGGCATGGAGATCCCCCTTATTGCGAGGATCCGCGAGCATGTTTACGGCAAACACCTAGCCAACAATGTGGGCACGATTTACGGCGCCGACTACATAGGCGCCGGTGTTGGCGCTGCTGTGTGGGTGCTTATCATGCTAAAACTTGAAATCAACCAAGCCGCAGCCATTACGGCGAGCTTGAACCTGATTGCTGGCGGCTGTTTTTTATGGCGTCATTTTAAGCATATTAAACAAGGTACCTTACTGATCATTTGCCACTTAGTATTGTTGGTCATGATTGTTATGGTGTACTCATTGGGTGGGCGTTGGTCAGAGAAAATGCAAGACTTGTTGTATCTCGATAAAGTGGTGTACCAGCAACAAACACGATTCCAAAATTTGGTGTTTACCCAGCGTGACATGTCCGGTGAAATGGGCAGTATTTACAGTTTTTACATCAATGGTCGGTTGCAGTTTTCAAGTTTAGATGAGCAAATTTATCACCAAATGTTGGTGCACCCGGCAATGGCTATCTCTGCCCGTCAAGAAAAGGTATTAGTGATAGGCGGGGGAGACGGTCTAGCCCTGCGAGAAGTGCTTCAATGGCCCGTAGAGCAGGTGACCTTAATTGACCTTGATGATGAGTTGGTGGCGTTGTTTAAGCAACCTGAACGTTTTTTACCGCCGCATTTAGCCGATAAAATGAGTAGTTTAACTCAGGGAAGCTTCAGCGATCCTAGGGTCGAGTTATTTCACAACGATGCTTTTGTACAAATAGAGCAACTGTTGGCCCAAGGTCAATTATATGACAGCGTGATCATTGATTTACCTGATCCTAGCCACCCAGATTTAAACAAGCTTTACAGTAAGCATTTCTACGCTAAAGTCAGGCAGCTATTAGCGGCAGATGGTGCCTTAGTCGTGCAGTCTACGTCCCCCTTCCATGCTAAACACGCGTTTATTTCCATCGGTAAAACCGTAGCCGCTGCCGGCTTTCAGCATACCCAGCAATACCATCAAAACGTCCCCAGTTTTGGCGAGTGGGGCTGGACTATTGCCACCAAAATGGGTGCGTCGCCAGAGCAAAGAATCAATACCATGATGGCGCCTTGGCCAATGGAGTTTAGCTGGCTTAATGAAGCCGTATTAAAGGCGGCTTTTGTTTTTCCTCATCGTTTTTACGATAGTGCGCCCGACGTTGAAGTCAATGAGTTGGGCTCCCATACCCTCTATCATTATCATCACAACGCCTGGCAATCAGAAATGGGCGTATTCATTGAACCTGAAACGCGACCTTAACAGTGAAGACTGCTTGGCTATAGATCAGACAATTTAAAATGACAGACTTGGTATTGCTGCTGGCTAATATACTGCTGTCGTAAGCGTTTTAGCCAGCTCGAGCCCGTTGGCTTAAGTGGGATTCCTTGCGTCTTAATCAGCTCTAAGCCCGCATGAAGAGCGCAGATATTCTGTGTTGGCTCATTACCATACGTGCAACGCTCCAACAAAATATCCACTTGTGGGAAGGATTGCAGCAGTTGGTCGCATAAGGCGCCAATGTGGCGTCTGTGGGTAAGCTTGTCAGCATTCATTAACACCACGACTTTTTGCCCCGGTTCTCGCCGTACTTTGGTTAGCCAATCAAGCTGTTTGATCGAGCCTGCAATGCTTGTCGCGTAGCGACTTCTTGCTTTGCCGGATTGATTGACATCAATCCAAGTAAATGGCTGATTTTTGTCGGGTGCGATGTCGTGCTTAGTCAAATTCAGTACTATTGCGTGTGGGTTTCGTTGTAAAAGCGTTTGCGCACTACGCGCTAATACTTGGTTAAACGGTTTTCTTGTAGCCACGTCAGTTAATTGTGTTTTCATATCCCCTCGCTATTTTCAACCTGAAAAATATAGAAGCAGGACAGGCAATTGTGAAATCGATTTCTGTTAAATTTTAATGACAGTAATGCAATGATTTGCTGTAAGTTTTAGTTAAGTGGTGGAGCATAGCAGTGGTGCGAAGGGAAGGGGGCATGGCAGCATATTGTGACGAACAAAGATAACTTGGCTAAAGGAAGAGGATAAGGCATAAAAAAACGCGGCCAAGCCGCGTCTTTGTTCCTTTTTTTAAGCCATCATTGGTGGGTTACATTCGACGAATTTGCACTAACATGCCCATTAGAGGGTGATCAAAGTAGTGTATTTCACCGCTTTTCACGCGACGCTTTTGCTTAAACGGGTACTGGTGCAAGTAGCTATCTAGGCTGCTTCCATCACCACTGGCGCTGACCGGCTCACGTAATAAAAATTCTGATTCTATGTACAGGTAATGCTGTAAATACACCCGAAACATACCGTCTAGCTCAAACACTGGGCCACCATCACTTTGTTCTGCTTTTAATGGGATGTCAGTGAAATATTTACCGCCAATCAAGTGCGCAGGTTTAGCGTCTATGCTATTTCTCACCGGCATCTGCCAGCCCATGTGCAACAGGGGCTGGTAAGCCGCATTGCTCGCTAAACGATTGCGAGGTGTTTTAAGGCGCAGTTGATTAGAAGGAAGGATCTTAAAGCTACCTGATCCTGAATGCGCAGTGCGGCCATCGACCACAGTAGGAACATCACCGTAATTCAAACTGTTCATGACTTGCATGCCTTCACTGCGAGCATGCATAGGTAATGAAAAGTCCCAATTTTCTGCGCTATTAGCAGGGTTTACGTTACGTTTGAACACTAATATTTCGATTTCGAACCAACGAGCCGCGTGGGCGGTTTGAATACTGCCTAGGCATAAGATCAGCAAAGGTAATAATAAACGGACTAACATGTGGCTCCTTTAAACTAAATTGGCTGAAAATTCAGCAAGCATGGAAGAGACTAACTGAATGCGATCTTCTCGTTCCGGTGCAGGAATGGTAAAGCGCAATCGTGAAGGACCGTCCATACGATATATATTAGGTTGATTCTGCAGCAAAGATACCAGATAAATAGGATTAACTTTAGTTTTTTCTTCAAACTCTACGTATCCAGATTGGCCGTTGGCTTCAATTTTCTTGATCCCCATTGGTGCTGCCAGTAATTTGAATTCTGCCAATGAAATAAGGTGCTTACTTGGCTCTGGCAGTAATCCAAAGCGATCTATCAGTTCCACTTTTAAGTCTTTTAGTTCAGCTTCGGTGGCACAGCTGGCAATGCGTTTGTACAAAGACAAGCGCATGTTTACGTCTGGAATATAATCGTCCGGTAATAAGGCCGGCATGCGTAATTCAATTTCGGTTTGGCCACTGAGTAGCTGTTCTAAATCGGGTTCTTTACCCTCTTTGAGTGCGGCAACAGCTTGTTCGAGCATTTCCATGTATAAGGTAAAGCCAATGGAAGCAATTTGACCGCTTTGCTCATCACCCAACAGTTCCCCCGCGCCGCGAATCTCTAAGTCGTGGGTCGCTAGGGTGAAACCTGCGCCTAAGTCTTCTAACGAAGCAATGGCCTCTAGGCGTTTTTTGGCGTCTTTGGTCATCATTTTTGGATGCGGCGCTAATAAGTAGGCATAAGCTTGATGGTGAGAGCGACCTACACGGCCTCGTAACTGGTGAAGCTGTGCCAACCCTAGGTTGTCCGCTTTATCCATAATAATGGTGTTAGCGGTAGGTACATCAATGCCAGTTTCTATGATGGTTGTACATACCAAGACATTAAACTTTTGGTGGTAAAACTCACTCATCACACGCTCTAGCTCGGCTTCTCGCATTTGACCATGGCCAACCGTGATGCGAGCTTCTGGCACTAATTCTGCCAGCTCTCTGGCTGTTTTCTCTATTGTTTCAACCGCGTTATGCAAAAAGTACACTTGTCCACCGCGCATGATCTCACGGCGAATGGCTTCTTTTAGCAAAGCATCCGATCTTTGTCTGACAAAGGTTTTAACCGCTAAACGCTTCGCCGGCGGCGAGGCAATAATCGATAAGTCACGCATGCCACTCATGGCCATGTTCAAGGTACGCGGAATCGGTGTGGCGGTGAGGGTTAAAATATCAACGTCTGCTCGTAGCGCTTTAATTTTCTCTTTTTGTCTTACGCCAAATCTGTGTTCTTCGTCGACAATAAGTAAACCAAGCTCTTGAAACTTGATGTCTTTACTTAGTAATTTATGGGTACCAATCAAGATGTCGACTTTGCCTTCATCCAACCGCGTCAAAATGTTTTTTTGTTCTTTGGCTGTGCGAAAGCGCGACATCACCTCCACTTCTACGGGCCAGTTAGCAAACCTGTCTTTAAAGTTCTCAAAATGCTGCTGGGCAAGCAGGGTTGTGGGCACTAACACGGCTACCTGACGGCCGCCATGTACCGCAACAAATGCCGCACGCATGGCGACTTCGGTTTTACCAAAGCCAACGTCACCACAAACGAGGCGATCCATGGCTTGATTTTGCTTCATGTCATTGAGTACGGCGGTAATCGCATTAGCTTGGTCTTCTGTTTCCTCAAACGGAAAACCGGCAGCGAAACTGGCATATTGGCCTTTATCGATGGCAAATGCGTGGCCCGGTTTGACCGCGCGATTGGCGTACACATTCAGTAACTCTGCTGCTACATCTCGTACTTTTTCGGCGGCTTTTTGTTTTGCTTTTGACCAGGTTTCGCCGCCTAGTTTGTGAATATGTACGGTATCATTATCGCCACCGCTGTAACGGCTGATAAGGTGTAGCGCAGAAACCGGTACGTAAAGCTTGTCGCCGCCGGCGTATTCTAAGGTGAGGTATTCGTTGGCCATCCCCCCGATATCTAGGCTTTGTAAGCCTAAGTAGCGACCCACACCATGGTCGAGGTGCACCACAGCTTGGCCGATTGAAAGCTCTGCAAGGTTGCGAATAAGGGCGTCGGCGTTGGTGGTTTTTTTGTCTTTACGACGACGCTGAACCACACGTTGTCCGAGTAACTCGGTTTCACAGATGATTGCCACGTTCAATTCGTTCAGAATAAAACTGTGGTTAATGTCAGCAACAATCAAACCCAGCGGGCATGTGTCTGTGGCAAAGTCATTAAACTGCGCAAATTCTTTTGGCTTGATGTCTGCTTTTTGCAGCAGTTCAAACAAGGTTTCGCGGCGACCTTCCGATTCTACCGAAAATAAAATACGGCCATCAAACTCAGCCATAAATTGCTGCAGCGCCTGATAAGGTTCACTGGCTTGTGGCTTTATCGCCACTTGAGGCAGCGCGTTAATGTGCGCATTCACTTGGCCAGATTTGGCGTCTAAGGCTTGTTCACAGAAGTGCAGGCGAGGTCTTTGTTTTAGCTGTTCAAAGCATTCTTCAATGCGTAAATATAGCTGCGCCGGGGCTAGCAGCGGGCGCTGTAAGTCGTACCTGCGGTCTTCATAACGCTCTTCGACGTCAGCTAAGAAGCGCTCTGCGGCATCTTGAATGTCGCCAACACTGGCAACAGCGGTATGCTCAGGTAAATAGTCAAAGATGGTTGCCACACTTTGGTAAAACAGTGGTAAATAATATTCAATGCCCGCCGGCAATGTGCCTTTAGTGACTTGTTGATAAACGGAGTCTGCTTCTCTGCTGGCGTTAAATTGCTCTCGGTATTGACTGCGAAATAACTCAATGGCTTCCTGATGAGTCGGGAATTCTCTGGCTGGCAGCAATTTAATCGCATCAACTTTTTCGGTACTGCGTTGGGTTTCTGGATCAAATTGGCGAATACTGTCCACCTCATCGTCAAAAAAGTCGATGCGGTACGGCGTTTTGCTGCCCATGGGAAATAAATCAAACAAAGAGCCGCGAGCAGAGTATTCGCCGTGCTCCATGACTTGGTCAACTTGATAGTAGCCGGCTTGATCAAGCTGAGTTCGCAAGGTTTGAATGGCACTTTTTTCGCCGGTGTTGACGATTAAGCTCTGACGGGTCAGGTAATCTGGCGGCGCACAGCGCAGCAGCAAGGTGGATACGGGTAAAATAAGTACCCCGGTTGTTAAACTGGGCAGCTTGTATAAGGTGGTTAAACGCGTCGAAATAATATCTTGATGCGGTGAAAAACTGTCGTAAGGCAGAGTTTCCCAATCTGGCAATGGTAAGATTGGTTTATCCGGAGCTAAAAACACCCGCATTTCACTTTCAAGGCTCAATGCTGTGGGCGTATCTGGTACCACAAGCAGCACCATGCCTGCTTGCTGATTCACAAATTCGGCTAACGCTAATGCTAGGCTTGAACCGCTTAATTGGCCGATGGCCTTTTTATCTTTATTGTTAGCAAGCTGAGGCAAGCCAATGATTCGGCTTAAGTTGATAGGGGCATTCATGTATTAAAACGATTCCGTATTTCGTTGTTCGGCGCGAAGCTTGAGTTGTTTAGATTGTACGTGCAAACTGGCGCGAACGATTAACTCGCGATCCACTTCTCGAATACTGCTAAACGCAATATGAATATCATAGCCTTGGTCCTGCTGCTTGCAACTGACTATCTCTCCGAAGCAAAAAACTGCCGCAGCTTCTTCTAACAAGAATAATTTTAGCTGTACAGGTTGGCCAATGGTCATCGATTCTTGGTGCATAATGCTAATGCCGCCTCCACCAAAGGCATAGGTTTGATGGCGATTGGCCGCGTTATCTTCTTGAGCAATGATATGGCACAGCAGTAAGTCGATTTTTTTTGCTTGCAGTTGTACGTAATTAAGCAGCTCTTGGCTTTGCTCGCCAAGCTTGGTGAGAAAGCGCATGCTGCCAGCGTCGATATTGGCAATCTCGCTGGCAATATGAAAAGAAGTTGGCATATGTTGCAGCAAATCTTCTGGTTGCGGAACCGTTGCTGAGGCTGCTAATGGTGAAATATTCACATCTACAGCATGTTGCACCGAAAAATAAGAATCTGTCTGCATTGAAAGCCATTGCCTCTTGTAACCACACCCATAATGCTTTTATTATCCTTTATCTTTGCTCAATCGCAAACTATTGAATCAACATTATGTTTTATCCACTTAGCCTTTTTATAGGCCTTAGGTACACCCAGGCCAAAAAATCCAATGGCTTTGTTTCCTTTGTTTCTTTATTTTCCACTGGCGGTATTCTCATCGGTGTCATGGCTCTCGTGACTGTGCTTTCTGTGATGAATGGCTTTGAAGAGAAACAAAAAGTGCGGATTTTGGGAGCCATCCCCCACGTTATTTATAGCAATGATAAGCAACAACTTACTCAGTGGCAGGATAAGTTAGCCGAGTTTGCTACCTTGCCACACGTTACCGCGGTCGCCGGAATTGTGACCGCAGAGGCCTTGGCACAGACGCCAAAGGGTTTAGAAGGTGTGCAAGTGCAGGGGGTATTTCCTGATATGCACCCTGCTAATGAAAGAGTCAGCCAGAGCATGTTGGTGGGAGACTTTGCCGAGCTCACCGCTGGCAGTTATCACGTGGTGGTTGGTCGCCAGTTAGCCAAAAAGTTGGGTGTCACCCTAGGCGACAAAATTCGGCTTATGTCATCCAAGGGCTCGGTGTTTACGCCTTTGGGTCGAATGCCAAGTCAGCGGAACTTTGTGGTTAGCGGTATGTTTGAAGTCGGCGCTGAAGCTGACAGTTTGCAAGTATTTGTTAATGCTGAAGATGCTGCGAGATTGATGCGTATGCCAAAAGGCAGTGTAAGCGGCATTCGGTTCTACTTGGACGATCCTTTTCAGCTTGACGCCTTTGACCAATACCCGTTAACAGCGGGCGAAACGTTCATTGATTGGCGAAGCAGTCATGGCCAGTTTTTCCAAGCCGTTAAGATGGAAAAAAGCATGATTGGTATTTTACTTTGCCTGATTGTAGCCGTAGCGGCGTTTAATATTTTGTCGTCATCGGTAATGTTGGTGACAGACAAAGAGTCAGAAGTGGCCATTCTCAAAACGCTGGGCCTAAATAATCAAAATATTATCGCTATTTTTATGGTGCAGGGGGCGTGGAGCGGTGTGCTAGGAGCGATAGTAGGAGCCATTACTGGCTTGGTGTTAAGCATCAATATTAACCCGGTTTTATCTACTATTGGCCTCAATTTATACGCGGCTGCCGGTCAAGGTGGCCAACTCCCTGTGTTGTTTGATCCTGTTCAAATTGCATTTATTATCGTCGGCGCAATGACCTTGAGTTTGGCTGCCACGTTTTATCCGGCATGGCGCGCAGCCCGTGTCAAACCAGCTGAGGCATTAAGATATGAGTGATGTGTTGTTAAGTTGTCGCGGTGTGACCAAAACTTACCAAGAAGGGAAACTCACTACGTCAGTGCTGAATGGCGTTGACTTAGACATTCGAGAAGGCGAGCTTCTTGCCATTGTCGGCAGCTCTGGTTCGGGCAAAAGCACGTTATTGCATCTTCTTGGCGCTTTGGATGAGCTAACTGCTGGCGAAGTGCGTTTTCAAGACAAGGTACTGCATCAGCTAAGCCAGAAACAACAAGCAAAAATGCGTAACGACTCTTTAGGCTTTGTTTATCAATTTCATCACTTATTGGGCGAGTTTAGTGCGTTAGAAAACGTAGCCATGCCTTTATTGATAAGCGGCATGAGTATTAAGCAAGCGAAAGCTAAGGCGCAAGCCATGTTAGACCGAGTGGGCTTATCACACCGCGTAGCACACCGTCCTGCTGAGCTTTCAGGCGGAGAGCGCCAGCGGGTGGCCATTGCTCGAGCACTAATTAATGAGCCCGCATTGCTGCTTGCAGACGAGCCCACGGGTAACTTAGATGCGCACACCGCTGAGAGCATCTATCAGTTAATGCGAGAGTTAAACCAGAGTCTAAAAACAGCGTTTGTGGTGGTCACCCATGACTTGAGCCTCGCTGCCAAGTTTGACCGTCAACTGCATATGCAAGATGGCGTGTTACAAGGAGCGATCGCGTGAGCCGACTTGCCTTGATGATTGGCTTGAGATACAGCCGAGCCAAACACAAAAACCGCTTTATTTCGTTTATTTCTTTGTCGTCAATGATTGGCATTATGCTCGGCGTAGCCGTGCTGATCATTGGTGTATCGGCGATGAACGGTTTTGAACAAGAGCTTAGACAAAGAATTTTGGCGGTAGTCCCTCACGGTGAGTTGGAAACTCCCGATAAGCCTTTTGCTAATTGGCAGCAAGTGGTAGAAAAGATTGAACAAGACCATCAAGTGATTGCCGCAGCCCCTTATATAAAAATGACGGGCATGCTGCAAAAAGGCAACGATATGAAAGCGGTGGCGGTCAAAGCCATTGACCCTGCGCAAGAGCAATTGGTTACCCAAGTGAATCAATACATGCCGGCCGCCAGTTGGCAATCATTAAGCCAAGTTAACCATGAGATAGTGATAGGGCAAGGAATTGCTAAGCAATTAGGCTTAGTTGTGGGCGATAAAGTTACTTTGATTTTGCCTAATACCAGTAACAGTCATAAATTAAGCGCACCTAAACGTGCTCGACTTACCGTTATTGGCCTATTTGAAGTGGGTGGACAACTGGATAATAACCTTGCATTTGTGAACTTAGGTTTGGCTGAAACCTTAACCCCCGGGGTCAATGGCGTGGCGTTTAAAACCAATGATGTAATGGACGCAATGGCGATTTCTAAGCGCGTAGGATACGCCTCGGGTGAACGGGTATACATTCGACCTTGGCTGCGCTCACAAGGGAATATCTACCAAGATATTCAAATGGTGAAAACGTTAATGTACGTAATCCTGTTGATGGTAGTTGCAGTAGCGTGTTTTAACATAGTGTCTACTTTGGTGATGTCGGTCAACGAGAAAAAATCAGACATCGCGATTTTACAAACCATGGGAGCAAGGCCTGCCTTGATACGGAATATATTTATCGTGCAAGGCTTATTAAACGGCGTGGTTGGCGCTTTACTTGGCGTAGTGATTGGTACCCTCGCAGCGCTTAATTTGACCGCCATATTTAATGGTGTTGAAGTTTTATTGGGCCGCCAATTACTTTCCGCTGACGTATACTTTATTAACTTTATTCCTACCCAGCTGCAGCTGAGTGACGTCAGTGTCATTGCGGTTGTTGCCATCGTGATGAGTTTAGTGGCCACCTTATACCCCGCTTGGCGGGCCAGTAAGGTGCAGCCGGCGCAGCAATTAGGCCACGGATAGGGCGTATTGACCTGCCAAGGTTAACATTTTTACTATAATTTTAACCTTGGCAAACGATATCTATCCTTGCCACCTAAGCCAATATTGCTGGATAAAGGGTACAGCGATATGAGTCGACCCTTTTGGGCAGCGTTTGCGAGCATTCCAGCTGAGTTCGCTTTTATGTAAAATAATTACACCGCAAGCCTCTGCTTTGTATCAATGCCCAACAAATTACCGCAAAAATCAGCTCCAAAAGACCAATGCAGTTATTCAAAGTCATAACTTTACCTGTTTCATGAAAAAGGGCTTAAAGCGCCTTTTTTGCACCTTACGTTATAGCCGTTCAGCAATAAAGCTGCTCGAATTGCTGATTGAGTCTAGTCGAGGACGCTTATAGCGTACTCGGGGGTTGTGCTTGAAGTTGAAAGTGCTTGGTTATTTGTCGCCAATGTTGAAAGCTAAGGAAGGGTTGTTGTCTACAATTTAGCGTGTAAGCTGCGAGGTCATTGACGTTGAAAGTACTCGGTTATTTGTCGCCAATGTTGAAAGCTAAGGAGGGGGTGTTGTCTGCAATATAGCGTGTAAGCTGTGAGGTCATTGACGTTGAAAGTACTCGATTATTTGTCGCCAATGTTGGAAGCTAAGGAGGGGTTGTGGTCTGCAATTTAGCGTGTAAGTAGCGAGGCCATTGACGTTGAAAGTACTCGGTTATTTGTCGGCAATGTTGAAAGCTAAGGAGGGGGTGTTGTCTGCAATATAGCGTGTAAGCTGTGAGGTCATTGACGTTGAAAGTACTCGATTATTTGTCGCCAATGTTGGAAGCTAAGGAGGGGTTGTGGTCTGCAATTTAGCGTGTAAGTAGCGAGGCCATTGACGTTGAAAGTACTCGGTTATTTGTCGGCAATGTTGAAAGCTAAAGAGGGGGGGGGTGTCTGCATTTTAGCGTGTAAGCTTCGAGTTCGCGACGGAGCAAGCGCCGCGATACCATGTGCGAGTACGTGGTTTAAGTCTAGGCTAGCAGAGGCTAGTTTGATGGAGAAAGTGATTTATTGCATTACCATAATCAGGTATAAAAAAACCGCAGCAAGCTGCGGTTTTTATCATTACAAATTTAAATGAGATTAGAATTTGTAAACTGCTGCAATCGCTAGCACGTCTTCAGCATCTTTTTTACCAACATCTGCTGATTCAGCGTTGTTGATTAGGTATTCAGCGAATACTTTAAAGTTTTTGTTGAACTTGTACTCAGCACCAACTGTGTAGTAATCAACGTTGTCAAATTTAACGTTGTTGCCTTTTACGTCAGTTTCTTGAACGTTGTAACCTGCAAGTACAGAGAAGCCGTTAGCAAATTCATAACCTAATGCTGCTTCCATTGCAGTGTTGTCAGCGTTAAAGTCTTCAGCTTTGTTGAAGTTCTCACCGAGAGAGTATAAGAATGCTGCGTAGATGCCGTTGTTCTCATATTTAACTGCTAGAGCTGTCATTGAAGAATCATCAAGGCCTGTCGCACGTTCGCCGGCGTTGTGCGCAACACCAAAACCAAGACCAAAGTCAAACGTGTAAACCGCTGCTAGACCGTAAGAAGTCATGTCATCGCCTTCTTTATCGTTGTCTAACTGGTAGTTAGCTTCGAAAGCGAAGTTATTTACTTCTATAGCGTATTTCAGTAGTGAGTCTGCTTTACCAGTACCGAATTGGTCAGTACCTGTACCACTTGCATCGCCACCGAATTCGTAAAGTACGTCAGTGAAATCTGCAACTAGCGTGTAAGCACCGTATTGGCGACCGTAAGAAAGTGCGCCGTAATCGCTGCCAAGACCAGCGTAACCAAGACGTACGTCAACGTCGTCGTCTTTGTCTGCTGCGTATTCAACTTCGAAGCGACCAAAAGCTTCTAGGTTAGCGTTGATTTCAGATTTTGCTTTAACGCCAAGACGGAAGTAGCTTTCGTCGCCGTCAACTAGCTTATCACCGGCGTAGTACATGCCTTGAATTTTACCGTAGATGTCTACTTTAGAAGTTTCGTTGTTGTAAACTTCTGCAGCTGAAACGTTTGTAGATGCAAGCGCTGCGAAGATAGCAGCAGATAGAACTGTCTTTTTCATTACTATTTCCATATTTGTAGTTATTCATTTTCATTACTTAAAAACGGCATCACTAGAAAGGTGATCTAAGTAACAAAACGAGGGCAATATAAGGCGAATAGGAATTAGTATCAATAGGTAAAAGGACTATTTTGTTATTTAATGACAAAATCAGTCCTTTTGGTACAAAAAATGAGCGGTTGCGTAAATTATCTTTTAATTTTAGATATTTTATTACGGCGGCTTTTCATGACAGAGTAACGCCAGATCCACGTGATGATAAAGTAGCCGGCAAGAGAGCATACCGCGGCCCAAAAAGCGCAGCCTAGCAAGAAAGCCGGGCCATAAGTCACTATGGCGTGCTCTACCCACTGCCATGACAGTTCAAAGAACCATGGCTCAGGCTGGCTTTGCAAAATAAAGCTGCCGCTCAAGTATGCAAAATAAAACATAGGTGGCATGGTCAATGGATTAGAAATCCACACTAAAGCGACCGACAAAGGCAGATTAACCCGGAAAAAAATAGCCAAGCCCGCTGCCATGATCATTTGTGATGGCAAGGGTACCCAACACATAAACAAGCCTACCGCAAAAGCACCGGCGGCAGAGCGTCGATTTAAATGCCATAAATTACCATCAAGCAACAAATCACCAAAAATTTTCAGGTGCTTGTGTTCTTTTAACGACTCAGGGCTGGGTGTATAGCGCTGGATGAACTTTTTTGGCATATAGTTTACTTATCTGATTCAGGTATTAATGCTTATGCGTCGATGGTGTGCCATCTATGTTATTGGCGTAGTCTGTTGTTTGGTTTTGCCACGTTTATTTAACGTTTACGAGAGTATAGCCATTTTGGCCTTAGCGTGTGTGTGCTTCGGTCATCGCTATAGTCGTGAGCTTGGCATTTTTTTGCTGAGCATCTGTTGGTTCAGTTGCTTCGCGCAGTGGCAACTGAACTGGTTTAGTAACAGTGCTGCCACGGTGCAAGAACATAGCATAATTGCGCAGATAAATTCATTACAAAGCAACGAAAATAGCCGTTTTTTTTCTGCTGATTTAATTCAGTTTGATCAACAACACTTTTTTATACGAAAATCGATCACGCTTTATATTCCTGATTTAACCTCCCCTTTGTCTGCGGGAGAAGTGGTTTATGGCCAAGCTAAAATTAGGCCTCTTTGGTCGATGGCTAACCCTGCTGGCTGGGATCAGCAAAGGTACGGCTTTAGTCAGCACCTGGGGTATCAGTTAAAAATTACCAAGCTGAGTGCAATAGAGGGCTCGCCCAGCTGGCGCAGTAAGGTTTTCCAGCGCAGCGTGGAAATGACACAAGGCATGGCGCAGCAGGGCCTCTTTTTGGCGCTCACTTTTGCCCATAAGGCGTTGCTAACTTCTGAAATTAAGCAACAAGTCAAAACGCTTGGGCTTGCGCATCTATTAGTCATTTCTGGTTTACATATCAGCTTGGTTGGGGTAGCAAGTTATGGATTGATCTTGATGGCATTGAGAATGCTCCAGGGATTAACAGGCATCAACTTGGCGGTTAAGCCAATAGCCTTGTTGGTCGCGGTCATCGCCGTTTGCGGATACGGGTATTTAGCAGGTTTTACGTTACCTGTTCGCCGAGCGTGTTTCATGTTTTGTTTCGCGGCGATGTTACTGCTATGGCAGCGGCACGTTAAAGCGTTTGATTTATGGTTGTGGGTGTTGGCTCTTAGCTTGTTGATTGATCCGCTTGCGGTGTTAAGTGGCGGTTTTTGGTTATCATTTTTGGCGGTGCTCGCACTGCTTTTTATTGCCAGAAATCGGCCGAGGTTCAAATGGCCAAAACCTTGGTGCTGGTTACGCCCTTTATTGTTGTTTTGTAGCTTACAGTTTGCATTTTTATTGCTACTTAGCCCGCTGCAATTGCATTTGTTCCAGGGCGTGAGTGCCTTGTCACCTTTTTATAACATGATAGCTATTCCATGGCTGAGTACATTACTGTTGCCTGCCATATTGTTCATGGCTATCTTGTTATTTGTGCTTCCTGGCGCAGGCATGTGGATGCAGCCGTATTTAGACCGTTTATTGCAATATTCGGTCGAGCAGATAATGGTTTGGCCGAGTGTTTGGGTTGATGTCAGTCAGCAAATGTGGTGGCTCTGGCTTGGCGTTTATTGCAGTGCGTTGCTATGCCTTGCCTTTTATCTTGGCCCCGCGATGATAAGTGCGCAACCAACCGGTATTGAGAAGGGTAAAGCCACTAGACCATTGGCATTGAGTGTATTTGGGGCTTTGCTATTTTGTTTTGCTCATCAGCTGTATATGTTGCGCGCCAAGCCTCTGTGGCAAGTGACAGTTTTTGACGTTGGGCAAGGTTTATCTGTGTTGGTGAGGGTAGGCGATAAGCACCTTTTATACGATACAGGTTTTGCCCGCAGCGCGCATTTCAATGCGGCGAATTTAGTCGTGCTGCCGAACCTTAAGCGGCTGGGCGTCAAGCGGTTATCTCATTTGGTCATCAGTCATGACGATAACGATCACGCGGGTGGTAAAGACGTTATGGTGCAGCAAATGCCGATAGACACGCAATGGCACAGTCACCCCTTAGGATCAGAGCAGTTCTGCGAAGCTAATAAGTCGATAAATCTTGGCCAAGCCGTCGGCACTTTTTTGACGGTGAAAGGATTTGGGGTTGGCAATGGCAGAAATAATAATTCTTGTGTGCTGTTGTTAGACTTTGGCGGTTGGCGGTTATTGTTGCCAGGAGATGTAGAACGACGTGCTGAGCGCAAGTTAGTTAAGCACTTTGCAGATGCGCTGCAAGCAGAGATCTTGGTCAGTCCTCATCATGGCAGTAACAGCTCTTCGTCTGCTCAATTTATTGAGGCTGTTGCGCCGCAATATGTGGTGCACAGTGCCAGCCGTTATAATCAATGGGGCATGCCGAAAGCGCAGGTGGTTTCGAGATATTTTGAGGCAGGAGCGAAACAATATAATATCGCGAATACAGGCATGTTGACCATTCAACCCCAAGGCGAGTCTTTGCAAGTCGTTCGCTATCGTCAAGACAGCAGCTTTCGTTGGTATCACATGGCGCTTTTACCTTTTGTGCCATAAGGTTTAGAATGAGCCTTTCTGTCTTATAAAAGAGTAATTAATGAGTCATACAAAACCTTCTTCAATGGCGACATTTAAGCGTTTGTTAGGGTATGTAAAAGACAAAAAAATCGGCCTTATTGGCGGCATTATTGGTATGTTGGGCTACGCCGCCGTTGACGCCACTTTTCTCTACTCACTTAAGCCACTACTTGATGAGGGATTAACCGGCAAAGATCCTGATGTATTAACCTATATGCCGATCTTTGTCTTAGTCATTATTACCACGCGAGGCATTGCTGCATTTTTAAGTACTTATTGCATGGCGTGGGTCGGCAATCATGTTGTGATGAAATTACAACGAAGCCTATTTAACCACCTGATGCATATGCCCGTTGCGTTTTTTGATCAACGCAGTACGGGTGACTTGTTATCTAAAATAACCTACGACTCTAACCAAGTAGCCAACGCGGCCAGTAATGCTTTAGTGAGCATCTTTCGGGAAGGGGCGACAGTAATTGCTTTGTTATGCTTGATGTTTTATCAAAGCTGGCAATTGTCGTTAATTTTCTTTTTGGTTGGCCCGGTAGTGGGTTTAGTGATCAACAAAGTCAGTAAACGCTTTCGCACCTTAGGACACCAAATTCAAGATGCAATGGGGTCTGTAACCACGGCGTCAGAGCAAATGCTTAAAGGCCACAAAGAAGTATTAATGTTTGGCGGCCATGAAGAAGAGCAAGAAAAATTCGGCTCTGTCAGTAATTCTGTTCGCAGACAAAATATGAAAATGATCTCTGCCAAAGCAATCAGCGTGCCGGTGATCCAGTTTTTGGCGTCTATCGCCTTGGCTTTTGTATTGTATTTAGCGACTTTTCCGCAAGTGATGGAAACCCTGACTCCAGGAACGTTCACCTTGATAATTAGCTCGATGTTTGCCTTGATGAAGCCCATCAAGTCAATTACTCAGGTGAACAATGAAATTCAAAAAGGCTTAGCAGCCTGTGACAGTTTGTTTGCCATTTTAGATGATAATCCTGAACAAGATACGGGTACCAAAGTCATTAAACGCGTAGCTGGCGACATCGAATTTAAAAATGTCACGTTCACCTATGAAGGCAAAGAAAAGCCGGCTTTAAAAGCGGTCAATTTCAAGGTGCAAGCGGGTCGCTCTTTGGCTTTAGTGGGGCGCTCTGGCAGTGGTAAATCTACCATAGCGGCTATTTTAACGCGCTTTTACGATGGCATAGAAGGCGATGTGTTAATTGATGGTCAAAGCATTTATCAATACCCCCTCAATAACCTGCGTGAGCAAATGGCGTACGTTTCGCAAAAGGTACACCTATTTGACGATACTATAGCGAACAATATTGCCTATGCCACCGGAGACACTTATAGTCGTGAACAAATAATCGCGGCTGCGGAAACGGCTCATGCGATGGAGTTTATCGATAAATTTCCTCAAGGTTTAGATACCGTTGTCGGTGAAGATGGCGTCATGTTGTCTGGTGGTCAGCGCCAGCGTATCGCCATTGCCCGTGCCTTGCTGCGAGACTCGCCCATTTTGATCTTGGATGAAGCAACCTCGGCTTTAGACACAGAATCTGAGCGCCACATTCAAGAAGCCCTCGATGTACTGCAAAAAGATCGTACTTCTATTGTTATCGCGCACCGCTTATCAACCATTGAAAATGCGGATGAAATCTTGGTAGTTGATGACGGCGCCATTATTGAGCGTGGTAACCATCAAGCCCTTAGCGAAGCCGATGGCATTTACGCTAATTTGGTAAAAATGCAGCAGGTGGCAGAGTAAATGCAGTTTTGGTATCAAGACTCTTGGTTACGACTGCTGCTGTTGCCATTGTCAGCATTATTTGCGCTGCTCGCTGGTCTGCGTAAAAAGCTGTTCGAACTAGGCCTTAAAAATCGCTATCGAGCGGATGTGCCTGTAATAGTGGTGGGCAATTTAACCGTGGGCGGCAACGGTAAGACCCCTGTGGTGATACATTTATGTGAACAGCTCACTCAAGCCGGCTTTAAACCTGGCGTGGTGAGTCGAGGCTACGGAGGAAAAGCCGATCATTACCCTTATGTATTGACTGAAAATAGCCAAACCGAACAAGCCGGTGATGAGCCCGTGCTCATTTTTCAACGCACGGGTTGCCCTGTGGTGGTGGATCCTATTCGCAGTCGAGCGGCGCAAGCTTTGACCACACAATTTGACGTAGACGTCATCATTGCCGATGACGGTTTACAGCATTATGCTTTAGCGCGAGATATTGAGATAGTGGTGGTGGACAGCGAGCGTCAGTTTGGTAATCAATGTCGTTTGCCTGCCGGGCCATTGCGAGAGCCTTTATCACGATTAAGAAGCGTTGATTACGTGATTTTAAATGGCTCTACGACGCAATTACCTGCTTGGACGTCGCTAGTAAATACCACACCTTTTACCATGACATTAGCGCCACAATTACCGCGCAGAGTCGATGGTGGCGATGGGCAGTTACTCCCGCAGTCAATCAATGCATGCGCAGCCATCGGCCATCCGCCGCGTTTTTTTGATAGTTTGAGACAGCTCGGCTTTCAGTTAAATCAGGTTCAAGCATTTGCCGACCATCATCAATACCAAGCGCAGGATCTGGCGCTATTTAAGTCTGACACACCGTTGCTAATGACGGAGAAAGACGCGGTAAAATGTTTAACGTTTAGCCAGCCCCATTATTGGTTCTTGCCTGTATCTGCGACCTTAGATCGCGATATGATAGAGCCTATTGTTACCCAATTACGTCAGCGCCAATAAGCTGTATTACTGTAAGAGAGACGTTATGTTAGATCACAACCTACTTGAAATTATTGCTTGCCCAATCTGTAAGGGAAAATTGCATTACAATAAAAATGAAGAAGAACTCATTTGTAAAGCGGACAGGTTGGCGTATCCCATTACAGAAGGGATACCTGTGTTGATTGAAGAGAAAGCTCGAGAGCTATCTTTAGATGAGGTAAATGCATGAGTTTTATTGTGGTGATCCCGGCGCGTTATCAATCCACTCGCTTACCCGGTAAGCCACTGTTGGAGATTGGTGGTAAAGCCATGGTGCAACACGTGGTGGACAAAGCCAGAGAAAGTGGCGCTGATCGCGTCATTGTGGCAACGGATGATGCTCGTATTGCTGATGCCGTTGACTGTGAAGTGTGCATGACGGCGGCGGAACATGAATCGGGAACTGAGCGTTTGGCTGAAGTTGTCAGCCAGCTGGAATTTGCTGACGATGCCATTGTGGTAAACGTGCAAGGGGACGAACCGTTTATCCCAGCTGACAATATTCGCCAAGTGGCGGATAACTTAGCCAAGGCCAGCTTAGCTAAAATGGCTACCTTGTCTACCCCTTTGACCGAAAACGGCGATGTATTTAACCCTAACGCGGTGAAGGTGGTCACTGATCATCAAGGCTATGCGCTGTATTTTAGCCGCGCAACGATTCCTTGGAATAGAGACGAATACCCGGACAAGGTTTCCCCTCAAGCCGTGCAAAGGCATATTGGCATTTATGCTTACCGTGCAGGTTTTATCAGCGAGTACATTAAACTGGCTGTATCGCCCCTCGAACAAATTGAAAAGCTAGAGCAATTACGGGTGCTGTGGCATGGTGAGAAAATTCATGTAGCACCGGCGTTAGTCCGCCCAGAAGCAGGGATAGATACGCCGGAAGATCTGAAACGTGCAAGGCAGTTCGTCACTTAGATGACGGTGCGTGTTCGCTCCAGTTGCTCGCTAACTAACGGCCTTACTCAGCCATGGCCGAGTAAGGCCGTCGTGTCAATCTCACCAGTTAATCGATGCGCTTTAGTGGCAGCTTACTGATAACTTTTACCAAACTGTATTGAATCGATGATGCATCCGCTGGCGGATTGTCTACCTTTTGTTGACTTACTTGCAGTTGATATTGATAACCTGGCTGGTAATCAAAACCTTCAATCTGACCGTAAAAAGATTGCCACTCTTGCGTGTCAGGTGTTTTCACTAACATGCACGTCGCTTTACCCGCGCCAGCATCACATTCGTGGGTGGAGGCATTTACATACATCAGGTTTTGCGACGTCAAAGGCGCTGAAGAACAAGCAGCTAACACTAGAGCTGCGGGTAGCAAGGCAAATAACTTCATGTTTTCTCCATAAAAAAAGAGGTCATAATGACCTCTTTTCAGTTTAGATGTTTATTTTAATACTGCTATTATTCACGTTCTTCGATTGAAGAAAAATCCCGTGAATTGTGACCAGTATACAGCTGGCGAGGACGACCAATTTTTTGTCCAGGCTGGCTTAACATTTCATTCCAGTGTGCAATCCAACCCACTGTACGTGCCATCGCAAAGATAACCGTAAACATAGAAGTAGGAATGCCCATCGCTTTAAGAATGATGCCTGAGTAGAAGTCTACGTTAGGGTAAAGCTTCTTCTCTACGAAGTAAGGGTCTTCTAGTGCAATTTGCTCAAGTTTCATCGCTACGTCAAGTAGTGGATCTTGAATATTTAGCTCAGACAATACTTCATGACAAGTTTCACGCATTACCGTTGCGCGAGGGTCATGGTTTTTGTAAACACGGTGACCAAAGCCCATTAGGCGGAATGGGTCAGACTTGTCTTTAGCACGGGCAACATATTCGTCGATGCGATCAACGCTGCCAATTTCTTCAAGCATGTTTAGACACGCTTCGTTAGCACCGCCGTGTGCTGGGCCCCAAAGAGACGCAATACCTGCTGCGATACACGCGAACGGGTTAGCACCAGATGAACCAGCTAGACGTACGGTAGACGTAGAAGCATTTTGCTCGTGGTCTGCATGAAGAATAAGAATGCGATCCATGGCTTTTTCAAGCACAGGGTTAACCACATACTCTTCACAAGGCACTGCAAACATCATGTGTAAGAAGTTGCCTGCATAGCCTAGATCGTTACGTGGGTATACAAACGGTTGACCGTTTGAGTACTTGTAACTCATTGCTGCTAGCGTAGGCATCTTTGAAATTAGACGGTAAGCCGCAATTTCACGATGACGAGCATCTGAGATGTCTAAAGAATCATGGTAGAAGGCAGAAAGCGCACCCGTAACGCCACACATAATGGCCATTGGGTGTGAATCTCTACGGAAACCTGAGAAAAAGTCTGTTAACTGCTCATGTACCATAGTGTGGTGCATGACAACACGATGAAAATCATCGAATTCTTTGCGGCTTGGCGCTTCGCCATTTAACAGAATGTAACAAACTTCTAGGTAATCAGATTTTTTCGCTAATTGATCGATTGGGTAACCGCGGTGTAGTAGTACACCCTTACCGCCATCGATGTAAGTGATTTCTGATTCACACGAAGCTGTTGCTAAAAAACCAGGGTCGAAAGTGAAATATCCGTGTCCACCTAGACCGCGTACGTCAAGTACGCTGTGACCTGCTGCTGCTTCTAGAATTGGCAGCTCGATAGGCTCCTGGCCTGGTAGATGTAAAGTGGCTTTTTGACCAGCCATAGCACGTCTCCTTTGCTCTTATTATGCGAGTCGGAATAACAAACGCTGCCCATTTCTACAGATCTAAAGGGCATTTGTCAATTTTGTTGGTGTTATATAATTGGGATGTTAATGAAAAAATGAGTGCTGGTTACGATTTTTTGACACAAACTTATTCAATTTGTTGAAACTTGATTGTAAAAGCATTTTGGTCTACTTATAATGGCGACGAGGTCTCCGGTAGGTTTAAATGCTGATATTTTGGTGTTTCATCGGTGGTTGTTGGTAACGCTACCTTTGGATGAATGTTAAATTATTGCAACATGCATTTAACAAGCCAGATGTTCCAGAGACCGTACAACATAACTAAAATGAAAAGCTCAATGGAGCTGAGTGGGCAACACTGTGAAAAAGCAAAGACCTGTAAACCTCGACCTACAGACAATTCGCTTTCCTGTAACAGCCATCGCATCTATTTTACACCGTGTGTCTGGTGTGATTGTGTATGTGTCACTGGCAATTTTGCTAGCCTTGTTAGCAGAATCGCTGGGCTCAAAGGAAGGGTTTGATAACGTAGCTAGCCTAGCGGATAGCTTTCTAATTAAATTCGTACTTTGGGGCATCTTGACTGCCTTGGCATACCATATCGTCGTTGGCATCCGCCATATGATCATGGACCTAGGTTACTGGGAAGAACTAGAGTCTGGTACACAAAGCGCGAAAGTAAGTTTCGTTATCGCAATCATCTTGTCACTACTAGCGGGGATATTGGTATGGTAAAATCTGTCTCTGGCTTAGGACGCAATGGTGTTCACGATTTTGTTCTGATCCGCGCATCCGCCATCATTCTTACGCTATATACCCTGTATCTGGTTGGCTTCGTTGCCACCAACGATATTACCTATGAAACTTGGCAAGCATTCTTCTCTGGTATTTGCACCAAAGCATTCACCATGTTGGCCCTTGTCGCCATGCTGATCCACGCTTGGATCGGAACTTGGCAAGTTCTCACAGATTACATCAAGTGCGCTAAACTTCGCGGCTTGCTGCAGTTTGTGCTGGTTTCTATCGCCTTCATCTATACGTTTGTTGGCTTTTCAGTGTTGTGGGGTGTGTAGTGAGTATTCCAGTTCGCGAATTTGACGCCGTAGTCATCGGCGCAGGTGGTGCAGGCATGCGTGCCGCGCTGCAAATATCTAAAGAAGGTAAGAGCTGTGCGCTGTTATCTAAAGTTTTCCCAACTCGCTCTCATACAGTATCTGCGCAAGGTGGTATCACAGTAGCGCTGGGCAATGCCCACAAAGATAACTGGGAGTGGCACATGTACGATACCGTTAAAGGTTCGGATTATATCGGTGACCAAGACGCAATCGAATACATGTGTAAAACCGGCCCTGAAGCCATTACTGAATTAGAGAACATGGGTCTGCCATTCTCTCGTTTTGAAAATGGTCGCGTTTATCAGCGTCCATTCGGTGGCCAGTCGAAAGAATTTGGTGGTGAGCAAGCGGCGCGAACGGCGGCGGCTGCTGACCGAACAGGTCATGCACTCTTGCATACCCTGTACCAGCAAAATGTAAAAAACCAAACCACGGTTTTCTCTGAGTGGTACGCCTTAGATTTAGTCAAAAATGAAGATGGCGCGGTCGTTGGCTGTACTGCTATCGACATTGAATCTGGCGAAGTGGTTTACTTCAAATCTAAAGCCACTGTGCTTGCGACCGGTGGTGCAGGGCGTATCTACGCTTCGACTACTAATGCGCATATTAACACAGGTGACGGCGTTGGCATGGCCGTGCGCGCTGGCGTGCCAGTGCAAGACATGGAAATGTGGCAATTCCACCCAACGGGCATCGCCGGTGCGGGTGTACTTGTGACTGAAGGTTGTCGTGGTGAAGGCGGTTACCTGCTTAACAAAGACGGTGAGCGCTTTATGGAACGTTATGCGCCAAATGCTAAAGACTTAGCAGGCCGTGACGTAGTTGCTCGCTCTATCATGATTGAGATTCGTGAAGGCCGTGGTTGTGATGGTCCTTGGGGTCCTCACGCTAAGCTGAAATTGGATCACCTTGGTAAAGAGATGCTCGAGTCTAAACTGCCGGGTATTTGTGAACTATCACGTACTTTTGCTCACGTGGATCCGGTAAAAGAGCCTATTCCAGTCATCCCAACTTGTCATTATATGATGGGTGGCCTGCCGACTCGTGTTACTGGCCAAGTACTTAAGCAAGACGCTGAAGGTAATGACATTGATGTAACCGGTTTGTTTGCCGTCGGTGAAATTGCCAGCGTATCAGTACACGGTGCCAACCGCCTTGGCGGTAACTCACTGCTTGATCTAGTGGTATTTGGTCGTGCGGCAGGTCAGCACCTAGGTAAAGCGTTAGACCAACTGCAAGACGTTAAAGATGCTCGTCCACAAGACGTTGATGCGGCGCTTGCTCGTTTCAATCGTTGGGAAAGTGGTGAAGGCACTGAAGATCCAGTGCAAATCAAAAAAGACATGCAAATGTGTATGCAGAAGAATTTCTCGGTATTCCGTGAAGGTGACTCTATGGCTGAAGGCTTGCAAGAATTGAAAGAGATTCGCGAGCGCCTCAAGAACGCTAAACTGGATGACACCAGTTCTGAGTTTAATACCCAGCGCATCGAATGTTTAGAGTTAGATAACCTAATGGAAACGGCTTATGCGACTGCATTAGCGGCCAACTTCCGTACTGAAAGCCGTGGTGCTCATAGCCGATTTGACTTCCCAGATCGTGATGACGCTAACTGGCTATATCACTCTATCTATAACCCTGAGACAGAAGAAATGGTGAAACGTGACGTCAACATGACGCCAGTCCACCGTGATGCTTTTGAACCAAAAGTTAGAACTTACTAAGGGGTTATTCAGATGAAAGTAGATTTTTCTGTATACAGATATAACCCAGATGTTGATAGCTCACCTTACATGAAGGATTACTCGTTAAACCTTGATGAAGGTTCTGACATCATGGTGTTAGACGCGTTATTGCTGTTAAAAGAACAAGATCCAACGCTATCTTTCCGTCGTTCATGTCGTGAAGGTGTATGTGGCTCAGACGGCATTAACATGAATGGTAAAAACGGTTTAGCGTGTATCACGCCATTGTCTGACCTTTCGGGTAAAGGCAAAATTGTGATCCGTCCATTGCCTGGTTTGCCCGTTGTGCGTGACTTGGTCATTGATATGACGCAGTTCTTTACGCAATATGAAAAGATCAAACCGTTCCTTATCAATGATAGCAAGATCCCACCTGCCGGTGAGAACTTACAGTCACCTGAAGAGCGTGCCAAGTTAGATGGTTTATACGAGTGTATTTTATGTGCTTGTTGTTCCACTTCTTGTCCTTCGTTCTGGTGGAACCCTGACAAGTTCATTGGGCCTGCGGGTTTGCTAGCGGCTTACCGCTTCTTAATTGACAGCCGTGATACCGCGACTGACGAGCGCTTAGCGGATCTTGATGACGCGTTCAGCGTATTTCGTTGCCACGGCATCATGAACTGTGTCAGCGTGTGTCCAAAAGGGTTAAACCCAACAAAAGCCATCGGCCACATCAAGTCGATGTTACTAAACAAGGCTGTTTAGTAGAACTGTTACCTAACTCTATGTTTCGTAGCACAAACTAAATAGTCATCTCTATCGAGATGGCTATTTTTTTGGTACAAAGTAATTTCAGGAACCTGGCCCTTGGCCGGTTTGCCCAAGAAGTATAATAAGGGAAAATTAATGCAAAACAGCGTGATGAAAGCCTGGCTAGAATCTTCTCACCTGGCTGGTGCTAATGCGGCTTACATTGAAGAGCTGTATGAAACCTATCTGCAAGACCCTATGGCTGTTGACGCTAACTGGCGTGGCATCTTCGACGATCTTCCTGCCCTTGAAAATGTTCAAGCTGAGCAGGCGCATTCAGATATTATTGAAGAGTTTCGCCGACTAGCAAAATCTCCTAAACGTTTTACAGCGCCATCTGGCGAAATGCACAACGATGCTAAGCAAGTAAAAGTACTACAGCTTATCAACGCTTATCGATTCCGTGGTCACCAACAAGCACAACTTGATCCGCTAAGACTTTGGCAGCGTGAACCTGTGCGTGAGCTTGACCCATTTTTCCACGATTTAGAAGGCGCCGATTTCGACGCGAGTTTCAACGTAGGCTCTTACGCGGCTGGCAACGAAACCATGGTACTTAAAGACTTGGTTGAATCGTTGAAGCGCACATATTGTGGTTCGGTAGGTGCTGAGTACATGCACATTACCAACACGGAGCAAAAACGTTGGATTCAAAATCGCCTTGAGTCTTGTGAAAGTAAACCTTCGTTTAGTGAAGATGCCAAAGTCCGCTTCTTAGAAGGGTTATCTGCCGCTGAAGGCCTCGAAAAATACATTGGCTCAAAATTCCCGGGTGCTAAGCGTTTCTCCCTAGAAGGTGGCGATAGCTTCGTACCTATGGTGAAAGAACTCATTCGCCGCTCAGGTGAGCAGGGTGCCAAAGAAGTTGTAATCGGCATGGCTCACCGCGGTCGCTTGAATATGCTAGTGAACGTATTGGGTAAAAAAGCCGGTGACCTATTTGATGAATTCGCGGGCAAGAAAATCCATGATGACAGCGCGGGTGACGTAAAATATCACCAAGGCTTTAGCTCAGATTTTGCGACTCCGGGTGGCGACGTTCACTTGGCTTTGGCCTTTAACCCGTCTCACTTAGAAATCGTTAACCCTGTAGTGTTAGGTTCAGTACGTGCTCGTCAAGAGCGCCTTGGTTGTGAAGATGGCTCTTCTGTAGTGCCAATCACGGTACACGGTGACTCTGCCATTGCTGGTCAAGGTGTGGTGCAAGAAACTTTTAACATGTCACAAGCACGGGCATTTAAAGTGGGCGGTACCATTCGCATTGTTATCAATAACCAAATTGGTTTCACAACTTCTAACCCTGAAGATACCCGTTCAACCATGTATTGTACGGATATTGCGAAAATGGTGCAGGCGCCTATTTTCCACGTCAATGCTGACGATCCTGAAGCCGTTATCTTTGTAACTCAGATTGCCCTTGATTTCCGTAACACCTTCAATCGCGACGTAGTGATTGACCTTGTGTGTTACCGTCGTCATGGTCATAACGAAGCGGATGAGCCGAATGCGACTCAGCCGTTGATGTACCAAAAAATTAAAAAGCACCCAACGCCGCGTAGTATCTACGCTGACCAATTGGTCAACGAAGGGGTGGTTGATAAAGTTCGCGCTAAAGCTATTTCAAGTGACTACCGCGATGCCTTAGACAAAGGCGATTGTGTGGTAGACGAATGGCGCCCAATGCAAAAGCATTCGGTTGACTGGACGCCTTACCTGAAACACGACTGGGATACGCCATACGATAGCCATTACCCGATTGAGCATTTAAAAGAGTTGGGTGAGAAGGTCTGTCAGTATCCGGAAGAGCATAAGCTGCATTCCCGTGTTAATAAAATTTACCAAGATCGCGTCGCCATGGTGCGCGGTGAGAAAATGATAGATTGGGGGTTTGCTGAAACACTGGCTTACGCCACCATTCTTGATAGCCAATACAATGTGCGTATTGTGGGACAAGACTCCGGTCGTGGTACCTTCTTCCACCGTCATTCTGTGTTACACAATCAGACTGATGCGAGCACCTACATGCCACTGCGTCATATGAAAGATGACCAAGGCCGCATCGATATCTACGACTCGGTATTGTCGGAAGAAGCAGTATTGGCATTTGAATACGGATACTCTACCGCTGAGCCAAAAGGTCTAGCAATTTGGGAAGCGCAATTTGGTGATTTCGCCAACGGTGCCCAAGTCGTATTTGATCAATTCCTCAGCTCTGGTGAGCAAAAGTGGGGCCGCATGTGTGGTTTAACATTATTGTTACCTCACGGTTACGAAGGTCAAGGCCCAGAGCACTCGTCTGCTCGTTTAGAACGTTACTTACAGCTTTGTGCAGAGCATAATATGCAAGTTGTAGTGCCTTCAACGCCGGCGCAAGTGTTCCAAATGTTACGTCGTCAAGTTGTGCGCCCAATGCGTCGCCCACTGATTGTGATGTCTCCTAAGTCTTTGCTGCGTCATCCGTTAGCGGTTTCGAGCTTGGATGAGCTTGCAAATGGTCGTTTCTTCAACGCAATTGACGAAATTGATGATCTTGATCCCAAACAAGTCAATCGGGTAGTGATGTGTAGTGGTAAAGTCTATTACGATTTGCTCGAACAAAGACGTAACAAAGAATTAACGAATGTTGCGATAGTGCGCATCGAGCAGCTTTACCCATTCCCGTTGGAAGAAGTAAGCGAAATCTTTGAGCAATATCAACACGTGAAAGATTTTGTTTGGTGTCAGGAAGAGCCACAAAACCAAGGCGCTTGGTATTGTAGCCAGCACCATTTCAGAACTGTAATTCCGCAAGATGCTAGCTTAACGTACACAGGTCGAGCCGCATCAGCCTCTCCAGCAGTGGGTTACATCTCTGTGCATTTAAAACAACAAAAAGCGTTAGTGAATGACGCACTTGGTCTAGAAGAATAAGAGTTTAAGGAAATAGTGATGGCGATTGAAATTTTAGTTCCTGACCTGCCAGAATCCGTCGCTGATGCCACGGTAGCGACATGGCACGTTCAACCTGGTGAATTTGTTGAGCGTGACGAAATCTTGGTAGACATCGAAACTGACAAAGTGGTACTGGAAGTACCTGCTTCTGAATCAGGTATCTTAGAAGCGATTGTAGAAGAAGAAGGTGCGACAGTACTGTCTAAGCAACTGATTGGTCGCTTGCAACCAGGTGAAGCGGCAGATGCGCCTGCTGAAGCTGCTGCTGAAGAGACACCAGCTGCTGCCCAAGGCACCGCGGATGCAAGTCCTTCTGTGCGCCGTTTAATCAATGAGCTAGGCTTAGATGCTAGTCAGATTAAAGGCACAGGTAAAGGCGGCGTAATCACCAAAGAAGACGTCGATAACTTCCAAAATGCAAAAGCGGCTCCAGCAGCGGCCAGCGCAAGTGCTCCAGCGGTTGACGTACCTGTAGCTGCGCGCAGTGAAAAGCGTGTGCCTATGACGCGTCTGCGTAAGCGGATCGCTGAGCGTTTGCTAGAGGCGAAAAACTCGACGGCCATGTTGACCACGTTTAACGAAATCAACATGAAGCCAATCATGGACATTCGTAAGCAATACAAAGACGTGTTTGAAGAAAAGCACGGTATTCGCTTAGGCTTTATGTCTTTCTACATCAAAGCTGTGACAGAAGCGCTGAAACGTTACCCAGAAGTGAATGCTTCGATTGACGGTGACGACATTGTTTACCATAACTTCTTTGACGTCAGCATTGCGGTGTCAACGCCGCGTGGTTTGGTGACGCCGGTTCTTCGTGATACCGACACCATGGGCCTTGCTGATATTGAAAAGAACATTCGTGAGCTTGCTCTTAAAGGTCGTGATGGCAAACTTACCGTTGAAGAAATGATGGGCGGCAACTTCACCGTTACTAACGGCGGTGTATTTGGATCATTATTGTCAACGCCTATTATCAACCCGCCACAAGCGGCTATCTTGGGCATGCATAAAATCCAAGAGCGACCAATGGCGGTTGACGGTAAAGTTGAAATTTTACCTATGATGTATTTGGCTCTGTCATACGATCATCGCTTGATTGATGGTAAAGAGTCAGTGGGCTTCCTTGTAACAGTGAAAGAGTTATTAGAAGACCCAACACGTTTATTACTTGACGTATAAACGACATAATTAACCTTGGGCCTGATTTTCAGGCCCTTTCGTTGGGTGCATTCACCCGGAAACGTAGTCAAAAGAACGGATAAAACACATGAATTTGCATGAGTACCAGGCAAAACAGCTTTTTGCTGACTTTGGATTGCCAGTCCCAGTAGGTTTCGCTTGTGATACCCCACAAGAAGCCGCTGAATCAGCCAGCAAGATCGGTGGAGATAAATGGGTTGTTAAGTGTCAGGTACACGCCGGTGGCCGTGGTAAAGCGGGCGGTGTAGAACTACACACAACTAAAGAAGGTATCAAAGGTTTTGCGGAAAAATGGTTAGGCAAAAACCTAGTTACTTACCAAACAGATGCAAACGGTCAACCGGTTGCGAAAATCTTGGTAGAAGAAGCTTCTAACATCGCTAACGAACTGTACCTAGGTGCTGTTGTTGACCGCGGTACACGTCGCGTTGTATTCATGGCGTCGACTGAAGGCGGCATGGAAATTGAAAAAGTAGCAGAAGAAACGCCTGAGCTTATTCATAAAGCCGCTATCGATCCTTTGGTTGGCCCACAAGCTTACCAAGGCCGTGAACTGGCGTTTAAATTGGGCCTAGAAGGCGACCAAATCAAGCAGTTCACTAAGATTTTCTTAGGCCTTGCGACTATGGTTCTTGAGCACGATTTAGCCCTACTAGAAATTAACCCACTGGTTATTACTGGTGAAGGTAACCTAGTATGTTTGGACGGTAAAATTAACATCGACTCAAACGCGATGTACCGCCAGCCTAAACTACGCGAAATGCACGATCCTTCACAAGAAGATGAGCGTGAAGCACATGCCGCTAAATTCGAACTTAACTATGTTGCACTAGACGGTAACGTAGGTTGTATGGTGAACGGTGCAGGCCTGGCAATGGGCACTATGGACATCGTTAACCTACACGGTGGCAAGCCAGCTAACTTCTTAGACGTTGGTGGCGGCGCAACCAAAGAACGTGTAGCAGAAGCATTCAAAATTATCCTATCTGACGACAACGTGAAAGCGGTACTGGTTAACATTTTCGGCGGTATTGTTCGTTGTGACATGATTGCAGAAGGTATTATCGGCGCTGTGAAAGAAGTAGGCGTTGAAGTGCCTGTTGTGGTTCGTCTTGAAGGTACTAACGCTGACCTAGGTCGCGAAGTGCTTGCAAATTCTGATTTGGATATCATTGCTGCAACAAGTCTAACAGACGCTGCTCAGCAAGTTGTTAAAGCTGCGGAGGGCAAATAATGTCTGTACTAATTAACAAAGACACTAAAGTGATCTGTCAAGGTTTCACTGGCGGCCAAGGTACTTTCCACTCTGAGCAAGCGATTGCTTACGGTACGCAAATGGTAGGCGGTGTTTCACCTGGCAAAGGCGGTCAAGAGCACTTAGGTTTACCTGTATTTAACACAGTGCGTGAAGCGGTAGAAGCCACAGGCGCAACGGCTACGGTTATCTATGTACCGGCTCCGTTTTGTAAAGACGCAATTCTAGAAGCGATTGATGCAGGCATTGAGCTGATTGTAACCATCACTGAAGGCATTCCAACGCTGGATATGCTTGATGTTAAAGTGAAGCTTGAAGAGACAGGCGTGCGCATGATTGGCCCTAACTGTCCGGGTGTTATCACTCCGGGTGAGTCGAAGATTGGTATC
This sequence comes from Motilimonas pumila, assembly GCF_003596335.1. GTDB lineage: Bacteria > Pseudomonadota > Gammaproteobacteria > Enterobacterales > CBDFNC01 > Motilimonas > Motilimonas pumila. The sequence continues at coordinate 58,993 of NZ_QZCH01000022.1, forward strand.
ATGCCTGGCCACATCCACAAGCCAGGTAAAGTGGGCATTGTTTCTCGCTCTGGTACGCTTACGTATGAAGCGGTTAAGCAAACTACAGATGCAGGCTTTGGCCAATCAACGTGTGTTGGTATCGGTGGTGACCCAATCCCAGGTACTAACTTCATTGACGTACTAGAAATGTTCGAAAATGATCCTGCGACTGAAGCGATTGTAATGATCGGCGAAATCGGTGGCACAGCAGAAGAAGAAGCAGCAGCTTACATTAAAGCTAACGTCACTAAACCTGTTGTTTCTTACATTGCCGGTGTAACGGCTCCTGCAGGTAAGCGTATGGGCCACGCGGGTGCCATTATCTCTGGTGGTAAAGGTACTGCAGAAGACAAATTCGCAGCTTTAGAAGCGGCAGGTGTACGTACTACTAAATCTCTTGCCGAGATTGGTACCGCGCTGAAAGACATTACTGGTTGGTAAGCTGTATTTATCAACCGCAAAAAGCCAGCTATGCTGGCTTTTTTTATGCCTACTGGATCGCTTAAAGCGTAATCGTATTAGCTAAACGCGCGTCAAGTTATCAAGTTTCTTTAAGGTATTGGCTACTCACTATGGCGCCGAGATAACACTGTGTTTTGATATGTCGAAACTTCATCGGCTCGGTTAACTCGCCGAACAATGAGGTACCAGCCCCAAGTAAAATGGGGAGGGTTGAGATGGTCATTTCATCAATTAAACCTGCTCGTAAAAACTGCTGGATCAAGTTGCCACCGTCGACATAGAGGTTATCGAAACCCTGCAATGCCAATTGCTGGCAGATTTCCTCAGCCGTGCCGGACAATATGCAAGCCTTTTCGGTTAACTCGTCAGGGACGTGAGTGAGACTGCGGCTGCAGACAAACACCGGCACTGGGTAGGGCCATTCACAGTCAAAGCCGGCGACAGTTTCGAAAGTGTTTCTTCCCATCACAATGGCGTCGACCCCCGCGATGAACTGGCTAAATCCGCAATCATCGCCCGTTGGATTATCAATATCATGAAGCCAATCAATTTGATTATTACTATCGGCAATATAGCCATCTAGGCTAGTGGCGATAAAAACGTGCTTTTTCATACTCGACCTTTTCTCTTGTTATCTTAGTTGTTTAACTGTCTAGAAAGACATGGCTATGAGTAAAATTACCTTGCTGATAATGGCCATCAAATTGTAGGCAAATAGGCCTGTTAAAGCATGGTGCATTGGTTACGATAGTATGAAACTCACCATGTTCACCACATGGATCAATATTGGGCGTGAGTTGTTGAACCAACGCGCTGTCATACGCTTGGCCGCAGTAACTAGGGGCTAGGTAGCGGTTATCAACGCAGCTAATATAACATTCTATGAGTTGGCTTAGAATCTGGCGGGAAAGTCGTTGGCTGATTTCGCGATCATTTTCGCCGATTTTTCCCATCAAGGGGAATAAAGCCTGCCAACCTGCTGGCTCAATATAGCTTTTTCGGTATGCGGCGATGCCATTGTGAAACATATCCCCAAAGGCCACAGCGTCAATGTTCAAGCTAGCGTTTTTCAAACCTTCCACAACTGCACCTTGATACACATCGTTGGCAGGGAAAACCGTTGGCAACTCAATCAAAACTAGCGGCAGGCCAATGGCTTGAGCTTGTGCTTGCACCACGCCTATAGGGGTATTTTGAAAAGGCACTACTCCTTTCACATGGGTGGTAAATAGCGCGCATACTTCTACCTGAGCTTGCGCCTGTAAAGTCAGTAAGGTTAAACACGCATCCTTTCCAGATGACCAGCTTAAAGCAATTTTCTTCAACTTTTCTTCTCCGTATCAATCGCTAGAGAGTAAGCTGAAAGATTATTTTAAGCCAGTATTTACCTGAGTATTAGGCCCATTGCTGATGCACGCCATTACCTTGGGCCTTAGCCTCAAACAAAGCATCTTGTGCTTGCTCTAGCATTTGTTTCGCGCTTTCTTTGCCATAACTTTGGGTGATACCGATAAACAGGTTGATTTTCATGCTTTGAAACAGGTCGTCGCTCAATGCTTTATGCAGCTTACTTGCTAAGGCTTGGGTTTGATGGACGTCAAACCTGGGGCAAAAGACGATAAACTGTGGCCCTGCCCAACGAGCAATGAAGGCCTTGTCGCCAATGGCTTGCTCTAACAAGGTTGCCTTTTTTACTAATATTTCATCGCCTACGTCATAACCCAAGGTTTCATTGATTTGCTTGTAGTTATCGATGTCTAGCAGTAAAACGCCATAGGGCTCCGCGCGTTTTTGTAATCTGCCAAGTTCAATATTGGCTGCGCGGCGGTTATTGATATGGGTAATGGGATCTTGAAGGGATAGCTTTTCTACCGCATGGTAAAGTTGCGTTATTTCTTTCCAGCGACGCCATGAAAACCAGCCAAAACACAGGCCCATTACCATGCCGACTGGCATTAGCTCATCCAGTTCAAAAGTTTCATAACGGCTTGAGAACTCAATCAAGAACTCCGCCATGTCGTACCGGATTGAAATAAAAGATATTACTGCAATGATGCACAATACTAACGTGAGGTCTCGTCTTGCAGACCCTGTAAAACTGATAGGGTTATTACATACTTTCATCGGTTGCCTCCTTGCGCTCGATACTTTTTAGCTTAGATGAATTAGTAAAAATTGCTGTGCTGAAATGCAAAAAAACGCGAATAGTTTGCATTTAGCACGGATGAAATGCACTTTTTTACCTTTGGTGCATATTCCTTTAATTTTGCTGTCTATAATCAATAAGTTGCTAGAACATTGCGGCTAAGTAGTGATTATCACTGAGGCGGTTAGGTAACGAAAGAATATTGAAAAACGGCATTGAACAAAATAGGTTGTATGGGTCTTATGAACTTATCTGAAAAACAATTTGCGGTGGTGGGCTTGGGTCGGTTCGGTTCGGCCTTGTGTGAAGAATTAAGAGAGCAGGGCGCACAAGTGTTGGCGCTGGATATTGCAGAAGACAAAGTCGCCAAATTGGTCGATACCGTGTCTCATGCTGTGGTGGCGGATTGCTCCAATGAGGCCACCATTGCCGAGTTGAAATTGGATGAGTATGACATCGTGATGGTGTCGATAGGCGATGACGTTAATGCCAGTATTTTAACCACCTTGGTGTTAAAAGAAGCCGGTGTCCGAACGGTATGGGTAAAAGCCAAAGATAAGTTTCACGCCAAAATTCTCAATAAGATCGGCGCCGATAAAATCATTAGCCCAGAGCGTGACATGGGCATTCGCATTGCGCGTAATATGCTGGATAAACGGGTTTTTGATTATTTGTCGCTTGGTAGCGGACTTGCTATCGCGGAAGTGGTGATTACCCGAGAGCACTTTGGAATGCCTTTGGGGCAACATATTTGTGTTAAAAAAAGTACCATTGAAGTGCTGGCGGTGAAACGCGGGCCAAGTATTCATAAAGACTTTGGTCTTGATACCCCGCTTGAAATGGGAGACATTTTAATCGTTGCTGGGGCCGAAGATGAATTAGCTGAAAGGTTAAAACACTTATGAGCCTGCAGCACCAGCGCCACTTTACTTATCCGCTAAAGACGGACAAACAAAAAAAGCCATGGTCTGAGCCCAAGCTGATTGTGACCAGTTTTCTCGCGATTTTATTTCCTGCGGCGATTCTGCTTACCTTACCCGTTTTTTCTGTGACCGGTTTAGGCATTGTCGATGCGCTGTTTACAGCCACCTCGGCGATTAGCGTTACTGGACTCGGCGTCGTCGACACTGGCGAGCACTTCACCATCGCCGGAAAAATATTACTCATGCTACTGATGCAAATTGGTGGATTAGGGCAGATGACTTTATCTGCAGTGCTGCTTTATATGTTTGGCTTTCGCATCAGCCTGCGTCAGCAAGCGCTCACAAAAGAAGAACTAGGACAAGGGAAAGCCGTTAACCTGAGGCGGTTGGTTAAGCACATTATTATTTTTTCCATGCTGGCTGAGCTGTTAGGAGCGATTATTCTCGCCATTCGTTGGGTGCCAGAAATGGGCTGGGCAGAGGGCGTTTTTTATGCCATTTTCCATGCTATCTCGGCTTTTAATAACGCCGGTTTTGCGCTTTTTTCTGACAGTATGATGAGCTTTGTGGGCGATCCCTTGGTCAATTTTACGATAGCGGGCTTGTTAATTTTTGGCGGTTTGGGCTTTACCGTCATTTCAGATCTCAGTCGTAATGGTCACCGCGGTTTTAATCACTTGCAGTTACACAGTAAGGTGATGGTCACCGCGACGCCCATCTTGTTAGCCATTGGCGCTTTGTTGTTCTGGCTGTTAGAGCGAAACAACCCTGCTACTTTGGGCAACTTGTCTCAAGGGGAGCAATGGCTGGCAGCATTTTTTCAATCTGCCAGTGCCCGCACCGCAGGTTTTAACTCGGTAGATCTCAGTCAGTTTACCCAGCCTGCTTTATTAGTGATGCTGGTATTAATGCTGATTGGCGCCGGTTCAACGTCAACCGGAGGCGGCATTAAAGTCTCAACCTTTGTGGTGGCCATCGCGGCGACGTGGACTTTTTTGCGCCAACAAAATCAAATAGAGTTGTTTCGCCGATCTATTCCTTGGCAAACGGTGACCAAGTGTTTAGCCATTATTGTGGTCAGTGGTTTATTGCTGCTTATTGCCATGTTTTTATTGATGCTTACCGAGCAAGCGAAATTTGAAGTAGTCATGTTTGAAACCATTTCTGCGTTTGCCACTGTAGGGTTAACCGCTGGGCTGACCGCCAATTTAAGTGAAACGGGCAAACTGATTATGGTGGTCGTGATGATCATTGGCCGCATAGGTCCGCTCACCTTAGTGTATATGTTGGCAAGGCCAAAACCGAGCTTGCTAAAGTACCCTCAGGGTTATGTATTTGCGGGTTAATCACGCATAAACTGTTATACTGGGCCCATTCTATTTTTTGTTGTAAATGGGCCTAACCTTGACTGATACCGCGTTTGACTCCTTGGCTTTAAAAGCTGACTTATTATCCAACCTCGCTTCGCTTGATTACCACCAGATGACCCCGATTCAAGGGCAAAGTCTGCCCCATATTCTCGCCGGGAAAGACGTCATCGCCCAAGGTAAAACAGGCTCGGGCAAGACCGCAGCATTTGGTTTAGGGTTATTACAAGCGTTAGATGTAAAGCGCTTTCGGGTGCAAAGCTTGGTATTGTGCCCAACCCGAGAATTAGCCGATCAAGTAGCCAAAGAAATCCGTCGTTTGGCCCGCAGCATCCACAATATTAAAGTGCTCACTTTGTGTGGCGGCACGCCTTTTGGTCCTCAAATTGGTTCGCTGGAGCATGGCGCGCACATCGTAGTGGGAACGCCTGGGCGCATTGTTGAACACATTAACAAAGGGCGTTTAAAGCTTGAAGACGTCAACTGCTTTGTGCTCGACGAAGCAGACCGGATGTTGGAGATGGGCTTTCAACCAGATCTCGAAACCATCGTCGCGGCTTTGCCTGCGCAGCGACAGAATTTACTGTTTAGCGCAACGTTCCCAGCGCAGATTAATTCTATGGCAAAGAATATTATGGACGCCCCTGAAGTGATCAAGGTGGCATCCACTCACGAACAAAGCAGCATTTCCCAGCACTTTTACGAAGTAGACAGTCACGAAGCCAAGCTTGAAGCAATTCGTTTACTCATCATGCAGCACCAACCTGAGTCATGCGTGATTTTCTGTAATATGAAAAAAGACACCCAAGAAGTGGCCCAAGAGTTACTCAATTACGGCTTTAGCGCGGCGGCCTTAAACGGCGACCTTGAGCAAAGAGACAGAGACCAAACCCTTGCTCGTTTTGCCAACAAAAGTATCAACATACTAGTGGCGACTGACGTTGCAGCACGTGGTTTAGATATTGATGCACTTGATGCTGTGATTAACTATCAGTTGTCCCATGATCCTGAAGTACACGTGCACCGAATCGGTAGGACGGGGCGCGCCGGCAGTAAAGGCATCGCTTGTTCACTGGTAAGCTTAAAAGACACCCAGAAAGTGATCGCCCTTGAAGATTACCTGCAACAAACCATTACGCCAGAGAGCTTGCCCCCTGTGAGCGTCATGAATCAAGCGTTACCTGTGCCGAACATGGTCACCTTAAGAATTGACGGGGGTAAAAAGCAAAAAGTTCGCCCCGGCGACATTCTTGGTGCGCTGACGGGTAAAACGGGCATAGACGGATCCACAGTAGGTAAAATTCAGGTGTTTGAGTTTTATGCGTATGTGGCTGTGCGCCGTGATGTGGCTAAAGCGGCATTGAAAAAGATCCAAGAAGGAAAAATTAAAGGTCGCAGTTTTAAAATCAGCCGTTTGCGATAGCGACGGAAAAGAGATTATAAAAAAAGCATGTCAATGACATGCTTTTTTTGTTTTTAGCCCTATTAGGCTTTAAACGTTACCGGCTTTTTAGGCGCGCTATTACTTTGCTGCGATTGAGTTGCTTGACTGGGTTTGCGCCGACGATTTGGTGTCGGCTTAGCAGCTGTTCGCTCATGATTGGCCCATGGGTTATCAGACTGGCTGCCTGAGTTCGGCTTACCTTTACCGCGCTGCGGGCGTTGACCTTGAGGCGATTGCTGAGGGCCTTTACCGGTATTTTGATCTTTTCGCGATTGGCCATGGTTAGCGTGACCACCTTCTGAGCCACCCGTTTTGGCGCCTTTGTGGCGACGGTTTGACTTAGCTTGGCCTTGATTTCGGCGTGGCTTGGCCTTGCCATTACCCGCTTTATTACCTTGCTGAATATGCGAGTGGGGCAGCGGATGCTCCGGCTCAAACCCTGAGATAACTTGGCGCTCAATCACCCCACCTGTGAGTTTTTCGATACCGTTAAGCAGCTTTATTTCATCTGCGCATACTAAAGACACGGCTTGCCCGGTTGCGCCCGCACGACCGGTTCGACCTATGCGGTGCACATAATCTTCCGCCACTTGTGGCAAATCAAAATTGACCACCTGAGGCAGTTGGTCGATGTCTAGCCCACGTGCGGCGATGTCTGTTGCGACCAACACCCGAATGCTACCGTCTTTAAATCCGGCTAACGCTTTAGTTCGAGCACCTTGGCTTTTGTTACCATGAATCGCTGCGGCTTCAAGGCCCTGCGCTGCCAGCGTTTTACTCAAACGGTTGGCACCGTGTTTGGTCTTTGAAAAGACCAATACTTGCTGCCAATTATTGCTTTTGATGAGGTGACATAGCAGGCGTGATTTACGGCTTTTGTCGACCGGGTATACCCATTGTTCAACAGACTTAGCGGTGGTATTACGTGGCGCCACCGAAATCTCTACAGGGTTATTCACTAAGCCTTTCGCGAGTTTGCGAATGTCGTCTGAAAAGGTGGCTGAAAACAGTAAGTTTTGGCGTTGAGCGGGTAACACCGCCAAAATGCGCTTTATGTCATGGATAAAGCCCATGTCCAACATTCGGTCTGCTTCATCAAGCACCAGCACTTCAAGTTGTTTAAAGCTTACCGCTTGTTGTTTATATAAATCCAATAAGCGACCCGGGGTCGCCACCAGCACGTCGCAACCTTGTTTTAACCGGCTGATCTGCGGGTTAATTTTAACACCGCCAAACACCACACTCGAAGTGAGTGGTAAGTGTTTGCTGTAATTGGCAACACTTTCTGCCACTTGCGCGGCGAGTTCACGCGTCGGCGTCAATACCAAGGCCCGAACTTGTTTATTATTAGCTTTGCCTTTGTGACGTAAGCTCTCAAGCAAGGGCAAGGTAAATCCGGCGGTTTTTCCGGTACCGGTTTGTGCTGCAGCCATTACGTCTTTACCTGCGATGATCGCGGGGATTGCTTGCTGCTGAATCGGAGAAGGGGTGCTATAGCCTTGTGCTTCAATGGCTTGCAAAAGTTGAGGACATAGTCCTAAAGCGTTAAAACTCATGCTGGTCTCTATACTGGGCTCGGCGAACGAACTCGCTTAAGCGGGCATGCAGGTTACAGCATCATCCTCTGTTAGGCAAATAATCTTGACTGGATCACACTTTTTACGCCCTTTCTGGCTCAAACCTGTTGTATGTCATGGTGGCTATAAAGGGGCAAGGTAGGCTATGCGAGGTTTTAAGATGGTTGCGAAATAATCGAACGAGGCGCAGACACATCTTCACATTACAACTATAACTAGAGTTAATATTAAATTTTTTCAGGGAGTTAACTTGGCATGATAGAAAATAGCTTTGCCATCACCGCCACCTTTTTATTGTATTTAGCCATGATGCTTGGCATCGGTGTTTGGGCTTACCGGCGTACGCTTAACTCATCTGATTATTTTTTAGGTGGCAGGCAACTTGGTCCTTGGCCAACGGCCCTATCTGCTGGCGCCTCAGACATGAGTGGCTGGTTGTTACTGGGTTTACCCGGTTATGCTTATGCTGCTGGTATTGGCTCGTTGTGGCTAGCGGGCGGCTTATTAATTGGCACTTGGTTGAACTGGCTTATTTGCGCCAAACGGCTGCGTACTTACAGCATTATCACTGACAACTCTTTAACCTTACCAGAGTACTTATCTCGGCGTTTTAATGATAACTCGAAAGTGATTCAAACCGTGTCTGCGTGCTTTATCTTACTGTTCTTTTTGTTCTATACCAGTTCTGGCTTAGTGGCAGGCGGCAAATTATTTGAAACCGTATTTGGTTTAGATTACACCTTGGCTCTGATCATTGGCACCGTGTGTGTGGTGTCTTATACCTTATTTGGTGGTTTTCTCGCGGTATCATGGACCGACTTGGTACAAGGACTTTTAATGTCAGCCGCGCTCTTGGTTGTACCTCTTGCTGCACTTGATGGCAGCTTGACGGATTTACCTCAGCAACTAGAAGCCATCAACCCTGAATTATTGACCCTATTTGCGGACGCGAAAGGTGAGCCCATGACCTTGATTGGCATTGTCTCATTGGCTGCGTGGGGCCTAGGCTACTTTGGCCAGCCTCACATATTGGCCCGCTTTAAAGCGTCTCGCTCAAATAAAGATTTAGTCACCGCAAGGCGCATCGCGGTTGTATGGACGGCATTGTCGATGTTTGGTGCTTTGCTGGTCGGCCTTGTCGGCCTGTTGTACGTGACCAACAACGGTCTAACAGTAGAAGACAGCGAAAAAATCTTTATGCTGCTTGTGAACGCCATGTTCCACCCTGTGGTTGCGGGTATTTTGCTGGCCGCTATCTTGGCGGCAATAATGAGTACCGCGGACTCTCAGTTGTTGGTATCTTCTTCCGCTTGGGCTGAAGATATCTACAAGCAGCACATTAACCCTGAAGCCAGCTCTGAGAAGATTGTTTGGATTGGTCGGGTGAGCGTGATTGCCTTGTCAATCATTGCCTTAATTTTAGCCCTTAATCCAGAAAGTTCGGTGCTGGGCTTGGTATCTTATGCTTGGGCTGGATTTGGCGCTGCGTTTGGGCCGGCGATTATCTTAAGCTTGTATTGGCCGCGCATGAACCGTTTTGGCGCAATCGCCGGTATTGTCCTAGGTGGCGTGACAGTGGTTGTTTGGAAGCAGTTATCAGGCGGTATTTTTGACTTATACGAGATTGTGCCAGGGATTATTTTGGCCACTATCGCTATTGTTGCTGTTAGCTTAATGACGGCCGCGCCGGATAAAAGTGTGGTGCAAAAATTCTTGCAAATGGAAACGCAGATTGACGAGTTGTAATTCTCACGTTGTGAACGTTGGCCTCAGGAAATCCTGATAGCCAAATAAAAAAACCGCCTTTGGGCGGTTTTTTTATTTCTGTTGGATGTTGTGGATTGGCTCAGATTTATGTTCTCAAATGCGAGCAATCTACAGCTGGGTAAGCGCAGCAAGTTTACACGGTTATTTGTGAGATAAATATTATTAATGCTTTAGTATAGCTAAAAGGTATTTTTCGCTCGAAATATCGGCGTATTTCATTACAATGCGCCTGGCGCTGTCATCTATATAAGCGTTTTGACCTTTTAATTTAACCCTCTGCGGCATGGTCATTGTTTACCTGTAAGTTAGTCCTTTGCATGGAGCACAAAGTCATTGAAGTTATTGACCCCTCAGTCGTTACTGCAAATAGATGAAGAGCTTAAATTACGCCTGATCCATTTGATGCTAATTTTGGAGTCCGTGGTCAGCGTTATCACTTTGGTGATGAGCTGTTTCCGGGCCGCAGAAATTGGTTTTTCGCCTCGTGATATGGTGCAAATGACCTTGGTCTGTATTCTGTTATTGGTTACCGTCAGTCGACATCAATTGAGCATTAGCAGCCAATTCATCTTTTTGCTGGTATTTAACTTTATTGTTTTAAATGCCGGCCTTTTAACCCTTGGGCCACTTGCGGGTAGCGTATTTTTCTTGTTCCTTACCTGTTTTATGGTGGCATTGTGCGGCAACCGTCGATGGTTATACGGATTCTTCTTGTTCTCAACCGCCTACCTGGTATTAGTGGCTTATTTAATTACCAGCCAAACGGTTGTAATGAACAACAACATTCACCGCTTGCTGTACAATGTGCCGCATTGGGCGGTTTACATTACCTGTTTGCTGTTGGTATTAATGATCTCTGGTATTAGCCTGATCAGCTACCGTGAGCGAACGCAAAGCTTGTTAAAGCAAATGGTGCAGCAAAACAAAGATATCGCCTGGTTTGCCGAACACGATCAATTAACCGGTTTAAAAAACTTCCGCGCGTTACAACGCCACGCACAGCTTATTGAAGCCGACCTTTCATCCGCTTTATTGTTCATTGACCTAGACGGCTTTAAAGCGGTGAATGACAGTTATGGACATGACGCTGGAGATGAATGCTTACGCCAAGTCGCGCGGCGATTAACGCAAATATTTGGTGAATTTGGCGTATGTTGTCGCCATGGCGGAGACGAGTTTTTGGTCTTGGTTAGCGCGCCGCAAGGCTTAATGCTGTTAGCGCCCCTTGCTCAAAAATGCCTCAACAGTTTAGCGCAGCCCATTGAATTTGAGCAGCGCCGTTTGCAAGTAGGGGCAAGCATAGGTATCGCCATCAATAAGCATAACCAATTGCCCTTGGAAGCGTTACGTCGTCAAGCAGACGCCGCGATGTACCAAGCGAAAAAGCGGGGCAAAGGCTGTTTTGTTAACCATGGCGTTGAAACGTCAAATTGCGCCATGAGTGATGCCCAGGCATCCCCTTGTAAGCAAAACCAAGCCGCTTAATCATCACTCCTTTGTGACCGTTTACTGAACTGCCATGGCTGGTTAGCGGGGTAAATAACGGTAGTGGCCGGTAATTTTAAAGCTGAACAACATGTCTTCAAGAATCGGACCAGAGCCAATATTGTGCACCACCTTATGGCGGCTATTATCCGCTGAACGCTCATCGACTATGATGCCTATGTGGGGCAAGTTTCCCGGCAACATCCAAGTGACAATATCGCCTGGCTGGTAGTCTTTACCATCGTCAGTGATTGCCAGAGTTTGGCCGTGACGACCAAAATACGCTTGCAAATTGGGTACTCGTCGATGGTCAATATTGGCGTCGGTTTTACTCAGTCCCCAGATGCGTTGCGACGGATATTGCTCAAAGTGCTGTTGCATGTCTTCGTGAACCCGCTGCTGTAAATCAATTCCCAGTTGCCGATAGCTGCGTATGATCACGTCCGTGCATACACCAATGTGGCTGGGTACATCTCCGCCAGGGTAACTCATAGCATGATAACTGCCGTCGTAAGTCACTTTTTGTGTTGTGCGATTCATTGCCGCATCCACCAGTTGTTGCTGACTGTCCGCGAATGCAGGTGAACTGTAACTGGGCACTGTAAAGGCGAAGACTAAAACGGCTTGGTAGAGGTAGCGAGCAAACATTGAAGGTCCCTTTGAATACTGTTAAACCAATTAGCATTGAATATTTTAGGTAAAACTGCAACCCAGTCGATAGTCGATAAAGTGGGCGCCATTAACGTTTTCGGCCGATTAGTAACGCCAATCAGTAGGCTTTCATTAACCGGATGACGCGGGTGCCATTTTAGGATCTCAATAAGACTGACAAGATTGCAGCCAATTTAAATAAATTGTGATTAAACAAATAGCTGGATGAAGCATTGCCCAGTACACTTAAGATAACCTTCATCGTTGTGAGTCATTATGAGTCAAAGAAACCTCGACCTGTTGTTAAAACCTCAATCGATAGCCGTGATTGGCGCCTCAACCCAACCGATGCGCGCCGGCAACGTTGTCATGAAAAATTTACTGTCAGGCGGTTTTTCTGGCCCTATTATGCCGGTGAGCCCAAAATATAAAGCGGTACTAGGGGTGTTGGCCTATCCCAACATTGAAGCTTTACCGCAAGTGCCGGATTTATCCATTGTGTGCACTGCAGCATGTCGCGTACCCGCCATTGTCGAAAAACTTGGCCAGCATGGCTGTAAAGCTGTGGTAGTCATGGCGGGTGGGTTTGATGAGGTTAACCCTGAAACCGGTGAAGCGTTTAAAGAGCAATTGCTGACGTTAGCTAAAAAATACAATATTCGTATTCTAGGGCCAAATAGCTTAGGCATGATACTGCCCCACATTGGCCTCAACGCCAGCTTGTCCCATGACCATACTAAACCCGGTAAATTGGCGTTTGTATCGCAATCTGCTGCCATTTGCACCACGGTATTGGATTGGGCCAATAACAAAGGCATAGGATTCTCTCAGTTTATTTCGTTAGGCGATGCCATCAATGTGGATTTTGACGAGCTGCTTGATTTGCTTGGTCGTGACGGCAAAACCCGCGCTATCATGTTGTATGTCGACTCTATCAATCAAAGTCGCGATTTTATGTCTGCGGCGAGGGCCGCTTCGCGCAACAAACCAATCCTGGTGATTAAATCAGGTCGCAGCTTACAAGGCGCGAAAGCGGCTGAGCTTCATACTGGTGGCCTTACTGGCTCAGACGCCGTATATGATGCGGCCTTTAAACGGGCTGGCATGTTGAGGGTAAACGATCTTCATGAGCTATTTGCCGCAGTGGAAACCTTGGCTCACGCCAATCCACTGAAAGGTGAGCGCTTGGCCATTATTACTAACGGCGGCGGCCCAGGTGTTTTAGCGGTGGATGCGCTGATCGAGCGCGGCGGCAAGTTAGCGCAGTTAGATGAGCAAACCTTGGCGAGCCTAGATGAGGTGCTACCTGCTAACTGGTCTCGCGCAAACCCGGTCGACATTATTGGGGATGCCACGCCAGAGCGTTACGCCCGCGCGGTAGACGTGTTAATGCACTCCAAAGAAATTGATGCTGTGTTAGTAATGCACTCTCCTTCCGCTTTGGCGCAAAGTACCGAAACGGCTGAAGCGGTGATTTCTGCGGTAAAACTGCACCCCAATAAAAACCGCTTTAACATGCTGACAAACTGGACCGGCGAACGAGCAGCGTATGAAGCTCGTCATTTATTCTCTAAGGCCGGCATACCGACTTACCGCACTCCCGAGGGCACGGTGGGGGCATTTATGCACATGGTGGAGTATCGCCGAAACCAAAAAATGCTGATGGAAACACCGCAGTCGGTGTCAGCCGACTTACCAACCGATGCCAGTAAGGCGCGGGGGTTATTACAGCGCGCTTTGCAACAAGGCCAGCATGTGCTTGAAACCCACGAAATGCAGCCGATTTTAAAAGCCTATGGCCTTAAAACCATCCCCACTTGGCACGTCAAAAATGCCGAAGAAGCGGTCAACATTGCCAATGAAATTGGCTACCCGGTGGCGCTAAAAGTGCAATCCCCCGATATTCATTATAAATCGGACGTGCACGGCGTGATGCTCAACCTTAATTCCGACGCCGAGCTGACCCAAGCGGCCGACTCTATCTTACAGCGAGTCATGGACACTTTCCCTGAAGCCCAAGTAGCGGGCCTTATCGTGCAAAAAATGGCGTTAACCGCGGGGGCACAAGAGTTAAGGGTGGCGGTGAAAAATGACCCCGTTTTTGGCCCTGCCATTTTATTGGGTGAAGGGGGCTCGGAGTGGGATATTAGCCGTGACGCTGCGGTGGCACTGCCGCCCCTAAACATGGCGCTATCTCGTTACATGGTGATAAACGCCCTTAAGAGTAAAAAAATCCGTAATCGCCACTTGCCATCAGGCTTTGATATTACTGCTTTATGCGAAATGCTAACTCAAGTAGCTCACTTGATCATTGACTGCCCTGAAATATTGGAAATTGATTTTAACCCTGTGTTAGTGGCAGGCAACAAATTGACTTTGCTAGATGTTAACGTGCAACTGCAAGCAGATGCCAAAGACACCACAGACCGTCTTGCCATTCGCCCTTATCCCAAAGAGCTGGAAGAGTTTTTCCAGTTGCGCAACGGTAACCGAGTATTGATTAGGCCGATTTTGCCGGAAGATGAGCCCAAGCATAAGGTGTTTGACTCGGGCTTATCTGCTGAAGACAGGTATAAACGCTACTTTGGTGAACGCGCTCAGATGACCCATGAAGAAATGGCGCTGCTAACACAAATCGATTACTCCAGAGAAATGGCCTTTGTGGCAATGGGGCTCGACGGTGACAAAGAAACAGAAACCTTAGGCGTGGTGAGAGCGTCTACCGATCCTGACAATACCAACGCAGAATTTGCCATGGTGGTAAAAGGCGATATGCAAGGGCAAGGGTTGGGTCGTTTTTTACTCGATAAGCTCATTCGTTATTATCAAAATAACGGCACAGGTGAATTGATGGGCTTTACCATGTTACAAAACAAAGGCATGGCCGAACTGGCGCGTAAGCTCGGCTTTAAAGTTACCATTGAACTGGAAGACGGATTAATTGAGATGGTACTGCCTTTACAGCAAAACCAAGATTAACTCATTCATACTTTGGGGTAGGTGTCGCCCTAGTACGAATAGATGCCGCTTCCCCTGAACGGTTTTATCACGAACCCCTTGGCGGATTCGATCCTTATTGATGCGGTTGACTTAGCGCGTCAAGGTGAAAGTTATGTCGCCGTTGATGGCACAGCCACTCCTAAAAGTGTTCGAACAAAAATAAAAAGTGTTTGAACGGCAGTAAAAAGGCAACTAAAAGGCCAGCGAGATGCTGGCCTTTTTACTGACATTAAGGGTGGCAAGGATTTGCAGCCTGTTAATGATTGCGCATACCACTTACTTTAAAAACATATTCACGGCCATGACAACTAACAGTACCGCAAAGATTTTTTTGATTGTGGGCACAGGTAAATACTGCGTGGCTTTTGCGCCAAGGGGGGCGGTAAACCAAGAAGTACATACAATGCCAAATAAGGCTGGGAGGTAAACAAAGCCAGCGAAACCGTCTGCAAAAGAGAAGTGCGCTAAGCCTGAGCTGATGTAGCCAATCGAGCCAAACAGCGCAATCACTATGCCACAAGCTGAGGCGCAGCCAATGGCTTTTTTAATATTGAGCGAGAAAAAGGTCAGTAAAGGTACTAACAGCGCCCCGCCGCCGATGCCAATGATGGCGGATAATGCCCCTGTGATCGTGGTCAACACGGTTAATATGCCTTTATTTGGCAGCTGACGCTCATTGGTGTCATTACCTTTGCCGCTAAAAAACATCTTTAAAGCAATTAAGGCCACGCTGATAGCAAACACTAAACGCACCGCTTTTTCAGGCAATAAGGCGGCCATAAAACCGCTGATCAGTGCGCCAATAGCCACCCCTGTCATGATCCAAGGTGCAAGGTCCCAAGGTACGTTACCGTTTTTATGGTGTGCAAGAGCAGAAGAGGTTGATGTAAATAAGATAGAGGCGAGGGACGTCGCTATCGCAACAATCACTACCTGCTCAGCCGGCAATACCTCTAAATAGAGTAAAATGCTACTCAACACAGGCACTATGACTAAGCCACCACCTATGCCTAGCAAGCCTGCTAAAAATCCTACGCCGCATCCTAATAGCGCACAATATACAACCAATAAAAGCATTTCGCTCATTCCCTTTGCCTCTTTATAAAATTGGCGGGCAACTATACTACAGAAATAAAATAGGAGGGCGAAAAACCGGTTTAATATTTTTCACGTTAACTTGAATTTTTTACATGTAACGGTAATGAGATATTTTCAATTGATGTTGAATTTTATACATATAGGCTTATGAGTAAAACTCATGTTAAATGTGAAATAAAACCATTTTCAATCTTTCTTCTCTCCTAGTATAAATTGCCACCTGATGTTAACGCTAAAAATGAAAGCTGTTCCTTGATCTGTGTTAAGTTAAATTAGAATTTTTCAAAAGCAATTATCGGGAACTGTTACCACAAAAATGCTAAAGGATTTACCCGTCTTTTATCATAGGAAATAGGATACCTAATCACAATGAGTAAAGAATTTACATTTGCTATTAAAAGCATTTCTCTCGATGAAAATTATCAGCCTTCAGACAATACGCGTATTACTACTAACTTTGCGAATTTGGCAAGAGGCGAGAGCCGTCAGCAGAATTTACGCAATGCACTGAAAATGATCGACAATAGTTTCAATGCATTAGCACACTGGGATAACCCTAAGGGTGACCGTTACTCCGTTGATCTTGAAATTGTATCGGTAGAAATGGCCATTGAAGACGCGAGTAAACGTTTTCCTTCAATTGAAATCTTAAAAACGAACATTGTTGATCATCAAACGAATGAACGCATTGAAGGTATTGTGGGAAATAACTTTTCTTCTTATGTGCGCGATTATGATTTTAGCGTGCTGTTATTAGAGCATAATAAAGAACAAGAGAAATTTAGTATCCCATCTGATTTTGGTGAGTTGCACGGTAAATTATTTAAACACTTCGTTCAATCTGAAGCTTATAAGCAGAGTTTTAAAAAGCTTCCTGTAATATGTTTAAGTGTATCTGATAATAAAGTATATCGTAGAACAGAGAATCAACACCCGGTATTAGGTTTTGAGTATCAACCAAATGAGTCATCGTTAACGGAAACCTATTTTCAAAAAATGGGCCTGCAAGTTCGTTATTTTATGCCGTCAAATAGCGTTGCACCTTTGGCATTTTATTTCTTTGGTGATTTACTTAACGATTACACCAACCTGGAGCTAATCAGCACGATCAGCACCATGGAAACATTCCAGAAAATCTACCGCCCTGAAATTTACAATGCCAACGCGGTAGCGGGTAATTGTTATCAGCCAAATTTGAAAAACCAAGACCACTCCCTGACTCAAATTGTCTACGACCGTGAAGAGCGTGGCCGTTTAGCCAAAGAGCAAGGTAAGTTTGCTGAAGAGCACTTTATCAAGCCTTATCAATCAGTGCTTGAACAGTGGTCTGCGAATTTCGCTTAATTTTCACCTTACAATAGAGTGGCCTTAATTATGAAAACATTATTACCGACTTCTACCGCGGGTAGCTTACCTAAGCCGTCATGGTTGGCAGAGCCAGAGAAACTATGGTCGCCTTGGAAATTGCAAGGTGAAGTACTCAATGATGGTAAACAAGATGCGTTACGTGTGTCCTTGCAAGAGCAACAAGTTGCGGGCGTGGATATTGTCAGCGACGGTGAGCAAACGCGACAACATTTTGTAACCACGTTTATTGAACACTTAAGCGGTGTGGATTTTGAAAATCGCAAAACCGTTAAAATTCGCGACCGTTACGAAGCAAGCGTGCCAACGGTTGTTGGACCCGTATCGCGTCAAAAACCGGTATTTGTAGAAGACGCCAAATTTTTACGCCAACAAACGTCGCAACCGATCAAATGGGCCTTGCCTGGTCCTATGACAATGATTGACACGCTGTATGATGACCATTACAAAAGTCGTGAAAAGTTAGCGTGGGAATTTGCCAAAATCTTAAACCAAGAAGCCAAAGAATTGGAAGCGGCCGGCGTTGATATTATTCAATTTGATGAGCCCGCCTTTAATGTTTTTTTTGACGAAGTAAATGAATGGGGCATAGCTTGTTTAGAGCGCGCCATCGAAGGTTTAAAATGTGAAACTGCGGTGCACATTTGTTATGGCTACGGCATTAAAGCCAATACCGATTGGAAAAAGACATTAGGCACCGAGTGGCGCCAATACGAAGAAGTATTTCCTAAGCTGCAACAATCTAACATCGATATTATTTCTTTAGAGTGTCATAACTCTCGTGTGCCTATCGAGCTATTAAAACTGATTCGTGGCAAAAAAGTCATGGTCGGGGCCATTGATGTCGCTACCGATACCATAGAAACGCCTGAAGAAGTGGCAAATACGTTACGCCACGCGCTGGAATATGTAGACGCAGAAAACTTATACCCTTGCACAAACTGTGGTATGGCCCCTTTGTCACGTGAGGTGGCCACGGCGAAATTAAAAGCACTCAGTGCTGGCGCAGAAATTGTGCGTAATGAGCTGCGCACCTAACCACCTTGTGTGACCTTTGCAGTGGCTGCCTCTGGTCACTGCACCTTCTCCTTACTTACCTTTTTGACTTTCCTTATCCGCCCTTAGCTACGTTGAGTATTGTGCTTTCTATTGCTCTGCTGCGCTTTATATGTTGTTTAATCTGGCTTTAGGTTACCATTATTATTTTTTAGGCAGGGGTGAAAAATGGCCAAACCAATCATGATGTTAGGTTGTACCAGTGACGCGGGTAAGTCGTTATTAGCGGCAGCGGCGTGCCGGGTACTGGCTAATCGTGGCATTAAGGTGGCGCCATTTAAAGCGCAAAACATGAGCAATAATGCTGCGGTCACGCCAGATGGCTTAGAAATCGGCCGTGCGCAATATTTACAGGCGATTGCCGCCAAAGCTGTGCCCGATGTGCGGATGAATCCGGTGTTGTTAAAACCTTCCGCGGATACCTTTAGTCAAGTGATAGTGAATGGCAAAGCCGACCCTGCCATTTCGGCGATGCCGTGGATGGATCGTAAAAGCGTATTATGGCAACACGTCACAACGGCGTTACACAGTTTGCAACAAGACTACGAACAGCTAGTGATTGAAGGGGCAGGCAGCCCCGCGGAAATTAACCTGCGCGCCGGCGACATTGTAAATATGTCGGTAGCGCTGGAAACCCAAGCCGACGTGTACTTAATCTCTGATATTGATCGTGGTGGCTCATTTGCCCACTTACTTGGTACTTGGGCCTGTTTAGCACCAGAAGAACAAGCCTTGATCAAAGGCTTTGTGCTCAACAAGTTTCGCGGCGATCCGGCATTGTTAGGCAATGCCATGGACTGGTTAGAGCAAAAAACGGGCATTGCCACCGTTGCGAACATACCGATGTACGATCACCGGTTACCCGAAGAAGACGCCTTTCGTGGCAGCGACAGTTTTGTCAAAGGAGAGCTAAACGTGGCGCTGCTGATTTACCCGTACGCTGCAAACATGGATGAATTTGATCCCTTGTTTCATCAGCAGGGCATCAATGTTTCAGTGATCCGTGAGCAGCAAGATCTCAGTAAGTTTGACGCCGTGATTTTACCCGGCAGTAAAAACTCGGGGGCTAGCATGGCGTATTTGAAACAAACCGGTTTAAGCCAAGCCATTGTCGAAGTGGCTTCGGCGGGGAAATTAGTGCTGGGCATTTGCGGTGGCTTGCAGATATTAGGGCGTCAGCTCAAAGATCCTTTGCACCTTGAAGCCGGCGATTTTGACGGCTTAGGCTTATTGGATATAAAAACCGAGTTAGCCAGTGTTAAGGCGACTTCTCAGGTGCAATTTCAATGGCAAGGTGGCGTCATGCAAGGTTATGAAATTCACCATGGGCAAACCCACACCACGGCGAAAGTCAGTGAGTTTTTACAAACGGGTAATGGTTGGCAGCAAGACAACGTATTGGGTATTTATTTACACGGTGCATTTGAGAACGCCGTGTTTATGCAATGGTTTGCCGAACGCTTAGGGCATGATCTGCACACGCAAGACTGGCATCATGTGATTGACCAAGAGCTTGACGTATTAGCCGAGAAATTTGCCCGAGACAGCTGGCTCTAAAGGGCCATCAAATCTTCGTCAAACCGACACGTTTTGATTGGCTTTGCGCTTAACTTCACTTATTTTCGCAACGGTTGTGCTGTTAGGTTGGCACGTGGTGATTATCTTTTTTAGGACAATAAATATGGGTTATTGGTATTTAGCCATTGCGATTGGCGCGGAAGTGATTGCGACCATGGCGTTAAAAGCCTCTGATGGATTTTCTCAGCATGCTTACAGTGCTGTGTGTGTCATTGGCTATATTATTGCGTTTTATTTTCTTTCTTTGGTATTGAAAACCATTCCTGTTGGCATTGCTTATGCAATTTGGGCCGGGATGGGAATATTTTTGATTTCGTCGCTCAGCGCCGTAGTGTATAAGCAAATCCCAGACGTTGCCGCGATGGTGGGCATGGCGTTTATTCTGGCGGGTGTGATCATCATAAATGTGTTTTCAAAAACCGTGAGCTACTAACTTTCTTTTATCACAGAGGGAATACCGCCCATGGCGAATATCTTTGCCGACATTCCAGCAGACTTAACTCAAGAAGTGCTACAAGACATTGTAGTCAGCGACCAAGTTAAAATTGAGCGTATTATTTCCAAAGGCCATGTTTCCCCTGCCAAAGGGTGGTATGACTGCCCGCAGCCGGAATGGGTGATTGTGTTACAAGGCCAGGGAACGCTGTTGTTTGAAGACGGCCGAGAAGTGGTCTTAAAAGTGGGCGATTACATCAACATACCGGCGCACATGCGCCACAAAGTCAGCCAAACAGACCGCGAAGGTATCACGATTTGGCTGGCAATTTATTACTGAGTCCTTACCGCTGCTCCCTTACTACAGAGTCTGCTTTCGAATGCCCATACCTGAGTCTTGGCTATACTTAAAGGTATGCTCACCTCGTGCGGTCACACAAGATCCACGCTCAATGCCTGCATCACACCGTTAGGCGAGGTGAATAGGGGCGTGCGTTTACCCATTTCTATTTACTAGGGAACGGTTAAATAGTAGCAGCTTATGCTTGGAGGGCCGATTATGTCCCGTATAAGCCAAGAATTTATCACCGAATTTAATCATAAATTTACCGAGAGTGTTGCACGCCAATATCAGCAGCAACACCAACTGAATTGTCACCACTGGGACTTCACCTTCTTATTGTGGCATCGCAAATTTATTGGCCAGTTCTGGCAGCAATTAGACTTACCTCCTACCTACGCAGTGCTCACCCAAGACGAAGATCGTCAGTTGTATCGCCAACTGCGTAAATCGCTGGTGCTGGATAACGCAGGCAACATGATGTTTGTAGAAGACAATCACAAGCTAAACTCTTTGACCGGCCAAGATCTTGCACAAATTGAGTTGGATATTGCCGAAGCCATGGTATGCAACCGGTTTGCGATAGACTTGGATTTTGAAGGCAGTAATCGCGATAGGTTTGCTTATAACCTTTCGTTTTCTTCACAAGTGGAAGAGTTCCATGACATGATCCACGGTGAAACTGGCAGGGGCATGCGCAGCGTTAGCACTGCCGGCGGCGACCAGTGCTTTTTCATCCATCATACCTTTGTGGATTTAGTGTTTGAAACCTGGCTTGATGAGCACCCCGACATGGCGTTGCCGATTAGCCAAGATCACTTCGACACCAGTCCCGACTTACAGCAAGACTATCAAGACTACGGCGAGCTGGTGGACTTGTGGCAAGCTCGCCACTTTAGCTTCGACGACTATAAACACGTGCGCCGTATTACGGCGCCTATTACGCGCCAAGCCATCGTGTTTGACCGTATTGCCCATACCGAAGACTTTCGCCGCGTGATCATGTTTCACGGTCAAGATGAAATAGGCCGTTTTGCCATATTAACGGGCAGAATTGAAACCTGTTTAACGTGTGCCCGCCGGCAAGCCCACTCAGGTCAATTTTTGTTGCGCCGCTTAGTGCCTGTCAGCGAAATTATGTGGAACATCAATAACCAATGGTTTACGTGGGATTCAGCCATCGACAAATTTGATGAAATTGGCATGTCAGTGCCTTATGTGGTGTCGTTTTAGTCTGAGCATGGCCAATAAAGCGCGCTTGTTTGGATCTGTTCAAACCATGCAGGCCAAGCAAGCTCGCGAGCTCACTGATACCCTAGTGGGTTGAAGTTTTGACTAGGTGCCGCTCAGAGTGGCAATCGCGAGTATCTTTTTTGTTGATTCATAACCTTGCGCTGGCGCAAGGTCGCTATTGATGCATTTACTTATAATTAACTGATAATTTCGACATTGATTACTGTGGCCACAGATAGGATATTCTACCTTATAAGGTTGAGCATGTTCTGGTTTAATCATCGCAGACTTTACTCATCGTTGGGTTACGTCTTGCCAGCAGATTATGAAGAAAATTATTATGAGCAAATTAAAGAGTCAAGTAAGGTAGCCTGACTTAGAAACTGAGTCTCCAATGAACCCAAGGCGATCCATGGCAGAGATAAAACGAATGTGCAGGAGGTCGACACTGTGCACAGGGAATCTTTATGTTTGTCGTTTGCGCAGGGCGGGATCGCACTTTTTCAACGAATATGATCTAATAGGCTCAAACCCGTAAATCGATACGAATTTTGAGCCTG
>NZ_QZCH01000023.1 GCF_003596335.1 Motilimonas pumila
GACCCTGCCAGCATTGCCGCCGACCAAGCCAGCGGCCGCCAAGAAGATTATTGGCAGCAATACAATAAATGGCAGCTGTTTAAAAAGAAATGGCACCAGAGTGCATTTAACCAAGCCGAAACGGGCGTCGTATGAGTCCCAGTATAAAGAGCATTGTAACAGGCCGCGATTAACCTAGCGCAGCCCGAACCAATTAGCAGCCATTAACAATTTAACCGTAAAGGATTTTACATGGGTAACGCAGCAAAACTCGGTGATATCGGCACCGCTCACGATGGCTTTCCGCCTACCCCGATTACCGCTGGCTCTGGCACGGTAAAAGTAGACGGTATTCCACTGGCACGAAAAGGTGATCCCTTAGCGCCTCATTCAAAACCTAAACACCCGCCACACGGTCGCAGTATATCGGGTGGCTCAGGTACCGTTTTTGCCGACGGTAAACCGGTCGCAAAAACCGGTGATGGGGTCAGCTGTGGCGGTGTCGTCATCGGCGGCGGCACAGTGAACGTAGGATAGATGATAAGGCTAGATGCATTCAGTCCATTCAAGCCAGATAAAACCACATGTTAAGCAAAACCTTAGAATACGGCCCTGACGCTTACCGCGCCGAACAAGCCCAAGATTTAGCGCTAAGAAGTGGCTGTCCTGTCCTTCGGCACAGTGAACGTAGGATAGGTGATAAGGCTAGATGCATTTAGTCATTCAAGCCTGATAAAACCAGATGTTAAGCAAGACCTTAGAATACGGCCCTGACGCCTACCGCGCCGAACAAGCCCAAGATTTAGAGCTAAGAAGTGGCTGTCCTGTCCTTACTTGCATGTTGACAGCAGGTATTGCCGCTTGGGACGCGATCCGGCTATTTGATGTGAATGATGATAATGCAGCATTTGCGATGGCTATGGTGGCGACAGGTACAGCGGTATCTACTATTGCGGGTACTTTTATTACTGCTTCAAGTACAACATTCGGCCTTGGTCCTATTGCTTGGTTTGGTGTCGCGCTATCACTATCCGGTTTTTTATTATATCTATTCTTCAAAGATTCAGAGATGGAAATTTGGTTAAAAAATGGCCCGTTTAGTGAAAAAACCTCAACTAAACTGGCATTCTTAAAGCAACCTGATAAGGCATTTCATTACTTTATCAGCCAGCTCATGTCTCTTTCAATTACCACATATAAATCAGATAACTTTATTCATGAGCCAGAACGGTATAATACGTTTAAAAAGTTAGGTGCTACCCATGCGATATTTGTACGAACCAACTTATTACAATTAATCAATAGCAATAAAGTAAAGATTCACTTTTATGCTCGTGAAGCCATTAGAAAAATAACTGCTGTAACCACAAGAACAGGCCGCTCGACAGAAACAAGCTTGGTTAATATCAGTAGTAACAATACCGCGGTGCTAAAGATTGAGGATACCCAGGAAGGCAGATTGTATTACTTGAAACATAATAAAAAAATTCCTAAAACTACAAACAATAATTCTCTTTGGCGTTACTGGAAGTATGAGGAGCAAAAATTAGAGCCTGCTTTTGTTGTTCGAATGCAATTACACATTGAAAATATGATATTCCCAGCGCCGCATTTATCCAGTAAACAGCCTGACTCAGTGCCAACAAGTGAGCCGACATTTGGTGATGACAGTTGGTGGGCAAACCAAATAGATTACCCCCATCGAGAGGTAAAGTAACATGTATCAACGCACAGCTTACAACAGCAAACACGTGCCACTGCAAAAGCCAGCGGTTAAAAAAGGGTTATTAGCGAAGTTCTTTTCAACAGCGACACGTTTTTCATTTACTCAGACTTGTGATGTATTGGCGACCAAAGCATTAAGCTATTACAAACCTTCACATTGGCATAGAGATGAATCTAAGCAACAGCAGCAGCCTGAAACAGCGTTTGCTTGGAATGAGCAGACCATGGGGCATGATACTATGAGCCCTTGGTCTGTGGTTTACTTAAATGTAACTGGTTTAAGTAAGTTTTTTATTCTTTATTTTTTACCTTTTTCTCTAATTGTTTTACTTGTTAGTTTTATATTTGATGATTTTTCGGTTTCGGAGCTGGTGAAAATACTAGAAAAGTATGCCCTAATTTCTCTGCCTTTTGCTGTATTTTGGGCTCAAGGTGAATTACTTAATCGCGGTTACTTTATGTTGCCCTTTCTCAAAGCTCAACGCGCTTATGAGCTTAACCGAAGAACCGGCATGGTGACCTTATATCGCCATAATAAGCCTTATTTTACCCACCCATTTATTGAGTTTGATTGCTTTCTGAATGCGGCACCGGGCCACCAAGGGTTAATGAATTACAGTCTCTTATTGGTTCATCGCTATAACGGTTATCGACACGGCGTGCCCTTACATTTGATGTTGCCAAGCAATCAGCTGATTGATGAATACAAGCGTTTTTGGAATATGGTACAGCAATACATGGATATTAGCCGGCCCTTGCCCGATATCTTAATGTTAGAAGCGGTGCGTAATAAAGACGAAACCACCCGTATTTATGATGCTACTCACCCAAGAGAGTCACATTATTGGCGGCAGATGAGTGATGAGGTTTTTGACCAAAAGTTGGATGCGTTGGCAATAGAGCAGCTTCAACAGCCCGCAACGGGCGCGGTTATTAATATTTTTGCAGAAGAAGGTCATCAACAATGTTCAGAGTGCAACACATGGAGCCCCGAAGGTGAACGCCATTGCACTGAATGTCATCACCCATTTGCGATAGACAACGCGGCGATACCAGAGCCAGCATTACACCAAGCGGTATGGCAAGGGGACTGGGCTAAGGCTAGAAGTTTGTTGGCACAAGGTGCAAGCATTCATGAAGTTAATGAACAAGGTAGAACTGCAATGGACTTAGCTCAGGAAAGAGAGGATAAATTGATGATTGAGCTACTTGAAACGCATGGTGAAGTGGGCAATGAAGTGCCACATTAATTAGTGCTCACACGAGCAGTAAAGGTTACTTTATTTATGACGCTCTTTTATAAAAAGAGCGTTCTCTTATTGAGATAATTAAAAAATGTCTATTTACTACCATGCCGCTTGGCTAAGTGAGCATGGTTGAAGATTACACGAGCCACAGTGAGCTACTGATACGACTATCTCGAAAACGTGGTGACTAGCTTGTGATCGACTTAATTTTACAATATGCCTGAAAAGCAAACATGCTCAGGATTGATTTATAGAAAGTCGAAGCTTTTTGACTCAAAGTCTAAAAGCCTTGATTGTTCTTATTCACACACGGTATTGAAATGTGAACTCTCTTATTTGAGGAAAAACCATGGGAAACGCAGCAAAACTCGGTGATATCGGCACCGCTCACGATGGCTTTCCGCCTACCCCGATTACCGCTGGCTCTGGCACGGTAAAAGTAGACGGTATTCCACTGGCACGAAAAGGTGACCCCTTGGCGCCTCACTCAAAACCTAAACACCCGCCACACGGTCGCAGTATATCGGGTGGCTCAGGTACCGTATTTGCCGACGGTAAACCGGTTGCAAAAACCGGTGATGCGGTCAGCTGTGGTGGTGTCGTCATCGGCGGCGGCACGGTGAATGTAGGATAGATGAATTCAGTCCTGATATAACCAGATGTTAAACAAAATACTCAAATACGGCCCTGACGCTTACCGCGCAGAGCAAGCCCAAGATTTAGCGGCAGAAAAGCCGCTGTTTGGCGGTGTGCTAAAACAAAAACAGCAAACGCTGAATTTATCTGCCCCTAGCCGCTGGTTTGACCACCGCTTTTTTGATAAAGCCACGGCCAAGTTTACCGCGCAATTTACTAAGCCTGAATACCAAAGCGCAGCCCTGCGGTTTGACGCTGAGATGCTACGAATACCTCATTATATCAATGGCGGTGGCGGCATGAACGCCCTGATATTAACCTTATGGGCATTTGGCTGGCTTGCAAAGTTTGCTTTTTTCCCATTTATTACTTTGATGTGTTTTACATTTGCATACTCAGAATTAAAAGTATCAGAAGATATTTCCTTCTTTCAGGCTTATTGGGATTCCTTTTTCCGGTTACATTCAGTTATTACTCTCCCCTGTTTTATCATGGGCCAAATAGCGAAACTCTACCAATACTATCAAGCTAAAAAAGATCCGGTGATTGCCAAGCGCCACTTTGAGCTCAATCGCCAAACCGGCCAAGTCATTTTTTACCACGAAGAAACCGAGGCGGTGGAAGCCAGCTTACCCTTTCGTGAGTTTGTGGCAGAAATTCGCCCTAAAATGAACCACCAAGGCATTGTGGTGCGTAATGAAGTCTACATTCGTCACTATAAATCAACGTGGTATGAGTTTAACGCTGCCCAATTGGGGAACGACCGCACGCTATCGGACGCTTACGCCCTGTGGAACTTTATTCAGTGCTACATGGACACCAGTCAAGCTTTACCGGATATTCCGCAACTTGAAATCTGGCGTAAAATCGACCCTGCCAGCATTGCCGCCGACCAAGCCAGCGGCCGCCAAGACGATTATTGGCAGCAACACAATAAATGGCAGCTGTTTAAAAAGAAGTGGCACCAGAGTGCATTTAACCAAGCCGAAACGGGTGTGGTGTAAAACCTATTATAAATAGTATCGTAGTAGGTCGGCTTGTCCGGCGAATAGAGTATTGTTAAGTAAAAGCCGAGCGCGTGGCCCAAACGCGAATGATGCCAAGCCAGCCGTCAATTTAAAATGTTACTTGGATACGGTAGTATTTTATTTGTTCAACTAATTACTTTTTCCAGAGACGGCTTTACTTTTTAATAAAGCATCTTCTGGCAGAACTTTTATCTTAGGGGTTTCATTATGAGAACAATATTTGCGTTGTGGTAAGGCCTGAAATTGCTCGACACGTTCTAGATTCTCAAAATACCGCTATTCAAAGTTAGCAGGAGTCACTCGGCCATTGCTTGTATGTTGAGCGCGCGCCCCTTAAGCCAGCTTGTCATATTGCATTAAGTGATCCTCTAACCGCTAACTTCCCTTGCTTCTTGACTGTATTGACTTTTTTGTTATGTTTTGTGGGCAAAATAATGGT
The DNA here is from genome assembly GCF_003596335.1 of Motilimonas pumila. Taxonomy (GTDB): domain Bacteria; phylum Pseudomonadota; class Gammaproteobacteria; order Enterobacterales; family CBDFNC01; genus Motilimonas; species Motilimonas pumila. Next base: position 5,055 of record NZ_QZCH01000023.1, read on the forward strand.
TGCGCTCAACGTCTTTAAGGAGAAAGCAATGGCCTATGATTATGGCTCATCTGGTTTAGGTATAAAAAACCCGTATAAGGTAGAAGGTTTCATTCGCTTAATTGCTGGTGTTTTAATCAGCTTATTAGGTTTATATGGTTTATTATCTGTGCCTCAATTGGTTGAGCAGGATATTATCACTGGCTGGATTTATGCTGGCTTTGGGTTTTTATTGCTCATTCTAGGCTTAAAGCGAGCGGGAGGCGGGGCGTTTCAGTTATTTCGGTTTTTTGTTGGTCGCTCTGTGCCGAGCTCTTTGGCGTTTAACTTTACTAAATCCGAGAAGGATAATGCCCTCGCCGAGAAAAAGAGCTTGGCGTACAACAGCGACGCATTAGAAGCCATGTTGATGGGGCGTAAAAACTCCACTTTTATTGAGCCGCAAGGTTGGTTGTCGCGCTTGGTACACAGCTTGTTTCCTAAGCTTATTTTCCTTCCTTATCCAGTCAGAAACATCACCCAAGACATCGCCAGTGTATTAATGACTACTGTAGTGGCCTTTGTGGCTTTTGGGTTAGCGTCTTTTGTATCTGCTTCTGGTTTAGCTGGTAGTGCAGGCCATATTATTACCCCTGTTTTTTCAGTTTTATTACTGGTTTATTTAGTGCTTACTTGGCGTAGCGTTGCGGCTGAGATCGTGCTCAGTAGGGTGACTCGTATACAGTCTAAAGGGGCGGCGAGTTTGGCGAAAATTATCGCTTTTTCTATCTTGTTTCCGGTTGCCATTGGTTTGTCTTACCAATATTTTAATGAGTTTTTTCAACAGCTAGACAAAACAACGCAAGGCGATTTGATAAAAGAAATAGACCGTTTAGCGGTTTTCTCTGCCTGGCCTAGCTTGATGTTGTTATTGGCATTAGCGGTCGTGGCGTCTGTCATTATTATCAGTTTGGTTATTGCCAGAACAAAGCATATAGAGGCAACCACTGAGGTCAGTGAGTATCGGGATAACTTGCAGGAGTCGGTTCATCCCAACGAAATATTCATCAATATAGAAAACATAGTGTTAGCAAACCGCCGCTATAAAGAAATCCCAAATCGCACCTACCGAGACTTCGACCCTAAGCTAAAAGAGCAAAGCCAAGGTAAAGGGTCTTTTTCTGGGGAGTTATTAATTGAAACCCAGCCAGAGTTTAAACCCGTGGAGTTTTCGCCGTTGACAAAAAAGGTGCGTTTATTTAGCACCATTGCGGGCCAAGTGCTTGTTGTTGTGGCGGCATATTTATTTTACCTATTGGCGAGTGATGTCAGTGCCTTGGCAACTTTTATTGAAAAAGTCATTGAGACAAAGCGCCACAGTGAACAACAAACATTGGATTATATTGTAGAAGCGTCGGTGTTATTGGTTGGGTTTTTAGGGGCATTTTTTAGCTGGCAAATAGTATCAACCGTGGGCCGTATTCTTGGTAATGCTTCACATGTATTTTGGAGTGAAATGCAGTTTGAGTCGTTATTAATGTATATGAAGACAGAAGGGACGTTTACTGAATCAAAAATTAGCACAGGTATGGCCATTAATGATTCAACCCGCTCTGAAAATGTTGTGGTGAGAAGCTCTATCACCCCTTGGCTGGTAAGTTCACGTATTACCACCAGTACTTTTGCTACCAGTGGTAACCAAAACCTTGAGTTACCTCGCTACATTATGTCTTTGAAAAAAAATGACCAAGAGCTTGAAACCATAGTGCAAGAGATTAAAGGCTTTTTGCAAGCACGAGAAACTTTAGCGGGCTTTAAAAATACGGCTGACTTACAAAATGCGGAAAATATTCTACAAGTAAATCAAGTGAGCCGGCAAACTCATCAACAAGACGCACTAAGCCAAAAAGAGCAAGAACAAGCCGCCGCGATTAAACAAAATGAACAGCAAGAAACAGCAGAGCTAAGGCCTACCTTAAGCCCTGAAGCAGAAAATAACTAGCCATAGGGTTATTTACTGTAACTGCTGACAAGAAGTGGAAGTAGAAAAGAGGCTTAACTTATTCATTACTCTTTTTACATTGCTTAGTAATAAGTAAGCCCGCAATATTTATTTTGTAACAACGCTATGATTACGGATAAGGAAGTTACTTGATGTTGAAAAATTTATTTTGTGTTTTAGTCCTGCTGTTTTCCAGCCATAGTTGGTCAAGATCCTTTCCCGAAGGAATAAAAACGGGTTCTGCTTATGAGTTTTACCTGAATAAATACCAATCTAAGAATAATTCCAAGGTGTTTGCGGTGAGTGCTGACGGGGCTTGGTCGGCTCATTGGGGTGATAACCTTGATGCTATCAGCTCTAAAGCATTAACAAAATGTGAAAAGTCTACGAACGAAAAGGGGAGTTGTCGTTTAGTTGATATAAATGGAGAGGCACAAACGGCGCTAATCAATATTGAACCCTATCGTGAGAGTTTTCATCCTAGCCCAGATCATATTCCGACTAATCTAAGGTCGCTTAAGGCTGCTAATACTTACATCGAGCACTATATCCCTGCCAAGGGCAATAAGGCTTTTGCTGTATCTAAGTCTCGCGCGTTTGGATATATGATTGATCAAGCTGTTTCTAAGCAGGTTGCTATTGATGTCGCTTTAGTTAACTGTCGTAGGTACAACAAAGATTTTGAAGATATCTTTCCTTGTCATGTAGCGATAGTAAACGATGAAGTCCAAGGAGAAACTCTTACTCTGGATGAGCTAAACGAGTTGAATAAGAAAAAGAAAAGTAGTGTTGAAAAAAATCACTTTTTAATTAAAGACCTGATACTGAACTACGATTTAAACAAGTTCTTAGATTATGGTAATTCCAGAGGGCATCGTGCGCTAGTCACTGATATGGAGCATAAAAACTGGTTTATGGCCACTCGCTATCTTGATGAAGCAACGGCTATTGAAGTGGCGTTAACGAATTGCTTGCAAAAGCAAAAAAGCTGCAACCTTATATTGAAAGGTGAAAAATGGAGCCAATATGCAAAAAGTAGAATTCCAACACTAAAAGCTGAACAAGATGCTCACATTGCTAAGCGTGATAAGGAAATTGAGGAGTCTAAAAAAGAGCAATCGCTCACTGAAATCAATGTTAAGGACCTTGAGTTTAACGAAGCTCACCATGGTGTATTTACTCTTGTTGCACCAAAAGATAATGCTAATCCTGTTTTTAATTTGATGTCTCAAATCGCGATCACGGAAGATAAGTTCATGTTAATAAATGACAATAAAGTCATTCAGCAAACACCATATTTGTTGAATGGTGAGCAATTAGAAGTGGATCATAATGGAAAGATCTTATCTGCTACCTTTAGCGAAGATTTTAAAAAGCTCAAAATGCAATCGGGAACCTTCGAAAGATCGAACTTATAGAGCCATAAATAAATCTATTCGCGTCGACACTGGGGTATTGCGGCGCTGCTTATTTAAAGCAACGCTGCTTGGTGGGCTTATTTTGCGCTAAGGGCTTCACCCTCAAATGCAATGCCGTCCCAACCAAATTTGATAAAGTTGCGAATGTTGCCGTGGTCGTTGCCGTCTGGGTGTTGCAATACGTCTTCACGGTAAAAACGGCCAAACAATGCCAGAGTTTGTGCTTGGTCTAGGCCTTGCAGCTTGGCAAAAGCAAATAAACGGCAAGAGCCTTCGTTAGTGCCTGCTTGGTTCACTACTTGCGTGTCACCTTGGCCATTGCTGAATGTTGTTGCTTGGTACTGATAGTTTTCTGCAATCACGTTCATTACGTCATTAAATTCAATGGTATCAGGCTGGCTGTTGAGTTGTTCAAGTAAGGCATTAATCGTCATAGTGGCGTCCATTTTATTCAATATGCTAGGGTTAATGGTGGCCAGTGTAAGGGATGAGAGTGAGGAAAACCAGTTGTGATTAAGATGCTCATATTAGCCGTTTTAATGTTGCCGTTTCAGCTTTGGGCGCAGCCTTTACCAGAAGACGGTGGCTTTATTACGCCGCCATTAACCAGTGAAGGGGTCGACCCGATGGCGGAAGATTTATACCTGTATTTGCAAGATGCTAAGCAGCGCCATTTCAGTGTGAGCGTGCTGCATTCGAGTGAGGAGCCACAAGTGTGGTTTGACGAAAAATATCAACTCAATGAAAACCAGGCTAAACAGCTCGCAGACGCTTTGACGCAATTGTCGCAGCAATCGCTTTCTAGCCACGAACAAGCCGCCATTAGCCAAATTCTTCGTTATATACGCTAGCGCCTGCTGCGTTGATCAATTGCTTGGGCGGCTTTGCAGGGCGCCTAACAGTCTGGTTATAAATCACCAATTATTTATCTCTTGTTCATACTCAGTGTCTAAACTCAATAGATAACAGTGGCGTTGGCCGCTGCCTGTTGGCTTTTGTGAGCAAGGAGGTTCGATGTTATATCAAAGCGACACGTTAACGTTGATGCAGCTTGATGATGGCATTGCGGAGATTCGGTTCGGTAATTTAGGCTCGGTGAATAAATTTGATCGCTGTACCTTGGTGTCTTTTCAACAAGCTCTGGCCATTTTACAGGACTTGTCAGGTTTAACAGGGCTGATTTTGAGCCACAATAAAAAAGACTTTATGGTGGGGGCAGACATCAACGAGTTTTTGCCCAAATTTGCCTTACCCGATGAAGAACTGTCGCAATGGTTACACCAAGCCAACCAAATATTTAATTCCTTAGAAGACTTACCCGTGCCAACCATTAGCGTGATGGGCGGCTTTGTATTGGGCGGCGGTTGCGAATGTGTCTTGGCGACAGACTTTCGAATTAGCGACAGCAGCTTAAAAATAGGTTTGCCTGAGGTAAAACTTGGCATTATGCCGGGCTTTGGTGGGTCGGTGCGTTTGCCTCGATTAATTGGCGCCGACAACGCCTTAATGTGGATCACCACGGGCAAGCATCATCATGCTGAGCAGGCTTTGAAAGATGGCGTACTTGATGCCATTGTTGCGACTGAACATCGCCATCAAGCGGCGGTGAAAATGTTGCAACAAGCCAACCAGTTAGGGTGGCAGCAGCGCCGCGCGGCCAAAAAAGCACCTTTGTGCTTAAGTAATATAGAGGCCACCATGTGCTTTTCTACCGCAAACGCTATGGTGGCGGCTAAAGCTGGGCCGCATTATCCGGCGCCGGTGACAGCGGTTACGGCTATGCAACAGGCGGCCGGAATGAGCCGCGATGAAGCCTTAGCAATAGAGAACCAGCATTTTGTACGCTTAGCTAAAACCCATGTGGCACGCGCGCTGGTGGGTATTTATCTGAACGATCAGCAATTAAAACAAAGCGCGAAAAAGTTAACGGCCAATAGCCAAAAGGTGCAGTCTTTGGCGGTATTGGGTGCCGGCATTATGGGCGGCGGCATTGCTTATCAAGGCGCCAGTAAACGGCTTAACGTGGTCATGAAAGACATCCAACCAGACGCTTTGCATTTGGGCATGAGCGAAGCCAATACTTTGCTTAATAAGCAAATTAAGCGCGGTAAACTCACCTCTCATCAATTAGGAGAAACCCTGGCGCGCATTACTCCGAGCTTAAATTACGACAGCGTGAAAAATGCTCAAGTGGTTATAGAAGCCGTGGTGGAAAATCCCAAGATAAAAGCCCAAGTGTTGGCAGAAACCGAGCAGCATATTGGCGTCGACAGCGTGTTGGTTTCCAATACTTCCACCATTCCCATTGGTTTGCTGGCACAATCTTTGGCGCGGCCAGAGCAGTTTTGTGGCATGCACTTTTTTAATCCGGTGCACCGAATGCCTCTGGTGGAGGTGATTCGTGGCCCTGAAACTTCTCAAGCCTGCGTTGAACAAGTGGTGGCGCTGGCGATACAATTGGGCAAATCGCCCGTCGTGGTGAACGATTGTCCCGGTTTTTTTGTTAATCGTGTGTTGTTTCCATATTTCTTTGGTTTTGCTCGCCTTATTGCTGCTGGGGTCGACTTTGCACACATAGATCGGGTAATGGAGCAACAATTTGGTTGGCCGATGGGGCCGGCGTATTTGCTCGACGTGGTCGGCATAGACACCGCCCACCATGCTGGCGCAGTCATGGCGCAAGGCTACCCAACGCGCATGCAACCACAACAAGACTCGTGCATCGATCTGTTTTTCGAGGCGCAAAAATATGGCCAAAAAAGCGGGGAAGGCTTTTATCAGTATCACCTAGACAGCAAAGGTCGCCCGGCGAAAAAACGCTCGGATGCGGCGTATGAGTTATTGGCGCAGCATTTTTCCTCCGATGCTTCGCTCAGTGATGACACCATCATTGACTACTTAATGGTGCCCTTGGTTAACGAGGTGCTGCATTGTTTAGATGAACAAATCGTGGCCAGCGCTGCAGAGGCAGACATTGCCTTGGTATATGGCTTAGGTTTTCCGCCGTTCAGGGGCGGCCCCATTGCTTGGTTGCAACATATCGGGCTCGACCAATTCATTGCCAAAGCCGACGCGCTGGCAGCACTAGGCCCACTTTATCAGGTGCCGGCTTCGCTGCGTGAGCGCGCAGCCAGCGGCACCGATTTTTACTAAGGAGCGGATCATGCAAGGACCTCATCAAGCCGTTATCGTTGACGCTATCCGCACGCCCATGGCGAAGAGTAAAGGCGGCGCATTTCGTCAGGTACGAGCGGAAGATCTCAGCGCCCATTTAATGCAACAGTTATTACAACGCAACCCTAAGCTTGATCCCCACAACATTGAAGACATTTACTGGGGGTGCGTGCAACAAACCTTAGAGCAGGGCTTTAATATTGCCCGCAATGCTGCGTTGTTAGCGGGTTTGCCTACCAGTATTGGTGGGGTTACGGTTAACCGTTTATGTGGCTCGTCGATGCAAGCGTTGCACGATGCTTGTCGCGCCATTGAATGCGGCGATGGCGATACCTTTATTGTCGGTGGTGTTGAACACATGGGACATTTGCCGATGACTCATGGCGTTGATTTTCATCCCGGTATTAGCAAACATGCAGCAAAAGCCGCCGGCATGATGGGCCTCACTGCTGAATTGTTGGCGCGGCAATATAAAATTAGCCGTGAGCAGCAAGACGAATTTGCTTTGCGTTCACATCAACAAGCCTACCGAGCCCAGCAGGCAGGGTTGTTTGATGACGAAATAGTGGCCACCTTAGGCCACGACGAACACGGTGTATTAGCGGCGATTTCTGACGATGAAGTGGTACGGCCAGACGCTAACCTGGCTGCGTTAGCAGATTTAAAACCGGTATTTGATCCTGCCCACGGTAGCATCACCGCAGGTTCGTCTTCGGCCTTATCAGACGGGGCCGCGGCCATGTTGGTGATGTCTGAGCAGCAAGCTAAGGCCTTAGGTTTGCCTATCTTAGCCAAAGTGGTGAGTCGTGCTATTTCTGGTTGTGAGCCGTCTATTATGGGCATAGGTCCAGTGGCAGCGATTCATAAGGCGCTGCAACGGGCGCAGCTGTCGATAGCCGATATCTCTGTGATTGAGCTAAACGAAGCGTTTGCGGCGCAGTCTTTGGCTTGTATTCGGGCGTTAGAGATTGAGTCTGAATGGCAAGAGCGGGTGAATTTAAATGGCGGCGCGATTGCCCTCGGCCACCCACTTGGTTGCTCAGGTGCGCGGATCACCACCAGCCTAATGAGCGTAATGCGCCAGCAAGACGTGCAATTTGGCGTCGCAGCTATGTGTATTGGCTTGGGCCAAGGTATCGCTACCGTGTTTGAACGGGTGTAAGTCACACATAGGCTTTATTGCCGGGGAAGTGCCCTTATAAGGCACTTGCTCGACAAATTGCAGATGATGCATGCCTTGCTTTATTGGCCAGCATCGCCCATTGCCTCCACTTTATTTTGGCGCGTATTTTCGTCACACTGCGGTTTTGACTATTACAAGGAAAAGTAATGGGACTGATCATAGCGCCTATTTGGTTATTTTGGCTCGGCACAACGGGCTTTATGTTGTACTTGGGTTGGGGTGAGGTTAAACAACTGGGCTCGTGGCAAACCAGTTTGTTAACCGCTTTACTGATGCTGGTGGCCAGCTTGGTGTTAGCTATGTTGTATGTGCGCTATCAGCTGCAACCATTGGCCAGTAAAACAGAGTTGTGGGCATTTGAAATAGCCATGCGTTTGTTATTTAATTGGGTGCCGTTGGTGATAGTGCTAGGGGCATGGGCAATACGCTATTTTAATCAATTTTGGCAATTCCCGTATTTATCCGTTGTGGCCGTGACCATAGGCTTTGCAATTGCGGCTGGCACTTTAATTGGCCCTATGTTGAGCGAACGATTTATGGACCAACACGAGATCCGTCGGACTTATTGATAAGTTATGGCAAGGCCTGAATCTCCGGCGAAAAATTAAACTAGGTGCAACCCTTCAGATACATATTTGCTCGCGGCAAATGTCTCGCCTTAGTCCACCGGGCTGCACGTTGGGGGTTATTGTTCGGTGCGTTGAATGCCTTGGCAAATTGACATGGGCAACTTGTTGTTTGAGCCGTCTTTGAGCTTGCAAGGTGCCCACTCGTCGGATTCGCCCAGTAAACCTTGGCTGTGAACGGGTAAACTCAGTGAAACTATCAGCGCGAATGTAATCCCTATTAACTTGTTCATGGTAACCGCCTTTCAGAGTGTCTGTTTAAGGTATAACGTGACCACTCAATAATTCGATCACTGCTTCTATTTGCTCTAATTTGTCGCTGCTATTGAGGTAATTCACAAACACTGGCCGCAGCACTTCTTCAACGCCTTGCACCGTAAACAATAAACCTTGGTCTAAATACGGCTGTACTAATTGTCTGGGTAAAAAAGCACAGCTGGGGTGGTGCAGTAAAAAGTCTAATGCAATGCGGGCTGAACCTGTGTGCAATACTGGCCTGCTTATTGATTCAAAGGTACGAATGTGCTGAATCTTAAAAGCGGTGCCCCAATCCATGTTTACAAAGTGTTGTAGCTGTTGATTCTGCTGTATTTGTTGTTTGTCGCTGGTGACCAATATTAATGCGATATGTTGCAGTTTTAAGCGCGTCACTTCTTCTACTTTTGGCGGATCAAACGCCAGTGCTAAATCTACCCTGCGCTCAAGCAGTTGCCGTGCCATGACTTGTGAAGAGAGCACTTCGGCACGCAAAGTGAGATCCGGCTTTTGTTCATGTATTAAGTGAATATAAGGCTGCAAGTAGGCGTCCCATAAATTGGGAGCTGCGCCAATGCTGAGTTGCATGGATTGATCTTCTGCGAGGGCGATATCTTGTTTTGCCCGGCTCCAAGCATTCAGCATGGTTTCTGCGTAGGGCAGCATGCGATTACCCGCAGGGGTGATTTGAATGTTATTTCGATGGCGTTTAAACAGCTCAACGCCGAGCATGCCTTCGAGTTGTTTAATGCGAAAGCTCACTGCTGAAGGAGTGAGGTACAAATTTTCAGCCGCTTTACCAAAGTGTCGGGTATGGCTGACCTCTAAAAAGGTTTTTAAAAGCTCTGTATCCATTAAAAATCTTCACCGTTAAGGAAAAAAATTTTTGATTTAGTAATTATCAATAATGACTAAGATTCAGCAGGATGCAACCAGAGTTTGAAAAATAAAGGAAACCTCACATATGACAGCCAGTTTTGTTTGCAATAAGCCTTTTTATGACGATAAGTCGTTTCCTTATGGCTTTAAGCGATCTGGTGATTTCACCATCAAAGAATCTGAGTTACTCGAAGGCTTAGGCCGTAAGTTGATGAGCTTGGCCAAAGGTGAAGACGCACCAGTGACTGACGAAGAAGCCCGCTTTGTTAAAGTGGCGCAGGGTGAAATGGATCCAGAAAGTCATGTTGAAAAGACTTGGATTAAATACCGTAAATTGTCTAATGGCCGCACTTTCTTTGGGGTAACGGGAAATCCGGACAAAGACAAGGTAAGCCGCGACAGCCGTTCGTCGTCTGATGATGACAATATCGAAGTCGATGACGGTGGCGACGTGGACGGTGATGACGATTAATCACTGGGGTGTTGCGGTTGCCTTAGGGTAGCCGTTCACCTTGGCGATACATATAAGGCCAGAGAGTCCAAGCCGTCAGCTCGCATTAACCATCTTCAACCTTGCTCCTTGCTTGACGACATGGCTAGGCTACTTGTTATTCGTCGCTCAAGTATGGCGTGATGTCAACATTGTCTCTTTGTTCTGGTTTTAAAAACTGTTGGCCATATTGCAAGTAGACGCCAGAGCGTAAAAATAGCGCAAACAAGTCTGGGTCTATGTGTTGCTCTTTGGCCATGAAGCCCATTATTTTGATGGCTTCACTTAAGGTCTTGGCGTCCTTATAAGGGCGGTCTGCGGCGGTGAGGGCTTCAAATATGTCGGCAATGACCATGGCTCTAGCGGTGAGCGGCAATTCTGCAGCGGGAATGCTTCTGGGGTAACCTGTGCCGTCCATTTTTTCATGATGACTGCCTGCAATTAAAGGCACGTGTTGCAAATGCCTCGGCAAAGGCAATTGGCTTAGCATGACAATGGTGTGCACGATATGGGCGTTGATGGTATATCGCTCTTCTGCCGTGAGCGTGCCTTTTTGTACGCTGAGATTATAAATTTCCCCGAGGTTTGATTCGTATTCTGGCGCGGCCATATTAAAGCCCCAAGGGTTATTAGGTACGGTGGCTGGCGCTTGTTCTCTGGCTCTTAAATGATGCGCCTTATCGGCCAATAAGAATTCTTGGGTGGGCAGGTTGGCTGCGGGATAAGGTTGCAGCTTGTGGGTTTCCATTAAGGAGATACCCAAACGGTCATCCAAGGTGCGAGTCCAGGTGCGCTGGGCTATTTGTTTTATTTTATCTAGCTTGGCTTGATCCATAAACTCGCCACCGATATTACACTCGGCAACAAAAGCAAACTCATCATCTAGGGTGCTTAGCAAGGCATCTCTTTGTTGGCTCAGTGCGTGGGCATCGCCGCCTTCGGCTATGCCTTGCCAGTAGTCGCTGTGAGCTTGTTGTTTGAGAAGTTCAAAGCGCATGCGAACTTCATGAATGCGGTCGTACACGGTTTCTAGCTTGGTGGCTTTATCTACCACATGCTCTGGGGTGATGATTTTGCCACAGTCGTGTAACCAAGCGGCGATGTGCAGTTCTTCCCACTGTTCTTCATTAAGGTCAAAGTTGGCGTAGTTGTGTTGGTCATCGCAGGCCGCTTTGGTGAGCATTTTGGTTAATTCTGGCACCCGAGCGCAGTGTCCACCAGTGTAAGGTGACTTGCTATCTATGGCGCCTGCAATCAGGGCTATAAAACTGTCTAACAAGGCTTTTTGTTGTTGCAGCAATTGTTGGCCTTCAATGGCCATCGCAGCAAAGTCAGCCAAGGCTTGCACAAAGGCCAATTGCGCCGCGCAACTGTCGGTTTCATCCAATAGCACCATTAGCCCAATCACTTGGTTGTTATGGTTTTTCAGTTTTACCCAAGTGCGGTTGAGTTCACTCGATTGGGTTAAATCTTGCAACCAAGGACCAAGGCTGGGGTGGCTTTTATCTAACGCGATGGTTTCACTGGCGCAGTCTTGAGCACTGTCAAAGATGGCTTGGCTGCGCTGTAAGGCGATAGGTTGTTGTTTTAGTTGGTTCAAATGTTGCTGGTTTTGCGCCTCGCTTAAACGGTCGATATGGCTGTGGGCTAAAACATAGTCTTGTTTTTTTTCGTCGTATAAATAGACAATGCCGGCTTTCACTTTTGCCATGGCGATGCTTTCTTGGCAGACAATCGCCAACAGGCTGGTTAAGCTCTTTTGCGCCATTAATGAAGCAGATAGCTGCTGAAATTGAGCGATGGTGGTTTTCATGGATGCCGTCATGGTTGCCAATTCAGACACTTCTTTTACGACACTCGCCTCTTTAATAGGGTGAGTAAAGTCAAAGCTTTCAATGTGCTCTAGGTCTTTACTGAGGTGGCGTAACGGTTTGGAAATCAGCTGCGATAACGCCCATGCGAGCGGCAAGGTAAGAATTAGAATGATCAGCGTGATCCACACAGACTCTTTGCGGGTTTGATAGGCGCTGCTGAGTAAGGTCTTCATGGGCTCTAAAATTACCAAATAAAAGCCGTGTTGTTGCGATAACCTCAGATCAGAAATTTGGCCAATCCACTCTTGTTGGTCAAATCGAAAGCGCAAAGGTTGCTGGGTTAATGCAAACCGTTTGACTACCTCATCTAATACGCCCACCTTTAATTGCGCCAAACTTAGTAATTGCTGCGTGGCCCCGTCTTCTTCAAGCAGTTTCTTAGCATCGTGATATGCCACGACTTGGTGTTCATCATTGAAGATGATTACTTGAGATTGGGGAGAACGCTGTATTTTGGCCAGGGCGTGAGATAACGCGGTTAAGGTATAGTCGAATGCCACCACGACTTGTTGATCGTCGGTTTGCAATGCTTTGGTGATGCCAAGGCGGTTAAGGCCATAAAAGATGTAAGGCTTGGTTGTGATGATGCCTTTTGTACCAGCCGCTTCTTGGTACCAAGGTCGGGTGGTGGCAAGTAAGGTGTATTGTTTATCATCTAGGGTTAATAAGGTGGCACCTTGCTCATCTAAATAGCTATGTTGCGCTTTTGCTTGGCCGTTGCTGTTATCTACTGAGGTGAGAATAAACTGAGTATTCTCGGGGGCTTGTGGGTGGCGTAATTTGTGGTTTTCAAGGTATTTTCCGAGGTAGAAAAAGTCGTTATTGCGGTAGCCGGCGTATACCGCGTTCATGTTGGGATACAAGTGCAACGTTTGCCAAAGTACGGGGAGTGCTTGCTTGCGCTCTGTGAGCGATTTTCCCGTGGCGAGCTTGGTGCGGGCTAGAATATTGAGCGAGGTATTTAAGCTGCGTTGGTTGTCTTCCATGCTTTCGCTGAGCTCGTGACTGAGGGTCGCGAATAATTGTTGCGCAGCGGTGATGATAAGCTTGCTTTGTTGGTGGTAGTTATAAAGGCTAAGGATCAAACCCGACGTCAGAATCAGAATAAAAAATAGGGAGGCAATGTGCAGGTGAAGCGCCAGTCCTGTTGGCTTTGCTGATTGTGGCATCTAAAGTCCTACTCATCGCTTTGATTCATGAAATAAGCATAGCGAGTTAATTGATTTTCGGCTGGGCAATTGGTGATAAGTTGAGCTTCATCAAGCGCCAAGCAGGGGAGATACCTTGCTTGGCGCAATTTAGTTAAGGCGTGATTGCGGTAAGGTGTTGGCCGGTTAATAATTGTTTGGCTTGGTTTGGCCCTTGCACCCAAACTTGTAAATGGGCGTCATATTTTGCATCAAAGTATTCGATGGCTATTTGATGTTGGCCTGCCGCTAGATTGATTGCTTTTTGGCTATCCAAGGTGCCATGGCCGTACCAGTTTTCAATCAATACCTGTTGGTTTATTGCCAGCTTTACGCCGTCGTCATTACTGGTATAAAAAGTGTACGAGCCGTTGCTTGGTGCATGAAATAAGCCTTGCCAGCGAATCGAAAAGTTATCTTTTGAGAGCGACCCAGGCGCGCCATGTTTCCAGTTAAAATCGAAACTCTGATCTAGCCGTTGAAACGCCAATTTATCGAAATCTCTACCTTGGTAGTACTGGCCAATCAAGCCTTGGCTATTGAGTAATACCTTTGTTTTATCAATGGCGCCATATTGTACTTGATAGCTGCCATCAGGGTCGGTAAGAAGCGGGGTAAGCTGGCCTAATTGACCGGCGCCGCGGTAATGATAAAAGAAAAACTGCCGCTCGGGGTAAGCCCGAATTAGCGGTCCCATATTGTCGTGGTGCTGCGTAATTAATACCGAGTCTGAAAAGTCTAATTGGTTACGAGGTAAGTCGACTTGGTGCATGCTACCTGAGCCCGTTTTAAGCACAACCACAGCGTTATCTATATTGGCAGCTTCAATCGTGCGATAAAGGTTAGTACGTTCAAAAACTTTGTCTTCAAAGTGTGCACTATGGCGATACAGCTGCTGCACCGAGACGACGGCAAGCAGTAACACTATCACTTGAACTAACCAGCGTTGGCGAACAGCTTGTGTTAAACAGGCGGCTGCCAATAGCGTAATCGGCACAAAGAAAGAGAAAAAGTATCGGGGACCGTATTGGTTAGCAGGCGGCCCACCGTAGAGCATGTAAATGGTGATCACCAACACGGGGGATGCCAATAGTGCTAGCAAGAGCAAGCGGTTATTAGGCTGGCTCTGGTGTCGGTACCACGCTAGTGGCAGCAAGCATAGACACCCCACCCATATATGCCAATCTAGCAACAACAAGGTATTAGGTAAGGTGCGCTTGAGCCAGCCCACGTCATAGATGCGTGACCAGTCAAACACGGCTCCCGACTCTGTCGGTACCATAAAGATAAACCGGGTACCTTGATCTTGGGGGTTGTAGTACTCGTAGGCAGTTTGCAGGGCATCACCGGTGAGTAAGTAGTTATAGCTGAATAACAGGACGGCCCAGATACTGCCTCCGAGCGCAAACCAAGCGATATCTTTAAGCCATGCTCGTTGGCACGGACTATGCCAGAAACGGTATAGCGCCAAAATTACCAGCAGGTAAGGCAAAGGGTCTAAGAATCGGATTACTACCGCAAAGCCAAAACAGCAGCCCGCGACCAACAAGTACTGCTGTTTTAACTTTTGCTGTTTTTGTTCCAAACTCAAGCAAAATAGGTATAAAAATAAGCCAACAAAAAATGCATTGGTGGTGTGTGAAAAGTAAGATCCCGAAGTGAGTAAGAACCACGGACAGAGCACCGCCATAACACACGCCACAATGGCGGTGTTGAGGTCAAAGAATCGCCTTGCAAACTGAAAAATAAGCACCACGGTAAAGCCAGCAAAAAGACTGTTAACTAGCCAATAAGTATTGATTTGGCTGAGGCTCTCTATCCACACGCTGGGAATAAGTAACAGCGAGTAACCAAATGGAAAGCGGCCGTAGTATTTGCCATCCGTTTCTCCAATATGCACAAAATAGAAGTAGTGTTGCAGCCATTCACCCTGAGCATTAGGCGGATGAATAGGGCTATAGACAAGCCCTTGGGCGAGGTTTTTGGCTTGAAATACGTAGGCGTACTCGTCTGCCGAATTTGGAAAGTTATATAAAATAAATTGAGAAATGACGGCCACGGCCAGTGTGGCCACCAATGCCATTAATAGTGGGTAATATCGCATTAATACATCCTTGTTTTTAGTGCGCGGCGATTTTGTCAAAAAAATATCTTTTGCGCCGTGATATATATTAACTTTTGTTTAGGTTGAGGGTGTTGATTGGCAAAAAAGTGGGGTAGGTGGCCGGTTGGCGCTATTTGCGGCATATTGACCAAGGGCAATGTTGACGCGAAACGGTGTAAAATGAATCTTGATGGTTATCGGGTGATTTTCATAGGGCACTAGCGTGCTATGAAAAGTTTACCGTTTAAATATTATTCGCACTGTTACGTTTATGGCTAAGCATGTAAAAAGCAAGGCCGAGCGTGTTGTGGGTGAAGTCGAGATTTTGCTTCGCCGAGTGACCACCGGCGAAGCTGGCAGAGTGAGTTATTGGCTGATGAGCGCGCTCAGTACGCCAATAATGCCGCCAAAAATACCGCCCCATACGACTAACCAACCAAGGTGTTGTTTGATCATGGTCTGAATGATCTGTTTGACTAACTCGGGCGTTAGTTCACTTAAACGTTGGTCGATAATGTCTTCGATATTTTGTTTAATATCTTCGAGCATGTCGGGCTGTTCCAATTGCTTTTTCAAGGCTTGTTTAAATGACTCTTGTTGGCTGATGTCGACGATGGCTTGTTGCATTTTTTCAATGAAAGGCTCACGCAGTGGCTGCAAAGCTTCGCTGCCACCGACCATCGCCAACATGCCGCTAAAAGCAGATTGTTCTATCACTTCAACTAAGGAGTCAAAGCTGGGTGACAGGTCTATCGTGTCAATCACGGGGGTTAAGTCCATGCTGGTGGCGCTGGCCATTTCTTGATTTAAAAATCGGTCGATATTTTGATGGGTAAAAAACTGATTCATCATCAGTTGTTTAATGCCCAGTTTAAAGTCTTCGAACCTGGCGGGGATCACACCAGAACCATATAAGCCAGGCACTTTTTCAAACAGCATATGAATCGCCAGCCAATTTGTGATGGCGCCTGAAAAGGCAAATAAACCTGCAAACAGTAAGATCGAGTGATCTAACGCGTAGCCTGCGCCAAGTAAAGCCAGTGCCAGCAGGTTAGTGATTAAGCCTTTGTTCATGATTCTGTCTCGGTGGTATAAAAACGCGATTTTAACAATCTTAGAAGCGATGGCAAGATCATGCTTTGGCCGACGCTTTGCTATATAACATTAATCCCAGAGTACACACCACTAGGGCGGCAACGTCCCATTGGGTTAAACCTTCTGCCAGAAAGAACCAGGCGAGCACCGCGGTAACGGCGGGTACAAATGCCATCATGGTTGCGCCGGTAAGTGGCCCTAAGTGGCGAATGCAGTAGGTAAATAAAATGCCTGCGCACAAGGTGACAACCACGCCTTGGTAAATGGCTTGGGTGGCGATGTCGACCCAAGCTACTTGGCTTATCTCTGTCGGCAACAGTAACCAGCAAGGCAATAGCACTATGGTATTGATCAAAGGCACCATGACCAAAACGTCTTTGATGCCGTAATTAAAGGCTTTGACCGCGACCATGTAGCTGGCTAAAGATAAAGATGCCACCAATAATAGCAAGCTTGCGAGCCATTGTTTGCTACTCAAAAAGGCTTGCCAACCGTGTTGAAATAATAATAAGAGGTTGGCACACAAAATGATGAAAATGGCCAGCCATGCCAGTTTGGCAGGTTTGCTGCCTAGCCACCAAGCGCCAACTAAAGCACCAAACACGGGCAAGAAGCCATTAACGATCACGCCCGTGTTCGCCGCACTAGCGTGATTCATGCCATAAAAGCTGAATACGGTGTAAATAGCCCCTGTGGTTAGGGCAATAATACTGGCGTGCCACCAGTTAACTTGCCGCCATGGATAGCGCCACCATAATACGCTGGTGATCAAGGTGGCAGTGCCAAAACGCAACAACGAAATGTCCCACGGGCTGAGCGCTGTTTGAACGCCCGCTCGAGACAAGGTGATCCAGCCCGACCAAATAAAAATGACTCCTAAGCCGGCACAAATGGCCAAAATATTCGTTTTTTTCATGTAAGGGCACCTTATTTAGCGCGAGGAGAAAATCAGCAGACAAAATATCAAATTTCATAAGCCATTGTTGTGCTTTGTGAACTTGGTTTTCTTTTTGATTGATCTTATGTTGATTTTTTTGAGTTATTGTAACGACAAAGCTATAAAGTAGCTAACTAGCGACAGCCTTTCACGGATGAAATGGCGCAGGACTGCTTTTGGTCGCTATATTGGCAAAGGATTGCATTTATGAACTTTCAGCTAGCTTGTCTTTTGGGCATGTTATTACTGCTGCCTTTTCGCGCTTTGGCCGAACCGATTGTTCTCGGTTATTTCCCTTTCTGGTCTACTTACAGTCATTCTTACCATATTAAAGATGTCCCAGCAGATCGCTTGACTCACTTGGTTTACGCGTTTGCCAATATTAACGCTGAAGGTGAGGTAGAACTGGGGGATAAGTACGCCGACGTGGATCGTATTTATCCGGGCGATTCGCCGCAGGGCGGCAAACGTGGCAGTTATCACCAACTGCGAAAACTTAAACAGCAGTACCCTCAACTGGTCAATATGGTTGCCATTGGGGGGTGGAGTTATTCTAAGTACTTTGATCGCGCGGCTGCCAGCCCAAAAGTGTTTGCTGCCAGCGCTGCGGCGTATATTGAGCAACACGGGTTTGATGGCATTGAGCTGGATTGGCGTTCTCCTGTCGCCAGAGACCTAGGAGACATCGCGAAACCAGGCCAAAAAGCGCAATACTTGGCGTTGATTAAAGCGACTCGAGCCGCGTTGGACGAGCTGTCAGCGCGCACTGGCAAAAGTTATCAGCTGAGCAGCACGATCTCTGTGGTGCCTTTGATGATGGTGCAATGGCCAATCAAAGAGATGCAGCAATACTTAGACTTTATCACGCTATTGAGCATTGATTTTAGCGGTCGCTGGAATAACACAACCGGTCACTATGCGCCTTTGCATGGGGCGAATGGCAGCAATGGCATTGTTGAAGGGGTGAACGAATTTAAACGCTTGGGCGGCGATCCCAAAAAGTTGGTCATGACAATCCCAAGCCAAGGAACCAGCTGGCTGGGCGTGACTCAAGCCGGCATCAATCAACCGACTTCAGGTGTACCTAAGGGCAGTTGGGACAATGAGTCGATTGGGGCCAGTGGCATTTTTTCACAGCAAGACATTGCCAGCTTTCTGCAAAATGATGAATGGCAGCAAGGCTGGGATGACGATGCAAAAGCAGCCTGGTTATACCATCCTGAGCAGCAAATCTGGTTGTCTTACGAAAATCATGAGTCGTTAGAAGCCAAGCTTGAATACGGCCACTCGCAACAATTTGCAGGCACTGCGCTGTGGTCTTTATCGGGAGATACCACTGACAGTTCAAGTTTGTTGCGTAAAATTCACCAATTCGATGCGGGCTTGCAAAGCTTTTGGCTGGATCTGTTACCTTACTTACCGATCATCATTATTTCGGTGCTTATTGCAGTGTTAGCCTGGTGGTTGAAGCAAAAAGGTTACATTCGTAATAAAAGCCCGAGCTTTCCAGAATTATTAAACCTGCTCGAACAAGACTCGGTGCTATCGCAGCAATCGCCACAATTGCAGCAAGTATTGCAAAGGCTGCAAAAACTGCACGCAAGCCAATTTAACGGTGCCAAGAAGCAAGACATTTTACCGGTATGGCAACAAAGCCGTAGCGTGGATGGCCTACACCAAGAGTTGGTAAGCTGGTTTTCAAACCAACCTGGGGTGCAATCTGCAGGGGTTTATCAAGGTGAGCGCCAGTTGGCGCTGAGTGAAAGTCAAGCCGCTGAAAATAGTCATGTCATTCAGTTATTATTGGATGATTTAGACGCTTGTGTACTGCAGTTAAAAGTGGACCCTGAACACAGCGATGAAGCTCACTTTAAACAGTTTACCGATCAGCTGGGACAGTGCCGACAATATTTGATGCAGTTGTGTCGCCAGCCTCAACTGTTGGGTGAGCTGCACCAAATTGCCCAACACAAAGATAAACTCAAGTACATTAAAGCGGAACGAGGCTACAGTGGCTTGTATATTGATGGGCAAATAGACCCCATATACATTTTATTGCGTTTAACTGGCATCAAGCTGTATTTTGATAATCAAACCTTGATTCAAGTGCACCGCTCTTGGTTGGTTAACCCTATGCGAGTGGTGGCGTTAGAAAAGTTACCGAAAGGAAAATGGCAGTTGCGAATGGACAAAGGTGAGTGCATTCCGGTTTCTCGCAGTTATTTGCCTTGGCTACAGCAAAGTTACCCACACTGGAGCCAGCAAGTGGCGTGAATTTGGTGAAAATCACTCTTGTACGTGTTTTTTGTAAGTTATTGTTATTATTTGGTTTTGTGTTTTTTTTGACGGTATTGGTGCAATTTTATAAGGGACAGCGAGGAAAAAAAGTCCGGTTGCCACCTGGTTTTGATAGTGCACCTTGCTAGTGGTGAACTTCGTGATGTTGTTGGTGTAATAACAGAGTTAACAATAAAACCTTAAGTAGCTGTTTTTATTGATTAACCACTATATTTTTAAGGTTTTGGTGAAGCATGGCTTTGCTTGGCCTTTGTTAGCGCCAAATATGTTGCATGATGAGTAAGTCTTTTACGCCATACCACGGAGGATACATGGCAAAACTTACTACTCTCGCAATCTTGGTTGCAGCTGCAAGTTCTCAACTTTCCCTTTCTGCGCAGGCCGCGCCTGGTCAACCGCAACTGGATTACTTACCTGCTAACACTAATGCCTATCAAACTCACACCGTAAAATGGAACATGTGGTGGGGTGAGAATGGCCGGTTATGGCAATTGCATAATAATGACAGCCAAGTTTGCCAGGGCGAACTGGTTGCTGACGACAACAATAAACAAACGGGTCAATGTGATATCCGTTTAACGGAAGGCAGCAATTCCCTACAGGTGAGCTTGTGCAATGACGATGGTTGCAGCACCAGTGAGAGCCGTCAAGTTAACGCAACAACTCCAGAATTACCTACGTGGCAAGCTGACACCCCTTATCAAGCGGGCGATTACGTGCAAGTTGGCAAAAAAGTTTATCAAGCAAAATGGTGGAATAAAAATCAGGCCCCAGCAAGCAAAGCTTGGCAGTTTATTGCCGAGCAAGGCGCGGTATTGTCGGCGGCCGTCACTCCTTGGCAAGGCGGTGCTACAGCAGCTTATACCATTCAGCATGACGATTTGTGTGCCTACATTACAGACGGCATCATTGAACATGCACTACCCGCCTTGAATGAACGAGATTTAACGGCTTCTGTCGGGATTATTGCTGGTAACTGTGCCCCTTACCATTGGCAAGCGGCGCAAGATTTTGTTGATACTGGCCATGAAATTTTCAACCATTCTTGGACTCACGGCAGTCCGGTAGAAGAAACTTGGGATGACAAGGTTGAGATCAGCGATGCCCAAGCTGAAATTGAACAACAAGTAAAAGGCGAGATTGCTTTTTATGCATTCCCTTACGATCAGGCGCAAGCTGCTTCTATTGATGCGGTGAAACAAAATACCAGTTTGATTGGCATGCGCTCAGTGAATTATTACCTGGCTCGCGGTGTCAATGACGCTGACAGCTTTGACCCTTACTTCATCAAAAATGATCTATTTACCAATTCGGGTATTTGGTCGGTTTACGAAGGCAGCGAAGATATTCTTAAGGCGTACGTCGATGACGCTGTTGCTAAGGGAGGCTGGGCACTGCGAACGTTTCATGGAGTAGAAGACACGTCATGGGAAATGGTGCCGTTAGCCCGTTATGAAGGACACCTCGATTATGTGAAAAGCTTAGTTGATGCAGGCCAATTGTGGGTAGCTGGCGCAGCGGACATTACTCGTTATGGTATGAGTCGCCGGTATTGCAGTATTCACACTGAGGGCACGTTTGAAGGCGGTTTGAGCATTGAGTTTGATACTAGCGATGCGTTATGTCAGCAGTATTTGGCAGCGGATACTCGCTTGACGGTAGAAGTGAACAGTGACCAAGGCGTGAGCGTGGTCACTGCGCATTATGCGCAGCAACCAGAACAGGGCATTACTGTGAAGCAATTAGCAGACAATAAGTTTCAATTAGATATTTTAGTAAGTAAGGGTAAAGTTTTATTAACAAGCCAATAATCTAACCTTCACGCTGATTGTGTTACACATGTACGCGGCCATATGGCCGCGTATTTATTTATGGCTTAAATAATATATACGGCTGAATGTTATAAATAATGAATCGATGGAAGTGAGATCATTCACGAAAGCTTTAACTCAACCACGCTTCTTTGATTCAATTCTGCGCTGACCTTAGGTCTGACATATAATTAACGATTTCTGTACAAATAGATTGCTTAGGATAAAGAAACCATGCGTTGCAAAGGGTGGTTAACCCCATGGATAGGGTTAATTTTAATTTGGCCGATGATGCTTTGTGCCCAGCAAAATGCTGATTTTTGGCACTTGGAGGAGTTTTATGAAACATTTCCTCAGCAAAAAAAGCTCAGCGTAGATTTTGCTGAAAGGATTAAAAGCGCGGGCCAACCACTCGTTAAACGTAATGACCCCATACGCATTTTTGTGGTGTATCCTGGCCATCAGGTGTCTGATTATTGGCGCCGCAGTATCAAATCACTCACCGCCCGTTTAGATGAATTGAATGTGGCGTATCAAATATATCATCACTCTACTCGGCCAGCAGTAGCGATAGAGCAACAAAAGCGGCTCATAAAAAAGGCGCTAAGGTATCAAACTGACTATTTTATTTTCACGTTAGACGTGGACCAGCACCAAGAGTTAGTGTCGACCATTTTATTGAAAAGTAATATGAAACTCATATTACAAAATATCACCACGCCCTTTTTTCGCTGGCAATCAGTGCCGCCTTTTATGTACGTTGGCTTTGATCATTTTAAAGGCACTGAGTTATTGAGCCAGTACTATCAGCAAAAATACCCCAAAGCCAAATACAGCTTGGTTTATCGCTCGCCAGGTTATATTAGCCAGGCACGGGGTGACAGCTTTATTGCCTTACAAAAAGCCCATGGTGGCCATTTGGTTGCCAGTGAATACACGGATGCATCGTTACATGGTGCTAAACGCAAAGCTTATGAAATGTTGCAGCAAGAAACGGATATTGAATATATTTACGCTTGCTCGACTGATGTGGCGTTTGGCGTTCGCCGCGCCCTTGAGCGTTTAGGTTTGGCCGACCGTATTGCAGTGAATGGTTGGGGCGGCGGAGAGCAGGAACTTAAAGCTATTTTAGAGGGTGAACTCGACGTCACTGTGATGCGCATGAGTGACGATAATGGGGTGGCTATGGCCGAGGGTATCGCCCTTGATCTTCAAGGTAAAAAGCACTTAGTGCCGCAAGTTTTCTCGGGCGAGTTTAAATTAGTGACCAAGGCCACAAGTCCAATCGAAATTGAGCAATATAAGCGCTATGCATTTCGCTATTCGTCCCCTTAAAATACTATCCAGTTAGTCAGGCTTTTCATTTCACGGAGGAAAGACAGTGTCTGAAGGTTTAAAAACAGAAATCATCAACAAGGTGATTGCAGCGTTAGACGAAAAAACCCTCACCCGCACCGACCTTGCGTCGATTGCTCGTGCCACGCAAGTAGACTTCAAAGATTTGGTCAGCTTATTTAAAGGTGATGCAGGCATTAACTTTGAGTTAGCGAAACAAGCCAACCGCTTACTGGCGCGCTTTATGTCGAGTGCCGATCATCAGTTGCCCCCAGCAGAGCGTTTAATTGACATGGGCATGATGTATTTAGACTTTGCCGAAACGCACCCAGGCTTGTTTAATTACATGTACACCTATGACGATAAAGACAAGTGGGAAGACATCAGCTTTGCTGAGATTGCGCACTCTAATTTTGCCTTGCTGCAAGATACGATCAAAGAAGGCATTGAACAAGGCGTGTTCGTGAAACAATATGAACCTGTGATGTCTTTGTCTGCTTGGTCAATGATCCAAGGTTTTGCGCACATACAGTCAAATAAGCTGTCACCGTTTGGTGGTTCACTGTCGCGTGAAGCAAAGCGTCAAGTGATGGACAGCCTCTACTCTGGCTTGCTGACCGACAGCTACAAAGACGTTTATAAGCGCTAAGCCTTTAAAAATCAGGTACACTCGCGCCGTAAACCATTTAAAGGGGAATGTTATGGCCAGAACTGCGCACGCCTTACACATCTTGGTAAAGCATCAAGACAAAGCTGAAGACATTATTAAACAGCTAAAAAAAGGCGCGAAATTTCAAACATTAGCGAAGAAGTATTCCAGTTGTCCGTCGGGTAAAAAGGGCGGTGATTTGGGTGAGTTTCGCAAGGGCCAAATGGTGCCGCAGTTTGATAAAGTGGCTTTTAACGGCGAATTGTTAACTCCTCATCTCGTTAAAACTAAATTCGGTTGGCACGTGGTCAAGGTACTGTATCGCACCTGATACTTACGCTTTGGTCTCAGCCGATATGATAAAAGCAAAGCCCGTCTTATGACGGGCTTTGTGGTATTTACAACTCAGGTAATCATCGATTGCCCTTTGTGTCGCTATGAAAACTTTTCTTCTAGCCAAGTTTGGTGGCTGCTGACGTCGCCGATGTGTTGGCTTACCCAAGCGGCGTCATAATAACTATCTAAATAGCGTTCACCTGAATCGCACAATAGGGTCACGATCGATCCTGTTGTCCCCTGAGCTTGCATCGCCAGTGCGGTTTGTAATGCCCCGTAAACGTTGGTGCCTGTGCTTGGGCCAACGCGGCGATTTAACTGCTGTTGCAGCCATAGCATGGTGGCAACAGAGGCGGTGTCTTGCACTTTCAGCATGTGGTCGATGACCCCGGGAATAAACGAAGGCTCAACTCGGGGCCGCCCTATGCCTTCGATTCGGCTACCTTTTTGTGCCGTTATGCTGGCATCGCCATGTTGATAAAAGTCCATAAATACCGAATGCTCAGGGTCCACCACGGTGAGCTCGGTCGGCAGTTGCTGATAACGAATATAGCGGCCTATGGTGGCACTGGTTCCGCCCGTACCTGCACTCATGACGATGTGCTTAGGGATAGGGTGTGGCTCGCGCTGCATTTGGTTAAAGATGGCGTCGGCAATATTGTTATTACCTCGCCAATCAGTGGCTCGCTCGGCGTAGGTGAATTGGTCCATGTAATGGCCGTCTAACTCTTGTGCGAGTTGCTGCGAGGTGGCGTAGATCTGATCTGTGCTATCTACTAAATGGGCTTGGCCACCATAGAATTTGATCAATTCAATTTTTTTAGCAGCGGTGCTGGCTGGCATAACGGCGATAAAAGGCACGCCTATCAAGCGCGCAAAATATGCTTCAGACACCGCAGTACTTCCAGAAGAGGCTTCGATAATCGGTTTATCTGGCTTGATCCAACCGTTACACAAGGCGTACAAGAATAGTGAACGAGCTAATCTGTGCTTGAGGCTACCTGTGGGGTGTGTACTTTCGTCTTTTAGGTATAAATCAATGCCCGCTAAGTGACGCAAGCTCAACTTGATCAAGTGGGTGTCTGCAGAGCGTTGGTAATCGGCATTAATTTTACTGATGGCTTGTTGTACCCAAAGGTTGGTTGCTGGTTTCATAGTGGCCCCTAAACGTGATTGCATGATATAAAATATATGCTGATTAGCGGAGAAATACTTTGCTATATTTATTATAGTTTTCAATGTTTGTAGAATATTTTTCTACCTTTTATGTTTTGGTGGTAAAAATTGTTAGATAAGACCGATATCGAAATACTCTCATTGCTACAAAGTAACGCAGAGTGGTCGTTACAGCATATTGCTGATCATGTGAATTTAACCACAACACCTTGTTGGAAGCGGATTAAACGGCTAGAACAAGCCGGTTATGTTCGTCAGAAAGTGGCGTTACTGGATCCACAACGGTTGGGCTTAGATTTAATTGCATTTGTGCAATTGAAAACCCAGCATCATAGCCAGCAGTGGTACGACAATCTTGTATGTAAGGTTAACGATTTTGCTGCGGTAATGGAGTGTTACCGCATGGCGGGTGAGTACGATTACATGCTGAAAGTGTTGGTGCAAGATATGGCCAGCTTTGATCGATTTTATAAAGCCTTAGTTAATGAGGTGTCTGGGTTGAGTGACGTTACGTCTAACTTTGCGATGGAGCAAATAAAATACACCACTCAGGTGCCACTGACCTTGACCGTTAAAGAATAACGCAGTCAATAACCTAGGGTTATGACTGCGCTTGATTATCGTTCTGCCTGTGCCAAGTTATCCGGATGTTGGCTGAATACTTGACGATAAAGTTGTTTCATCCGTGCGGCTTCCACTTTAGGTTGTGGCAGTTGCACCGAATCCACCGCTTGCCATTGACCCTCTTGTTGCTGCGCAATGTGAAAAGTAAAGGGGAAGTACCCGGCCATGCCTAAGCGCAAGTCGGTAACATGCAATGCCCCTTGTTGTTGCTGGAACGATAAAAAGCCATTGCTGAACCATTCGAGGCGAGCAAGCTCTGGCGATTGAAATTGCTGCAGCAGCGCTCTGCCTGTGTCGTGGGTTTGCCATTTCAGCGGCTGTTTATTGCCCACATAAGTGAGGGCTTCGCTGTATTGCTGACCGTCATAACGCAAAATACGCCAGCTGATAATATTAAACGGCATGGGCGAAATAAACACAGGTGATGGCGTTAACTGAGCGGCTTGTAATTGTTGATTTATTTGCCACTTTGCCCCTTGGCTGGCGAGTAAATACAGGCAGCTGAATGTTAGCGCGGCCAGGTTGATACGTTGCCAGCGCCGGCTATTTTTGGATAACCATAAGCCCAACAAACTGATCAATAATGGCAGTGTATAGAGCGGGTCTATGATAAACATGCTGGACCACGAGGTGGGCATTAACGGCATGGGCCAAAATAGTTGGGTGCCGTAGGTGGTGAAGCTATCGAGTAAGGGGTGGGTGATGAGGCTTAGCCAAATCATCAAGAACGTCCGCCAAGGGTTGTCTTTAGCGGTTTGCACAAAGCTGCGAGCCAAGATAAAAAGGCCAATGGCAAGCGCACTCAATACAAATAAAGAGTGACTAAAACCGCGATGATAGGTGTAGTTCGCGACGGCGTCGCCGTAGTTAATGAGCACATCGAGGTCAGGCAGTGTGCCCAGCGCTGCGCCAATGAGAATGGCTTTTTTGCCGTAAGCTTTAAAGCCTATTGCGCTGGCTACAGATACGCCTAAGGCAATTTGAGTGACTGAATCCATTGAAGAGTGGTCCTTTACTTGAGTCGCTTTATTCACTTTATCAATACGGCTAGATTACTCTGTCGGTTTGTATTAACAAGGAATATATCAATTTATGGCTGTAAAACGTCCAGAAACGGATTTGTACTTGCCTGTGAAACACATGCTTGAACAGCAAGGTTTTACGGTGAAAGGAGAGGTCAAACAATGCGACATCTTTGCCCTCAAAGAGCAGGGCGATCAAGGTGATGCATTGAGCCTGGTGGTTGAGCTTAAAACGACGGTGAACTTGACGCTGATCTTGCAAGCAGTTGAGCGAATGGCGGTGGCTGACAACGTATATATTGCGGTGCCTGCGGATTGTGCGCCGATCAAAAAGCAGCAAAAGAGTATTGTTAAGCTGGTGCGACGCTTGGGCATAGGTTTGATTGTTGTCGCATTTGTTGGTCAGCAAACCTTTGTTGAGACGGTGGCTTCTCCCGGCGATTATCAGCCGCGTAAAAATCTCAAAAAGTCGCGCTTGATACTGAATGAATTTCATCAGCGTGATGGTGACCCAGAGGTGGGAGGGGCAGCCAGTCGTGGCAAAAAGATGACGGTTTACCGCCAGCGCTGCATCAACGTAGCACGTTATTTAGCTCAAGCTGGCGCGACTAAAGCGTCGGTAGTTGCGTTAGAGGTAGATGATCCTAAGGCAAGATATTTGTTATCAACGAATGTTTACAAGTGGTTCGAACGCGTGTCTCAAGGGGTCTATCAGTTGTCAGCCCATGGCCATGAAGAGTTACAGTTGTGGCTCAGCTAACCGAGTCGGGCGGATTCGGCTGACCGCTTCCGTGCGGAACCAACTCAGGCCATATATTAATGAAGAGCTGTTAGTCTGTGGTAACTCATGTCTTTGTGATAGAGACCTGCTTGCGTTAAGGTGTTTGCAAGTTCCATCGGCGCCAATTCATCAATGTCATCATTATGAATGTGTAAGCCTGATACGGTCACTTGGCCAGCGGAACGGTAAGACAAAAGCACTTGCGCATTTTGCTGTGAGTTCAGTAATTGCTCGAATTTGTATGCAGATAAATCGTCGTCAAGGGCAAAGGACGTGAGCTGGCCGTCTATTTTTACCATCACCTGCTTGTAACCAACGATGTTGTTGATTAACTCGAGGGCTTGCCTTTTATTCATATTCATAATCGTTTCCTTACTAAACCCCAAAGAGGGGGACAGATAAAGTTACAACGATGCTAACAACATAACGTTTACAACTTTGCTTTCTGTTGTAAACGTAGCAAGTTTGAAAACGGGTCAAACTTTATGATAAAAACACAAATCCTTTTGTTATCTACCAAGCTGATATTCGTTTATAAAAATAAACTTAGCAGCAATTCGTGTTTTTGCTTAATTACTAAGGAAGTTTAATTTGAAGTTAATATTTCAAATCGCAACATTAATCGTCGCCGCTTATTTTGTTAATAAACAATGGATAGCTGCCAAACCATTAGAACCGATATATTTTCAAACCATACCGATTAAAGTGGCAATGCCTGCCGATACCAAAATAAATAAACATGTAAACCAAGAGTTAAGCTTTGAGCAAGCGGTTAAGAATGATGATGATTTTGTCATGGCGACCATGGTGTTTGACTCAGTCGCGGACAGTTTTACTCAAGACAGTATTACTGAGCTTGAGGATGAAGATATTTCATCCATAGTCGACAAACAATTTATGGCCCAGGGCGGGCTGCCGCAGGGCGTGTCTTTAGATGTATTGGGGCGTGGCTTTATTGAGCACCAGGGACGTCAAGGTTATAGCATTAGTTTGCGAATGAATCACGGCGAAGATAAAGAGACTATCTTGCAGCAGCAAATCTATGTGTATAAAGGCCACATGGTGATGTTAATGACCACGAGTAGCGGCAGTATGCAAGATGAAAACACCAGTGAGGCATATTTCAATTCTTTAGAATTTATGAAATAAATAAATCTCGCGATTTAGGCAAAAACTGACAACTGGTTTTTGCCTTTTTGTTTTGCTTCATATAATGCAGTGTCTGCCAAATCGATTAATTCATCGGAAGTTTTTGCAACGCTGCCATCGTGCCAACTGAGTCCCGCAGAAATAGATAAATAACCTTTGTGACAGCCCAAATGAGGAATGGCTTGTTTACCTATATCTGTGATGATTTGAGTCACTGTTTCTATCGCTGTTTGTTTATCTAACCCTATCAATAATAAAGCAAACTCTTCGCCACCAAAGCGCGCTAATAAATCGCTTCGCCGCCGGAAGTGTTGCGCTAATTGTTGCGCTACTTGTTTTAAACACTCGTCGCCTTGTAAGTGACCATAATGATCGTTGTAAGCTTTAAAATCATCGATATCGATCATCACCATAGCGACACTGATATTTCGATTGAATGCTTGTTCAATGTTATGTGGCAGGTGTAAATCTAAAAAACGTCGGTTGGGTACTTCTGTTAATGAATCTGTGTGGGTTAATTGTTCTAATTTTAAGTTACTTGCAGCGAGCTCTGCATTGGCTTGCTCTAGCTCTAACGTGCGACTCGTGACTGCGGCTTCAAGCTCTACGTTAAGCTTATGAAGTGCCATTTGCGCTTGTTTTTTAGCGATTATTTCCGCTACGTTGGCGCTGAAAAGGCTAAATAAATGCTGTGTGTGCGAGTTCAGTGCGTGGCCATTGATGAGGTTGTCAGCAAAAATAATTCCTATGGTGCGGCCATTACTGCGTAGCTGAGTTGCTACATTCCAGCCATAACCCACTTTCTTGTCGTTATGAAACAGCTCGATCTTTTCTTCCACCACGAGTTGGTCTGGTCGTTCCATCGCAGCTTTTATTAGTCCCTTATATTCTGTTGGTGTGTGATACCAGGTTTCATCAACGATATTTCCCTTGATGTCTGTGCCATAAGTTCCTATTAGAGCTTTACTTTCAGGGTTCATCAAAAAGATGGCGACACGGTCGAGCACCAACTCTTGCTTGGCTAGCTGCACTGCTTTTTTACAAATGGCCAACACTGAATCAAGCGGTGACATTTCCAACATGCTTTGGCGCAGTGTTTTCAGGTTATGCTCTTCTTGTTTACGCGCCAGTACTTGACTCAACATGCTACCAAAGGCATTCAGCAGTTCATGGTCATAGGTGCTTAAGGTTTGTTGGGTTATTAAATTATCGATGGCCACCCAAGCGTTTGGTTCAGTACCATCCCTTAATATCAGCACGGCATTCCAACCTTTACCTACCTTTTGACCATCGCTGTAAAGATCGGTTGTTTCAATCATGGCGAATGTGTCTTGAGAGTGAAATGTGCGCTCAATAAAGTGCTGCTGCATATTATCAACATGGTAAAGCTGCTGCTGTTCTTGGCTGGTTTGGCCATTCACGTCGGTACCATAGGTTGGGTGTAGCTTAAGGTGAACTCGATCAATGAGAAACAATGCAGTGCGGTCAAACCCAAGCCTATCTCGCAGGCTTTCTACTGCCGAAAGGTACAATTGGTCGAGCGATTGGCAACTACCAAGCTCTAAGCTAATAGTTTGGAGCAGTTGCATCCGTTCTATAAACTGCTCTCTTTCGGATACGTCTTGTTGTAATTTCAACTGCTGTGCTTCTTGCGACATCCTCATTAGGTGTAATTTTTGTTGCGCTTTTAAGCTGTCGAATCGATAACTGTACAATCGAATAAGATCGCTAAACTGACGGCTTTGTTCATTGCTCATTGTCGGTAACACATGCGCGTGTTTTACCAACACTCCAGCAAAAGGGCTGACATCTAGCGGGGTGAGCAGTAACGACCAATCCGGGTGGTCTGAGACAGGTACTAGATGACAATATTGTTGGCGTTGAGCCATGAGTTGTCCATGTTGGACTTGATTCAGCGCGATAGGGTTATCAGGTAATTCGATGAAGTCTTCATAGCGAGCAGGCAGCCAGGACATTTCCTGCCCTTGCACCGCTTGTAATAGCCAATACTTAAAGCCAGTGAGCAACTCTGCCAAAGAGTGAGTTTGCATGAGTGGCTGTTGTGCTGCGGCGAGAATGTCTGCTATTTGCTTCAATGGAATATGCCTTGTGTAATTATCAGGCAATGATATCCGTGGCCAGTCAGTTTGTTGAGTAAAATGTGAGATAAATACTAATTTTTATGACCTAAGTATAATTGCTGACTTCCCTTTACGGGCCTGGGTTCTCCTCTTTTGTCTAACGTTAGCGCGATTCTTATTCCGTTAAGTAAGCGCTTTGGTGGGACTGCCTTTCATCAGTTGGTCAAAAAAGTACAGTTGCTTGGGCGCTGCCATGGCATACAGTTTGGCCGGGCGATTTTGACTGTGGTCTTTTTCGCCCGTTTCTAACATGATTTCCGGCCGGTTTAAACGACGCCGAAAAGCTGCCTTGGGCAGTTGAGTCTGTAAAATGGATTCAAAGCACTGCTGTAGCTCTGGCAAGGTAAAGCTAGCGCCCAAAAAATAAACCGGTAAGCTTGAATACTGGCTTTTATTGAGTAAGCGATTGAGCGCAGTCTCAACTAATGCCTTATGGTCAAAAGCCAGTTTTACTGGGCTGTTGAGCAAATCGTAAACGTTAACCCATTTGCAGTTGGCATGAACTTTTTGTTGGGGTCGAAACACCGCTAAATATAAGAAACAAACCGACCAACCTCTGGGGTCGCGATGGGGATCGGCTTGGCTGGATACTTGCTCAAGGTAGTGGGGTTGCAGTTGCGTTTTTTGTTGCAAGCAACGATTAACCGTATCGTCTAAGTGTTGATCTTGCTGTGGGGCAATACCACCGCCAATCAGCGCGTATTGATTGATAAAAGGTTCGGTCTTGCGCTGGCTAATAAGTAATTGCAGTTGCCCCTGCTGCAAACGAAAACAACATACTTCTATAGAGCCAATCATGACGCGATTCCTAGTGCTAAATACTTATTCAAAGGTTACTTGCAGTATAGTGCCTATTAGTACTTGGTGATAACTTATTTTTGCAGCATTTTATATGAGCTTGTCACTGTTGAGCTTTGAAGGGGGGCGTGATTGTGCTGCTTACGAGGCAAAGGGCGTAATTTTCACCTCCGTTCACTAAGTTCGGCTTTCAAGCGATGACTGATTTGCTATGATGGCCGCGTATTGATTCGTTCTGTGTTGCCAAAAGGAGTGTGCCATGAAGGCTGAAATTATCGCTGAGATGAAGGTGTTACCTGAGATTGACGTTAACTATGAAATTCAACGCCGAGTGGCGTTTATTCAATCTCGCTTAACTCAGTCGGGCTGCCGCTCATTGGTGTTAGGGATCAGTGGCGGGGTTGACTCTAGTACTGCGGGCCGTTTATGCCAGTTAGCTGTTGAGGGATTAAATCAGCAACAAAGTGATGTAGTGTATCAGTTTATTGCGATGCGTTTACCTTATGGCGTTCAGCAAGACGAAGATGAAGCGCAATTGGCCGTAGAGTTTATTCAACCCAGTCGCCGGGTGACGGTTAATATTGAAGCCGCGGTTGAAGGCATGCATCAAGCATCGGTCGCAGCGATGACTGCGGCAGGTTTGGACTTACCAGAGGCAGGCGCGGTCGATTTTGTCAAAGGCAATGTCAAAGCACGCCAGCGCATGGTGGCACAATATGAAATAGCGGGGTTGAGCCAAGGTTTGGTCGTTGGCACGGATCATAGCGCCGAAAATATCACTGGGTTTTACACCAAGTTTGGTGATGGGGCTTGCGATTTAGCGCCTTTATTTGGCTTGAATAAACGCCAAGTGCGGGCGCTGGCGAATGCCCTTGGCGCTCCTGCTGTGTTAGTAGACAAAGCGCCGACGGCAGATTTAGAAAGCTTAAAGCCCCAGTTAGAAGATGAAGTGGCTTTGGGCATGAGCTATGAGCAAATTGATGATTTCTTAGAAGGTAAGCCGGTTCCCGCCGAGATAGAAACCAAGCTTATCGGCATTTATCAACGCACTCAACATAAGCGCCAGCCAATCCCTACCGTTTACGATTAACTGACTCCTATGGCGCTGAGTTTGATACTTAGCGCCTGCTTGGAGTAACACCTTCAATGCGTTTGGTCGTTGTTGCCCGTTGATTGAATCTTTATTGATAGTCCCCAAGAGCTAAGTGCAAAAGGGCGGAGCCAAGACAAAAGTTGCAACCGAGGCGGGTTCGCGAGAAAATGCCCCTTTTGCCGAATTGGAACCTGCTAGTGGAACTTGCCTCAACCCTTAGTCAGCAAGATGAAGTGCTGCTGTCAGCATGGTTAAACAGTGCTGAAACCCCTACCAATACGTTTTCGTTAATGGCTGTGAAAGGCTTCTTTTTTGCACTAGTGGCTGCGCCGCAACCGGTAGAAACTGAAACTTGGCTAGCCAGTATTCTGGGTGGTGAGCTACCTGACGATGTCGCAGAAGACAAACTATTTGCGTTGATCACTTTACACAACCAAATAGGCCAACAGGTATACGAAGACGGTTTTTCTTTGCCTGAACAGTTAGAGTATTCGGAAGAGTTTTCAGCCAACTTCTTGGCTGGTCATCCGTTGCACGAATGGTGTTTAGGTTTTGCCCTTGGCGCGGCTTTTTATGCTCAAGATATGCTGGATGCGCTGCCTGAAGATGACGAGCTGTTTGAAGCGTTTTCGATGGCGTATATGACGTTGAGCTTCTTTGCCAACAAATCTTCGGCGGAAACGATTGTTGAAATTCAAGGTGAAGGCGACTTGCACGTATTTAGCAAAGAAATCTACGAGCTGATGCCTGATTTTTCTGCGGGTTTTGCTGCTTTAGTGGAAGAAACGGCGTTAGCGTCTGGTGTGATCGCAGAAGATGATTGGGAAGACGAGTAGGTTTTAAGTGCGTACAAGGAAGGTATTTACGTGATTAAAGATATCACTGAATGGATTGCTCAGTTACAGCAACAAACGCAAGCCCACCAGCAAACTTGTGAAGTATTGGCGCCGCAACTTAATGGCTATTTCCCCGCTGATTTTTTGCAGCAAAGTCGGTTTATGGTTGTCGATAATTTACCTATGCCTAGTTTATCAGGGATCAAAGGCGTATTAGCGAAGCGGTGGCTGCCAAAAGAACTTAGCGCTATCGCATATCCAGGATGTTATTACATTCTGCGCTCAGAACAACAAAACTGGTCGGAACATTGTCGCCAGCTTGTGCATTTAGCGCAGTTACAGCATCTTGGTACAGAGGCTTATTTAACGCTGCTTTATCAACAAGTATCCGAGCAAGGTTTTGAACAAGCCAGTTTAATCAAAATGGCTGGCCAGGTGGCGCAACACTTTGAGCAAGGCAGTAATTTAAGTAACATTCCGGCATTAATTAAACAAAGTTTAGCAACCGCTGAGGCCTAACCCATGAGCATAGAGCAAATAGACCAGATAGACTTGATTAGCATCGACCAAGCGAACGAAACCTTGGTGCTAACCATATTAGATACCTTGCCTTGGGATGATGAAGATGTGCACCTGTTCGCATTGCAATGCAAGATAAATAAGTACCTAGACTTTATTAAAACCGGAGAGGTTTACCAAGCCGAACCGGAAGCTCAAGGAATGCGTATGGCGATAGAGCTGATCTGTAAATATCGCCCACATCAAGCGGCGACCGAGTTTCTCGCCAAAGTGGAAACCATGTTATACGACGATACGCGGGTGAAGTTTAATTATGGCCCGAACTTGAGCACGGGTTATCTTGATGCAGATTCGTAGGGTAACCAATAAAGGTGGCACTATGACCACCTTTATCGTTTTGAATGCCTGTACTTTTATGTAAAGCTGGCCACTTCGTCAGCCGTTAAATAGCGCCATTCTTGCTCTGCCAAACCTTGCAGACTAATGCTGCCAACATTTGCTCGATGCAATCCCACCACCTTATTACCTATCGCTGCAAACATACGTTTTACCTGATGATATTTACCTTCACTTAAGGTCACGGTTACGGATAATGGCTCATGGATAACCAATTGTGCCGGTAGCGTCGCTTTATGCTCGTTACGTAGCATAATGCCCTCAGCAAATTGCTCTACCGCTTCTGCTGCAATGGGCTCGGCGAGTGTGACTTGATAGACTTTTTCACACGCGTGTTTAGGAGACGTAACCTTATGTGACCATTGGCCATCGTCGGTCAGTAATACCAGACCTGTGGTATCAACGTCTAAGCGCCCGGCGATATGTAGCTTATGGGCATGGGGTGAGTGAATCAATCGCATTACGCAGGGGTATTCTTCATCTTGCGTAGAGCAGACATAACCGGCCGGCTTGTGTAACACAATATACTGAGGCCCAATCAAGCTAACGACTTGATCGTTAAACATCACCTCGTCGCTGCTGGCCACCTTAGTGGCAGCTTGTGTCACTAATTGTTGGTTAATTTTGACCATGCCCACCTTGATGCAGCGTTTGGCTTCTGCTCGGGTAAGGTTTTTGGTTTCACAGATAAATTTGTCTAAGCGCATGAGGCCTCCTTGTGCGAGCGAATGTAAGGCAACGGTCGCAGCTTGGCAACTTTATTCCGAGATTAGGCCATAGTTATGATCTAATAAGGTGATGCCATAGTGGTGAGCAAGCTCTGCAAACCTACCGGACTCGCGCAAGGTATTTAGGTAATCGTTTAATTCTTCGGCAGTAATTTTAGCATTGGGGTGTAATATCGCCATGTGGCGATATTTCTGATCCCATTTCTGAGAGATTAACAGCTGCTTGCGTTTCTCTGGCCATAACTTGAGGTGATACTGCAGGTATGACCATGTGATTGGCGCAATGTCGGCGCGCTGACGGGTGATCGCGGCAATGCTGGCTTGGTTATTATTCACAAATACCGTTTGATATTGTTGATCTAAGGATGCTTTATCTGTTTCAAAATTGACTAACTGATAATGGTAACCGGCCACCAAGGTTAAGGTTTTACCATCAATATTATCAAAGTAACTTTGACCACGATCGGGCACGTTTTGAGTAATGTAGACTTCGCCGTCGTCAAAATTAAGTGGCACGGCCTTGACGTCGAAGTTTTGCCAGCCCCACGACAAGTCTTCAAATAGCATCATTTGAAAGCGACCTCGGGCATACGCCGCATGACGATGGGAGGCAGAAGTAGAAACAAAAACGAAATGGTATTTGTTTTGCACACGATTAAGCGCGGCAATCAAGTCGATGCTTAAGCCGGAGTAGTCGCCATAGCTTTTCACATTTACGTAAGGGGAAAAATGATAGCCGCCGACATAAATAGTGGTTTGTTTATTCGCCCAACTTGGCAGTGCCAGCATCATTATACTGACAAACCAAACGATCTGTAAGCGTCCCAATTGCAACGATCTCGTTTTTGTCGATTTTAGATATTGTTTATTTATTTTTCGGTTAATTACCAGCGAGATCTCACAATTATTTAATTTTTGTTAAATGGGTTGGTTTTTAGTTTCTTCCCATATTGGCGTAAATATTACCTGGTTTGCATGGCTTGCGCTGGCATTAAAACTGTGAGATTTAGCGTCAGTATGATCAAGTATAATTTCTTTTTTCACATTGTGTTTGATGTGTGACTTTTTGTCATAATCTGCAGTAAAGATAATGTGTGCCATATCAGCCCCTAATCATGTGGATGTTTTAACTATAAAACAAACCTCAAAATCGGCTATCTAGGAATACCCATATAAGGGGGCTGAATATGAAAAACATAAATAGAAAAGGGGGTTATAGCTTCCTTCCTAAGCGCTTTTCGATTTGCTTTTTCTCCCATTCAGGGCCAAATAGATTGAATACTTCAAATGCACTGATGCCATGAAAAACAATGCCGATGCCCCAACCTAATGCTGGCCACCATGCCCAAATATAACTGGGATCGAGGAAATAATTGAGTGCAAACAAAAAGCCAATCACTGCCAGGTAGGTGATTAAGTTGGAATAAAAGCCTTTAATGGCTCGCACTTGTTCAATGGCGGTGGCTTCTTCTTCGGTAATATTAACGTCAGTTTTCATATCGGGCTCCGTTTGTAGGTCTGAGACGTGAATTTCAAACACAGCCGCCAATGATTTTAATGACTCTAAGCCAGCTGTTTGACCTTGCTCAATTCGCTGAATGGTTCGAACACTTAATCCACTCATTTGCGATAATTGCTGCTGTGACCAACCGCGTTGTAACCTGAGTTTCCTAACAATCATTATCACTTCCTTAGCTGTTGTTTAGACCTAGCATACTCGTTAGCTCTGGGCGTCAGTGACGACATCCTCCTGACATTTACATGACAGTATATATATTTCAATAACTTACGATTGTTTTTTATTCAGCTAACACTCTTAAAGATTACTAGCATGGCACTTATGAGGGCGCTTTTAGCGCATTGTTTATGGCTAAAACCGCCGTTTCGCTCGACATATTTTAAGTATAGCCTTGCCAGTCGGCTGCAGTACTCAGTGCGCTTGTTATCTAAAAGGGAGCAAGTTGCTGTCGAGACAGATTGCTGTTGACCATTTCATTGCTGCCTGAACTTGCGCGGCCAAAATTACGCGATATTAGGATGGGGAATTGCAATACCCGGAGTTTTTAAGGGCTATTATTGCTAGATTTTTACTTATATTGTTTTTTAATGTTAAAAGATTGTCAAATAAAGCTACCTTCGCAAAGTTATTGCGCTTTGGGCTGGTTATACTGGCGTTATGCCCAGATAGATTAGCTTAGAGGATGCCATGTCGTCATTTAACCATCACAAATACCGCGCTTTTCAGCCAATAGCCATGCCCAACAGGCAATGGCCAGACCAAGTAATTACTGCTGCCCCTGCATGGTGTAGCGTTGATTTACGAGATGGTAATCAAGCCCTGATCGACCCGATGACGGTTGAGCAGAAAAAGCAGTTGTGGGGGCAGCTTGTTAAAGTCGGTTTTAAAGAAATTGAGGTGGGCTTTCCAGCTGCGTCACAGCCTGACTTTGATTTTGTTCGATGGTTGATTGAGCAAGACCAGATCCCAGAGGACGTCACCATTCAAGTGTTAACTCAGGCGCGACCGGCTTTGATTGAACGTACGTTCGAAGCATTGGTGGGAGCCAAAAAAGCCGTTGTGCACTTGTATAATTCGACCTCAACGGTGCAGCGTGAACAAGTCTTTCAATTGGATCAAGCCGGTATTATCGACATTGCAGTAAAAGGCACCGAGTGCGTTAAAGCATTAACGAAAAAATACCCGCAGACCGAGTGGACGTTGCAGTATTCTCCGGAAAGCTTCACCGGCACTGAACTTGAGTTCGCAGTGGAGGTTTGCGATGCAGTTGTCGCAACCTGGCAACCTACGCCGGAGCATAAGATGATTGTGAATTTACCGGCAACAGTAGAAATGGCGACGCCGAACGTTTACGCCGACCAAATAGAATGGTTTGGTAACCATATTCAGCAGCGCGAGAGCATCATCATTAGCTTGCACACTCATAACGATCGCGGTTGTGGGGTGGCTGCTGCCGAGTTGGGGGTGATGGCCGGAGCAGACCGAGTAGAAGGCACCTTGTTGGGTAATGGCGAGCGCACCGGCAATATGGATATCGTCACCATGGCGATGAACTTATACAGCCAAGGTATTGACCCTGAATTGGACTTTTCTAACATCGACGAAGTCGTACAGGTGGTAAAAGCTTGTACTCAGCTACCTGTGCACCCTCGGCATCCGTACGCCGGTGAATTGGTGTTCACGGCGTTTTCTGGCAGCCATCAAGACGCCATCAAGAAATGTTTAGCAAGACGCCAAGATGACGATATTTGGAACGTGGCTTATTTGCCTATCGACCCTCGTGATTTAGGCCGTGATTACCAAGAAGTGATTCGCATTAATAGCCAGTCAGGCAAAGGGGGGATCGCTTGGATCCTGGAGCGAGAACTTGGCGTGCAATTGCCGCGGTGGGCCCAGATCGAGTTTAGTCAAACGGTGCAGCAGACTGCGGAGCAAACTGGCGCAGAGGTTAGCCCAGAGCAGATTAGTCAATTGTTTAAAACCACCTACATACAACTTGAGGGGCCTTATCAATTAGCGGAGTACCAAGTCACTCGTAAGCAAACCGATCATGTGAAAGCCAGTTTGTTGCTACAACAGCAAACCGTTACGGTGGAAGGCATAGGTGCTGGTGCTTTGGCAGCCTTTGTGAATGCTCTGCAGCAGCACAGTGGGCTAAGCATAGAAGTGCTCGACTTTGCGGAACATGCCTTAAGCAAAGGCACTGACTCAGAGGCAGTGACGTATGTATTGGCGAAAGTGAATGAGCAGCGAATTCTTGGTATTGCACAGCACCAAGACACCATGACGGCAAGTTTGAACGCAATTTTGAATGCGGTGAATCAGCAGCAGTTAGCACAGCAAGTTGCTGCATAAATGTATTTTGGGGACGAACCGTCCCTAATATCGATTTCAGTAGTCCCGAATGTCAACGTGGCACAGCTTGAAAGGGATAGGGTAGAATATGCCCTCTCCAGAATGTCAGGCGGTGCCATGTCGGTTTACCAATTACGTAACTATCAGCAAGCTGCGGTCGATGCCACCTTAACCCACTTTCGTGGCAGTGATGCTCCCGCAGTGATTGTATTGCCCACCGGAGCAGGAAAGAGCCTAGTGATCGCTGAGCTCGCAAGTCTAGCGAAAAAAAGGGTGCTGGTACTGGCCCACGTTAAAGAGTTGGTGGAGCAAAACCATGATAAATACCAAAGTTATGGTTTAACCGCAGGCATTTTTTCTGCCGGCTTAAAGCAAAAAAATACCCAGCATCAAGTGACTTTTGCCAGCGTGCAGTCTGTCTCTCGAAACCTGGCTGCCTTTAGCCAGCACTATTCCTTGCTGATAATAGACGAATGTCATCGCGTGTCTGACGACAGTGACAGTCAATATCAGCAGGTTATCGCTCAGTTACAGCAGTTTAATCCACGATTAAAAGTGCTGGGCTTGACCGCTACGCCTTATCGCATGGGAGTGGGGTGGATTTATCAATATCATCATCATGGTATTGTTCGAAGTTATGAAGCACGTGTGTTCAAACACTGCATTTATGAGCTTCCCTTACGCTACATGATTAAGCACGGTTACCTCACGCCACCGCAATGCATCGACGCCAGTATTGCCATGTATGATTTTTCAAGCCTGTGCGCTACGCGTAACGGCGAGTACAAACGTGATGAGGTCAAT
Organism: Motilimonas pumila; assembly: GCF_003596335.1. GTDB lineage: Bacteria > Pseudomonadota > Gammaproteobacteria > Enterobacterales > CBDFNC01 > Motilimonas > Motilimonas pumila. The sequence continues at coordinate 44,607 of NZ_QZCH01000023.1, forward strand.
ACTTTACTGCGCCAGCAGCAGCGGGCGAGCTTGAGTATCATTGAGCATATTCTGCAGCAAGCTCAACCCCGTAAAGGCGTGATGATTTTTGCCGCAACGGTTGCCCATGCCCGTGAGTTACTGGGTTACCTAGCCGGTCAAAGTTGCGCGTTGATCACGGGGGACACGCCCCTAGGAGAACGTGATGCCATCATCCAGCAGTTTAAGCAGCAAGAAATTAAGTTTTTGGTTAACGTAGCCGTATTAACCACAGGATTTGACGCGCCTCATGTCGACTTCATTGCCATTCTACGACCAACCGCTTCGGTCAGTTTATATCAGCAAATTATTGGTCGAGGCCTGCGTTTAGCGCCAGATAAAACGGATTGCTTGGTGATTGATTACGCTGGCAACCAATTTGATTTATTTTATCCTGAGGTAGGCGAACCTAAGCCTGCCAGTGATACTGAGCCTGTGCAGGTGCTGTGCCCTGCTTGTGGCTTTGGTAACATCTTTTGGGGGCGTACCGATAACTCTGGCAAAGTGACGGAACATTTTGGACGTCGTTGCCAAGGCCTTTTTGAAATGGAAGGTGAAACGCCGATGGCTTGTGACTATCGTTTTCGATTTAAAAGTTGTCCGCAATGTAATGCAGAAAATGACATCGCTGCTCGTCAGTGTCATGAGTGTGGCCAAGTCTTAGCGGATCCTGATGATAAGTTGAAAGCTGCGTTAAAGTTAAAAGACGCAATGGTGATCCGATGCGCGGGCATGGTTTTAAGTGAGCAACAGGGCAAACTACTGATTCGTTATGTGGATGAAGACGGCACCGAGTTAACCGAGCGGTTTGACTTTAAGCACTCGGGGCAGGTGCAAGTATTTAATAGAGACTTTGGTAAGCGCCTCTGCTGTGCAAATAAACCGGCAAGAATTGAACAACTGGCCGTTGCGTTGCAGTTTGCTGAGCACTTTGTAAAACCGGATTTTGTGGTTGCCAAAAAGCACAAGCATTTTTGGCGTATTAGTGACAAGATTTTTGATTATGAAGGCCCATACCGTAAAGCCAATGAGTTGAGCTAAGCGCTTATTTGATGGCCTAACGCTGCGGCTCCGTGGCGTTCAACAACCAAGGAATGAAGCATGAGTTTGATCGTAACCACCCCTGCACCTCCTTATTACAGCGTAATATTCACTTCTTTATTGTCACCCGACGACCAAGGTTATGGTGAGATGGCAGATCGCATGGTGCAGCTTGCCCATCAACAAGACGGCTTTCTCGGCGTGGAGTCGGCGCGAGGGGAAGTGGGGATCACAGTGTCTTACTGGCGCGACTTAACGGCAATCAAAGCTTGGAAAGCAAACAGTGAACACTTGGTGGCACAAAAAATGGGCCGAGAGCGCTGGTATCAAAGCTTTACTTTACGCATTGCTAAAGTGGAGCGGCAATACAGTATGTAGTTTTGAATAAGTGTTAATAAAAATTGAACGAGGTGGTAAAAACGTTCAAATATTATTTTTTGTATCGGCCCGTTAGAATGGCGTCATTGTTTAGGAGGCTTATACATGAAACACATCAAACTGCGCACACAAATGATTCACACGCCAATGGCCGGCTTAGCGTTAGCAATCGCGAGTTTAGGTTGGGGTTGGGATCACGTGATGCCCGTTCAAGGTTTTCAAATGGGCTGCAGCTTGGTCGCCAGCGCATTACTCTTGATGTTGGTCGCCAAATTTCTATCACACCCTAAACACCTGCTTGAAGATTTGGCTCACCCTGTGGTGGGCAGTGTAGTTCCTACGTTTGCCATGGCTACCATGGTTGTCGCGAGCACCCTCGCGAGTCGCCAAGCAGGCTTAGCCAATGCGTTATGGTTATTTGCCGTGGTGTTACACTTAACCTTTTTAGTGCTGTTTAGTTACCATCGTAGCCGCCAATTTAAGATGGCAGACATGGTGCCAAGCTGGTTTGTGCCTCCGGTGGGCATTATTGTCGCCGCTTTAACTTGTCCACAACCTCAGTTTCAGCCGTTGGCGACAGGGTTGTTGTATTTTGGTTTGGCGTGTTATGCGGTGTTATTGCCCTTGATGGTGTATCGATTGCTGTGCTGCGGCAGTTTGCCCACTGCGGCTAAACCTACTTTTGCCATCATGGCTGCGCCTGCAAGCTTGGCGCTAGCGGGTTACTTGAGCATCATAGAACAACCTAACCCTGCCGTGTTATACCTCTTATTACCATTGGCGTTAGCGATGACAGCATTACTTTATTTGGCCTTTTTTAGTTTACTCCGACTGCCATTTAGCCCTGGTTACGCGGCGTTTACTTTCCCCACGGTCATTGGTGCTACGGCGTTGTTGAAGTTGTCTGATTATTTGCAAACCTTGCCTCAAGGCCAAGGTGTTAGCCAAGTGTTGTATCAAATAGGGCAAGTGGAGCTGATGATTGCGACGGCAGTGGTATTGTACGTAGCTGGTCATTACTTATGGGATCAAATTAAACACCAACGGGGTTTTGCTGCTCGTATCATGAGTGAGTTGAATCAACCCTAGTTGAACGACAATCATCATTGGCCACTTGTTTACAGTGGTCGACAAAAGCTTGAAACAACGGGCTTTGGTGTTTTTTATCCTGATAGACTAGATAAAAGGGCCGATATAATGGCGCGGCCATATCGAGTACCGCCACTTTCCCACTTGAAATAGCGTCATTAGCCGCTAATTCGGATAAGCAGGACAAGCCGAGTCCTGCTGCCACACTGTTAATGATGGCTTCCGGTTCATTCAGCTCTAAGGTAATTTGCCATAAAGTTAAATGCGGGCTAACGGCTTGTTGAAATAGCGCTCGGCTACCAGAGCCATCTTCTCGCAGTACCCAGTTTTGCTGATCTAATGCGGCAATGGCCAGTTGATTTTGTTGGCTTAGGGGATGATCAGGCGCAGCAATGATCACCATTTTATCTTGCCTTAAAAGCTCAAGGCTTTGCCCCGGTAAGCATACGCTGGCTTCGATTAAGCCTAAGTCGAGCTCATAACTGGCCACCAGTTTACAGACGTCACGGCTATTGAGGATATTGAGTTGCTGGCGGGTATGCCCTGTGGTTTGGCGAAAAGTCGCGAGGATCTTAGGCATTAAATGGTTGCCAATGGTTTTGCTACAACCTATGGCTAGCTCACCGCTGAGGTGTTCAGCTTCAAATAAGGTTTCAATTTCATTACTGCGACTGAGTAACTCATCGGCCAAGGGCAATAAACGCTCACCATTAGCATTGAGTTTAAGGCTATTGGGAAGCCGTTCGAACAAATCTACTTGGAGCTGCTTTTCCAACTCTTTTAATGCCATGCTGACTGCGGGTTTGGTTAAAAACAAGCTGTCTGCGGCTTGACCTATATGAGCCGTGCGGGCGAGGGTGGCAAAGATACGCAATTGTTTTAAGGTGATATTCATAAAGCTATTCGCAGCGCAGTTTATTTTATCTTGGCGTATTGGTGACTAAAATGAAATGCTTATTTTATGGCTTCTGTGAAGCGAATAAGCGCCTGTGACTGTTATCAGATAAGATTATCGGGCAAACTAGGGCATCTTCTTCGTCATAAATATAAGGATATGATTATGACACAAGCGATTCAAACTCCATTACGTACCCTATTGGCAGGCTTAGAAAACGCGCCAAGCAGCCAAGATACGCTGTGGCCTATTTTTCTTAATACCTTGTTTCATGTGCCGCTTAACAAGGTGAATACAGCTACAGGCCAACAGTTTACGTTAGCGTTAGCGCCTTCCAAGGTGAATGAGAACGTAAAAAGCTTGTTGGTCTCTGAAGATAAAGCCGACGTTGCTTTGTTTAGCTCTGAAGTGACCCAAGTACAGGGCGGTGAGCTTATTCAGCGCTTGCCTGCAGGGGTTGAGCTTATTCTGCCTTTTGGAGAAAACGCCTTCACTATTTCAGCTGAGACCGTGACTTGGTTACGTCAAAACGCTGTGCCTGCTTAGGCCTTCACCGTTCGTAGTACAACGCTTGGTGACGCTAAGAAGCTGACGTTTCGACTATTGAAGCTTGGACTCATCATGCTTGGTGAGTCTGTCGCCACAATATTGCTCGCCATCGCGCTGTTCGGTTTTCTGGCTTTGTGCTGGCTGACTTGGTCGCAGCTTCAAGTTGAATCGGTCAGCGCGTTGCTCAAGGTCAATGTTGACGACATTTGGCCCATGCTCTGGCTAATCTTATTATTTTTGGGTGCCAACGTAATTGCTTATCTCGCTTGCGCGTTTCGCAGCATGCTAAAAAAACTTAAATGAACTCGTGCTCTACTGCGAGTAGCGAAAAGCTCTGGCTTTAAGTTGCTCCAACTCCACCCGGCTTATGTGTTTGTCGACCACCACAAAATCCCCCGAATAAATTTGCGGTACTAGCGCCCCTTGGCCCTCTAAATCGAGCTGAATGGCATCCGCCATGGCCACGCCATTGTCGTCGTTCATGCGCATTACGGTGACGTCTATTTCGCCCGCCAATAATGCCTGTAATTCAGACTCTCCCCCTCCCCAACCATTCAACATGACTTCGCCTTGGCGGTTTTGCTCTTTGATGGCGTCTAATACGCCAAAAGCAACGTCAGTGGCGCTGGCGTAGATGAACTTCACTTTAGGATGGCGGATTAAAATTTGTTTGGCACTTTTGTATGCTGAGCGACGTGAGGCTTTGGTGTAATAGCTGTCAGTGAGGGTTAAGTCGCTTTGCTGCTGCATCACTTTATTAAAGTAATGACCACGAGCATCACTGATGTAACCAGGCGACCACATCACGGTGGCAAATTGATCGTTAAAGTCGGTCCGAGCCTGATAGTAGTTAGCTAATAATTGTGTGCCGGTCGCGTGGTCAAAACCAACGTATAAAAACGGCTGTCGTGGCCAAGTTTTTACGGGTGTGGTGATGTTCTGCAAAATCAGCTTGGTGGTGTTCAGCTGCAAAATCCGCTCTATTAACGTGCCGTGTTGCTTCGCATCTAACGTGAAAATGATGTAGTCAGGCTGAAACCTGTGGGCTTTTTGTAGCAGCCTTTGTTGCTGCTCTAACGCGGAAGCCGGCTTGGTATGATGAGCTTGAAGGTGATATTTGATACCTGCCTCTTTCAAGCGAGCGGTGAAAGACTCAATACTGCGGCGCCAATAGTCTGAAATTTGCTTACCAGGATAAATAACAAAAATTTTAACTGGAATATCTTGGCTGTGAACGAAAGGTTGGCTTTGCAGCCTGACGCGTTCAGCGAAAGCTTGGCTTAATTTCTGCTGCTGGGGATATTGCTGCCAATATTCTTGTAATGGCCAAAAGGCATCATGATGGTTCGCAAGTACTGACGGTACGGTAAAGCTAGCAATTCCTAACAAGCTACAAATTAAATATTTAAAAAAATAAAATGCTAACAGCTTGTATTTCGACACGAGAATGATCATAGAATCTTTTATAGTTATGTATAACCTCAATAACTCTATGATGTTTCCTTGGCGCTTTTGAGCTTAATTTGATGTCTTTGTGAGTCAGATAACAGCAAATAGATTGATCAGTCTTGAGTCTGTGCAGCTGATCAACCTATCTCATTAGTTCTACCTACAGTGCTTTAAGTTTACCTTTGGCATCACTCAGCTGTTGATAGCCTTTTTTCGCCATAAAGTCCGATAGCTCTTGCTCGATGCGTTGAAAGCAGCTTGGCCCCTCTTTCTCAAAGCAGGTCGCGATTTGCACCGCATCGGCACCGGCTAACAAATACTCAAACGCATCGCTGCCCGTTTTGATACCGCCTACGCCTATGATGCCCATATCATCACCAAGTAGTTGGCGAAACGCGCGTACGTTCGCCAGACCAATTGGCTTAATATAGTCGCCGCAGAGGCCGCCGTAACCGCCTTTCGGTTTGATGACTGGGCTCTCGGTTTCAGGGTCGATCACCAAGGTGTTGCCGATAGAGTTTACGCAAGTTATGAATTTGACTGGGTAGCGTTTAATGATGGCAGCCATGGACTCAAAGTGTGACATATCAAAATATGGCGCCAGCTTAATGCCAATGGGTTTATCGCCTAGCTGGCAAAGCTGTGACAGCGCGGCTTCGGTTTGTTCAAAGTCGTAAGCGATTTGCGGCTTGCCAGGAATGTTAGGGCAAGAAAAGTTAACTTCGAGTAAGTCAGCATCAGACTGTTGGAAAGCCGTTACCATGGTACGGTTTTCGGCAATGCTGAACCCTGAAATACTGATCACTACCGGTTTGCCCATAGCTTTTAGGCTTGGCACCATGTCTAGATAGGCTTGGTAGCCAAGGTTTGGTAGGCCCATCGATTGAATTGAGCCCAAGGGTAAATCGCGGTATCTGGGCTCTGGATTGCCTTGGCGCGCTTCAAAGGTACATGATTTGGTGACAATGGCAGCGGCTTGGCTGTGGCCGATAATATTAAGCTCTTCGGCGGTGGTACATTTTGGGCCAGAAGCGTTCATAAGGTATGAAGATAAGGCGACGCCGGCCACGGAAGTTTGCAAATTAACTGCGCTCATGCGGTTTCCTAAAGAGTCAAATTTGAAGAGCGCTTATTGTGCCTATATAACCAAAGTGGGGTTTGATTTACAGCAAGAACTGCGCCGTTTATGGTGCCGCTCTTGCAGATATATTAGTCGCGAGTAACCCCGGTAGAACGATGCGCCTCGGCCAGCTTTTCAGCTCTGGCTTTGATTCGCAGTTGGTCCTTATGCTCTTTATTTTGCAGTATTTTAAAGCCCATTGCTGCTGCTAAGCTGGCTATTACTGCGCCTACGATCAGGTCTTCGGGGCGATGAACGTTGAGCAGCAGACGGCTGTAACATACGATGTAAGCCCAACACAACAACGCCCATGCAGTACGATGACGTTGATCACGACGAAAAATTGCGAAGAAGTAGAGCCCTAGCGTCAAAGCAATTACGGTATGAATAGAAGGCATGGCATAACCCGTTTCCATGACCCAATCTCGCTTCACAAACTCAGGCACTGTGAGTGCTTGGCTCAGTGCTGCTTCCATGGTGCTGATTTTATCATCATGATCTTGTTGATAATAATCTTGGCTTAATAAGCCAGCTTGTTGCAACATTGCTACATTCGGTCTGGGCTCTGCAATCAGGTTTTTAAGGCCCCACGCCAATAAAATGGCCACGGATAATACGGGGAGAATACACAACAAGTGACGCCAGCATTGACGTGCGGTGGTCGCAGAATGAATTGCCAATACGATTAAACTGATAAAAACGCCATGAATCGAGCCGGTAAAGCTCACTGAACTGATAATAGTGCCAAGGGTGTCATTGGCTGGTAATAAATTGAACCAATCATAACCCAGTACATAGCTAAGTGAAGAAAGGGCTAATACCAACAGACTGATCAGGGCAGGCAACCACATAAACAATGTTCCTCGTTCGCGAATTTCGGCGCTAGTGTAAACCTGCCAGCACGCTAGCACAATCAAGGGATAAGCCAAGTTGCTGAAGATATGAGCTAAGGGTATAACTTAGTTGATGTTTTATTTCTTTTTTTTAGATGAAACTGCTTTTTTGTTAAGCACTTCCCTGTTTCATTTTGGATTTTGCATTATGGTTCAGCGGCTAATTTGTAGACAAAAGCCACTCAAAATAAAAAACAGGGACTTTGATCGGGAAGGTCAAAGAAAAAAAATGGACGATAAGATAAAAAGAGATCCACTCCTACTTGAGTATTTACAACAGAGTAAGCCATTACAAGCGCAACAACATTTAATGGATACTTACGATATGTCGGTAGTTGAGGCCTCGTGTCAGGTACGTAAACTGCAATATCAACTCAGTGTAAGCTCATCTGTACGCCTCTACCGTAGACTGCTGCGCCTATTACAGACCTTGGCCCTGGTGGCTTTATTATATGCACTGATGCTTTGGCTAAACCCAGAACAAGCATGGCAAGGGCTGGGTGAAGTATTTACAGGGGACAACCTGGCAACGCTTGTGGTCGGAGGGGTTGCTTTGGTGCTGGTGAGCCAATGGCTGCATCGGCGCAGTATCAAAAAGCAGCGTAAAGCACAAAACCATTACGCGATTCGTTAAATTCAGATGAAGTTACAAACGGCCGTAAGGTTAACCTCTAATGAGGGTTAGTCATGCGGCGTTTTTGATTGAGTTTGCTTTGGTGTAAGAATTCTTTGACGTTGCGCTCGTTAGCGGGTTTGTGTAAGTAGAAACCTTGTAAGAGGTCACAACCGAGGTCAATCAACATATCTTGTTGTTCAGCTGTTTCTACACCTTCGGCGAGGGTCGTGATATTAAAGGTATTAGACACATCTAAGATGGCTTTAATCAAGGCCTGATTTTGCATCGAAACATCAATGCCATCAACAAAGCTGCGGTCAATCTTTAAGCCGTGTACCGGCAATTTGTGCAGGTAACTCAAAGATGAGTAACCCGTACCAAAGTCATCAATCCATAGCGTAAAGCCAGCGCGGCGTAGTTTTTCTAGTTGCTGACAACAGAAATCGATGTCGGTTAATAGCTTGGTTTCAGTAACCTCAAGAATAAAACGGGTAGGGCTAATGTCGTATTCACTTAAGCAATACAACAGCGACTCTGCTAATTCGGGGTTATTCAACAAACTCGCAGAAATGTTAATCGATACTTTGAACTGCTCTCGACTGTCCTGCAAATTGGCTGTAAAAGCTTGGCAGCTGCGTTCTATCACGTAGAAGGTCAACTCTTCTATCAAGCTGGGAAACTGCTCTGCGATAGGAATAAATTTCCCCGGAGAAACCGCGCCCAGTTTAGGGTGATTCCAGCGCACTAAGGCTTCTGCACCAATCAATTGGTGTTGTTGATCAAATACCCCCTGATAAAGCACATAAGGCTCTTCGGCTTTAATCGCTTTAGACAAAGCTATGCGAATAGCTTCAGGATCCCACTCCGCTTGAGATTCATTTGGGTTATAAATTTTATAGGAGTTAACGCCGTGGTTTTTGGCCGCGTGTACCGCGATGTTGGCAGATTTTAATAAGCTGTGGAAATCATTGCCGTGCAGTGGGCTATTTGCAATGCCGATATTGAGGCTAATCTGATGAGCGTTTTGCTTGGTAGACAAGGCATGTTGGCTGAGTAAAAGTAATTGGTCTGCCAAAGCTATACTTTGTTTTTCGGCAATTTCATTGCAGAAGATCACTACAAACTCATCGGCACTGAGTCTAGCGACCAGGGCATTATGAGAAATTTTAGTGACCACTTTCGATAACCGCACAGCAAAGGCTTTTAAGGTTTCATCACCTTCTTGGTAGCCTAATGCATCGTTGATCTTTTTAAAGCCGTCTAAGTCAATGGCAGCCATGCTAACTTGTTGGTTTTGTGCTTGACTAAGCAGGGCTGTTGACTGCTGGATGATGCCTTCTCGATTGTATAATCCGGTTAAGGCATCAAACCAGGCTAGCTGGGTCATTTGTTGGTAATTGTGTAGCAGGTTGTCCCGCATTCCTTGCAGCGCGCGGGATAGGTCGCCCACTTCATCTTGGCGAGTCATGGCTAAGTTAATGTCGTATTCGCCTTCACCTAGGCGTTGGCTGCGAGTAGCCAATTGGCGAATAGGCCGAGCGAAGCTGTTCGAAATCACGTTACTGACCATTAGGGCTAACAAGGTCGCCACTAAAGAAGCCAAGATCACTTGAATCAAAAACAGGGTTGAACTGTCTTCGAGACTGCCGGTCAAGTTACTTTTCAGTACCGCAGTGTCTTGGTTTTTATCAAAAGGTAAGCCCAGCAGCAGCATGTGATTAATTTCACCATCAGCACTTTTAATAGGGTAAAAAATATTCACGATACCGTCTTTAATGAGTTCGGTTTGATACTGCATTTTAGGCACGCCAACTGGCCAGGGTTGCTGCTGATAGGGGCCGACGAGCTTTTTGTTTTCATCGTAGATAAAGGTATAGCTGAGCAAACCTTGATCGACTAGGTCTGCCAGTTTTAGCAAGCTGCTGAGCTGGCCAATTTGGCTGTTTTCGCTGAGTTGAGTGGCGAGGATCTCGCTGGTAATACGACCTTGGTGGCGCACTTGCGAGATCAAGGTATCGGCGACCTGTTGCTGCGCAGCTTGATTAAACTGCTTGGTCATTTCGTTGCTGATATTGATAAAAATCGCAATAAACACAATGCACAATACAACCGTCAAACTTAGCAAGGTAATATTGTACTTAAGCTGTAATGGAAAACGATTTTTTAGCAACGCGGCATCCTTGAGGGTGACATCCGGACAATCCGGTCCCTTATTTTACTTGTTTGTGCTCAGTCTAACGGTGAAATCTATGTCATGTTTTTTTAGTCCGCTTAATGCTACCTGTCTCGGCCTTGGGTTGGGAGTTTTTGTTGCAATAAAAAGGCATGAAAATGGCAAATTTGTGAGCTGCGTTTTTTCTGACATCGATAAAATTCTCAGCATGGGCTAGCACTACAAGGTATTTCGGTGTAAACACGCGCTGAGATGACTATATTAATAACAAGTGAAATTTTTGTGATGTTTGCTAATTTTTGTCAAATAGTTGAATTAGCTCCTATTATGAAGTTAGAACTGTCGTTATGATGACTTTAATACTTTGGTATAGGGTTTTTACTAGTGTTACAAGAAACAGAGCGTCGACATTCAGTTTGGTTAGTCATGTTACAACTGTGGCACAAGGCTTCCTTTTCTGTTGCAGAACAAGATCATATGCTCGATTGTTTGTTGGACAGTGGTTTCAGTATCAACGAGCTAGACGACATATATCGCTACGAAGTGGCGCCTGTGGTTTGGTGGCATAGTCACGAAGCTCTGAACGAACAATACTTCTGCCAGTGCGCTCAAGCCTGTCATCTCAAGCGTGATTCACAACTCTATCGCCTCAGTTGCCAAATTGGCATTCCACTATTTTTAGCCCACACTTCTAAACAGTGGCAACAACTGAAGCAACAACTCATTCGTTTTGTCTAAGCCGGCTGGCTAGAGAGTTAGTGAGCGACGGTGCTACGTTTGGCCTGGAGAGCACTAATGGAAGAACAAAAAAGTCGCATTCTGATTGTTGATGACGAAAAGGTAAACCTCGCCATTTTGGTTGAGTTGCTGAAAGATAAATATCACACCCTCGTGGCCAAAAGCGGCCAACAAGCGTTAAAACGCGCCTTCACCGCTCCTCATCCAGACCTGATTCTTCTTGATGTAATGATGCCAGAAATGGACGGTTATCAAGTTTGTCGAGAGCTGAAAAATAACCCTGCAACGCAAGACATTCCAGTGGTGTTTATAACTGCCAAAGATACCGAAACGGACGAAGAGCAGGGCCTTAAGGTCGGTGCTATCGATTACATTACCAAGCCTTTTAGCTGTCCGATCATCCGGGCGCGGGTACATAACCATTTAGAACTTAAGCGCCGCGGCGACCTGCTTAAAATGCTCAGTGATAAAGACCCGTTGACTAATATTGCCAACCGCCGTTGCTTTGATAATTTCTTAAGAAAGAAGTGGAGTATAGTTCAGCGGGCAGAGCAGAGCTTAGCCTTGTTGATGATAGACATCGATTACTTCAAAGACTTTAATGACTTCTATGGCCACTTAGAAGGCGATCAATGCCTTAAGCAAGTGGCACAATTGATGGTGAATATCCCTATTCGCGATACCGATTTGGTCGCACGTTTTGGTGGTGAAGAGTTTGCGGTCGTGATGCCTTTGTCAGACGAAGCAGGTGCAGAGCAATTGGCGCAAAAGCTGATGACTGCGCTACAACAGGCAAATATTGCTCATCGCCATAGCCAGGTATCTGAACAGTTGACCTTTAGTATCGGTCTCGCGGTGATGCGACCGACATTAGATGATACCATTGAGTGTTTGATAGAGCGCGCCGATAAAGCCTTGTACCAAGCTAAGCATCAGGGTCGCAATCAATACGTTATCAGTTCCTGATAGGTTATACATGTTCAGATTCTCACATTCCTTAGCAGCCAAAATGCTGCTGATTTTTATCGCCACCGCCACGGTGGGCTTGTCTTTGATGTTTGCTACTCTGGAGTATCGCCACTTCAGCAAAGAGCGTGAGTCACTCTATCGCCACCTCGATCAATTGGTGTCAGTCCAGTCAGATGCTTTAGGGACTCATTTATGGAATTTGGATAATGATGCTTTAGCCGTCGCCCTTAACTTTATTGCCAATGACGACGCTTTTGCTCACGCAATTCTTACCGACGAATTAAATCAGGTATTGCTAGAGCAAGGGGAGCCTGTGAGCGCTGAACAGGCGGTTAACAGCATTAGCATCAGTAAGCATATTCGGTATCAATATGGTAAAGACTCATTGGTGATGGGCTCACTCAAGGTTGTTTTCTTGGATGACAAGATTCGCCAAAATAGCTTGGGAAGAATCTGGTCTGATATTGCCATGTTATTGGTTTTTATTGTCTTTATTGCTGTGGTGTCATTGCTTAGTACCCATCGAATGCTGGGGATCCCTCTCAAAAAATTATTGTATTCGATTCACAGCATGGCCGAAGGTAAAGATATTAAAGCGGTCAGCTGGCACTCCAACGATGAGTTAGGCCAAGTTATCAGCGCCTATAACGAGTTGATAGTACAGCGTGAGAAGGATGAGCGACGGATCCGAGAAGGGGACGTAAAAACCCAAGCTATTTTAAATAACGCGACCGCTATTTTTTATCTGAAAGACCAAGATAACCGCTTTGTTTTTGTTAACCGCAGCTTCGAGCGTTTGTTTCAATTAGAGTCCTCGCAAGTGATCGGGAAAACGGCTGATGAAGCATTCACCGATCCCAAGGTAAAGTTGTTTTTCTTAGGCGATAAGGACATTCAAGCTTCGCTCCACAGCGACGAATTGGAAGTGGAAATTGAATTACACGGCCAATCATTTACCTTTTTACGCAGCCGGTTTGCTCTGTTTGATGATGATGGCCAAGTGAATGGCGTGTGTGGCACCGCAGCGGATATATCTGAGCGCAAGAATATGGAGCGCGCACTAAGAGAAAACGAAGCCAGATTGCGCCATGTGTTAGATATTAGTCCGATTGGGGCGGGGATCATGCACCAAGAAGACGGTAGCTTGTTGTATGCTAACTCGCAATTGTATGGTTTGCTGGGATCTGACGTATCGTTTTTATTAGGCGCAGATTCCCACCGTTCGCGCTGGGCCGACGAAGACGAGCGCCTCAGTTACTTAGCGGAATATCAAGCCACTGGGCGGGTGCGGCCGCGAGAGGTGCAGTTAAAAGACAGCAAAGGCGAGTTATTTTGGGCCATTATGTCGGTAGACCGATTAGTGCAAGCCAATCAACAAGGTTTATTGTTGTGGTTGTATGATATCAGTGACCGCAAAGCCGCTGAGCAGCAACTCGAAAAACGGGTCGTCGAGCTGGAGTTGGCTCGTCAAGAGACTGACAGCGCGATTCTTGCCCTTGAAACCGCGAAATCGGAAGCGGAGCAAGCTAACCAATATAAAAGCGATTTCTTGGCCAATATGAGCCATGAAATACGGACGCCGATGAATGCCATCATTGGCTTAAGCCATTTGGCATTAAAAACGGAACTTGACGAATCGCAGCAAGATTATCTCAATAAAATTAAAGCTTCCTCTCGTAATTTGCTGGGTATCATTAACGATATTTTGGATTTTTCTAAGATAGAAGCTGGCAAGCTTGAATTAGAGAATGTGCCATTTGAATTGGCCAACGTGTTGGAGGAAGTCTCCGCGCTTTCGAGTACCTTAGCCGAGGAAAAAGGGTTAGAGCTGCTGGTGCATTGTGAGCCAGAGGTGCCGATGCACTTGCTGGGCGATCCGCTGCGTTTAACTCAAATTTTGACCAACCTTACCGGTAACGCAGTGAAGTTTACCCATCAAGGCGAGGTGGTGATTAAGGTGAGCCATAAGCCCATCAATAATCAGCAAGCTCGATTGGTGTTTGCGGTTAAAGATACCGGCATAGGTTTAACCCAAGAGCAGGCTGCTAATTTGTTTGCGTCTTTTACTCAGGTTGACGCGTCTACTACCCGTAAATATGGTGGCACAGGTTTAGGTTTGGCCATTAGTAAGCAATTGGTGCAGCAAATGGGTGGTGATATTTGGGTTGCCAGTATCATCGAGCAGGGCAGCACGTTCAGTTTTTACATCGACTTTGACATCGACCTACAGCCAAAAATGAAGCCACAACAGGATGCTTTGGTTGGCAAAAAAGTATTATTGGTGGACGATAATGAGTCTGCCCGGGTTATCTTTACCGAAATGCTGCAACATTTCGGCGTAGAAGTGAGCACGCTCACCTCGGGGTTAGCGGCGATTGAGCATTTACAGCAGCCTCATTGCACCCAATACGACCTTATTCTAATGGACTGGAAAATGCCTGGTCTCGACGGCATAGATACGTGTAAACGCTTATCTACGTCAGCCCAAGCTGAAGCATTGCCGGCGATTGTGATGGTGACTGCGTTTGGGCGTGAAGAAGCGATTCAGCAAGCCAGCGGCACCAATATTGCGAACTTCATTACCAAACCTATCAACCAAGATGCTTTGTTTAATACCTTGCACGCCTTGTTGTTGGGGGAGCATTTTCAGTTACCTTCTCGCACAACAGACCATCACGCTTTGCTTCGTGGCCGAGTATTACTAGCAGAAGACAACATTGTTAATCAACAAGTGGCGCGAGAAATGGTGACTGGGTTAGGGCTGGACATTGAAGTGGTGAGCAATGGTGCGCTGGCTGTAGAGAGGATAGGCCAGCAACGTTTCGATCTAGTGCTCATGGATATTCAGATGCCCGAGATGGACGGTTATCAAGCCACTCGCACCATTCGTGCCACGGATACTCAGCTGCCCATCGTGGCGATGACGGCGAATGCCATGTCTGGGGATAAAGAAAAGTGCCTGGCGCAAGGCATGAATGATTATATTAGCAAGCCTATCGACCCCGATGCCTTGTACCGGGTGCTCGCGCACTGGTTGCACCCGGCGAAGCAGCCCGAATCTGATGATGAATTGGTGCTCGAGCCTGCTTTGACGCAACCTAAGTCTAGTGCTGAACCTAGTCAAGACCATTGGCGTGAACCGCCCCCTTGGGTGGATATAGACAGCGTGCTAAAACGCCTAATGGGCAACCAAGCATTGCTCATTGAGTTGCTTGCTGAGTTTGTACGCTGCCATGAGCAAGACTTGAGTTTGTTACAAGAAACGGTAAAGCAGCAAGATAAAGCCGAATGCCATCGCTTATTGCACGGTTTAAAAGGCTCTGCTGGTAATATGGGGCTGACTCGCTTACATCAAATTAGTCAGCGAGAAGAACAAGCTATTCAACAAGCTCAACAGCATTTCGAGTTGGATGAACAATTTTCTGCTGACTTTGAAACCATCATGTTACAGCTCAGTTATTGGCTCCAGCAACATCAAGAGCATGCTGCGCCAGAAGCTGAGATAGCCAAGTTGTCGCAGTCTGAGATTGAGCAAGAGCTTGAGCAAGTGCTCTCATTGCTAGAGACGTCATCAGGCTCTGCGCAAACGACATGGCAAGCGTTAGCCCCTCATTTAACCGAGTTAGATCCTACTGGTAAGCAACAAGTGGATGAGCTAATTGATGACTTTGAATTTGAACAAGCTTACGACTTGTTATTAGAGCTGTTGCAACAAGCAGAGTAAGCTTAGCGTTTACTCTGCTTTATTTGTGAGGCTGCCAGGGAATGACCTGCTCTTAGCTGACGGCTAAGCTCAACCCTGACTTGTAAAGGTCATTGGCTTTATTAGTTTGCCCTTGTTGCTGATAGAGCTCAGCCAGTTGGAAGCAAATCGCAGGGGTATGATTAATCGCCAAAGATTTATCAAAGGCACTTATCGCCTCGTCTGTCTGCCCAGATTGTTGCAGCAATTTGCCGTAGGTTGCCCATAACAAGGCGTTATTCCCTTCTTTACGGGATAAGTTCTTCAGGCCTTGTAACAAAGGTGCAGGATCTTCAAAGTTTAACTCGCCAATACAACGCAGCACGTCTTCCTGAGCATCTTTTTTGATGCTATTCACTAAGATGCTTGCGCCAGCAACGGAGTCTTGTTGTTGATTCAGCAGGGTGGCTACTTGGCAAATAAGCTGTGGTTCGGCCTTTAATTTTCGTGATAGTTTATTCCAGTAGACTTGCAAGCCTTGGCTGCCTTCTGCACTTGCCACTTGAGCTAAAGCGCCAGCTTGCGCCGTCACTTCCAGTTGGTCTAACGTTTCGCTGGTTTGTTCGCTGGCTTTACGTAGCGCAGGGAATAACACCAGTAGCTCTTGCCATTGTTGCAGTTGCTGCATTACTTCGGCTAATAAACGTGTGACTTTATGGTGTTTGGGTTGCTGTTGATGCAAGCGCTTTAAGTCGGCGTAGGCTTCTTCATACAAGCCTTGTTGCAACGATAAGCGTGCTTGAGTTAAACCAACAGCAAACTGATGCTCTTGGTTCTCATTAGCTTGTTTCAAGTAATCATCGCGCTTTTGCGTATCGCCGCGCTCATGTGCGGCCTCTGCTGCAGTAAGGTAGTTAAGTAACGGTGTGTCGCTGTGTTTAGCCGATTTGGCCGTCAGCTTTTCTGCGTCGTCATAATGGCCTTCTGCTAATGCCAACATCCCCGCATAGGTGTCTTGGCGGGCTTTTTTATGGCGGCGATGGCTAAACCAGCCGAGAGAATTTCGGCTCACGCCAATCACTTTATGAAAAAGCCACTCTAGGCCGACCAACACGATATAAAAGATAAGGGTTAACAGTAAGCCTTTGGTTACCGTGGTTTCTATGGTGTACTCACCCATAGAGATGAGAATGTAGCCTTTGTTACCTGCCAGATCGGGTCCAAACACCAAACCTGCAATAATAATGGCTACCAGCAACAATACTTTAATCATAGTCTTGCTCCTGTGTGGTTGGCTTGCTTTGTCCTGGCGGGCTCATTGGCGCTAAGCTTTTTCGAACACGCTTTTCTATGACATTTTCAAGCATAGGTTTCGCGCGAAGTTGGTCAGGGTAATTCACCGTAATGTCTTTTTTGCTCAAGTTGGTCAGGGTAGCAATAAACTGCTTAGTGGCCGCGTCTTCAATGTTATAGTAGTGCTGGATCCACTCGATTGATTTCTCGAGGGATTCACTGTAAATGGCCTGCTGTTCACGATAAACCGCGATCTGAGCTTTGACCAATTGGCTTTTGATGTTTTCTTTCAGGTACCAAGATTGCTCCGGCGCCAGCAGCGCTTCCACTTTGCCGTCTCGCTTAGTAATAGTGACGAAACTTTCTAGGAAAGAGTGCATTGATTTACTTAAGTTTTCACGCCAGTCAGCGACGTCAGAGCTTAGATTGTAGTTCTTTTCTTCTAATGCTTCGGGTAAGTTCACCCCGGCTAAATTTAGCTCGTCGATAGTTTGCTCTAAGCTTGCGAGCTTCATCACTAAGCCATCTTTATCTATTCTCGGTAGGGCTTCTAGGGTCGTAATATCATCAATAATGGCGCGGCGCAGCGGATTTAAACTGGCGTCGCCCAGTTCAGAAATGCGTTGGTCAGCCGCGTTCAATAGCGATATGGCGGTGTTGATATCGTGCTCTAACCAGAGCTTACGGCCTGCCATGCGCATCAAGTATTCGGCTTCTGATAGCATCCAGTCGCTAGGGTGTCTGACGGTCATCTCGGCGACATTGCGCTGCAGGGTTTTTAACTCTTCGTTGAAGCTTTCATCGCTCAACCCTTGCTGATTAATGCGCTCTTGCATACTGGTGTTCAGGGTTTGGCTTTCTAATAACTGCTGCTGCAATAGAGTGATTTGTTCGCTTTGTGCTTGAGCTGCTTCATTTTGTTGCTGTGATAGCTGAGCCACCAGTTTATTTTCAAGGCCTTCAATAACCTGTGCTTGTTGCTGGTGTTGTGTTTGACCTTGTTTGTATAGTGCAAATGCTGAACCGCCGGCAAGTATGATGGCGATGACTGCTAATGCCGTCGCGCCTTTTGCCCCTTGCTTAGCTGTTGTTGCTTGGCTAGCTGTTGAAGGAGGGGGCGTTTTCGCTGTCGGCTTTTGCGGCGAAGCAGTTTCGGCTTTTACTTCTTTTTTTGCCGGCGTGTTATTGCTGGCTTGCGCTTTTTTGTCTGTCGCGCCTTTGTTGTCCTCTGGTTTGTCGCTAGAGGTTTGAGAAGGTGTATTTTTGGATTTATTTGAATTACTGTTTTTGGCAGTCATTGACACCTGTCCTATTGTAAAGATTGTTTAATGCAATGGCTCAGCGCTTGGTGGCTAGCGCCATCGGCAACCCAAATGTTGTTAAAGCCAGCTGATGAGGCAATTGCTTTAATACGCTGGCTGGCGACGATCAATGTTAATCGCTGCATCCATTCTAAATATTCGCTGGGAACTTGCGACATCAAGCTCGTTAACATCTCGCCACTTGTGATAATAACACTATTAATTTCATTGTCTTGCCATTTAGCAAAGCTAATTGCAGGTTCTAAAGTCACGCTTTGACGTAAATAGCACTCCACACAGGTTACCTCAGCACCGCGTGCTGTTAAGCATGCTTCAATCAGAGGCCGGCCCCCATTTCCCTTTAATATTAGCACTCTGGCATTGGATACTGGGTTTAATTGTGGCAAAGCTAATAGGTTTTCAGAATCTGAATGGGCAGGGTGGAGCGCGCTGACACCTGCTAATTGATACCACGTTGCAGCCGTGCGTTGGCCAACGGCTAAATATTGCGCCTGGGATGGCCAGTTTAAGCCTTGCTGGTGCAGATATTGATGGCTGAAAGTGACCGCGGCATCGCTAATGGCGATAATGATATCTGGGGGGGCGGTAAGGGCTGAACTGAGCTCGCAAATAGCCGGGTTTTCGCTGATCGCCAATAATGGAAAACAGGTCACTTGATGACCTTGTTGTCGTAAATAGTTCGCCAGCGCAGCACCGTGTGGCTGCGGCCGGGTCACCAGAATATTAGCTGTCGCCATTGGCGTAGACTTGCTGCAAAATTTCGCGCGCACCGTCATCAAGTAAACCATTGGCTAATGCTTCACCGAGTTGTTGGGCGTTAGCTTGGGCGCCTCTCACTTCGCGAAATAACATTTTACTGCCGTCGGGAGCACCGACGAGGGCGCGAAGATAAATATTGTCACCTTCTAATTCAGCATAACTGCCGATAGGAACCTGACAACCCCCTTCTAAGGTATTGTTCACCGCGCGCTCTGCTTGCACTCGAATGGCTGTTTCTGGGTGATTAAGTGGCGCTAACAACGCTTTTGTTACCTCATCATCCAAACGGCACTCGATACCTACCGCACCTTGACCAACAGCAGGTAAGCTCAGCTCAGGGGCGAGGTAGTTAGCAATTCGCTCGGCCATTTCGAGGCGCAGTAGACCTGCCGCTGCGAGTATGATGGCATCGTATTCGCCTTCATCGAGCTTACGCAAACGGGTATTCACGTTGCCGCGTAAATCTTTGACGACAAGCTGCGGATACTTGGCTTTTAATTGACACTGGCGACGCAAACTGGACGTACCGACAACCGCGCCGTCAGGTAATTGGTCCAAGTTTTGGTAGTTATTTGAAACAAACGCGTCTCTGGGATCTTCTCGTTCACAAATGGTCACCAGTCCTAAACCTTCGGGAAACTCCATTGGCACGTCTTTCATCGAGTGTACCGCGATGTCAGCTTTACCCTCTAACATGGCCACTTCGAGTTCTTTAACAAATAAACCTTTCCCCCCCACTTTAGCGAGCGGAGTATCCAAGATGACGTCGCCTTTTGTAACAAATGGCAATAGCTCAACAGTGATGCCCGGGTGGGCCTGTTCCAAAGCGTCTTTCACATAGTGGGCTTGCCACATCGCGAGGGGGCTTTTGCGGGTAGCTATGCGGATAACAGGTTGGCTCATTTGGGCTCCAAAAACAGGGGGAATTAGTCTGACTTTATCTTAACTTAATTTACTTTCACAAGGTGCTAAATCCAATAAAAAAATCCCTATATTCGTTGCTGAGGTATGGGTTTATGGCTACAAAAAAGCTTAAATTTTTATGATGTTGAGTACTAATTCAGCAGAAATATTTACCACCGACATAGATACTGTTAACATGGTCACACTTTTTATGTGGTTTTAACCTTCGGTCAACAATTCACTGAAGGGTTAACACGAGTTCAACAGGTTGGGCCATTTGTCTTCTCAGTTCGATACGTTACAGCGCAGAGCGGCAGAATTTAACCTTTTACGAAGAGATTACGCCAACAGCGCGTTACCTGCTCAAGGACGCCAAGTTTTTAACTTGGTGCCTGTGCTATTGCACTACAACAACCCCCTTTTACCTGGCTATGTTTCGGGTGAAGTACCTCATGGTATTACCCATTTTGAACCCAGTGAAGAGCAGCATAACTTTGTTAACGACCTTTGTTTAACCGCGAACTGTGACGCCGTGACGGCGGTTACTGAAACCACAATTCTCGGCCTTTATACCATGGGCAGCACGGCATCTATTGGCCAGTGTTGTGACAGTGACTTAGATATCTGGGTATGCCATCAGCACGAGCTCAGTCGAGAACGTCGCTTGTTGCTTGAAAACAAGTGTATGTTGATCACTCAATGGGCGGATACGCGCGGCATTGAAGTGAACTTCTTTTTGGTGCCCGACAACAAATTTAAAGTGGGTAACAATGCTCACATGACCAAAGAAGGCTGCGGCAGCGCCTCACACCTGTTATTACTGGATGAGTTTTACCGCAGCGCCATGCTGATTGCTGGCAAGCCGTTACTATGGACCATGATTCCGCCACAGCACGAAAATAACTATGAGCAATACGTTGCCAGTTTGGTTGACAGTGATGAACTGAATCTTGATAACTTTCTTGACCTCGGCGGCTTTGGTCGTATCCCGGCAGAAGAATACTTTGGTTCCAGTTTGTGGCAGCTTTATAAAGGCATTGATAGTCCGTATAAAGCGGTATTGAAAACCTTATTGATGGAAGCCTACTCTTGGGCGTACCCCAATACCCACCTGATTTCCCTGCGAGCCAAAGAAACCCTGCATCAGCAAGAATTTTATGACAAAACGCTCGACTCGTATTGGTTGATGTTGAACCAAGTGACTGAGTATCTTGAAGCCACTCAAGATATGAAGCGGCTTGAACTGGCTCGCCGGTGTTTTTACATGAAAACATGCGACCGCTTATCGCAACCTATTGGCGAAGACGAACCGCTTTGGCGTCGTAACATTTTAAAAGAAGTAGTAGCCGATTGGGGTTGGACCCAAGAAACGTTTGAATTGCTTGATAACCGTGAAAACTGGAAGGTTGAGCAAGTACGGGTTGCGCACGGCGAGTTACTTGAAGCGTTAATGGTCAGCTATCGTAACCTTATTCGCTTTGCTCGTCGCAATAACATTGGTGAGTCGATAAACCCTGAAGACATCGGCATTTTGTCGCGTAAGTTGTACGCTGCGTTTGAAAGTTTGCCAGGTAAGGTGGTGTTGGTTAATCCGAGCATCTCTCCAGATTTAGCTGAGCAAGACCTCAGTTTAATCCAAGTACCCGAAGCTCGCTCTAACCCTGAAGGTTGGTATTTGTACAAGTCGTCATTGGATACTACGGATATTTTAGGGACCACCTCCCTAGAGCACAGTCCATATTTATCGAAACTGTTGGCGTGGAGTCATTTCAATGGTTTGTTAACTGCAAGCACCACAGTGCATTTATTCAACCAAGGTTCTGACTTGGTTGAGCAAAACTTGAAACAGTTTTGCGCCGATTTGGCGAGCAGCTTTCCAGTGAAAATTGCCAATGCGTCAAATTTAGCCTTGAGTCGCCCGTGTGAAATTCGCCATTTAGGTATTTTTGTTAACCTTGAACAGGATCCTACCTGTCACTGGGCTAACAAGGTCATTGAATTTGATGCCAATGCCAGTGATGTTTTCTCATTTGGCGCAAGCAAAGAGTGTTTAGTCGGCAGTATCGATCTGGTATACCGCAACTCTTGGAATGAAATCCGCACTTTGAATTTTTCTGGTGAAGAGCAAATTATCGAAGCGCTCACTACCATTTTGGGCAAAATGCATAATGATGCGGCTTCGCCAGAGCGGATCGACGTATTTTGTTATGCCCAGCATTTTCGTGGTTTGATTCGCAATCGCTTTGAACAGTTGGTGACCGAGTGTATCAATACGCGACTGGATTCGGGTCGTGACCATGCGGTGAAAACATTACTCATTGGTCAGCAGAAGTTTGGTGTGTTCTTTGAACGCCGCGGGGTATCAGTGAAGAAGTTGGAAAATGCCATCGACTTTTACAGTCAGCTTTCCGATACCAAATTACAGCGCATGCCGCTGCGACTTGATAAAACTCATCATACCAAAACCCCCGAAATCGTAGCTTCTCATTCCAGTGAAGGTTTGGTGCAATTTTTCTTTGAGAACCACGACTCTGGTTTCAACATCTACATTGTGGATGAAATAAACCGTGTCGAAACATACCAGCACTTTAGTGGCAATAAAGAAGAGTTAGTGCAAGGGGTTAATCGTTTTTACACTTCTGCTACGAGTCGTCAAGACGATCAATCGATGATCAACTTTAACTTGCCGCAATTCTATGAAATTGTCAGCGATGCTAATGGGGAGTTGGAGCTACTGCCATATCGTTCGCCCAATGCTCAAGTCAATCCACCGACTTTAGTCGCCAACAATTAAGGGCATCGCCGCGGTTGCGGTGATGCTGCCTCGATTTTATAAACTCAATTGTTTTACTAACCAGCGACTAATCTGCTGAATTTGCGGTTCACACACTGAGTGGGCCATGTCAAAAGTTTGCCATTCAACTTGATAATTCAAATCTGTTAACGTGTCTTTTGCCGTGATAGCTGCACTCATGGGTACAACGTCATCAAACTTGCCGTGATGCATCAAAATGGGCGTGTTCAAGTTATTGCCCGAATGCTCCGCGGCTAACTTACCTGGTTGGCACATGTAGGTTGATAACGCCATCACGCCGGCAAATCGATGTTTAGCCCGTGTAGCTAAGTGCAAACTGACAACGCCGCCTTGAGAAAAGCCGGCCAGTACGATGCGCTCGGGCGAAATACCCGCTGTTATTTGTGCATCAACAAGCTGCTCTACCGCGGCCACTGACTCAATCACACCCGCTTCATCTGCACGATTATCTGGGTCCATCGACTTTATGTCATACCAAGAACGCATGCGCTGACCTTGGTTAAGGGTTACAGGTTGCACCGGAGCATGAGGAAAGATAAATCTCACCTTATGGTTTTCAGGCAATTGTAAAACCGGCACTATGGGGGCAAAACCATCGCCTGAATCGCCTAATCCATGCAGCCAAATAACACAGGCATCTGCTTGGCCTTGCGGCTCTATTTTAACACTGCTAAGCATCGGTTAACTGCAAGCGAATGCCTGACTGCTTTTCTATCGCGTCTTCCAAAAAGCTTAATAGCTCGCCGCCTTCACGGTTATCAATCCATTGCTTTGAATCAGTATATTCAAAGTGGTGACCATTGAACTTGGTGGCCACCCAAATCTGATGTAAAGGCTCTTGGCGGTTGATGATGATCTTAGATTCATCGGCAAACTCCAATTCCAATACGCTGCCATTTAGTTCCCAGTCGAGGTCATCTTCATAGACTTCTACTTTTTCTGTGAGCAGTTGGTAAAAATCATCTGCTAATTGGTGAAATTCACTGTCATTCATAGCCAAACCCTATTGCTTTTATCATTACGAATGCGATTATAGTGCCCTTAACATAATTAACATAGAGTCTTCGATGGCATTAATAAAACAACTGATCTTAACTTTAGGTCTAGTGTTAATGATTTCTGGCTGTGGCATTAAAGGGCCACTGTATTTGCCTACACCAGAACCACAGGCTGAAGCGGCCCCTGAGCCAGCTGAGTCTGATGCTAACGAAGCGACAGCGGCATCTGTTGAGCCGACAACCAATACCACAAACGAACAATAAAAAGCTGGGGTGATAGAGTGGATTATTTTAATTATCAGGAAGATGGACGCCTTTTTGCAGAAGACATCGCGATAGAAGACGTCATTACCCAAGCTGGTACTCCGGCGTACATTTATTCGCGTGCAACCATAGAGCGCCACTGGAACGCGTTTGACCAAGCGGCGGGTGACCATCCGCACATGATTTGTTATGCGGTAAAAGCAAATTCTAATCTCGGCGTATTGAATATTATGGCGAAGCTGGGCTCTGGCTTTGACATTGTGTCGGTAGGTGAATTACTGCGTGTGTTAAAAGCCGGTGGTGACCCAGGCAAGGTCGTGTTTTCGGGTGTAGGTAAAACCGAGCTAGAAATTCGCACCGCGTTAGAAGCAGGCATTTATTGTTTTAACGTCGAGTCTGAAGCCGAGTTACTGCGCATTAACGAAGTGGCTGCTGTGATGGGTAAAAAAGCGCCTATTTCTATTCGCGTCAATCCAAACATTGACGCGGGCACGCACCCATATATTTCTACAGGCTTAAAAGAAAACAAGTTTGGCATCGATATTGAAAAAGCACCTGCTATCTATCGTATCGCTGACGGTCTTGATAACCTTGAAATTAAAGGGGTGGACTGCCACATAGGTTCACAGCTAACTGAAATCTCGCCTTTTATCGAAGCTATCGACAAGCTACTGGTATTGATTGACGAGCTGACTGCCGCGGGCATTGAAATCTCTCACCTTGACGTAGGTGGCGGGTTAGGTGTGCCATACGACAAAGAAACGCCGCCTGAGCCTGCTGAGTATACCAAAGCGTTAAAAGAGCGCTTAGGCGACCGTAAACTCAAACTGCTGTTTGAGCCGGGCCGTGCAATCATGGCTAATGCGGGCGTGTTGGTCACTAAGGTTGAATTCTTGAAGCTGACTGAGCACAAGAACTTTGCCATTGTTGATGCGGCGATGAATGATTTGATTCGTCCTTCGCTTTACAGTGCGTGGCAACGCATTGAGCCGATCAATAAGTCGGTTTATCGCGCAGCTCGCGAGTATGACGTGGTAGGCCCTATTTGTGAAACCGGTGACTTCTTAGGAAAAGATCGTGAGTTAGCGATTGAACAAGGTGACTATTTAGTCGTGCGCAGCGCCGGTGCTTATGGCGCGACTATGGCGTCCAACTACAACAGCCGCTGTCGTCCTGCTGAAGTTGTGGTGGACGGCGATCAAGCATTTTTAGTGCGTGCTAGGGAAACACATGAAGACCTATGGAAAGGTGAAAATGTTTTACCTTCCTAAGGAACCTATTGAATGTTAATTAATTTCTCTAAAATGCACGGTTTGGGTAACGACTTTATGGTGGTCGACAACGTTACCCAAAACGCTTTTTTTTCAACTGAAACGATTCGCCGTTTGGCGGATCGTAATTTCGGCATCGGCTTTGACCAGTTGCTGGTTGTGGAACCCCCTTACAACCCCGACTTAGATTTCCATTACCGTATCTTTAACGCGGATGGCAGTGAAGTGGAGCAATGTGGTAACGGTGCACGTTGTTTCGCACGTTTTGTACGCATGAAAGGGCTGACAAATAAAAACCGAATTGGTGTCAGTACTGCAAAAGGTCAAATTGAGTTAATCGCAGAGCCTGATGGCAATGTCACGGTTAATATGGGGTTGCCTGAATTTGAACCGAGCAAGATCCCCTTCAAAGCAATCAAAGAAGAAAAAACGTATTTGATGCTGACCGACGAAGGCACGATAATGTGCGGTGCAGTGTCTATGGGTAACCCACACTGTGTTGTATTGGTCGATGATATCGACACCGCACCAGTGGAAATTTTAGGCCCTTTGCTGGAAAACCATGAACGCTTCCCACAGCGCGTTAATGTTGGCTTTTTAGAAGTGCAAAATGCCGAGTATGGTCGTCTGCGTGTTTGGGAACGAGGAGCCGGAGAAACACTCGCGTGTGGCTCTGGAGCTTGTGCTGCTGCGGTTATTGGTCAGCTACAAGGTAAACTTGGACCAAAATGTACCTTAGAATTACGTGGCGGTAAGCTAAGCTTTGAATGGCAACCTGGTAAACCTGTGATGATGACAGGTGCCGCCGAACACGTATTCGATGGGCAGATCCAAGTATGAGTGAGTCAAACCTAGCAACCGACAAGGCAACCGAGTCAGCCGATAAAGTGGCACTGGACGACGAGTTAGTCGCCCAGTATTTGGCTAGCTCGCCAGAGTTTTTCTTGCGTCATCCAGAATTATTAAATGGTTTGCGTTTGCCTCATGAAAGCCATGGCACCGTGTCTTTGGTGGAGTTGAAAATGCAGCGTCAGCGCCAAAAAATAGGCGAGCTCGAGGAAGAAATTACTCAGCTGATGTCGATGGCGGCGCACAATGAAAAAATCTTCAATACCTATGGTCAGTTATACCCTGACTTGATTGCGGCGCAGTCTTTGGGCCAATTGGTGCGCTTGTTGAGTAAACTGTTCCGTGATCAACTCAAGTTGAATGCGTTTGCGTTGAAGTTAGATACTGCGTTTTTTGAAATCCCTGGGCAGTATCAAGAGTACAGCTTAGATAAATCGACCCTTGACGGTTTAAGGGCCCACCGTATTCGCAATGATGACCATTATTTTGGCCGCATCATGCAAGCTGACAAAAACGCGATTTTTGGCGATGCCGCCATCGTCAACTCAGTGGCTTTGATTGAGCTGGGTGAAAATGGCTGCCAAGGGGTGTTGGCTGTAGGCAGTGCCAATGCCAATCATTTTGTGCCAGAGATGGACACCTTGTTATTGGACCAGTTATGTCAGCTTATTGCCGTACTCATTCCTCGCTTGTTAACCCTCAAGAGCTAATGCTGGGTTAATGCAACAACTGGTTGAACAATTTTTACAACATTTGCACGCAGAGCGTCAGCTTAGCGTGCATACCCAAAAAAACTATCTCCAGCATCTAAATCAATTTGCCGACTTGTTGGCTCAGCGGCAGATCAGTCAATGGCAACAAGTTGACGCTAAAACCGTTCGTTTATTAGTGGCTCAGTTGCACAAGCAAGGCATTTCACCCGCAAGCTTAGCGACTAAGCTTTCTGCGCTGCGCAGTTTCTATGAATATTGTTTGCGCCAAGGCTTGATGAAAGTTAACCCTGCCAAGGGGGTTAGCCCTCCTAAGCAAGGACGCCCCTTGCCAAAAAATCTCGACGTCGACGAAATGTTAAGCCTATTAGATTTAGACTTAACCGATCCTTTGGTGGTTCGAGACAAAGCCATCATGGAGCTGATGTATTCTTCCGGATTGCGATTAGCTGAGTTGGTCAACTTAGACTTAAGCTCCATTAAGCTGCAAGAGCGTCAAGTCAGAGTGATCGGTAAAGGCAACAAGGAGCGTATGTTACCCCTAGGGAGGCAGGCCGTTGACAGCCTTAATGCCTGGCTAACGGTACGGCCAGACTTTGCGGTCGGAGATGAACCGGCGCTATTTTTATCTAAGCTAAAAAGACGTATTTCGGTAAGAAGCGTGCAAAGCAGAATGGAACTGTGGGGGCTCAAACAAAATGTCGCCAGTCATGTCCACCCTCACAAACTGCGCCATTCATTTGCTACCCACATGCTTGAGTCCAGTGGTGACTTGCGCGCGGTGCAAGAATTATTGGGCCACGCCAATATTGCGACTACGCAAGTCTACACTCACCTTGATTTTCAACATTTAGCCAAGGTGTATGACGACGCTCATCCCAGATCAAAACGAGATAAAGACACAAACAAATGAAATATTTCCGTCGTTTAAAGCCTTTCAAAGCGATGAGCTTTGATTTAGATGATACCTTGTATGATAACCGGCCGATCATCATTAATGCTGAGCAGTCGAGTTTGCGTTACCTGCAAGGCTTAGATCCACAATTAGCCGCGCTTAATAGCCAGCAGTGGCAACAATGCAAACAGCAGGTATTAGCGTTGCAGCCACAGTTGGTTGAAGACGTTACCGCCTGGCGCATTGCCGCTATAGAGCACTTGTTAATGCAGTTGGGTCACTCCAAAGAGTA
Source organism: Motilimonas pumila (assembly GCF_003596335.1). Lineage (GTDB taxonomy): Bacteria > Pseudomonadota > Gammaproteobacteria > Enterobacterales > CBDFNC01 > Motilimonas > Motilimonas pumila. Next base: position 72,588 of record NZ_QZCH01000023.1, read on the forward strand.
TAGTAGCGCTCAGGCTCAAGCGGCTTTTGAGTATTTTCTTGAGGTGCGCAGTGACTTTAGCGTGCCGGACCAAAGTGTTCAGGTATTAGCAGAGTTGAGCCGGAAAATGCCGATAGTCGCGATTACTAATGGCAACGTTGACTTAGTTCGCATTGGTTTAGGAACCGCCTTTAGCTTAGTACTGAAGGCCGGTAATGGTTTACGAGCAAAGCCGTGCCCAGATATGTTTGAGGTGGCCGCAAAACACCTCGGCATTGAGGTAGCCGACATCTTGCACGTAGGCGATCACCTAACGACAGACGTTTACGGCGCGAAAGCAAATGGCGCGCAGGCGGTCTGGTTTAACGATCAAGGCCATAACCTTAAACACCATCAACACACTTATGCGTTACCGGACGTTGAAATACACAATCTCAATCAGCTGCTGCAATTAGTCGAATAATCCCCCATAAGCGCTTGGGTATTTGTTATGAGCTGGTATAATCTCGCCACTACTGAACAAATACACAGTGCTTTATGGAACCTGAACTGCTTATCGATGGTCTGAACGACAAACAACGCGCCGCGGTAGCAGCGCCACAATCCAGTAAACTGATTTTGGCTGGCGCGGGCAGTGGTAAAACCCGCGTTTTAGTGCATCGCATTGCTTGGTTAATGCAAGTTGAGCATTGCAGCGCCCACAGTATTATGGCGGTTACCTTTACCAATAAAGCGGCCAAAGAAATGCGAGGCCGAGTTGAAGAGTTGCTCGGTGGTCGAGCGGGTAGCATGTGGATCGGTACCTTTCACGGCCTGGCTCATCGGTTATTACGGACCCATTATCAAGACGCTAAGTTACCTGAAGACTTTCAGGTTCTCGACTCCGATGACCAATTCCGTTTATTGAAGCGTATTATCAAAGCGTTGAATCTGGACGAAAAAGCATTCCCACCCAAACAAGCACAGTGGTTTATCAATGGTAAAAAGGATGAAGGGCTTCGACCGCAACATATCGACAGCTTTGGCGATCCGATAGAAGCCACCTTTTTAAACATTTACCAAGCTTATCAAGATGCCTGTGATCGCGCAGGTTTGGTGGATTTTGCTGAGATCCTGTTACGTGCTCATGAACTGTTCTTAAACAACCCCTACATATTAGAGCATTATCAAAAACGTTTTCGTAATGTTTTAGTGGATGAATTTCAAGACACTAATAATATTCAATATGCGTGGCTCAGGCTGCTGACCAGCGGCGATAACTTTATGATGATCGTCGGTGATGATGATCAATCTATTTATGGCTGGCGCGGTGCAAAAATTGAGAACATTCAACGCTTTTTGAATGACAACCCAGGCGCAGAGACCATTCGTTTAGAGCAAAACTATCGCTCTACGGCCAATATATTGTCAGCTTCAAACCAATTAATCGCGAATAACAGCGAGCGCATGGGTAAAGAGCTTTGGACCGAGGGTGACAAAGGTGACCTTATTTCGCTATATGCTGGCTTTAATGAAGTGGACGAAGCGCGCTTTGTCGTCGGGCGCATTAAAGAGTGGCGTGATGAGCACGGTGATTTATCAGACTGCGCCATTTTATATCGTAATAACGCCCAGTCTCGGGTGATAGAAGAAGCCTTGATGCAAGCGCCATTACCATACCGTATTTACGGCGGCTTACGCTTTTTTGAACGCCAAGAAATCAAAGACGCGTTGGCGTACATGCGTATTGTTAATTCACGTTTAGACGATGCCGCCTTTGAGCGCATTATTAACACGCCTACTCGTGGCATTGGTGACAAAACTTTAGGGGTGGTGCGTAGCGCTGCTCGCTCTCGCGGTCAAACCTTATGGCAAACCACATTGCAACTACTTGAAGAAAAGGTCTTTGCAGGTCGTGCGTCTGGTGCATTGAGTAACTTTATTGCTTTAGTGACTGAATTAGAGCAAAACGTTATCGACCTGCCTCTGCATGAAAAAATTGATTGGGTCATCTTACATTCTGGGTTGCAATCCATGTATTTGGCTGAAAAAGGCGAAAAGAGCAAAGCCAGAATAGAAAACTTGGAAGAGCTGGTTACGGCTGCGAAACAGTTTGAGAAACCTGAAGAAGCGGAAGAAATGTCAGACCTAACCGCCTTTTTAACTCATGCCGCCCTTGAAGCTGGCGAACAGCAAGCTGATGAATTTGATGATGCAGTGCAAATGATGACCATGCACTCGGCAAAAGGCCTTGAGTTTCCGTTGGTGTTCCTAGTGGGCGTTGAAGAAGGCATGTTCCCTAGTCAGCAATCTGCTGAAGAGCCGGGGCGATTAGAGGAAGAACGCCGCCTATGTTATGTCGGCATGACTCGAGCAATGAAGAAGCTGTATATGTGTTATGCCGAGAGTAGGCGCTTATACGGTCAAGAGAAGTTTCATCGTCCGTCGCGTTTTATTAAAGAGCTGCCTGCCGACTGTTTAGAAGAGGTACGACTTAAAACACAAGTTAGCAGACCAACCATGCACGGCCGTTTTTCTAACGCTGCGGTTTCAGAGTCGTTTGAAAGCACGGGCTTTAGCTTAGGCCAACGTGTTATGCATACAAAATTCGGGGAAGGCACTGTATTAAATTATGAAGGCAGTGGAGACCACAGTCGTATTCAAGTGCACTTTGATGACGCGGGAACTAAATGGCTTATTACCGCATACGCACGTTTACAACAGATATAAAGTCAAAAAAGGCCCCAAAACATCAACTTTAGTGTCTTTTTTAAGCGTTTAATGGCAATTAGTAATTAATTGCCATTTTTTTACAAAAAGGGCTTGCGCTTAAATCGTTTCTCCCTATAATGCGCATCCACTGACACGGCGTCCTAGCCCAATAGGGACAAGGCAATAAGCCAAATCAGTAACAGCCAAATAGAGCAATCGAAAGGCTGTCGAGAGTAACTAAGAATTTACAAAAAACTTTGCAAATTATAGTTGACTTTCAAACCGGCTAGCGTAGAATGCGCAGCCCTGACGAGGCGAAACGCTTCAGTCAAATGTTCTTTAACAATTAGCAA
>NZ_QZCH01000024.1 GCF_003596335.1 Motilimonas pumila
ATAAAGGTACGCAGTAGGCAGTGCAAATGCTCCCAATGATGCCAATAAGAAACTGTCGGATTTCTCTGAGCTATCTTCTTCAAAATCCGTTTTCCATACCTCATGGGTTAAAGGCCAATATGCAGGGAATGCTTCAGCCTTACTTTGATAGTCATAATCTAAATGCCAACAAGAAGGAAACTGGCGATTAAAGGGGTTAATATAATTGTACGTGTTGTGCCAAGTGTATTGGGTGTGAGTGGATAATCCTTGCCATAAGCCGGATTTTTCTGGCGTTGGATTGTCTGTTGGGCACTTATCTTTACGGTATGCGCTCTCGCTATAATAATTAGTCATAGGCATTACCTAAACTTTGGCAGCTTGCGCACTGCGGCTTTAAATTCACGCCTTTTTTGATACAGGGTGGCGAAGTCCATGTCGCGCCAATACCTAGGATTGCGTTGGGTCTTTATATCATGGGCTGCACTTGCAGGATCTAAATGGCGGGTCATCTCAAAACACGGGACATCCGGCAAAGGCCGAGACGTATCCATGTAGCGCTGCACAAAATTCCATATCGCGGTGACGTCCTCCCCTTCTTTGTTATCACCAAAAAAGGCCACGTCAATTTTTAACTTGGGCGCGTTATTGCAACGTAAAAAGACTTGGTGGTAATCCGTAATGCCTTGGTGAGTAAAAATATTGATGGTTTCCAATACGCAATCTTCAAAGGCCACGTCGTATAGTAATTGATGGGTTTTCTTGCACCAGAGCTTAACGCGTCCCGTGCCGCGATTGATTTCATGCAAAGGCCGCGCTTTTTTGGCTACTTTTTTAATGTAATAAGGCAGGATGGGGGTGCAGATAATTGCAGAGATAATGCAGGGGATAATAATGTAAAAACCACCAGCAAAGAAATACATTGAAAACGATTCTTTAAAGCTTAAGCTTTCTCTAATTATCGCTGTAAAAACAGCACTAAAAAAAAATATTATAAAAGCAATAAATGCAATTTTAATCGCCGCTACGCTACCAAACATTAATACAAATAATATCTTATCGTTAGCCCGTCCAAAGGTTGGGTGGCGTATTACTTCTGCATCCATACGGTCTGGGGCATCGCTGGCTATTGTTAACGTTTCTTGTTCTTCATCATACGCCAATGTCTCTATTTCGTGGCTATTTAAAGCGTTAGCGGGGAACACATCGTGCAATACGGGTTTTTTATTTAATACCGCCGCTCGGTGTGACGGTTTGTTTAAATGTAAGTCTCGCGCTTGTTCGCTGCGATAGGCCGTGTTGTCATAAATAAAAGGTTGCATGGCTCTCTTTCTAATTAAAATGGTTTATTGCCACTTGCTGTTAACAGTGCCTACCTCAATATAGTGTTCGTTTTTTAGCGAATAAGTCACAAGTGTTGGCTTTAGGCAGGTTGGTTGTTAAAGGTAAGGGGCTTAGAGTGAATTTCGTGCCCTGCCCTTTTTCTTCAGTGCGGCCCGCTTTAAATGCCATTGGCTTATTAATCTCAGTATCGTGATGTTGCTGCGCGTGCTGATTCATATTGATTTATTTTGCCTATATTTTGAAAGACGCAAAACGGCCCTTCACCCTCATTAGCAATGCAATATATGCGGGCTTATTGATAGATTAAAGTATTATTGGTTTTCACGAATAAAAACCATACTCAGGCATGAGCCAAATCGGTATTTTAGAATGTGTAATGGCTTAACAAAAAAGGGATATTTAACATACCCGTCGGGCTGGCGGCGCTTTTATCATTGACGCCTAGTACTGAGACGCTCTCGCCACTGCATCAATAGGAAATAAAAGCGGTATTCTTACGACTACCATATTGTTAGACAAATAGCGTAATAGATTATTACCTGTTTACAGGCTTTGATTTCAGCCATCTCAATCGAGATACACAGCTAAACTTAGTTAGCAGGCTGATGCAGCAAGCTAACTAAGGTTTCGGACATCAGATCTGATACTTTATGTTGTATCTATATACACTTTTAAAGGTTGGCGATGGTTATCTCTTAATCATTGCCCATCCACTTGCGTGTTAGCATTTACGACTTTGTGCCTGTCCCCGTCACTGAGAGGTAGGCTTGGGTAATGCTTTGGTATAAATCAGGCGTCCAGTGCGGCGCATTGACCGGTGTTACGAGCGGCCCTTGCTGGGGATCTGTGGGTGAAATTATCACCTGCACTTTATCTCTGCCTTGGTTAGCAATCAATACAAACAACTCTTCAATCGCGGTGTCGCCAATGGCCAAACAGCCAATGGACACGGCTTTGCCGTGAATGAATATATTGGTGCCGGGCTCAGTGCGCCCTTCTTGCTGTGCCCATTTCAAATCAAACTCGTTGGGGTAGTTTACTTTCATCGACAAATGATAAGCGCTGTTGGGGTTTAACCCAGAGATACGGTAAACCCCTTCCGGCACTTGTTTGTCACCCTCACGCAGTTTCGGTCCCAACACGCCGCTGGCTGCTAATACTGGGTAAACTTTAATTTTGGCCCAACCTTGGCCATTATTGCCCCATAGCGCTAAGGTATTGTCTTGCTTCACCGCCAACAAGGAAATTTGCTGTAAAGGCAAAGTTAAGCCCGCTTGTTTGATCGCGGGAGCAAGCTTTGCTGTTACCGCTTCGCCATAGCGGGCTTGAATATCGACCACGCTGTTCTTTCCCGTTACTTTTTGCACTACAGGCACCCAAATTGCGCGGCCATGGTAATAAAAGACCACGCAGGCCAGCGCTATAATAATCAACAGAATATTGCTCAGTTTGAACATAGATTATTGCACTCAGAAAGTCAGTTTATCTTTAAGGCACGGTGAGCTTATGGGCCGGTTTGCGCAGTAAGGTTTTAGGCATAAAAAACTCACAAGCAGCACGGCTTGCTCGGGTTGGTTGACCCCACGCGCCGCAAAGATCTTGGTTGTTTTCCGGTACTCGTGTGAATTGACGACAATGGCCGCATTTTTCCTGCACAGTAATCCCTTATTTATCATGAGCCCAGCCACCTTGCCGCGCCACTTTGTAAATTGGTCTTACCTTATCTCACTTGCGACCGAAAAACTTCCTGCCCGCTCCCACTCTTGGCGACTCCACGTGCTGAACACTACTCAGTAAGCACCCATACGCGGCCAAAGTGCTTGTAATAGCCCGCGTTTTTTCCTGCTTGTTTGCCCAAGCCGTGGTATAAATCCAAATGGCTGCCTTTTACCGCGCCACCTGTGTCTAATACCATCAGCAGTTTTAACACGTGGTGACCGGTCCATACGCCTTGAGCGTCAAGCTGCGGCACTTCGGCTAAAATCACCGAGCCCATGGGGAAAATACTGCGATCGGCAGCCACCGCCGCGCCACCTTGCAGCGGAATGCCCGCCGAGCCAATCACGTCCAGTTTGTCGTTCGCTTGGAAAAATACAAATGACGGGTTTTGCTGTAATAACTCCAAGACGGTGGCTTCATCTTGTTGCGCTACCCAGTCTTTGATGGCTTGCAGCGACATGTCTTCTTTTTTCACTTCGCCGCGCTCAATCAATACGCGGCCAATGCTGACGTATGGGTGACCATTTTTGCCCGCATAAGCAAAATATTGCTTGGCACCATCGTCAGAGAAATATACAAAGCCGCTGCCTTGCACTTCCAGCATAAAGTTGTCGATTAGTGAATTACTGTAGGCGAGCTCTAAGCCTTGGCCGTCTAACGCACCTTGATATATTTGCTCACGACTTGGGCAACTACCCTGACACTGAGGCAAAGCGTATAACGGGTATTTAAATTGGTGATCAGGCTGATGTCGCAGCTCCATCACAGGCGAGAAATAGCCCGTGAATAACACATTACCTTGTTGGTCTGCGCCGCTTAATTGTGACGCGCCGAGCCCAAACTGGCTAAGTTGAGTGGGATCTCCACTTTGCTCAGACCAATTTTCAATCTTTTTATACAAGCTGGCGTATTTTGCCATCATGTTTGGCGAGGCTTGTTTTACCTGATTCATTTGCAAGGTGAACAGACTGTAGTCGCGCGCTTTATCAGACTGAACTTGCGCTACAGGTGTTAGGGTCTGAGTGAGGGTGACATCGGACGCTTGCTTACCAAATAAAACCGGCTCTGGCGGTGTACTGCATGCAGCTATGACTAAACCACCTGCTAAAATGGCGGCGATACGAGATAATGTTAACGGCACAAAAGGTCTCTATGTTATCTAAACGTAAGGCCATAGACTGGCAAAAAAGAGGAAAATAAACAAGCGCCTATTGCTGTACTTCACAGGTATTGTTGACTTAGGTTTGGCTAAGCAGAGGCTCCCCTTTGCGGCCGAATTGAGTCGGTGAGATTGCAGCTGCGGCCATCAAACAGCGTAAGTAAGGCTTTTTAAATACGTCATTCCCCCTGGTGCAAGGCTATCGCCTAAAAGGGAGAAGTTTGCGATAATAACGAAAAATATTGTAGGCTTGTCATGAAATACCAACACGAATTTACCTTATCACGCGAATACTTTGCGGAATGTTACGACCAATGCTTGCCCTATCAGAAACAACAAACGCCGCGCTACGCTTTAATGGCAGGCTTAGTGATTGTTGGAATCGCCATTTTAAGCTTTGAGATCACTCATGGTAAAGTAGGCATCTTGCTTTTTGCGTTGGCGGCCTTGGAGTGGCTGAGTTTTAAGTATCGTCGCAGTTGGTGGTTATTAAGGCAAGTATGGAGCCGTAATGGCGGCAATAAGGTGACATTAACCGTCAGTGATACCGGTATTACCACCCAAGGCGCTTACACGCATACCCAATTGCAGTGGCAAGAAGTGAGTGACGTGATAGACACGCCCGAGGGTCTATTACTGACGTTGCAATCTGGCGCTAAAAACTACCTGTCGAGCAGTATTCTGACTCCACAAGTGATTGCCCATATAAAGGTAAAGTGTCACTCAGAGCAACAGCAAGCTTAACTCCTGCTAGCACGATGGCGCTATTGGTAAATACATCCGTTTTGTTCACGTTCAGTTAAGTACAAACGCGTATCCAATTCAACTTGGTGATAATTTGGCTGCATGTGCAAACACAGCTGATAAAACGCTTTGTTGTGCTGTTTTTCTTTTAGGTGCGCTAACTCGTGTACCGCAATCATGGTGAGCATTTCTGGGCCCATGTGGCGAAATAAGCCGGCAATGCGGATCTCTTGCTTGGCTTTGATCTTATTGCCTTGCACCCGATTAACGTAACTGTGAGTACCTAAAGCATGCTTAACAATATGTAATTGGTTGTCGTATACCACTTTGCTGAGCGGCGAAGACTTTTTCAAATACGTGTTTTTGAGTGCTAATACAAACTCATAAAGGGCTTTTTCACTGCGCACTTGGTGTTGCTGCGGGTATTTATTCAACAGGTAGGTTTTAAGCTTATTGGCCTGCATCAATTGCTGCACTTGTTGCAAAATAGGCTCAGGATAGCCTTGTAGATATTTCATAACGATATAAATTTTAGGCAAAAAATAACCCTGACACTTACATGTCAGGGTTATAGAAACTAACGAGCGGCTAAATTATTTCTTAGCTTTAAGCTCTTTAACTTCTGCGATTACTTCTTCTGCTACGTTTGCAGGACAAGCTGAGTAGTGAGCGAATTCCATAGAGAACTGGCCACGACCTGATGTCATTGTACGTAGAGAACCGATGTAACCAAACATTTCTGAAAGTGGTACGTCTGCTTTAATGCGAACGCCTGTTACACCAGCTTCTTGGTCTTTGATCATACCACGACGACGGTTAAGGTCACCGATTACATCACCAACGTGATCTTCTGGAGTGAACACGTCAACTTTCATGATTGGCTCAAGAAGTTGTGGACCAGATTTTGGAATTGACTGACGGAATGCGCCTTTCGCTGCGATTTCAAATGCGATTGCAGATGAATCCACGGCGTGGAAAGCACCATCGAACAGTTCAACTTCAACGTCTAGTACTGGGAAACCAGCTAGAACACCTTCTTCCATCATCATTTGGAAGCCTTTCTCAACTGCAGGCCAGAATTCCTTAGGAACGTTACCACCTACAACTGAAGAAGTGAATGTGAAACCAGAGTTTGGCTCACCAGGCTTGATGCGGTAATCAATTTTACCGAACTGACCAGAACCACCAGACTGTTTCTTATGCGTGTAGCTATCTTCAACTTCTTTAGTGATAGTTTCACGGTAAGCAACCTGTGGTTGACCTACTTCTAACTCTACGCCGTAAGTACGCTTCAAGATATCTACTTTGATATCTAAGTGAAGCTCACCCATACCTTTAAGGATGGTTTCACCTGAATCTTCGTCAGTTTCAACTTGGAAAGAAGGATCTTCTGCAACCATTTTACCGATCGCGATACCCATTTTCTCAGTTGAGCCTTTGTCTTTAGGCGTAACAGCAATCGAGATTACTGGTTCTGGGAAGATCATTGGCTCAAGCGTACACTCGTGCTTAACATCACAAAGTGTGTGACCTGTTTGCACGTTCTTCATGCCAACTACCGCGATGATGTCACCCGCTTGTGCGCGAGTTAATTCGTTACGGTCATCTGCTTGCATCTCAACCATACGGCCGATACGCTCAGTTTTACCTGTTGCAGAGTTAAGGATAGTGTCACCCTTGTTCATTACACCAGAGTAAATACGGATGAAAGTTAGCGCGCCGAAGCGGTCATCCATAATTTTAAATGCTAGTGCACGTAGTGGCTCATCTGCAGATACAGTTGCAACTTCACCCGTTGGCTCGCCCGTGTCTTTGTCTGTTAGCGGCTGAGGATCAACTTCAGTAGGCGCAGGTAGGTAATCTACAACCGCGTCTAGTACTAGTTGAACACCTTTGTTCTTGAATGCTGAACCACAGTAAGTTGGGAAGAAAGCCATTGTGCGTGTACCTTTACGGATACAACGCTTGATGTCTTCTAGAGAAGGCTCTTCACCTTCCATGTAAGCTTCCATTAGGTCATCGTCTTGCTCAACAGCAGTTTCGATTAGCTCTTCACGGTACGCTTCAACGTCGTCAACCATGTCAGCTGGTACGTCTTGTACTTCGTAGTTCTCTGGCAGACCTGTGTCATCCCAGATGTACGCTTTACGAGAAAGAAGGTCAACAACACCAACGAAGTCGTCTTCGATACCGATTGGAAGTACCATAACTAGTGGGTTAGCCGCTAGTACGTCTTGAGTTTGCTTAACAACACGGTAGAAGTCAGCACCCATACGGTCTAACTTGTTCACGAAGATGATACGAGCAACTTCAGATTCGTTAGCGTAACGCCAGTTAGTTTCTGATTGTGGTTCAACACCACCAGAACCACAGAATACACCAATACCACCGTCAAGAACTTTTAGAGAACGGTATACTTCAACAGTGAAGTCAACGTGTCCCGGAGTATCGATAACGTTTAGACGGTGATCGTTCCAGAAACAACTTACTGCTGCTGACTGGATAGTAATACCACGCTCAGCTTCTTGCTCCATGAAGTCCGTAGTGGACTCACCATCGTGAACTTCACCTGTCTTGTGGATTTGACCAGTAAGTTTCAAGATTCGTTCAGTTGTCGTGGTTTTACCAGCGTCAACGTGAGCGAAAATACCAATATTTCTGTACTTTGATAAATCTGCCATTTGTTCACTCTATAAATTTATACTAAATAAATGCGGGCGAAGTATAGCACGACTAACGAGAAGTAAAACAACCAAAAACAAAAAGCCTTACTTTGAGAAGCGATTTAGGGGAATTTTTTTTTCGCGTGGGTGTTTTTGACTTATTTTGGGCATTTTCAAAGTGCAACTCGCTGTCATCATGGGCCAAAGCCCATGAAATATTCATTTTCTGCTTAGGTTGCAAGTGGCAAGCTGAGCTTATTGTAGCAATTTGAATAACGTGGGAGCATCCAAGTGGCTAACATACGGCTGGTAATCAATGCCCTTTTCAACAATGTAGCGCGTTAGCAATTGCTTGGTTAGCAATTGTAGTATTTCTGGTTGCCACACTTTCTCTAAATAATTATCCAGTTGTGCATGGTTAATGGCGCGAATGGTATCCGCTTGGGTCGCTAACCCCGTCAATAACAGTTTTTTGGTATGCTTGAAGCGACCGTCTTCGGCAATCTCGGTTAACAGTTCAACCCCCGACTTGTCAGGCATCACTTGATCAGAGATCACCACGGCCACGTGGTCGTCTTCTGCATCAATGTCGTCCATTAACTCTAAACACTCCGCTGCTGACTCACACAACTCAACGGTAAACACTTCACTCAATAGCTCTAAATCCTGCGCCACCGATTCCAACACTTCGCGCTCATCGTCAACACATATAATGTGGATTTTTTCCATCATGCCCCCTGCTTTAAGCCATAAAGCCCATCTGATTTAAAATCGCTATCATGGCATACGTCACTAGCATACCAATTACTCCTAAAATCACCCCTACTTTGGCCATTTGTTTGGTCTTAACGTGACCCGATGCAAACGCCAATGCATTGGGCGGTGTGCTGATTGGCAAAGACATACCAAGTGACGCCGCAAACGTCACTGCTAATATCAACGCCACTTCACCGCCGTAAGGTAATAACGAGTGCATGGAAGCCCCTAGCGCTGCCACTAAGGGTAACAACAAGTTGGCTGTGGCCGTGTGCGACATAAAGTTCGCCATTAATAAACACAATAAAGAGGCCGCGACAATCAGCAACAGTGGATGCGCCGCTGCAAACGGGATGGCGTTGACGGCGTTTGCTGCTAAACCGGACTTATCAAGAGCGACACCTAGGGCGATACCGCCAGAAACAAGCCATAACACATCCCAAGAAATTTTCTTTAAGTCTTCTTTGGTAATGATGTTAAACATGGAAAAAATAGCAACGGGAATCAAGGCGACGACGTAGGAGTTCATGCCATGTAAACCGCCCATTAGCCATAATAAGATGGTCAAAATAAAGGTGGCGTAGACGGTAATCGCTTTAGGGGTCTTCAGGAATTTTCCTTTGATGTTTAAGTTTATTTCTTTTTCGCTGGCGGGAAACAAACGACTGAGTAATACCCAAGCAATAAATAACATGACAACCACAAACGGTACGCCAAACGCCATCCATTGACCAAAACTGATGGCGTTATCATCGACTAAGTACTTAAGGGCCACCGCATTGGGTGGCGTGCCAATCGGGGTGCCAATGCCGCCAATATTTGCCGCAACGGGTACCGATAAGGCAAATGCCACTTTGCCCATGTCTTCCATTTTAAACAGTGCCAGCACGGGCGTTAAAATTGACAACATCATGGCCGTTGTTGCGGTATTACTCATAAACATAGAGAAAATGGCAGTAATCATCATCAAACCCAGCATGACGTATTTGGGATCTTTGCCAAAAGGTTTAAGCAATACCCGGGCTAGATTAGTATCTAACCGGTATTTGGTTGCCGCCATGGCTAAGAAAAAGCCCCCAAGAAACAGCATAATGATTGGCGATGCAAAGGTGCCCATGATGGTTTTATGGGAGATAAGTTGACCTAAGTCGTCGCTAGGAACCTTGGTAAACCACAAGCCTTTATCTGATACCAACAACAACTCGAGCACGATAATTACCACTGAGGTAGCATAAATGGGAATCGGCTCTAGTACCCAACACAGCGCTGCCAGCACAAAAATGGCGATCACCCGTTGTTCAATCTGAGTTAAGCCGTCGATGCCAAAGGCGGTTGTCGGCAAAAGCAAAATGATGCAAGGAATGAGAATGGGAAGGATGTATTTAAGGTATCGAGTGAACATGATTGTTGCGTAATTTTCCGTAGTAAGGAGGCCTGCTATTGTGCCTTAGCATGGCCTACTCACTATGAATTGGATCAAACCAAGTGCAACATTTTTGATTAATGATCGAAAAAGCAGCGGCGGTCACGGTTTTCGCCAACGAAATGTTTACTTAATCTGGCGGTTAATTACCGGTGCTAATAAAAAGCCGACAAGCATAAAAGCAATAAATATAAGCAAGCCAGGATTCATCGCGCTTAATGATGCAAAAGCCGGCCCGGGACAGATCCCCGCTACCCCCCACCCTATGCCAAACAAGCTGGCGCCAATTATCAGCCGACTATCCACTTGTAAGTTAGAGTTAGCATTCACCGCCTGGTCATTAATGGCCTTACCTCTGGGCTTAATTAACCACCAGTAACAAGGCGCAAACACGCCAAGGGCCCCGCCCATGACAAACGCCAAGCTCATGTCCCACTCGCCAGCAATGTCTAAAAACGCTAACACTTTATCGGGTAGCACCATACCGGAGATAACCATGCCCACGCCAAATAACAAACCGGCAATCAGACTCACTACATATACCATGGTCACTCCTACAATAAGTGGCGAATAATAAAAACGGTTAACGCCGCTACCAACATGAAGGTGCCAGTGGCCACAATAGAGCGCACAGACCCTCTGCCCATGCCACAAATGCCATGACCACTGGTACAACCATTACCGATGGCCGTACCAAGGCCGACAAGCAAGCCAGCAATGGCCAGAAGCCAATAAGGCGCATCATATTCCGTAGGAATGGCAAGGTTGAGGGTATTGGCTGCCACTGCGCCGCCAAGCACCATGGCGGCTAAAAATATAATGCGCCACGCCTTATCCGCTTGCGTACGTCTCAATAAGCGAGACGCGATGCCACTGATACCTGCGACTTGGCCGCTAAATAACAACAATAAACTGGCAGAAGCCCCCAGTAACGCCCCGCCCAACAGTGCTAGCCATGGTATTTCCATTTTCAGTTAACCGTTTTAAAAAACAATGAATTCATATTAGCAAAGTCTAATATAGAAATCGAGTGATTGCACAAAAGCATGGCTGACAATGCACCAATAAAGCAGAGATGCGTCTTGCGAAGGAAGCAAATGGAAGCAAATATGAAAGTAAACAATGTTCACAGTAAACACGCTTAGAGCATTAAATGCCGGATTATGCGGCTTTTATATCGCGCAGGCGTATAAAACAGCCTGCGCAGCAATCAACTCAATCACGACGTGCGATCATAGAGTGCGCTCAAATAAGCGCATAAATAAACACTAACACGCGAGCTCTAAAATCTTACGACTGGTTGCAATATCAATGTCGCCATGTTCGCCAAGTTGCTCACGGCCGTGCTGCTGCAAGCTGTTTATCAAGGTATCAATATTGTCGGCCCCAAGATCGACGTCTGACAAGCGTGTCGGTACTTCCATAGATTGAAAAAATGCTTCTATCTTGGCGATGGCTTGGCTGGCTTTTTGTTCATCACTGCCTGCTTGCATGCCTAAGACTCGCTCTGCAAACTGTGCCAACTTAGCTTGCTTTTGCGGCGTTTTAAATTTCAAAACGGCTGGTAATACAATGCTTAATGTTCGCGCATGATCTACGCCATAGTGACCTGTTATTTCATGACCTATCATGTGCGTAGCCCAATCTTGCGGCACGCCTACGCCAATTAAGCCATTAAGGGCCTGGGTAGCTGACCACATAATATTACTGCGTACCTTCAAATCTTGCGGCGTGCTCAGGGCTTTGGGCCCTTCTTCCATTAATGTGGCTAACAAGCCTTCTGCAAACCTGTCTTGTACTTTTGCATTAACGGGAAAAGTAACGTATTGCTCCATCACATGCACAAAAGCATCCACCACACCATTTGAAACTTGGCGAGCGGACAAACTGAGCGTCACTTGAGGATCTAACACGGCAAAAGCAGGCTGTACTAACGGCGAAAAGAAAAACAGTTTGTCATTGCCTTTGGATACGACAGAGCCGGCGTTACTTTCAGAGCCCGTGGCGGGCAAGGTTAATACGCAGCCCAAGGGTAAAGCCGTTTGCAAAGCCGCACCTTGCGCTAAAATGTCCCAAGGGTTGCCGTCAAATTCTGCAGCTGCAACAATGAATTTACTGCCATCAACTACAGAGCCGCCCCCTACCGCGAGCACATAGTTGTAGCCCTCTTGTTTCACCTTTTGCACAGCTTGCATCAAGGTGTCGTATTGCGGGTTCGGCTCAATCCCTGAAAACTCGCCCCATTCATGGCCACTAAGTGCTTCAACGACTTGCTCGTACACACCGTTTGTTTTGATAGAGCCGCCGCCGTAGGTGACCAACACCTTAGCGTCAGCAGGAATAGCCTGAGAAATAGCGCTGATTTGCCCTTGGCCAAAATGGATAATTGTGGGGTTGTGAAAAGTAAAGTTGTTCATTTAAAGCTCCGTATCGTGCAACAAAATTGAGGCAAACCGTATTTGCAATGAGCATTACGGCGGACAAGCGTAAAATGTTCAGTTTGTATCGACATATACCCCGTATTGGTTGTTGCGGGTGCCATGCTAAATACTTCCATCAGTTACATATCAGCTGAATTGCGTTCGCTCTCCGGTGATAAGCATATCTGCAAAGCATAGGTGAAATACTGCTAACACTCGGATATTTTTGGTTTCTCTCACGTTTCAATGAAGGCATTAAAAAATCCCTTGAAGGTGATCTTAATCCGCTGAAAGGCGTATCGTTTTAATGTATTTCGCTGTCAGTGATAAGGCAGCTCGACAGGCGCGATTTGTCGGTAATAATTAAACAGATAATTACAGTTAATAGGAACACATTATGAGAGCCAGTATTGCCATAGCCAGTTTGTTATTTTCAAGCCTGACCCTAGCGGGGCAAGACGTGACCTATCAAGTCGATGGGCAAGATTATGAAGGTTACTTTGCGAAAGCTAAAAGTGATAACGCTCCTTTGGTGGTATTGCTCCATGATTGGGATGGATTAACAGATTACGAAAAAAAACGCAGCGAAATGCTGGTTGATCTCGGTTACGACGTGTTCGCCGCTGATTTGTTCGGTAAAGGCATTCGCCCCACTGAAGTAAAGGACAAAAAACAGCACACAGGTGAGCTTTACAAAGACAGAAATAAAATGCGTAAACTCTTAATGTCGGCGGTCAACACGGCTAAGCAGCAAGGCGCAAATATCGACAACATGGTCGCTGCAGGCTATTGCTTTGGCGGCGCAGCCGTTTTAGAAATGGCTCGTTCAGGTGCCCAAGCAAAAGGGTTTGTGACCTTTCACGGCGGGTTGACGACCCCAGAAGGTCAAGATTACCAGCAAACCAAAGGGCCTATCGTGGTATTTCATGGCAGCGCCGATCATATGATCCCGATGAGCCAATTTGCGGATTTAACCGACCAACTGGAAGCCGCCAAAGTGTCCCATGAAATGATCACGTACAGCGGAGCTCCTCATGCGTTTACCGTATACGACAGCAAAAATTATCAACAAGCGGCTGATGAGAAATCATGGCAACGCTTTACTCAATTACTGACCAAGGTCACTGGCACGCACTAAGCATAATTTGAAATTTGTTTGGGCTGTTTGTTGCACTGTGTGCACGGGCTTTGCATATCGGTGAAGCCCATGGCGCCAAGCATTACCTGCTTTTGCCGTGATG
Source organism: Motilimonas pumila (assembly GCF_003596335.1). Classification (GTDB taxonomy): domain Bacteria; phylum Pseudomonadota; class Gammaproteobacteria; order Enterobacterales; family CBDFNC01; genus Motilimonas; species Motilimonas pumila. The sequence continues at coordinate 13,449 of NZ_QZCH01000024.1, forward strand.
TGGTAACTAAAAGTGAGCGAAAAAAAAGGTTAAGCGTCATGCTTAACCTTTCAATGTCAATGAAACCGGTGCGTAATCACCTCAACGTTAGCCCACCTCACGAAGCGGTTCGGCGTGCTCAATTAAGTTCACCCTGTCGTTCATCACCTTGATAAGATCAAACTGCTGCAGCTGTTTACACTGGTTGAGCTGGTGCGTTTCATCTACCAGCATGCATAAACTGGTCTGACTGTTTGACTCTAAAATCAGATACTTAGCTTGACCGTCTGCCGGTGCATTCAGTAGCACTAATTCGCCTTGCAAAGGTTGCTCTGTGGTGGCAGCAGGCGTAAAAAACCAACTCTGCGGCATCAATGGCTTATGAAAACGGATCCCTGTAATGGCATTTAAGATCCAATAAACTTTGATTGCCGCTGGCAAACTGGTGTTGCTTAACTGATCTAAAAACTGGTAATAGACAGCAGCATCGTCCACTGAAAACGGCATAGTTTGTTTGTGAAATGCCACCAGCTTATTGCGCTTTAAATGCGGTTGAAAAACAAATTCACTGCCCAACTCTAAGCTCAGTTGCGACTGGGTATTGTCAAATTTCCACATCCAGCTGTCATCAGGTTTTAGGATCATATTCCGTCTCAAATAATCGTCACTTTTATAGCTATAAGATAAATAGTTTATAAATGCAAATTTTGATTTCAATAAAGTGCAATATTTAATAGTTTTCGACGATATTCTTTATTAAACCTGGACCGTGATAAATAAAGCCAGAATAAACTTGAATTAATTTAGCTCCCGCATCCATCTTTTCTTTTGCCGCAACCACAGAGTCAATGCCACCGACGCCGATGATTGGCATCGCACCATTTATTTCTTTATAGAGCTGGGCAATGACTTGAGTACTTAAGCTTTGCACTGGACGACCGCTTAAGCCACCGGCTTCGCTAGCGTGAGTCATGCCTTTCACCATTGAGCGTTCAAGGGTGGTATTTGTGGCGATAACGCCATCGATTTCATAACGCACTAATGAATCGGCGATCTGAATGATTTCTTCGATCGATAGATCCGGTGCAATTTTAATCGTCAGTGGTACGTATTTATTATATTTTTCAGCAAGCTCTGCCTGCTTTAGTTTTAGATCCTTTAATAGATCGTCTAATGCTTCGCCGTATTGTAAAGATCTTAATCCTGGAGTATTAGGCGAAGAAATATTCACCACGATATAAGAAGCATGCTGGTAAACTTTCTCCATGCATATTAAATAGTCGTCTTTACCATTCTCCACCGCGGTATCAATATTCTTACCGATATTAATACCAATAATGCCATTATATTTAGCGGCTTTTACATTCTCGACTAATTGATCAACGCCATGGTTATTAAAACCCATGCGGTTAATAATGCCCTCGGCTTCTTTGATCCGAAATAAACGCGGTTTGTCGTTGCCCGGTTGTGGCCGCGGCGTGACAGTGCCTACTTCAATAAAGCCAAAGCCCATTGCCGCGAACGCGTCAATACATTCCCCGTTTTTATCCAGACCCGCTGCAAGGCCGACCGCGTTATCAAAAGTTAAGCCCATGCACTCAACCGGACGCTTTTTAAGGTGCTGGCGGTAAAATACATCAAGGGGCGTGTTTTGCGTTGAACTCAGCTGTTTGATGGCCATCTCGTGGGCTTTTTCAGCATCCAATTTAAAAAACGCTTCTCTGGCTAATCGGTATAACATGGTGACCTCAAATAACTGTCTGATACAAGAAAAGGGCTCTCGCCCTTTTAGTTAACTATGCTTCATCTACCCCAACGCATTGAACTTGGCTTTACGATTGTTCCACTTCGGCCATGCAATTGAGGTTAAGTAAATTTAATTCCCGTAATGCAACGGAGAATTTGGCAAACTCGTGATTCGAGCTTGTCTTAAAATCGGCGAGCATATGATACCAGCGTTCGAGTAAAGCTTCATGGCTTTCTAGCCAAGGATCAATAATATTGTTACAAAAACCTGCTTTATCACAGGTAGATAGCACGGTTATCGCCAAAGTACGTTGATGCCAGTCGAGCTCTTCACGAAACGACGCTCGAGCCAAGGCTTGCCAATGGTTGTCTACGGCCAACAGGTTGATTTGGTCTAAAAACCAATGCAGCTCTAATTTTGCACCAAGATTAAAGTAAACGTTGGCGGCTAAGAGTAAGTCGGTTTCTTGCTGCTCAGCAATTTGCGCCAAATCCAAGACGCTAAAGATAAAGCTTTGCTGCGCAATGGCGGTGGCTAATGTCGCAGGCACGCCTTGGTCTTGATAAGCCTTACTGCGATGCTTAATCACAGCTACATCGTCCGAGTTCAGTACTTTATCAAGCTGGCTGTTTAAGGCTTGATATGCTGGTTGATACAGCGCAATATTTTGCGCTAAGGTCAAGCCTCGGTTTCGTAGGCGCAAAAACCAACGCGTGGCGCGGCGTAAGGTGCGGCGCATGTCCTGCATCATGCGCAGTTGCACCTTGGCATCTACTTTATTATCTAACGCTTCAATTTTTTCAGTTAACATTGGAATATCAAATACTTGCCTTGCAATGGTATAACACATACCAATCTCAGCGGGCGCGGCGCCAGTTTCATCTGTCATTCTGGCCACAAAATTAAAGCCCACATCATTCACTAATTGATTGGCCAATTGGGTAGCAATAAGCTCTGCGCGTAACGGATGACTTTGAATATCTGTTTGATAATGCTGCTGCAATGGCAGTGGGAACACTTGGCGTACTTGCTCAATAAAATAAGCGTCGTCACTGATATCTGGGGTCACAAACAGCTCTTTCAGCACCATTTTACCGTATGCCAATAACACACTTAATTCCGGCCGGGTTAAACCTTGGCCTGTTGATAAGCGATCTGCTAACTCATCGTCAGCAGGTAAGTATTCCAATGCTCGGTCCAACTTTTGTTGTTTTTCCAGTCCTTGCATAAAACGAATATGCTCTTTTAACTGGCCTGACGCATCAGCTTGGGTAACGGAAAGGGATTGGGCTTGGCGGTAAGCGTTAGTCAACACAATGTCGGTCACGTTATCGGTCATTTTAACCAACAGGGCGTTACGCTGTTTCGTCGTGAGCTCTCCTTGCGCCACGATGCCATTAAGTAAAATCTTAATATTCACTTCGTTGTCAGAGCAGTCCACACCACCGACATTGTCAATAAAGTCCGTGTCGATGCGCCCACCTTGCATCGCAAACTCAATGCGGCCTAACTGGGTGCACCCTAGATTACCGCCCTCTCCGACCACTTTTGCCTGTAATTGCTCGCCATCAATTCGAACGCCGTCGTTTGCTCTGTCGCCGACCTGACTGTCGCTTTCACTGCGCGCTTTGACATAAGTGCCAATGCCTCCGTTCCACAACAGGTCCACCGGCATGGTCAACAGCGCTTTGATCAGTTGATTGGGCGCCATGGCCGTCATGTCTGTGGCCAACATGGCTTGCATTTGTGGACTCAAAGCAATGCTTTTGGCGCTGCGAGAAAAAATGCCGCCACCGGGAGAAATGAGTGACGTGTCGTAGTCTTGCCAACTTGAGCCGGGTAATTTAAATAGTCTGTCACGCTCAGTCCAACTGGACGCAGCATCAGGCGCGGGGTCAATAAAAATGTGCAGATGATTAAATGCCCCTTGCAAGCGAATATGTTTCGACAGCAGCATGCCATTGCCAAAAACGTCGCCAGCCATATCGCCAATGCCCACACAGGTAAAATCGGTTTGTTGGCAATTGATGCCCATTTCTTTAAAGTGACGCTTAACAGATTCCCACGCCCCCTTGGCCGTGATGCCCATCTTTTTATGGTCATAGCCTTGGCTACCGCCAGAGGCAAAGGCATCTGCCAGCCAAAAATGGTATTGCTCGCTGATTTCATTGGCTATATCTGAAAAGGTGGCGGTGCCCTTATCGGCAGCTACCACTAAATAAGGATCATCGTCATCGTAGCGCACCACTTGTGTTGGCGAACTCACCTCACCTTCAACAATGTTATCCGTCACGTCGAGCAAGGCTCTGATAAAAGTGCGGTAGCATTCTTGGCCTTGGGCCAGCCAGGCCCCCCGGTCTTGACTTGAAACGGGCTGTTTACAGACAAAGCCGCCTTTCGCACCTACGGGCACGATCACGGTATTTTTCACTTGCTGCGCTTTGACAAGTCCGAGTACTTCGGTCCTGAAGTCTTCACGGCGATCTGACCAACGCAAGCCACCTCTTGCTACTTTGCCCCCTCTTAGGTGTACCCCTTCCACTTCTGGTGAATAGACAAATATTTCAAACGCGGGCAAGGGTTTTGGCATGTCAGTAATCAGCGACGGCCTCACCTTGAGCGAGACGTACGCTTTTGGCTCGCCAGCAGCCGTTAACTGATAAAAGTTGGTGCGCACGGTGGCATTCATCATCTCCAGAAAGTGACGGAAAATCCTGTCGTCATCGAGATTCACAACGTCATCGAGGGCGGCGGTGATGCGTGTGGTTAACGCCGCTAAATCGCTCTCATTGGCAGGGGTTTTCGCGTCACTTGGGCTAAATTTAGTTGCAAATAAATGCACTAACGCTGCTGCAATATCGGGATATCGATTAAATGCTTGCTCGATATATTGTTGACTGAAACTGGTGCCTGTTTGGCGCATATATTTTGCATAAGCGCGAATAATCACAATTTGCCGACCGGTTAGCCCAGCGCCAAGTACTAAGCGATTGAAGCCATCGTCTTCAAGTTGATTAAACCACACAGCGGCAAAAGCCTGCTGGAAGTCTTGCTGGCGCGCGTCGATATTCAGCTTGGAGGCAGAGGTGGACTCAAGGGCTTCGTAAGTCATCAGAAACTCTAATATCCAACCTATTTTACCGTCAGCCATATTGACCGAATAGGGCCGTTCGCCAATAATTTTAAGGCCCATATTTTCGAGCTTGGGCAACACATCAGAAAGGTGAATGGGTTCATTGATGTGAAACAACTTCAGTTTGACTTTATTCGAGTCTGAGAGCTCTTCTTGGGCGCGGTAAAACAGCATTTGTAAGCTCTGCTTTTCGTTCAAGCATTCTAGCGCCTCGATATCGGCTACGGCACTGCCCGCCAATACGTCTTCTTTGTATGCCCGTGGAAAGCCGTTAGCATAACGTTTAACCAGCGCATTGCCTTTGGCTTCGCCAAAGTTGGCAAACAGCGCCATTTGCAGTTTGTCCTCCCATGACCGCGCAGCTTCTATCAGGTTATTTTCAATTTCTTTGATATCAATAGGCTGGTTAAAATCGCGTACTCTGACCAAGTATTCAGTGCGAGCCAAAACGCCTTCGGTAAAATAGGTATTAAATTCCACCGGCTCTTGGCTATTAAAGTAGCGCGCCAAAATGTCTTGAGTCATAACCCGCAGCGCAGTGTTGTACCTGTCTTTAGTAACGTATACCAAGCAGCTAATGTAACGACCAAATGTGTCACGGCGGATAAACAAGCGGATCATGTCTCGCTCTTGCATTTGCAGCACACCGGTACCTGTGTGGAGTAACTCTGATTCAGAAGCTTGCAGCAGTTCATCTCTCGGGTAGGTTTCGAGCACATTCAATAAAGCTTTATAGGCATGTGAGCCTTTGATCAAAGCCGACTGCTCCATGATACGTCCGACTTTTGCACTGACCAAGGGTATTTGGCTGGCGCTGGTGTTGTATAAAGAAGATGCGTACAAGCCAATAAATCGGTGTTCACCAATCACTTTACCCTGCTTGTTAAACTGCTTAATGCCAATATGGTCAATGTAAGCAGGCCGGTGCACTCGGCTTTTAACTTCTGTTTTAGTGAGAACTAAGCGTTTATCACTGTGAATTTGTTGCCGTGCTGGCGCGGGCAGGTCGGCCAAGCTTAACGTTTGACTTTGCAACGGTTGCTGAAACAGTCCCAAGCTGGTATCCATGTCCGCAATTAAGTGATGATCGCCTTTCACCGCTTTTAGCTGGTAATGTCGATAACCCATCAAGGTTAAATTATGGTTGGCTAGCCAAGTTAAAAACTGGCTGACTTCCTCAATTTGCGAGCCGGGCTCTGGTTTTATTTCATTTAGTTCGGCCACCACCTGTTTCAATTGCTGCTGCATCGGTTGCCAACCTTGCACCACCAGCGTCACATCATGCATCACAGAGTTAAGCTCTTTGGCCAAGGTGTCTAGTTGCTGCTCTTCTGATTGGCGGTCTATCTCTATCAAAAATACCGTTTCTAAACTGGCTTTATCACTCTGCTCCGAGGCGCTGGCTACCTGGGTGACATTGCCTTTTTGACTGCGTGTGATCGCCATGGGTTGATGCAACAATAAATGCGCGATAATACCTTGGCGCTGCAGTGCCATCTGCACCGAGTCCACCAGAAAGGGCATGTCTTTCACTATGATTTCGATGATGCTATGGCTTGACTGCCAACCATGCCGGCTCAATGAGGGGTTGTAGACCTTAACATGATCTTGGCTGGGCTGAGCTCGATTGAGCGCATTCCACAAGCTAATGGCAACCCCATACATGTCGTTATCATTGCGTTGGGTTAAATCGTCTTCTGAAATATGAGAAAACAAGCCAAGTACAAAGGGCTTTACCAGCTTGGCTTTGGTTTTAGGGAGTTTCTTATCTACCAAAGCCAGCACATTTTGTAAAATAATCGAGCTCGGCGCGGCGAAAGTAGGCGGTGTGTGTTTATCCATGACGTACCCCAAAAATATGCTTAATTTATCAGGCTATTACTAAAGCATAGTTAAGCATTGGGGGAACGCCTTGCACGGCCTAAAATTAGTTGTTGGCCAGGCTTTAGTTAAGCAATCTTTTCTAGCTGCTTAAACTTGTTATCACTGTCGAGGGTTAATTTAAACCGCCCCGCAATGCCAATTTGAGACAACCAAGGAATAAACTTAATGGCGGGTAATCGAACCGTTTTACCGTTATCTGCCATGACGGTAACAGAACGCGCGTGCCCTCGGTATAAGGCTTCAAAATCTTGATAGGAAATGCGCAGATTAAAAAAATACGTTTGCATAGACTTAAGATAAAGACGAACACAAGCAATACGTTAGCAAAGTTTTTTAGAAAAAGCACCCTCGCCTGCTGCAGGCAAGCGGGTGGTTTATTAACTAAGCAATAGCCAATGAATTGCAAACCCTGAAATAAGAAACCCCATCATTCCTAACCAAAAACTGATGAATATGCCGAAGAAACTGCCCAAAACTAATAGTCGTTTAGGATTGGATTTAAACCACTTTTTTAAATCCGCGCTGCTTTTGTACACCTGACTGTGTCCTCAATAGAATATAAACCGGCACGATACATCAAATGATAATAATTATCATTGCTTTTTATCGATTTATTTTCTAAATATTAAGGCAATCCCTCAACCTAGGCTTTATTGTCACAACCAAGCGTATTCAACACGGAGCGCTTAAAAATCAGCTAAAATCATTGCACGCCCCAATAACCATAGTTTTCAATCTATTGCTAAAAGGAAATCACAATGAAGCTCACTCGCTTGCTCACTATACTGACGCTTTTCCTGAGTCAAATGGCATTCGCAGATAACGGCCTTATTAAGGTATACAGCCAGTTTGATGCAGCGACCACTGCCGAGAGGCTTGAAGCGGCCCTCACTGCGAAAGGCATGACCATTTTTACCCGAGTCCCCCACTCAGAGTCAGCCAAAAAAGTTGGCTTTCCACTTAACAGCAGTGAATTATTTATCTTTGGCAACCCAAAAGTTGGCTCGCCGTTGATGGTATGCAATATAGAAACGGGCATTGACTTGCCGCATAAAGCATTAATCTACCAGGACAATAAAGGGTTAGTATGGCTGGCGTACAATGATCCCGATTACATTGCAAAACGCCATAATGTGTCGGGCTGTGAAAAGCCGATAGCAAAAATGAAACAAGCATTGGCCGCGTTTGCCAAACATGCCACTAAAGCCCAATAGCAATAGCAATAGCAATAGCAATAGCAAAAGAGTGTGAGCATGGACGAAGCCATGCTCACCTTGACCTTTAGAATGACTGAGTGTGGTTTTCGCTTTCCTGATCTTGCTCTGCTTCAAACCCTTCACTGACGCTATTAATCTTGTAATTAATGTATAAGGGGCTAAATAGAAAGGTCCAAAAACCGTGAAACCAGTACCAATTTTTAGGCATGGCACCGAGGGCTTGGTTGATGCGATTACGCGCTTTAAACGCCCACACTAACATCAGAATATTAACAGACAGACTTAGCAGCGAGTCCACCATGGTCAGCCCTAAATTGGTATCATCAATGATGCTTAACACCGCAGTAGTCGCAGAAATACAGCTCAACCAAAACAATAAGCTCACGTACGTTTGGCCAATGGCAGGTAGATCATGATCCAGTTCATCAATGATCTTGCTTTGTTGCCGAGCATAGTGGGCGGTATATATCCCGAGGGTAATGATAGAAAGAAAAAACAGTTTCCAAGTACTCAAACATTTAAGACGGTTTATTTGTTCCATGATATCTTCTGATTATTAAGTGATGACAAACTTTAACGATGCACTCAGTTATTGGCAGTATTAACCGGCGCAATTAAGACGCCAGGTCAATATAGCAAATCAATATTGATAAAATGTACATCAATTTGAGGTTTTTAATGGTCAGTGCATTAAATGGTACATATTCGTGCAAGGCAGTCTTAAGAGAAGTTGGTTAGGTTTACCAGCAAGCGGAAATGCCCCCTTTCTTGCATCTTTTTTTATTCGTCTTTATCTGGCTTACTTGGCCCTTTTTTACGGCGCAGTGGTGCGTCACCCACTTCAATACCTTGATGGAAAGTCTTATTGCTACGAGTCGGCTTCTTATTGGCTTTTTTGGCCTTGTGTTGGGTTGGCTTATTCACTTTAGACTTGTTGCTTTGGCGTTTCGGTTTAGGTGCAAACCCTTTGAAGGTTGCCGCGAGTCCTTCAATGCTGTCAAAAGTAATTGGCTGCGCTAAATACGTTTCTACTGCTTGAAAGCTCTGCCAGTCTTTTGGTCCCACAAACGAAATCGCGACGCCTTTGGCGCCCGCTCTGCCTGTGCGACCAATACGGTGTACATATTCTTCAGCAAACTTGGGCATGTCAAAGTTCACCACGTGAGACACGTTCAATAAGTCTAAGCCGCGAGAAGCGAGGTCTGTGGTGACTAACGCTTGCTGCTGGCCACGGCTGAAACCGTCCATAATTTTGTTGCGACTACTTTGGTTCATGTCACCGCTAAGGGCAATCGCCGACAAACCTAAGCCTTCGATTTGCTCGGCAATGACTTGGGTGTCGGCGCGCGTTGCAGTAAACACAATCAGCTGCTGGATAGACTGCTGCGCGATAATATTTTCCAACAAAGCTTTTTTGTGATCTAAATGATCGGCTAAGTAAAAGCTTTGCTCTATGTCTGTGTGTTCAGCGTTACCATGGCCAATTGACACTCGCACGGGCGTTTTAAGTAATTGCTTGGCAATATCGTTCACTTCTGCGCTGTCTAAGGTCGCAGAGAACAACAAAGTCTGTCTTAGTCTGTGGTCAGCAGCTTGGTTAATTTGCAGCAGTTGAGGAGCAAAACCCAGATCAAGCATGCGATCAGCCTCATCCAGAATGAGCATTTCCAAGCCGTTGAGGTGCAGTTGGCGCTGGGCCAAGTGATCGCCAATCCGTCCAGGTGTGCCTACCACAAACTGTGGGTCTTTTTGCAACGCCTTGGCTTGATCATTAAAGTTTTCACCGCCCAGCACTAAACAGGTTTTAATGCCCGTGCCCGCCGCCAATAATCTCAGCTGGCTGTATACTTGTTTGGCCAGTTCTCGAGTCGGCGTCAAAATCAGTACTCGCGCATCCCGTTTACTGAGCGCCCGCTGCTTTAATACACGCTGCATTGCAGGCAGTAAAAATGCCAAGGTTTTACCCGAGCCTGTTTTTGAAGAAGCAATTAAGTCTTTGCCTTGCATCGCCACTGGCATCGCTTGTTGTTGTATCTCTGTGGCAACCTCAAGACCTTGGTGATCCAGAGGGGCAATTAAACGTCTGTCTAACGAAAATTCTTCAAAATGCAAAGTACTGCTCCGAGTATTAATAGGGGTTAACAAAAACGGCTTAAGTATAACCGGTTAGACCCAAATGAGCGATACACAATCGCGATAACGCTTGGATTTACTGGCCCTAACGCTTATATTGCTGCAATCACATTTTTGGTAGCGAATTATGTTTCAAGATAATCCACTGCTCGCGCAGTTAAAACAGCAAATGCAAGCCGACTTGCCTAAACAAACCGGCGTGGTAAAAGCCACAGACCGCGGCTATGGCTTCTTAGAAACCGGCGATAAAAAGAGCATTTTTATCGCACCCGCAAACATGAAAAAAGTCCTGCACGGCGATACCATTAGCGCCATTATTCGTGAAGAAAATGATAAAACCCAAGCAGAGCCAGAAACCTTGCAACAATGTGATATCTCGCGCTTGGTTGGTCGGGTCAAAATGTTCAAAGGTAAGTTACAGTTTAACGCCGATAACCCGCTGATTAAACATGATTTTCTGGCCAAGATCCCTGCCGATATTAAATCGCTCAATATCGAAGAAGGCGACTGGGTGGTGGCTAGCTTGCAAAATCACAGCTTGCGTGATGAAAAACGCTTTAGCGTGATAGTGACCGATTTACTGGCCAAAAAAGATGACCACTTTGCGTTTCGCCCTGTAACATTGGCCAAGTTAGGCCTAGATTTAGAACCACCTGAGTTGACCGAAACCTTGATTGATGCCGACGCAGACAACCGCGTCGATCTGACCCAATTACCCTTTTTCACCATCGACGGTGAAACGACTCAAGACATGGATGACGCCCTCGCGGTACGTGAAACGGCGCAAGGCTTTGAGCTACATGTTGCCATCGCCGACCCAAGTGCTTACCTACCGCTTGGCAGTCAACTGGATACCACTGCCGCAGCGCGTGGGTTTACCATTTATATGCCCGGCTTTAACGTGCCAATGCTGCCACGCGAAGTCAGTGATAGCCTGTGTTCATTACAACCACAACAACCTCGCGCAGCACTGGTCTGTCAAATTAGCGTGAGTAAAACCGGTGAAGTGTTAGAGCCGGCTCAGTTTATGAACGCCAACATTGTGAGCCAACATAAACTCAGCTACCAGCAAGTCTCAGACTTTATTGAGCAGTCTAACGACGCTTGGCAACCAGAGACAAGCTTGGCAGAAGGGTTAGGTGCGTTACACCAATTAGCGTTAGCACGGTTAGATTGGCGTCAACAAAATGCTTTATTGTTTGATGATCAACCAGATTACAAGTTTGAATTAGATCAACAAGGAAAGTTGGTTGATATCCATGCAGAGCCAAGACGCATAGCCCATAAAATGGTTGAAGAAGCCATGGTGCTGGCGAATATTTGCGGCGCAGAAGTAATGCAAACGAGTCAAACTCAAGGTGTGTTTAATACCCAAGCGGGTATTAATCCAGAGAAAATGGTCGAAGCCCACAAACTATTGACGGCCAATGGCATCGAGTGTGAGCTGGAAAAATTATCTGAGCTGGATGAATTTTGCCGGGTTAAACGCCTGGTGAATGCGCTGCCCGATAAGTTTTTAGACATTCGTTTGCGTCGCATGTTTGCATTTGGTGAATTCAGCGCCCATGGTGCTCCGCACTTTGCGATGGGTTTGCCATTGTATGCCACTTGGACATCACCACTTAGAAAATACAGTGACTTAATCAACCATCGTCAAATTAAGACCTTGATTGCCAAGCAAAGTCCTCAAGCTCTGGATCAAGAGCTAGGCGGCAGAATCAATGAGCAGCGAAAATTACAGCGCCAAGCCGAAAACGGCGCGAATGCTTGGCTTTATGCTCAATATTTAAGCCTGCATAGCCGTGCAAACACTGTGTTTGAAGGCACCATCATGGACGTAGTGAAAGCCGGCATTCGGGTTAAACTGCACGCCTGTGGCGCGTTTGTCTTTATTCCTACCAGCCTCATAGCCAAAGATAAAACCTTGGTTGAGTGCAAGATGGAGTTAGGTGAAGTATGGTTTGAAGAGCAATCTGTGTTGAAGCAAGGCCAAACCGTCCAAGTGGTCATTCATGATGTAAACTTAGACACGCGTAATTTCATCGCCCGATTAAGCGCACCTTTCACGGCCGCATAATCGCCTCTTGAAGTAAGTGACACGGATCATCTTGTTAAGGTGAGCTAAGCCCGTTTAACAAGCCACAACAGCCGTTGTGGCTTTTGTCCGCAATTTGGGCCGATCAATATTAACTTCAATCTCTTGACGTATTACTGCGGGAAATATCTTGCTGTAATTGTCGAAACTCTTGTTGAATAAGGTCAACAATAAACTGGTAATACGGGCTTTTACGATAACGATAGTGATAGAACAGCGCAAACTCGGTATCGATTACTGGCACTTCAGGGGGCATGGCGATGGTACGAAAATCGTCTTTACATAAGTCTTGCAACAGCGACGATCCCGGCATCAACATGTCACTGTTTACTAAAGTGTCTAACGCCAGCTTTGGCATATCGGTTCGAAACACAACGTTAGCTCGCACCCCAAGTTGTTGCGCCAACGCCTCTGCTTTTGATTGATGTTCGTTCCAACCATTAATAATCAAAGACACCAAATCATAATGATTGATGTCGTCCAATGCTAATTGTGCGACTTTCAATGGGTGATCGCGACGCACGTAAAACACATTCGTATCTTGGCCTATCGGTTGCTGATAAACCTCTTTCGATACTTTCATTGGGTAGTAGTTAAGGCCAATATTCACTTCATCATTTTTGATTTTTTCGCTGGTGCTGTTACTCCAACTGACGATCTCGACTTGTAACAAAGGCGCATGCTGATGAATTTTTTGGAACAGACGACGCCCAATCGACAAGGACAAAAAAGGGTGCATGGCCAGCACTAAACGGCCCGATACTTTACTGATCTCAAATTCGTTGTAGTGATTGATATAATCAGCCAGCTCAGCCATTAAAGGCGGTAAGCCTTGGCTCAATAATTCACCTTTCGCGGTTGGCTGTAGCCCGTTTTGCGTTTTGACAAAGAGTTCATCGTTAAAGTGCTCACGCAAACGCCCGAGTGAGCGACTCACAGCCGGCTGGCTAACTTGTAAACGCCTTGCTGCCCGCGACGTATTAAGCTCTTGAGATAGCACCCAAAAAGTACGCAGTAAATTTAAATCCAACGCCAAAAAACGGTCTTTTTGCATGCTTAACAATGCCCCTGCCTGTAGTTATTACTATTTGGTATAACTCTTATTGCAATAAAACTCAAATATTTATGACATAGTATCAACACTTAATCGACAAAAGGTGCAGCAGCATGAAAAAACTGTTTATTCCATTATTCCTATTCTCATCTTTTGCCAGCGCAAGTGTGATTGTTGACACCAAAGATGTGGATGAAAAAGACTACATTTATGACATGCAACAGTGTGAACAGCTCGCAGGCCAAGTTCAAAAACAAGAATCGAATAGCCGTGGAGCGTTAGCCACTGGTGCCAAAGGTGCCGCAGCGGGTGCCGCATATGGCGCGATTTCAGGTGGCTCAGGCACATCTGGCGCTAAAACAGGTGCCGGTGTTGGCGTGGCTACGGGAATTTTTACCGGCAGCAAAGATCGCAGAGACAATGAAAAGCAACATAAAGCAGAGCAACAGCAAGTGGTTAAAAACTGTATGACTCAACGTGGTTATGTTGTGCTCAATTAATCTTTGTCGCAGCCACTAAAACCTAAGCCGACGCGCTTGGGTTTAGTTGGCTGTACCAATACACGCATTTCCATACCTTCACATAAAGTAAACTGCATGATGAATGGCAGTGGAGCCATTCATAGCCTAACCTGCCACTATAAACTGCAATACATCATTTACTGCGCTAAGCTGCTCGATTTGTGCCATCGAACAGGTATAATGTTTTTCTTTGACGCTAATCACTGGACTCGACCACTTGCACACCACCAACACCCTTACCCTTGAGCAACTACAGCCTTGTTTTACTTCTGCTTTAACAACATGCGCCACACAACGTGCACCCTGGCCCAGTTTATTTCCCTTTGCTCAACAAGAGGTGCAAGCGTTTGCAAAACTTAGCCAACCTTTACTCACGTTAGTCAGTAGCGATTGGCTCACCAGTCAATTATTTTTACAACACACCCTAGCTGACTTTAAGCCCCACACTGCGCCACTTTACTTGCTCGATCAAACGGCGGGCCAAGCCGGTTATTTTCATAGTGAGCTGACCGTCGAGCCAGGCCGCTATCGAAAGCAAAGCAAGGCAGTGCAAGATACCATCAATGATCACTTAGGGGATCATGAAGATGGCGATATCCACGCAGTAGCAGCCAAGCGTATTGGCTTTTTAGAGAGTGCTTCAAGAGCGCAGCTGTTTGGTGAGGTATATAATGGCGCTGATGGCACTTTGCAACTTAAGCCTGGCGCCCTTGCTTGCCACTTAGGCGGCATTTTAGTGGTACAGTTGCCTGCGTTGTTAGAAGATCCCACTCTGTGGCAAGATCTAAAGCGCTGCATTGAAAGCCAAACCATTAGCTGGCATGACGCCGTGTGTTTGCAGCCACCCAAAAGCCCTTTGCCTCAGGGTCGCTTTGCCGCTGCCATTAAGGTAATTTTGGTAGGTTCACGTGAACAGCTTGCTGAACTGCACCACTTAGACCCCGACGCGGCGCAAAATGCCAGCATGTTTACTGAACTGGCCAGTGAAGTTCGGGCAAATGAAAGCAACATGCCCGCGATACAAGACTTTATTTGTCAGATCGCAGCGCCGTTTAGCGTCAGTTTAGACCTGCCTTTTTTAAATGCGTTGCTGCAACATCTCAGTCAACTGCGCGAGCACAGAGAATACATTAAATTTAACGGCAAGTACTTACAGCGTTTATTAGGTCGGCTCTGCCTTGATGAGACGCCACTCACACCTGAAAAACTGCAGCAGGTACTGCGCCAAATTCGCGCAGCAATGACCTTACCGCAAAAATACAGTGACGAGTCTATTGCTGAACAACAAATTCCGATTTCACTGACAGGTAACGCAATTGGCCAAGTGAATGGCCTATCCGTCGTTGAGTTGGATGGTCACCCGTTGGAGTTTGGAGAGGTATTTCGTGTGACTGCGGCAGAGTACTTGGGCGATGGCGAAGTCATAGACGTGGAGCGCAAAGCCGATATGGCAGGCAATATTCACTCTAAATCAATGATGATAGTTGAAAGCTACTTAAGCCAAGTTTTTGCCAAAAAGCATCATATCCCCTTCTCTGCCAACGTTGTGTTTGAACAAAGTTATAGCCACTCTGAAGGCGATAGCGCCTCCATTGCCACCTATGTTGCGGTCATCTCTGCGCTGTCTCAGTGCCCAGTTAAGCAGACGGTTGCCATCACCGGTGCCATGGACCAACAAGGCCACGTACTTGCAGTAGGTGGGATCAATGATAAAATCATGGCACTTTATCGCACCACACAGGTTTGCCAGCTTGAGCACAAAGTATCAGTACTTATCCCTCACGCGAACCTTATTAACCTAAACTTAGATAGCGATATTCTTGCTGGTGTCGCCGAAGGTAAAATTGACATCATCAGCATAGGTCACGTCAGCGAAGCGTTAGACTTGGCTCTTACCGAACATCAAGGCTGGCAAGACGTGTACGCCCGCATCAAGCAACGCTTTAAATCACTGCAAGATGATGACGACGAAACCCTTGGTAGCCACTGGGATTGGCTTACAAAATGGTTCAGATAACAAGATATCAAGGCAAAACAAGCTGCTAGCTTGCATGCTAGACTACACTACTATAAAGTGTGGCGTTTTTAAATCTCGTGGTAATGGTACCAACTTATGACTTCTCAAAAAGAACTAGGTAAACACTCTTACACTAAAGAAGAGCTACAAGCATGTGGCCATCGTCAATTGTTTGGTGAAGAGAACTGTCAACTGCCGGTCGACAACATGTTAATGATGGATCGCGTCCTTAAAATTAATGACACGGACGGTGAGCATGGCAAAGGTGAAATCATCGCTGAGCTCGACATCACGAAAGACCTTTGGTTCTTTGATTGTCACTTTCCAGGCGACCCAGTAATGCCTGGTTGTCTTGGCCTCGATGCCATGTGGCAATTAGTAGGTTTCTTCCTTGGTTGGAGCGGCGGTCCGGGTAAAGGACGCGCGTTGGGTGTAGGTGAAGTTAAATTCACCGGCCAAGTATTACCAACGGCATCTAAAGTAACTTATAAAATCACCATGAAGCGTGTGATCATGCGTAAGCTTGTTATGGGTATTGCGGATGGTGAAGTGATGGTAGACGGTCGTGTTATCTACACCGCAAAAGACTTAAAAGTGGGCTTGTTCAAAGATACTGATAGCTTCTAATTCTGAGCCGAAATAAACTTCTTTTAAAGCCGCATCATGCGGCTTTTTTATTGCCTTGTAAAACTCATGTCCGTTGGTGATAAAAAGTCTGATTTCGACAAATTAACAATCTTAGGCAATAAACACCTTGTTGATTAACTTCTACACTTGACTGCAATCGCCAAGCTAAGGAAGCGCACATGACATCCGTTTTTGCTCAAAACAATGCAGTCTATCTGCCTCAAGAGTCTCTTCAATCAAACCTTGATACCGTAAGCCAAGCTTTTGAATTGCTGAGTACGGCCACCAGCCTGACCGGAGCAGTTAAATCTCACCTTGATAGTCTGGCAGATCTGGCCAAATGCAACGATTTAGACAGCATTGAGTTACTGCACAATATCGCTCTTAAAAACAATGTAGTTGGCCAATATGCTGAGGCCATGTTGTATCAGGTATACAGCCAAGGCAAAGACAATGGCAGCTCACAGTCGATTGAGTCTATGTCTCTGAGCTTATTCGAGCACAGAGAACAGCTTGAAGGCTTAGACGATAACAATAAACTCAATACACCATCCGTTATCACCATGATGGCATCTGGCGAGCTTAACCAGTTTATGCAGCCTGTCACCGACCAAGACATGGGTGAATTATTTTTCCCTTCCCCTTCTCCGGCATTGTCTGACTCTGGCAGCGAATTAAGTAAAGCCTTACGGATCAAACTCGCCGACACCCAGCTAGAGCATGAAGTCAGCACTTTTGAGTCGGCAAAATTTATTTATGACAACATTGAAGGCGACGTGCTCGGCCTACAAATGGACGGCAGTGCGCCGCCGTTGTATCTACTCGATTACGCTTTTGAGTCAATTTGCCGCAATAATGATAACCTGGTCTTGCTCGCGCATAACGCCACTATTGAAGACATTCAAGATGATATCAGTGATTTAGCAATTGGCCAGCAACTTGCAGTCCCTCTGACACAGAGCGACGAGAATAGCGATCACGCTGGCGTATTATTGATAAATAAAATCGCTGAAGACGAGTATGAAGTGGTGGTATTTCACCCCAAAACGCCGAACAGCGTTGACGAAATGGATGATATCCAGCAAATGCTGAGCCAGATATTCAGTGTGTCTGGTGATTACGAGAGCACTTTTGTGACACCAGAAGTCCCTGAGCATGAAAACGCCTGCCTCAGCGGGTTGTTTTTGACCCAATACAGCCAGCAAAATGGTGACTTTGATAAAGCCTATCACGCTTTTAACAGTGAAATTGAAGAGCCGAAAGTCGATACCAGCTGGCGTCAGTTACGGGATGATTTAGTCGATTTAGCGTGTGATGCTATTTTAAGTGAACATTTTGACCTGAGCATCGATATCCTCGGCTGAATTAGGCAGAGTAATCAGCCTGCATCTGAAAACGGCGAGTGTATTTAACAATACGCTCGCCCAAAGTCCAAGAATTGACTAAAACCGCGAAATAGTGGCTTCTTCTTCTGGAATAAAGACCACACCGTCCATCACATCACTCATCACCCCTCTTTGCTCTGGGCCGCCGTGATAGCTCAAAACACTGGAAGAATGAAATGGCAACATGTCAGGGTTTTGTGTTTTTAAATCGATAAAAGCATTCGGCAAGCCAAGCGCAAGCAGTTGACCATTGATACTGGCACCGGAAGTTGTCACTTTAAAGCTTCCCATTTCCCACTGTGTTGGATCGTGTTCATATGGGGCGAGCATTCCTCCGCCATGAATAATACCTAGCTTGTAGATATCATAGTTTGATTGTTCATTTAATTTATTACTGACAGAATTACAGCAATTGACCACATGAATATTGTGCGCCCAAAGTACAGTTTGACCTTGAGTCTTGTACCACACTTCCTTCAGCCAAATCACATTATCCGCAGATTGTTCATCGGTGTAATTCCAACCCGGTAATGGCATACCGTGATCATCGTCATCCGATAAGCTCTTATCAGCATAACTGCGCATACTTTTTACAATTTGATGCCAAGGGCTGGCATACAACCTGAAATTTCTTGGCTGATTGGGGTTATAGGGAGGAATACTCTCGGTTAATGCTAACGCTTCAAGCTCTATTAGCAGTTTTTCCAGATCAGTCACCAGGGCATCATATGCTCGGCGGGTAAATCGGCGATCATAATACCAAGGGCATGCCATTTCAGGGGCATAACTGAATATGGATGAAAACTCATTAACGTCCATCCCTTTAGAATCAATGTAATCTTTTAACTCCTGTAACATGACAGGCAGTTCCTCACCCGGGTTTGGCAAGCAACTGGGGTCACCGTTAATACGGTAATCAAATCCAGTCAAAATGAGTGGCTGAGTATTTTGATCTTGGCTCGCGATATAATCGACGACCTCTTGCACATCAAGACTCAACCTCTGCATAAACATGTAATTGGCATGGGGCCCAGTGATCGCCTCAATCAAAGGCTGCTCTTGCTTTAAGAATTTCTCCCAAGCGACCAAACCGTCATACAAGCCCGCCTCAAACGCCACCAAATCCAATTGCCCTTCTTGATGCAGGCCTTTAACGATACGCCCCCTTAACCTGTTAGCTAAGCCACCTTGGTGGCTTTGCTCACCTAACCCGACAATATCGTAACCTTCAAGCGTATCAATGATAGGTAAGATGTCTTCATTACCCGCCGTAATGTGCGTACCTTGGAACACGGTATAGTTTAATTCTGCGCTGTGATCGCTCACGCTATTGCTTTGACCGCCGCCCCCTCCACCGCAACTCGATAAAATAAACGCCAATGACACAACCGAAAGTATTTTTTTCATTGATGACACCTGTAATAATAAAAATTCACAATATCAAATTTTTATCACGTAATTTGATAATGGTGTCACATCTAAGCGCTTACAAATTCATAACATTAGGTTGTCAAACCTTTCTTCAAAACAGCATTTAAAAGGTATGTCTGTATAGGTTTCATGCTTGTCGGTAAAGCAAACCTGAACGGAATGTTATGGGTGTAGTTTTCTTTTTAAGATGCTGGTAATTTCCGTATAACCCGCGTGCTGGCAAACATATCGTGAAAGCTTTGCTGCCTTTTACTGGCAAAAAGTGGAATGAGAAATGCCATATTAAAGGGAACGACTAAACTCAATAGCAGCGATCTTTTAAACAATTGCCACACTGTCGCTGGTTTATCGGAATGAGCGTCGACAATGACTAAGCGGAAAATTCTTTTCCCAAGGTTAAGGTTACACGCCCAATAAATGAAAAAAGCCATTGGGATATAAACAAACCCAATCCAACCCACTGGCATTTGGCTAATGTAGGCGCCCGACTCACTGTGCAATTTTCCTAGCACTACCAGTGGCGACAACACAAATACACAATCCAGTAAAAATGCCGGTATCCTTAGCAAGGCGACCGTATAATTCTTTTTTTGAGCAATGCTAGTGTTAACAGCTTTGCGGCTAGCTTCATTCTTGTTGGTTACTTTCATGTGCTCTGAAGGTGCGGTCATTTTTGAAAATCGCGGTCAATAAGTGGATGACCTAAAATAACCCAACTCACGTAATATCCGTCTATTTGACATCACAAAAAAATAATTTTACGCGAGTTATTAATCACACTGATTACTCTGCAAGCACAGTGTGTTGGTCGTCAGCGCCATGGCCGTTATCTGGCGCCTACATCACTTCGCCTTGATAGTATCGAGTCTGCGCAATCGAAAGCATTGGCAAATCTTCATATGTATCGCCATAACCATACACGTGCGGGTAATGATTGAGGTCTAACGCACCTTTGATTGCCTTGACCTTGTTTTGCTCGCTGCAATCACCATCAACGTAGCCGCCGGTATAGCGGCCATTGTGAACCATCAGCTCGCTGCACAATAGCTCGATACCTTGCTGCTTGCACCAGATACGTAAATAAACGTCTAAAGAGGCAGACACCACAATAACGCGGTCACCCTCAGCAAGGTGCCATTGGATCCTTTCTAACATCTCGGGCCGTAACACCTTCGAAATGTACTCTTGCACAAATTGCTCGGCAATTGCAGTTACGCTTGTTTGTTTGCGAAAAGCAAAGGCGACCCTAGAGAGGGCCGGCCGCGTTTTGTTGGCCTTTAATAATTTCAATTTATAAAGGGCGATAACGGGAAACATCAAACACCAACCGAACACCATTCTCGTCTTCGAAGTGGCATAGAAAAGAAACCGAGTATAGGTGTCTTGGGTGGTAATGGTGCCGTCAAAGTCAAACAAAGCCAGATTCATTCACCGCTCCTTGGCGTACTGCGGCATAAAACAGGCATGGCACGCCTTGATACGAGTATGCGCGCAGCGACAAAAACAATTATCATGACACGTAGCCAGCCGTTAAAAGTACCAATCACGAGTGAAAAACGTGCAGCAGGGCTTCATATCGCCCTACTTTGCATATTTATATAAAACCGCTGCTATGTATTGAGTAAATTTAGCTACAAGAATTTCACCCAGCTATTTTTGTGACTGTGTTTATACCGAGAAAACGCCTTAGTGGGAAAATATAACAACGCAGCGAGCGGAATGGTAAACGCCCAAACTTGCCACACATAATCCACGCCAAATAACTCGCCTTGAGTTGAGCCAAACGTCACTTTTAAGATTTCATAACTGATTAACAAAACGTATAAATGCAGCACATAAAAGAACAAGGGCGCGCTGCCAAACGTTTTGAGAATGTCCGTTACGCGGTTATCTACGTGCTCCATTTTGCTTAAAAACACCATGGACAGGCCAATGGTCAGCAGCATAAAGTCTAATGACGGACCGTATTTGGTAAAGTTAAGAAATGACATCACAGAAGTGATAAAGCTGTCTTGCATTGACCAAGGCAGCGCTTCACCGTAAATGTTAAAGCCCCTTAAAACGGCCAACAATGCAAAGCACACTAAACCGAGTTTTAATAACTTACCTTGACGTTCACTTGGGACGACATTTTTCGCAAATAACGGCGCAAGGCAATAACCCAATACGATTAACCCTATCCATGGTAAAACAGGATATGACACTCTCACCGCCAACGGACCATCGCTGATTAACATGCCTCTTTGATGTAGCATGGTCCACAAGCTATAACCCAGTTCACCCGGTTCGAAGCTAATCGGTACCAGCGCATCATGACCAAATACAATGATAAAGCCAACCGCCATTAATACAGCGCGAGGTAAAAACAGTAAACCCGCGAGCACTATCATGCTCACGCCAATAGCCCACATCACCTGCAGATATAAAATGTCATAACTGCCAAACCAGGAAAAATTGATCACGGTAACTTCAAGCAACAAAATAAACACACCGCGCTGCAATAAAAAGGTACTAGCAGCCTGTTTCGGTTGCGCCGATTTTTGACTATAAAGCCAAGCCGAGATCCCGGTGAGAAATACAAAAGTAGGCGCGCACCAGTGTGCCATTAGACGAGTAAAGAACAACGCCGGCTCGACCACGCTTAAGTCCATAGGGTCGCCGACCTGCTGATGGTAAAATATGCGTTCTCGCACATGATCCAACAACATTATCAGCATGACCATGCCCCGTAATACATCGATACTGATTATGCGTTTGTTCAACTGTTGTGCCATAAAAATTAAAATCTCAAAACCAACAATTGTTACAGTATAACATTTCAAGTTTACCACAAAAGCCAACATTACTGATTACTTGCCAAATATTTCTCAAAGATAAATGCGTACGCAACGCAGTAATAAAGTAAAACAAAATAACGTTTCAACAATGCCCCTAGGCAGTTTTATGGCAACGACTATGAATAGTCCAAAGGTTGAGCGAATTGTTATGCCTTCATCCTCTATCACCATCATAGGTTTGCTGTTAATACCGTGAAATGATTTTGCCACTCACGCCAACATATCGTGGTTTCAATGTGAAATTTGGGCAATCAATTATTGCCCGGCTAGCAAAATCAGACGCCGCAATATTTCTTGCCGATGTCACTGTTTGTAACGCGCGCCAACAAGCTTAATATTTCTTAATGACGGATTCATGTTCTACTTAAGCCTCTCTCGCAAGCGGTGTTCACAGCAGAAGAGGTGCGCGATGACCTCACTTAAGTCGTGCGAATAAGACGCTGACCAACTGCATAATAAATAACCACCTATAATAGTTAAATCGATATTAAAAGCGTGTGTAAAACTGATCCTTGGGTATTAGTCGCGATGCTTGCTTATTACCCTGTGGAGATTTCAATCAATGGCTTACTTAAATCAAGTTAAACAGCTCGTTAAACTCACTTGGCCCATTTTATTTGCGCAAATAGCCATGACAGCAATGGGCTTTGTAGACACCGTTATGGCCGGTAATGTCAGCGCCACAGACATGGCCGCTGTTGCGGTAGGCTCAAGCTTTTGGGTGCCTTCTATTTTGCTATTACAGGGGCTAACAATGGCCTTAGTCCCCATCATCTCTTCGCTTAATGGCAGTAAAAACTTAACGCAAGTGCCTATTACCACCATTCAAGCCTTGTGGCTTACTGCATTTGTAGGCATCTTGTTGATGGTAGGTTTATATTTTAGTGCTCACTTATACTACCAATTTGATATTGCTCCAGAATTAGCAGATTTAGCCAAAGGATACCTGCATGCGATTATCTGGGGCATGCCGGGCTTTGCCTTATATTTAATATTACGCAATTATAGCGAAGGGCTATCTCGCACTATCCCCTCTATGGTAATCAGCTTTATGGGTTTGGCGGTTAATATTCCAGCCAACTATGTATTTATTTTTGGTAAATTTGGCATGCCAGCGCTCGGAGGCGTCGGTTGTGGCGTGGCAACCGCTCTGGTCTATACCGCGATGGGCATCAGCATGCTGATTTACGTGCTTAAAGATCAACAGCTGAAACAGTTCCATCCTTTTCAACGCTTTATGCGGCCAAGTGCTAAACATATAAAACGATTATTTCATCTTGGCTTTCCCATTGCAGCGGCCACTTTTTTTGAAGTCAGTTTGTTTGCCATGGTGGCACTATTATTAGCCCCCTTGGGTGCCAGTGTCGTAGCCAGTCACCAGGTAGCCATGAACGTCACCTCCATCATTTTTATGGTGCCGCTAAGCATTGGCATAGCCGTTACCATTAGAGTGGGCCATTGCATGGGTGAGCGCGATCCGCAGCAAGCAAAACTGGCAGCCAATGCCGCCATTGGCTTTGGTTTAGTAGTAGCCGTGTTTACGGCGGCTTTTACCCTCATGCTGCGCCATGACATTGCGCAGTTTTACAGTCAAGATCAAAAGGTGATTAACCTGGCCGCAAACCTGCTGTTAATTGCGACCATCTATCAATTTTCAGACACGCTGCAAGTTGTTGCTGCTGGCATTTTGCGGGGTTATAAAGACACCAAAATCATTCTATACGTTACCTTGGTGGCGTTTTGGATGATTGGCTTTCCTATTGGTTATATAACCTCTCTGACTGATTGGATCATCCCATCACTGGGAGCACAAGGTTTTTGGATAGGCTTTATTTCCGGACTCACCGCCGCCGCCATTTTGCTTTGTTTTAGACTGAAAAAGAGTTATGCAGAGAGCCTGTCCCATCCTGTTTAATGGACTCTGTGATCCCTAGTGGCTTCGCTTAAGTGACTTAAAAAGAGATTGAACACAGGAGTTCGACCCTTCCCCATTCACAACACATTTGTAAGGCGTTAACCGGAAAAATCAAATAAGTCCGGCGCTGATGGCCGGGCAATACTCAGTTAGGTTTGTTTAAGGCTAGCAATATTTTCCTAACCATCATTTGATAGAATGGATTAGCTTGCCGTCTAGGTAGGTTTTTTCAACATGAATTTGGTGTACCTTGTATACATCATTTTTTAGCTGGTCTTCAATGTTGCGGTCAAGAATGATCACATCGGCTTTTTTGCCTACCGTTAAGCTGCCAATATCATCGCGTAACATCATATTTGCACCGCCTTGGGATAACCGTAATACACATTTCATAAAACCGTTTGGGGTATTGCACTGAGGGATCACCTCATAACTTTCCCAATGCCCAACCATGCTTGCATAAACTTTGAGCAAGTATGATTGCAGCTGCGAGCAAGTCTTCCCTCGTTATTGGGTAACTCGAATGCCGTAATACTTCCATACCTAAGCGTACTGTTGAGAGTACATTTCGATTTCTGACGGTGTTAGCTTGAAAGTGCTTATCCCAACCTTGTTTCTGTGCATGAACTCCAGCAAACCAAAGTGTCAGTTGAAGCATCAGGTGATGAGTAGCATGATATCAAAGCGCTCTGGACTGCTCGTTCGGCTATGCCGTAGGCCTAGTCCGTAAGCAGGGCTTTTCAAATCTCGGAATGTTTCTTCTATCTGCATACGCTTTGAGTAGATCCTAATAAGTTGCTTTGGTGTGCGAGTTTCAACGGGTAAGTTAGTCGCCAGGACCCATGATTCTTTTGCTGACGCGGAGTAAATCTTAGGTGATGGGTGATGACAATTAGTCCGTGTCGAACGCTGATTCTTTCGGCCTTTAGGGCGAGATTTATACAATACAATTTGACATGAGATTGCATTGCTTTTAGTCAGCCTTTTATACCCTAACGTCTTTGAGCGGCTTGAGGCCGTACTATGTAATCTACTGACAGGGTTACAGTTTTCAGCGCCTAGGTCGGCTTTGAACATTGCTCTGAAAGCGGACATGCTTTCTCATAAAGCGTAATCGAGCGGCCTTGTAGTGCGACTGAGGCTCGCAATACCATGAGCCGCTTTTGCTCACGTATATCAGACCAATCAATCAGCACAATAGGCATTGAATTGCCTGAACAAATGAAGCTTGCGTGCCAACGATAAACCGCAAGTCGCTCTTTATGCAGATGATGATTTCCTAACAGTCGGTCGATTCGTTTGATGTTATGTTTTGTGCTGGCCTTCGTTGGCAGGTTACGACCAAGTTAGGTAAGGGTGAGCGTTTTACACTCCAGTAATGCATGGCAAGCCATGCGTTAAACTGTTAAGTCGTTTTAGGTGTAATGCAGGGCAGAATGGGTAAAGAGAATCGTGTAAAATATCGAGTTCGCACATCTTGTCGTCTGATTGTTGATTTTTGGCGAAACCATTTGATCATATGACAAGGTGTGCATCTACCTTAAATTTATGATTTTTATAAAAATCATTAGGGGATTCCTCAGGGTATTGCATGCCACCGCAGGTTTGGCTTGTTTTCTAATACATATCCATAAACGGTATTATTTGAGTTAGTACCTATTCGAGTTTTAAATAGGTTTAAGGCGTGTGAATTTTTTGGCTGGGTTAAGTGACAGGCGTAGTCGCACATCATGCTTTATAAAGCGATGAGGCATGCTTGAAGAAAATGCTAATTGCGAATAAAAAGCCCTGAGTTTGCCAGCTGTATTGATGCCTGAATTCTGGAAAGTAATGCGAATGTGTAATGGCACTGTCTCAGTCGATGTTCAAAACGTTGACACGTTTTTAGCCAATCTACTTACTGACAAGAACATTGCTTTAGTGTGTTGGCATCATTGCGCAGTATGTAAAGTGGCAATACCACTTGAAGGCGAAAGGCAATAAACCACGCTCAGTGCTATTAATAACACTGCGGGGATACGGGATCATTCAACGACGAGATTCTCTATCAATACAGCGCAATAACCCTCGGTGCTGGCGAATTTGGATCACTTTTCATTCACACACAGTGACAAAACCACGCTTTATTTACACCGCTTTAGTGACTTATTGGGTTTTCGGTTACGCCATTGCACAATGTAAAAAATGGCTGCACCGACTAAGCCTGTATATAGACAGATCTTATGTAAGCTAGCAACAGAAACCAAACCCAGCATTGGGTTATTTAATGAAATAGGATAAAAAGGCTGAACATCAAAATGCATAATGCCATCAAGAATGACATGACTAAAACAACCGATAAATGCACTAATAAATGCAACTAACCAAGAAATCTCAATTGGTTGCGATGCTTTCGATATTCTTAGAATGGTTAGGCCAAACTCTGAAAGATACTTACCTGATAAAGCGGAAACAACAGCGAGCAATGAGCCGCCAATAAAGGTATGAGAGAATCCATGCAAGTGCCCGTGCCCTTGAATTAACACCCATAACGGTTGTAAATCCATTACTATTTGAGACCAGCCAAACACCATTAAGCTAAAGCTACCTTGGAGTAAGGCCTTTATTAAAATTCCTGTACCCATATGAAATGGAGTGAATGGCATAATTTCCCTTCGTGAGCCTAACTGCTCATTGAGTAGATAGAAAATTGGTAACCTGAAGACCCTGTAAATAATTCTGTGTAACTGTCGGGGTTACATGTATTCAGTAAGTCTGTCTTCGAACATAATCATAAAGCGGTTTAGAGCTTGTCGCCAGTTTCTAATCGGCATCGTCCACTTCTTGGAAGCATCTCGGATAGCCAGGTAGATCGCCTTTCTCGCTGATTCATCCGTTGGGAAGAGCTTGCGCTTCTTAATCGCTTTTCTAATAACGCTGTTGAGGGATTCAATGGCGTTAGTCGTGTAAATAGCTCGGCGAATATCCTCTGGGTAGTTAAACAGGGTGTTGAGGTTGTCCCAATGCGCTGTCCAAGAGTGGCTGATTGGTAGATTTTCTTTAGATCAGCCGTTACTGCTTTGTAGTCTTTTCAAGGGACGTACTTGACCGAGTGACCTGGTCAACTGATTTCGGTCACCCTAGTTAAGTTCGTTAAGCTACTTCTGTTACCGGCTTATCCATACGTTCAAATTCATTAGGACTTTGATAATTGAGGTATGAATGCATACGCTGGCTGTTGTACCACATCGTGATGTAATTCAAGACATCCTGTTGAGCGCCATATCACGTTCGATAATTGCGCCAATGAACTCGTTCTTGCTTCAAGCTGCCGAAGAAGCTTTCTGCTACGGCATTATCCCAACAACATCCTTTTTTGCTCATGCTACCGACAAACTTATGCAGCTTCAGTATTCGCCTATATTGATGGCTCGCATATTGAACGCCTTGATCTGAGTGTACTATCAAACCCGCTTTAGGTTTTCGTTGCCAGATAGCCATTGTTAGCGCATCGCAAACAAGCTTTGCTTTCATTCTGCGGCCCATACTCCAACCAACCACTTTACGGGAATAGAGGTCGATTACGACGGCTAAATACAGCCATCCTTCAGCCGTCCATATGTAGGTAATATCTTGAACCCACGCTTGATTGGCGTATTGAACATCGAAATCCTGTTCAAGCTCATTTTCATATACAGGCTTGTTGTGGTCGCTGTTGGTTGTTGTTTTTATTTTGGGCAATAAACGCGTATTTTACTTCGTTTCTTTGGCAAAGAAGACCGTCGCTTTTTTTAGTATCTCACGCTCCATTTCTAAGCGCTTTACTTGTGCTTTGAGCTTGCGGATCTCTTCCTGCTCAGGTGTCAGCTTGCCATTGCCTCGAAATGCATGGCCATCATCATTTTCTGCTTCTTTTATCCAGCGGCCGAGTAGCTGAGCTGTCCTCTAAATTTCTAGCGGCTTCAGCAATGCTGTAACTTTGCTCTCGTACCAGTGCAATGGCATCAAGTTTGAATTCTTTTGAATAGGTTTTACGTGTTGTCATCTCAATCTCCAGTTAAATTAATTACGTCTTAACTGGGTTAGTCGTATCAATTAAACCACGTCAATGTAAACAAACACTTTGTCATCCCCCAAAATGGCGAACCAACTAGGACATCTTTCGACGTTATCGGACGATAACTTATTGATTCAGAATTATAATAGGCATAAAAAAAAGACGTCCTAGGACGTCTTTCTTCAAGAATGTGGCGGTGAGGGAGGGATTCGAACCCTCGATACCTTGCGGTATACACACTTTCCAGGCGTGCTCCTTCGGCCACTCGGACACCTCACCTAATCTGATTGTGGTTTAGCTTATATTCCCACACTGTTGCTGTGGCGACGCGCTAAACGGAGCGCAAGAATATGAAAAACCGGGCTAGGCGTCAATAGCTTAGTGGCTTTTTTTGTTTGCTTGCTGAAAAAGCCACCAACCTCGCCTCGTTTATAACCCTTTATCACCCAAAAAAAGAGTGTTTGTGGTTATTAAGTGGTTATAAAGTACCGATTTCTTGTCGCAGATAAACGCCTGCGCCAAATAAGCCAGGATCATCATGGGTCACCACAAAAGTGGCGATGCCTGCGTTGTATTCGCTAAAACGGCCTTTGTATTCAAAGCCTTGACGAAAGGTCGATTGCTTAAAGTAATCGATAAATCGTGGCACTATGCCCCCGGCAATGTATACGCCGCCTTCACAAGCCAGGTTTAATGCTAAATTACCGGCAAACGCGCCCAAGCTTTGGCAGAAAATGGCCAAGGTTTTCTCTGCCAGCGGGCAGCTTTTGTTTAAGCCTGCTTCACTGATTTGCGCCGGTGTGGTGAGGGTGACCTCTTGACCCGCCAATTCACACAAAGCGCTGTATATATTGTCAATGCCTTGACCCGACAATAAACGCTCAGACGATACATGCCCCATGCGTTTGCCTAATACATCCAGTACGGCTCTGGCGTCTTCACCTACCGCAGGAAACGAGGTATGACCGCCCTCGCCGTCTAAGCTTATCCATTTATTGGATAAATGCACTAAATGACCTACGCCAAGGCCGGTTCCCGGACCACAAATGCCAATGGCTTTATTGGCTTTAACGTCGCCGCCGCCAATTTGCACTTTTTCATCATCCGTTAAAAATGGCACAGCCAATGAAATCGCAGTGTAATCATTAATGACGTATAAAGCGTCTAAGTTTAATTCTTGCTTGAGTTGCTGCTGAGAAAACGTCCAAGTGTGGTTGGTCATTTCAATTAAGTCTGTGTCAACTGGGCACGCGATAGCAATACAGAACTGTTTTACTTCACCTTCTAAAGTGGCGAAATAAATCTTGGCAACATCGGCAATTGAACCATAATCGGCGCACAGGTACTTTTGAATATGGCGCATTTCTCCGCTGGCAGTATCAACACTGGCAAGGCGAATATTGGTGCCGCCGACGTCTGCAATCACGTAATGTTGTTTCATTGTTTCTCCGAACACTGTGCTATTAATGGGCTAAATTGTTGGCCATTTTAATAAAAAAGACAATCACCACAATGATCTCGGCGCATTTAAACCCGCAATTTGGCTTTTTTTTCGGTTTTGGCGAACTTTTCTGCATAATACACCACTAATCTGGGTCAGAATTCATTCCTGACACGCTAGCATCCCGATCTGGGTTCTTTTATCATTCCTGTGCTTATTCACAAGGAGAGTGTTTTAAAATGTCGTCGAAGTTTTCAACCAAGGATTACTTGGTTTTATTTTTGAAAGGTGCCGGTATGGGCGCAGCAGACGTAGTGCCCGGCGTATCTGGCGGAACCATTGCATTTGTAACCGGGATTTACGAGCGTTTACTCAACGCCATCAAATCAGTTGATTTAAATGCCATTAAGCTGTTTTTTGGCGGCCAATTCAAAGCCTTCTGGCAGCACATCGATGGCACATTTTTATTGGTCCTGTTCAGCGGTTTATTAAGCAGCATTATTTCATTAGCCAAGATAATTACTTATTTACTGGCGCATCATCCTTTGTTTGTTTGGTCGTTCTTTTTTGGCTTGATCATTGCCTCCGTTATTCACATTGGTAAACAAATCAAGCAATGGAACATGGCTAATATCGCCTCGTTGATAGTCGGTACCGTGATTGCATTTTTAATCACTAGCATTTCGCCAAGCTCGATTGAACCGCAAGCGTGGTTTTTCTTTGTTGCGGGCGCGATTGCGATCTGCGCGATGATCTTACCGGGTATTTCTGGCAGCTTTATCTTGCTGTTGATGGGCATGTATAGCCATGTATTGCAAGCCGTCAACGACCGCGACTTTGTGTTACTCATCTTATTTATGGCCGGTTGTGGCATCGGGTTATTGTGTTTCTCTCGCTTTTTGTCTTGGTTATTGGCGCGCTTTCACGAAGCCACCTTCGCCCTTTTAGCTGGCTTTTTAATTGGCTCGCTGAATGTACTTTGGCCGTGGAAACAAGTCATTAGCACTTACACTAGCTCTAAAGGCATTGTTAAACCCTTAGAGACGGCGAACGTATTACCAGAAACGTTCACTGCGCTCACAGGTCAAGCCAACTACGTGTTTGTTTGCACCGCTCTAATGGTGGCGGGTTTGGTGCTTATTTTGGCCATAGAAAAACTGTCACAACAAAAGCCTGCTTAACCTTCCCTTTCTGCTATACATATTTGCCTAGCCAATCAATCTAGCTAGGCAAATTGATCAAAAGCAAATAAAACTCGATATTTATTCACTTTAAAAGCATATTGGAAAAATAATTATTGCTTTTTATTAGGCCTAACTCTACTCTGCGCGAGCTTTCAGTACACAACCACACTATATTGTTAATAACTCGCCTGTAATGAGGTCTCTGTGGAAAAGAAACTTAGCCTAACCGCCCTTACTGCTTTAGTTATCAGCACCATGATAGGTGCCGGAATTTTCAGTTTACCGCAAAATATTGCCGCAAATGCTTCCGCTGGCGCGGTAAGTATCGGCTGGTTGATCACAGGCCTAGGCATGTCGGCTTTGGTGCTGGTTTTTCATTATTTAGCCAAGGTTAAGCCCGAACTGCAAGGCGGCATTTTTGATTACGCCAAAGCCGGGTTTGGTGACTTTATGGGCTTTTGCTCTGCCTGGGGCTATTGGATCTGTAACTTACTCGCGAACGTCTCTTACGCCGTGGTATTTTTTGGCGCGTTAAGCATTTTTACCGACACGCCAGACAGCGTGGTGTTTGGTCAAGGCAATACGCTTTATGCCATTATTGGCGCGTCTGTATTGGTCTGGGTGATGCACTTTCTGGTATTGCGCGGCGTTCAGTTGGCGGCCATGGTGAACGTGGTAGCCACGGTTGCCAAACTACTGCCTATTTTGGTGTTTATCATTGCGGTATACCTCGCCTTTAATATGCAGCAGTTTAGCTTTGATTTTTGGGGCCAAGACAACCCTGCTCTTGGTAGCGTGTTAGACCAAATTAAAGCCACCATGATGGTAACACTCTGGGTTTTTATCGGCATTGAGGGTGCGGTGATTGTGTCTGGCCGCGCCAAAAACCGTGGTGACGTTGGCAAGGCCACCATTATCGCCTTGGTGTGCGCGTTAGTATTATACATAATGGTCAGCTTATTCACTTTTGGCGTCATGAGCCAAACCGATATCGCGCAACTTAAAAACCCTTCTATGGCGCTGATTTTAGAGCACGTATTAGGGCCATGGGGCGCAAAATTTGTCAGCGCTGGCTTGATTATTTCGGTTTCGGGTGCGCTGCTCAGTTGGACAGTCGTGTCTGCTGAAGCGCCCTATGTGGCGGCCAAAACAGGCTTGTTTCCGAAATCCTTTGCCAAAAGCAATGAACACGGCTCAGCCACGGTGTCTTTGTGGGCGTCAACGGCTTTGGTTCAGGTGTTTCTTATTATCACCTTCTTTCAACAAAGTACGTATTTAGCCCTGGTTTATATCGCTACCTCAGCCGTATTGTTACCTTATTTACTGGCGGCGGCATATGCGTTGCAATTGGCTCTCAAAGCTCAGCGCCATAAAGGCTATAGCATCACAATTGCCAGCGTAGCGTGCGTGTACAGTTTTTGGCTGGTCTACGCCGCAGGCTTAGAGTATTTGTTGCTGTGCGCCTTGTTATATGCGCCGGGAATTTTGATCTACCGCCGCGCCAAACTGCAACGCGGCGAGGCATTTTTAGACGGAACCGCTGAGCGATTATTTGCCGTTGTCTTGATTATTATGGCCTTTGCCGGTCTTTACTTTGTGACTAGCGGTGCGATTGCACTTGGTTGATACACAAGTGTAATGGGCCCACGTCTTGCACAGCAAGGCAATGGCGTCATTACAGGCGGTTTGCAGTTACATTTTGGTATATTATTTTGATAACGCGTTGTGAGGCAGGTTGTTTATTTACCTTACTCTGCGACACAATGCGCTTTGCACGTGCGCCTTCACGCCCAATTATAGGACAATGCCATTGACCATTTTATTGTACCTCGGACTTGGCGCAGTCGCGGGCACCATCGCCGGCTTATTTGGTTTAGGTGGCGGCATTATCATAGTACCAGTGCTGGTTTTTACCTTTAGTTGGCAAGGTTTTTCCCCCGAGCATCTCACGCACTTGGCCATTGCTACATCAATGGCCACCATCATCATTACGGCCACCAGCTCTACCCTTACCCACCATAAACTCGGCGCTATTCACTGGCCTGTTGTAGCGCGCATGTCGATAGGCATCGTCGGCGGTACTTTTATTGGCGCCATGCTAGCTGACAGTATTTCTGGTGAAAACCTCAAACGCTTGTTTGCATTGTTTGCTTATCTCGTTGCGTTACAGATGTTTTTTAGCCTCAAGCCAAAGGCCACTAACCCGCTGCCCAAAGGTTTCGCACTCAGTGGCATAGGGGCTGTCATTGGTGCTATCTCTGCGATTTTTGGCATTGGTGGTGGCTCTTTGTCGGTACCTTACCTTACCTCACGCAGCGTACCCATGCGCAACGCCGTGGCTCTGAGCGCGGCATTAGGCTTGCCTCTCGCGATTTCGGGCACGTTTGGCTACATTGTCAGCGGCTTTCATGAAAACGAATTACCGCCTTATAGCCTGGGTTACGTCTACCTGCCCGCATGGCTTGGCATTGTGCTTACCAGCGCAGTCTTCGCCAAGATAGGCGCGCGCTTGGCTCATCGCCTGCCGCCAGTATTAATGAAACGATTATTTTCGGTATTTTTATTTATCGTCGGCAGTAAGTTTCTGTTTGGGTGATTTATCCTGCTCCCATATCACACCGGCTGCGATTAACGTTGGCAAATTTGAAACGGCCTGTCTACGCTTGTAAATGTTTGATATAGCCCCACAGGTCACGTTGTAATCGTTGCCAACCACCACAGGGTATAAGCGGGTGAATGGCCACCACAGTGCGCAGTCTTTTTAGGGCTGAATTAAGCATGAATCTTATGAGACGAGCTCGATCTTGGCACCATTGACTGGCAGTCTGTCTCTCTTGTCCAAGGCCAGGACATGAATACCGACAAGGAAGCATCTAATGAAACGATCCCTTCTAGCATCTGCTATTGTGGCGCTGTTGCCGTGCGCAGCAAACGCCATTGATTGCAGTAATATTCCCGCTTATGTCGACGGCAACGCTTACGCTAATGGCGCTCAAGTGCAAGTCGAACAACAAGCCTTTACTTGTACCGTCAGTGGCTGGTGTGGCATTGGTGGCCCGTATGCCCCAATTACCGGCTGGGCGCACCAAAATGCTTGGTCAAGCGCTGGCAGCTGCGATGCGCCACCGGCAGATACCGACGGCGATGGTGTGGCCGACAACATAGATAACTGCCCTGCCGATGCCAACTCTGACCAACTAGACAGCGATGGCGATGGCATTGGCGACGTATGTGACGCAACGCCGCTGCCAGTAGACAGCGACGGTGATGGGGTCAAAGATGAAATAGATAATTGCCCAAATGTGGCTAACCCAGACCAAGCAGACAGTGACGGCGATGGCATTGGCGACGTATGTGACGCAACGCCGCTGCCAGTAGACAGCGACGGTGATGGGGTCAAAGACGAAATAGATAATTGCCCGAATGTGGCTAACCCAGACCAAGCCGATAGCGACGGTGATGGCATTGGCGATGCGTGTGATACCACTACGCCAACGGACAGCGACGGCGATGGTATCTCTGATGAAGTGGATAACTGCCCAAATGTCGCCAACCCCGATCAAGCTGACAGCGACGGTAATGGCATTGGCGATGCGTGTGAGACCACAGTGCCCACCGACAGCGACGGCGATGGTATCTCTGATGAAGTGGATAACTGCCCAAATGTCGCAAACCCAGACCAAAAAGATACAGATAACAATGGCGTGGGCGATGCTTGCGAAACCAGCGCTGAGTGCCCAAGTTTTGATATTAATGCCAGCTATGACACTTCGAGCATAGTGAAAAATGGCGACGGCTATTATAAATGTGATGTTGCCGGCTGGTGTTCGTCTGGCTCGGGGGCTTATGAGCCTGGCGTTGGCTGGGCATGGGAAAGCGCTTGGAGCGCATCAACCCTTGAAGCCTGTACTCAAGTGGGCGGCGGTGTCGACATACCGGATGTGGCATTTTGCGCCGCGCCTTGGAACAGCGCTAAGATATACGCACAAGGCAGCGTGGTGGACTATAACAACATTGCCTACCTAGCAATTAAAGAAACCTACGGCATCACCCCGGACAACCTCACTTACGGTGAGCAATACCAAGTGGTGGGCTATCCCGATGAAAACTTATGCCCGGTAAAAATCCCTAACAATATAGACTACGGCCAAGCAAAACCTGTGGGGGGCAATACTCAAGCCGATAAGCTTAACCCCACTGGCGCGGTAAATGGCGCCATTATTTCGAATCAAGCTTCCAGCAATAACCAGAAATCGGGCGGTATCGATCCTGCAACCGATAACGGCGGTAATCACAATGGTCTTTCGGGAGACAACGGCGCTCGCGTGTCTAAAGTCACGCCAGGCTCGGTAGCCAATCAGCACAATCAATATCAGCTGACGGGCGGCACAGAAGTGGTGACTTATATTGGTGATTGGGCCATTTATGGCCGCCAATATGACTTTTCGACTCTTGCAGCCAGTAACGTACACCGTATCGTCTACGGCTTTGCCGGTATTTGTTTCCCAGACGCTAAAAACGAGCAAGACGGCGGATTCCCGACGACTGCCCCAGCAGCGGTATTGCGCACGTGTAAGCAGAGTAACCTGCCCGACGGCGCCATGGCCGTGGCCGATTTTGAAGCCGCGTTTGTCCGTAAAATCCCCGGTGCTCCGCAAAGTGGTGTAGTAGGCATCGAGAGTATGTATGAACTTGAAGCCAATAAAGTCAGCGGTGTATTTGGGGTCTTGTATGAGCTTCGTAAACAAAACCCAGATCTTAAACTGGATTTATCCGTCGGCGGTTGGACCTTGTCTGAAGGCTTCCCGTGGATGGCTTCTGATCCTGTGCGCCGTAAAGTGTTTGTTGACTCTATCGTTAGCTTTTTAGAACGATTCGACTTCGACGGCATCGACATTGACTGGGAATATCCCGGCTCTGACGGCGCGGTTGTGGGTATGGCACGCCCCGACGACGCACAAACCTACGCCCAACTGGTGCAAGACTTGCGAGCCGGCATGGACTGGTTATCGAAAAAAACCGGTAAGTCTTATCGTTTGTCGTCGGCCATTCCCGCTGGCGAAGGACGTTTAGAGAAAATAGATTGGTCTGTGGTGCACCCTTACCTCGACCGTTTATACGCCATGACGTACGACTTAACCGGCGCTTGGGAGCGCGAGCTAAGCAACCATACGCCCCTTTATACCAACCCCAACGCGGTAGGCTCTTCAGCAGGTACCTCGGGTGACTTTACCATCAACTACCTCAAGAGCCTTGGCATTCCGGCAAACAAACTGATGCTGGGTATTGCCAACTACCACCGCTCTCGGGCCATGGTGCCTGGTGATGTAACCGAGTACGACAACGGCCTAAATGGTGATACCAGTTATGGCGCAGCGAACGCAGCCGGTGCGGATCTTATCTTAGGCATCGCCGGTGTCGGCAGCTGGGAAGCTGGCGTTATTGAAGGTTATGATTTATATGCCAACTATTTGGATAATCAGCTTAAACCTAAACATGGTTACCGCTTGTATACGGACAAAATAGCCAACGCCGATTACCTCGTCAATGACAACATTGGCTCGTTCATCACCATAGAAACGCCGCGTACAGCAGCACTTAAAACCCAATACGCTAAGGACAATGGCCTTGCAGGGGTGTTTTTCTGGATGGCAGAGCAAGACAACGGTTATAACTTAAACGCAGTGAATCATGTATTGGGTAACCCGATAAAAGTCGACAAAGCCGACATTAAACCGGCGCAGCATATTGCGACTTGTGGTCAAAATGTCACGATTGCGCAGTGCGAAAGCTTAATCTCGCCGCTGAAGTAACCGCCCTGAAGTAACCCAGGTTTTACACGTTCAATCTGGCAGCCCCGCAAGGGGCTGCTTTTTATTCAAAAGGAGTGAAAACAAAGTGTCGCCTAAACGCGCCGGCGTCTTTTGCGGCGTTTTAACTTAATAACAACGCCGAACAAGGCAAACATCATAGCCACGGCCAAAGTCACCGACATCACTATATCTCGACTGGTTCGCTCCATAATGGGCCGTAAGAAGTTCCACTTGTGTAAAAAGCTAAAAGAATAACCTTCAAATCGGGCTTGATTATTCAATCTATCCACCAAGATGCCCGTAGCCGGATCGACAAAAACCCAGTCACCCTCTGGCGTGTCATAGCTCAGTTGCCACACAGGTAAACGTTTATTTCTAAAGTCATAATGCATGCCAAAACGCGTGATAAGCTTGGCCTCAGAAAGTTTATCTGCGCTCAAGCCTAGGTGCTGTTGTGCCAACGCAATGGCAAGCGCCTTGTCATTAAAGGGCATTTGCTTGCCATTTTCTGCGCTGATATAGACAGCAGGATCACTGACCACAATGCCATCGTAAATGGCTTGACGAGAAGGTGCTGTTGCTTGTTCTTGATGCTTACCATGATGGTGGTGATGGCCGCCTTTTTTGGCGCTATTGTCGCGGCTTTTAGCCAAGTTTAAGCGATACATTAGCTGGCCTTGGTCATCTCGCAGCAAACTGACACCGTTCAATGCCAACTGCTGCGATGCGTGCTCGGCAACAGGGCTCGCCAATAAACCTTGGTTGTCCCAAGTTAACGGCTTAGCCATGCGCATGCCGCGCACATTATCGCCAGTGGCGTACTGTAATAAGTGGTACAAACCACTGAACGAGAAAAACAGCAAAGGCAAACACACGATATACGCCAGCCAATGATGCGCCGTGTTTTGCCAAGGCGCCTTCTTACTGCGTTTTAACATCACCAACATGCTGATGCCGGTCACCGTCATTGCCAACAGTGCCAGCATCATTAAGGCGATAATGACCACTCGCGCATATTCTAGCTGCTGCAACCAATTCCACGTATGCAGCGCTCGAAACCAAGACTGTACCCTGGCTTTATAATGGTTGCTGATTCCCGCTTGAGCATTGGTTTCTGTGTATACAAACACCCGTAAACCGTCATCACCGACAAACTTAACTTGGTACACCGGCAACAAGCGGTTAACCCAAGGGTAGTCATCGTTAAACGCGGTTATCAGTTCGGTGCTGAGCACCTCTTGCTCTGGCCTTCCGGTATAATAACTGGCTAACCATTTTGCTTGTTGACGGTCGTAATTCGGCATTTCTTCGCCACTGGACAAATCAAAGTAGCGCCTTGGTTGATCGGCACTTTCAGTGATCTGTAACGTCATGCCTTGCTGGGTAGGCATTAGCTTAACCAATAACGCTTGCTCAATTTGCTGTTTGGCGAGTATCACTGGAATTTGATTAATTTGCTGCGCCGACGCCTTAGCGGACGGTGGAAAAAACTTGGCCAGCTTTGGCCCTGTCCAACTGAGCAGCGGGTGTAATAAACCAGACGCAGCCCAAATGATCAGCGCTGCAAACGCCAACCAAGCCCACTTTCCATGCCAGCGAATCGCGCCGGCTTTTAGTTGCTTTTTCATCTTGCTACCTTTGAAAGCGCTACCGCCAGCGGCGACAGCGCTGTGAGCGATTAAAACTTAGCGTCTAAGCCAAGATAGAAACTGCGCGGTGCCCCAGGACGATATGAAATATTAGGGTTACCTACTTGGTTGGAGGTGTACGTTGAATAACGGGTATCCGCCAAATTCATGATGCGCCCGCGCACCGTAATGTCTGGCGTAATGTCGTAGTTCAAACGAAAGTTCAGTAAGTCATGGCCGTCATACTTGGAGGTGTTGGTTTCGTCAGTGTAATACTCGCCTAGGTGTTCCCATTCAAGCTCTAACGCTAAACCTTGAACGTAATCAGGCTGATACTGAAAGGCCAAGTTGCCTATGGTATCGGGCGCTTTGCCGACGTCGTAACCGGCATAGTTGCGGGTTTCAACCACAGGCGGCACACACGCTGGCGGGTAACACGAGAAAATATACTGATATTCGTCATAAGTTTGCTGGCTGTAAGTGAAGGCCGCATTCATGCTCCATTGACGATTAAACTCGCCAAATAACGACAGCTCAATGCCTTGATGCTCGGTTTTACCCGCATTGGTGGTTTTGCGATCACCGCCGTCGATGTAGCTCACCACCTTATTTTTTACCAACATGTGATACAAGGTAACGTCATAGTCAAAGCTGTTACTGAGCTCACCGCGAAAACCTATTTCGAAACTGTCTGACTCAACCGGCTTAAGATCTGTGGTGTTAACCGTTGAACCAGAGCGAAATAATTGGCCAATAGAAGGAATTCGAAAGGCATTACGGTAATTGGCATACACCTGCTGCGCGCCGCTGTAACTGTAAACCGCGCCCAGTTTCGGGCTTAAGTGATTGAAGTTCAGCGTTTGTGAGTCAGGTCTGAGCCAGGCTTTACGCCCTTCTCGCTCTGGCACGCTTGGGTCTAAGTTATCGGAGTAATCAATGCGAAAGTAGTCGTAACGTAAGCCTGCGACTAAGCGCCAATCATCGTGGGGCAACCACTCACCGTGCAGATAAGGTGAAATCGACGTTTGGTCAGCGTCATAATCGTAATGAGTCCGGCCCGTCTCTGCATAATCCGTGTAAATGTCACCCACTTTTGTCACTGTAATTTGCTTTTCAACATAATCAGAAATGGTGTGATCTATGTCTACGCCAGCAATGATCTCACCTTGCGTTAAGTCGTAACGGTATTTGCTCAACAAACCAAAAGATTGAAATTGGGTTTTACGAATATTTGGATCGTAAGTCACCATCCAGCTTGGCATCATTTCAGTGTTGTTATGACGATAAAACGGCGTAAAAGTCAGCAGCTCAACGTCACTCAGCTCTGTCGCTATCTCGCCAGTTAAGCGAAAGGCTCCCACGTCACGCTTACCGATATCGCCGTGATATTTGTTCTTCTTAGGGTTGTTTTTGTAATCGTCTTCTTCCAAAGAAGACACGCCACTTTGATCCACATCCGTGTACGCGGCAACCAATTTGTATTGTGTAGTAGCGCTAAGATAACCGTCTAATCGCCCCGTCATGGAATAACGTTGATATGCAGACTCGTCGCGATAACCGTCCGAATCGGTTAAATTAAGCTGAAAACTGACACCGTGATCTTGATTAATGTCGGTGCCACCAGAGAACAGCCCGCGTT
Organism: Motilimonas pumila; assembly: GCF_003596335.1. Lineage (GTDB taxonomy): Bacteria > Pseudomonadota > Gammaproteobacteria > Enterobacterales > CBDFNC01 > Motilimonas > Motilimonas pumila. The sequence goes on from NZ_QZCH01000024.1 coordinate 53,165, forward strand.
TCCAACCATGTGAGCCGCCTTCTAAGTTAATGCGGCCACTGGGTTCATCAGGACTGGCTTGGGTAACACTGTTGATCACGCCGCCAATGGCATCACTGCCATATAAAGCTGAGCCAGGTCCCTTGGTCACTTCGACTCGTTGCGCCTGAGGAATATTCACCTCGTACAAACCGTTATGGTTAAAAAAGCCGGTTGGCCTTGTTGGTACGCCGTCTTCTAAGAACAGATAGACACCGCTGGTTGAAATGGGCTGACGGATTGACGTCATGTGGCCTTCACCACCAAGGTTATTAATGTGCACACCGGCAACACGATTAAGCAGCTCTGCCGGATGTGACGGCGACACGGCTTCAATTTCTTGTTTGTCTTGCACGCTAACAGACTCAGCCAGCTCGCTGCGCAGTTTACTTTCGCGGGTAGCGGTGACAACCATGATATCGCCGCCGGCTTGCTCTTGCTGCTTGCTTTGCGAGCTGATAACAGCCGACTCACCCTGCGCATTTACTGACTCTTGTTCGGCAATGGCGGTGATCGGGTATGCTAATGAGATGGCTAACGTTAGCCCACTTAAGCGATTAAAAAAGGCTGCGCGTGATGTAGCAGTTTGTCCCGAAACATTCGCTCCGGTATGGGTATGGTTCAAATTCATAACAGTACTTCAATATTCTTTCGCGTCCTGCGAATACAAAATTCCTACGCAAGCAAAACTTGCGTGATGTTAGCTTTAATAAAGCTCTTAAATCAGTGTTTGAATATTGACGCTGGCCAAGTCTAATGAGTAAACGCACTGCATAACCTGAACGAGCGGCAGGTAGGCAGTTATCATCCTATTGATAGCTAACAACGCGGCAGGGCTTTACCAGCTTACCGCACGCAAATACCCCGCTACACGGTAGTCAAGGTGAAACCAGATACCGTTGTGGGGTAAAGCGCAATTGTTAACAACTAAAACAGACTTGCTGGCGCCAAGAAGCTGCTAGGCGGCGCACGTAGAGGAGGAGAATTCCAGTGGTAATGAGTTTGATAGTGTAAGCTGCTGCTGAACCAGCGTGGCTGAATATGCTGTATTCGCAACTTAGCTTGATAGCCCAGTTGGTTTAATTGATAAGCGTTGAGATCAGCCCCAGGCACACACAAGGCGCATTTAAATTTACTGAATGGGCTAGTGCCGTGAACATCGGAAAGTTCACCACCGTGCGGGATTTTTGGGTTTGTACCGCTCTCTGGTAGCTTGCTATCAGAGCTGCTACTCGTTAGCTTGTCTGAGTTGGCATATAGCTCGCTGACGCTGACCCATTTAAAACCGGTAGCGGTACAAAGCAGTATTTTTTCATCGGGATCAACAAGGCTGTGCTCACTGCTGGTAAGTGTGGTCGCGCCAACATAAAACGGCAATACCAATTTAACCAAAAGTGAAACAATCAGATAACGCGTCCATTGCTTGTAACATCCTTGTTTCATGACGCGCAGATTAACCAGCCGTCGTTACAAAATCAAACAATTCTTTAACAATTAATCATTTTTAACTCTTAAGCAGGTCATGCTGGCTAAAATGCTTGAAAATAGGGCAAAAAAACGCCAACCCTAAGGTTGGCGTATATGTTGTGCGATATACTCGACTAAAGCGCGATGCCTTATAGGCTAATAATACCGACTAACTGCGCAAATACGATGGTAATAGCGATAGGCGCAATAAACTTCAAACACAACATTAATGCGCCCATGGCGGCACCAGTCAGTTGCATCTCTTTTTCTACATGCGCTTTTTTCACTTTCCAGCCGACAAAGATTGCGGTAAATAAGCCAGCCAAAGGTAGCATGATATTGGCAGTGATAAAGTCTATCACCTCAAAGAAGTTTCCGCCGTTGCCAAAGAAGGACATCTTCGTCCACTCCGCGCCGGTGAATGAGAATACGGTACCCAAACTTAACACCCAAATACCACTGCCCGCGACAATCGCGGCTGGCCAGCGTGCAAGACCGCGACGCTCTACGAGGTATGCCGTAGCAGACTCCAGCAAAGCGATGGCAGAAGTAAAGGCTGCAAACACTATCATTACAAAGAACACAGTACCAAACAGGTCACCCATTGGCATTTTACCAAAAGCGATAGGCAAGGTTTGGAACAGTAGTCCTGGGCCAGCTGCTGGCTCCATGCCATTGGCAAACACGATAGGATAAATGGCAAGACCCGCCATCAATGCCACAACCGTGTCACAAATGGCAATCCAAATAGAGGTTTTAGCGATCGACACACCTTCTGGTAAATAGGCGCCGTAAATCATCATAATGCCAGACGACAAGCTTAGCGTGAAAAACGCGTGTCCTAATGCTTCAAGTACGCTGTGTACGGTCAGTTTGCTAAAGTCTGGCGCAAACATAAATGCAGCGGCTTCACCAAAATGGCCTTCTATAGCGGAGTAAACCATGATAATCGCTAGCAGTATAAACAGCGCAGGCATCAAAGACGTGACCGCCTTTTCCAGACCTTTGTTTAAACCTTTACCTAACACCAGTACCGTTGCTACAACCATAATGGTGGTATAAGTGATTAGCTCCGCTGGGTTACTCAGTAAACCGGAGAATATCTCTCCAATTTTACCGGCGTGATCGCCGCTGTCTGAGGCCGCTGCAGCAATAGCAGAAAAATCGCCTGAACCTGCGTGCACGACATACGCAACCGCCCAACCGGCAATCACCACGTAAAAGCTTAAAATAAGGAAACCGGCCACAACGCCCGACATGCCAAGGAATGACCAGTGCTTGCTACTGCCTGACTCAGTCGCTACTTTCGCTGCGGCATTCGCAGGCGTAGAGCGACCTCGCTTACCTATCATTACCTCAGCCATCATCACCGGAATACCGATGAACAAAATACATAACAGATAAACAATGACAAAGGCACCGCCTCCGTTCTCACCCATGATGTAAGGGAACTTCCATATATTACCTAGGCCTACCGCCGCCCCCGTGGCAGCGAGAATATAAGCAAAATGGCTCGACCACCTGCCATCTACGCTTGTATTGAGATTTGACATGTTATCTAAAAACTCTTCTGTTTATGAAAATCGGCGATATATAATCACAAAAAGTGTCACCCATACAATTGCAAAAGCCACACTTATGTCTCAATTCCAGTTAATCATTCCGATTAAAACAATAAGCGTGCATTAATATGCAAAATTCACCAAAAAAAATTCATATATGGCAATATTTTTACAAGACCAAATGTCAGTAAAGTTCACTATTGTAAAATATAATTCACACAATTGAGCAATTAGCAGGCTTATATATCACCAAAAAAAACATCAGCAGTGATAAAAACCAAAACAAGACGACACAATGGTTATGTGGCAGATAAAAACACTTATTTTTTTATAAATTTAGAATAAATATAGCGCTTAAGCTAAAAGCAGCAAAATTAATCCATTATTGAGTGCAGTATTTACAACTTATCTTGTTATTAAAGTGTTACCGTTTTGCAGGAAAATCGTTGCTTAACCACCTTAAAAAACCGCCGTTCATCTCTATTTGTTGTACAGATACAAAGCAAATTTTCGCTTTCAGTTAACATGACTATCCCACCCAATGTGCATAAATAAGACGTTTTATCACTTCATCTTGGCTGCCTCGGTGGAATGAGTGAACATTATGGAAATAGTGGTATTGCTGGATTTAGTGGACTTGGTGGTATTGGTGGTATTGGTGGTATTGGTGGTATTGGTGGTATTGGCAAAATAGCCAACGCCAATGAGAAAAATCAAGTTCAGCAGCGTTTAAGCTGAGTTAAACCCTAACCGCTCGGTCAGCACTGGCTAGTATGAATGGTCACCGTAGGTCGGGTGGGATTATTAGAGACAGGGTTTTCATAACGGATATGACATTTAAAGTTGACGCTTTTCTGATCATAATCTGCGGTAAAAAAAATGTAGATGTGATTGTTGGCGGTAGACTTATCTGTGAAAAAAGGCGCTGCTTCACGGTTTCTTCTGGCGGTGTTTCGGTCTACCGCGTCAATCTCTAACCAGGCTTTTACCTGTTCATTAATGTCGACAAAGCTGTCAGTGCCATTCACCGAAGGATAACCGTTATACAAGGGAATATCTGTACCATTGACTTGAATGATGCCACTGCTGCCGTCTTGATTTTCTATTTTTGCTCTGGCATGTAATAAATTCAGGCCACTTTCCATCGCCCCGCCAATGGCGTAGAGGTCGGCAGCTTTCGCGTCGCTGGTAAGCGCAATAAACCTGGGCGCGATAGTCGCGGCCAAAATAGCTAGAATGGCAATCACGATGACCAGCTCGATCAATGTAAAACCCTGTCTTTGCGGTCTGTATTTGGCCATCACAACCTATAGCGTAAATTTTTGTCCAGAACTGATGAATATGATTGTAGCGTCCGAGGGCAAATGATGTTGCGTCTAAGACTAGATTTAATACAAACGGCGCCAAATGCGACGTAATACGGGGCGCAAAATTTGAGTGAATTGTTTTTATAGGAACAGAGTATTAATAATCAATATAAACCCATTTATTGCGCGGCACACTTGGCTGTCGCATTGCTTAGCTGTGTTAAGTTAAGCTTGCAGCCGTATTGACCTTTGGCTGTATCAAGCTGAAAAGTGAGAAAAGGGATCTGCCAATCAAAACGGTCAAACCAACTGCCACCAGCGAGATCCTGGCTAACATTAAGCACTTCATTGTTGGACAACACTGCAGAGCATACCCGTGAAGAGCCTGTTAACCCTTGATTGAGCCCAAATTGGTAATGTTGCAAAACAAAACATGGATCGTATTCAGAGCTATACCGGATGATCCGAAACGTGCCCTCACCTTTCATCCATGCTGTTGACACAAAAACAATGTCTTTTGAAATGATGTCAGCGGGCTCTGCACTTAACGGAGCTGGCGACAAACCCAAAATACACAGCCCAGCCTTGATAGCGTTAAACCACAAGCGCTTATGGATAGGCATAAAAAAAATGCATTTAAAATAGATAATCATAACGCCCTAAGGTTTCATCCAATAACACACGAGCACAGCTTCGAAAGCTCACCTCGAGCCTACAACACACCAGCAAAAGCCTCACCATGCAGAGAATCTAAGAGGCTTAGGTTTGCCAGCATCATACCATTAGAAGACGAAGCACCAAGTAACATTAGGGGGTAGCGGTTAAGTGAAACATTGCAAAGTATTCAACTATTAAGCGTTCACTTTACGCACAACAGTAAAACCATACACCAGATGGCAAACAAGCATTACAATCACGAGCCAAATAACCGCGAGAGTGCTTGCCCAAAGCAAATATAATGCGACTATGTGCCCAATAATGAATGTCCACCAAAATACAAAGCCAAGTAGCCCCTTTTTGTATGAGTTGCCACGCCTAAATGCGCTCATTGCAAAACCCCAAGGCACGAGTGTCCAAGCAAAAGACAGGCATAAGAGTGCAGTTATAAAAATATGTACCGCAACTTCAAACCATTGCATTCATCATCCTTTAATAACTAAAATCATGAATCCATCAACTTTGTTAAAATCGATGACGATGGCACTTCTCCACATTCGCAGTACTTAAAAAGGTGCTCGTATAACTCAACAAACCCATCTTCACTATTAAGCCATTAAGGATTAATAGAATAAGCAATAATTTCGACAACTTGCTCTGGCGAAATAGCCCATGCCTGTGCAGAAGCATCCACTTCTTTAAGCGGATGGGTTAACGATTCGTCATGTAACGTAATGTAGGGTTTGTTCAACGCGGCACAAAAACCGGCATCAAACGCGGCATTCCACTGCTTGTATTTATCACCAAATCGAATGACCGCTAAATCACAGGTTTTGATAGCATGATGAATGCGAATGGCGTTAACTTTCGCTGACTTGTGATCACGCCAAAACGCCGTGCTTTCTTCACCTAAACAATCACCCGCGGCGTCACTCGCCTCATGGTCCGTATTTGCAGATATGAAAGTCACATTGAGGTTTTTAGCATCACAACCCTTGATGATTTGTACACGCCAATCAGTGTGGATTTCGCCCGATAAATACACTTTCATTTAATATTGCCTTTTTTGTTCATTTATAGGATGGCGTGCGATCATTCAGAAACTTCAAATATAGAGTCGATGATGATTGGCAAGTTTCCTCTTACCGACTGCGCGCCAAAAACCGACCGCGCATGAACCCCTTTGTCACCGAAAACACTGGCCATAAGATCTGAACAACCGTCTAAGACTTTTGGGTGCTGCTCAAAATCTTCGGTAGCATTCACAAAGCCTTGGAGTTTAATAACCTGGCTCACTTTATCTAACGAACCCAGTTCAAGTTTAACCGCAGCTAAGATATCTAAACCTGTTATTCTAGCAAACTCATAACCCTGTGCAGTATCATATTCTCGACCAAGCTTGCCTTTAGGGACTTCACTCAGCCCAGCTACAGGGCCCTTACCAGACACATACAACAAGTTTCCTGTACGAACACAGTTGCAATAACTGCCTTGCGGATCGCTGGCGTTAGGCAATACTAAGTTTAACTCTTTAAGTCTTTGTTCAATTTCCATCATAACCCCCATCTACGAATGTTATTAATCGCTGTTTTTGAGTTCGCGCGCCCCTCGTTATCATGATACTCATGACACAACTAACTGCTTTGAACAGGGCGCAGCCCAGAAGGCGCTGTTTACCAGTGGTTAAACGCCCTTGCTATAGACCTGAATTGTCACAACAAAACCTAAATAAATACCCATCAGGATCTTGTACAATAAATTGCTTTTGAACGGCAACAGCATTAGCACATTGGTACTCTTTCGTTTCCATTTCAAGATAAATTGACTCAGGAGCGGAGGCTTTGACCCTCTCATATAAATCGTCAATTTCAGCAACGTCCCATTGGAAATTGACACCTCTGCCAAATGGCTTTTCCATTTTACCGGTTAACCAACGACGCCCAATGCCATTGATGCCTTCTGCCATAATGTCTACACCATCCAATGTAAAGTATGCAAATTGCTCTTCAACTCGTTCATACTTTATTTCAAAACCAAACACTTCAACATAAAACTTTTTAGTTTTATCAATATCTTCACAATAAAGTTCTGGTACTAATTTAAAACGGCGTTGTTGACTAAATAGGGAACCTTTCTCGAAAACTGCGATCAGATCATTGAGCACGATACATGGAAGTGATTCT
>NZ_QZCH01000025.1 GCF_003596335.1 Motilimonas pumila
ATGGACTCGTTGCGGTACAAGCGAAGTGGCATTTTGACTTTCAAGCCAACACAATAAAACATCGCAGAGTGCTTTCCCTACCCCGCTTAGGAAGGGAAGTTCGGAGCCATAGGCGGTATCAAATTTACGAGTCCCAATATCAATGGGCAATACTGGAATATCAACGGCTCACGCACAACGCTGGACTAGGGAAATTATGAGGGGATCCGTCAGATTGGCACTAACTCGGTTGCCAAAGACTATGAGTCGTTACGTGTCCATTTAGGTGAAGAAAGCATCAGTTTATTAGGCTACTCATACGGTACGCGTTTAGCTGCCGTTTACGCCAGTTTTTACCCTGAGCGAGTGAGAGCAATGGTTCTGGATTCTCCAATGCCACCTACTCTGGGAAGCGTTGCTCAGATTAATCTTTCTGAAGCGCCATCTTACGAGGATATCGGTGCATTTAGGCTAGGCTCGCCTCAGCGCTTACAGTCGCTACAGAATATAATTCAACAAATTGGTACAACTGGCAGCTATCTCGCAGCTGATGGCTTTGAGGTTAGTCAAGATGAGCTTACTAAAATACTTGATATTCTATTAAGATTAAGTCCTTCTATAGAATGGGAAATGACACAAGCAGGGCTGAATGAATTACTGGATTCTGATGAAGCTCATACTTTTAAAGTTGAGCTTGCGAAATTCCGAGAGTCACCTTTAACGTCCTTGGAAGACCTTAGGTTCCAACTAATGTTGCAAGCTGTAAACTGTGTTGATGAATCCCAACCTATTGATTTCAATGAGGTTGAGGCGCTTTATCCAGAGTTTTTAGAGGCCACTCCGACTTTTGCTAACTTGGTTTTCCCTCATTCACACTTGTGTAGCCAGTGGACGGGTGAGCGAGATCCTGTGCCGGCTATTGAAAATATGGAGCAAAAATTATCAGGGCAATCAGTTTTACTGGTTGCGGGTAAGCTCGATCCGAGAACGGCTTATTCTTGGGGACAAGACATGCAAGCCAGTTTCGGTGAAAGAGCAGCCTTGGTTACGGTAACTGAAGTTATTGATCATGGTTTCTCATTCAGTGGTTACTCTTGCGTGGACGATGTTGCTGTGTCATACCTTATTGACCCGACGTTAGACGTTTCTGACAAAGTATGCCAAGGCAATATTCAAGGTAGAAAATACAACCCGAATGCTGAGGTGCACCCGGTGAAACGTTTAAACGACGTACAGCCCCATTATATTAATAATAGGGGACAGTAAGCTTCTCTTTGGTTAAAGCAAGCCCTATTTTTAGGGCTTTTTATTGACTTTGAGGATTGTAAGATGGGCTTTAGTGCAAAAATTATGCGCTATTTCTCCTGATATTGAGATAAAGCCTGTTTGGTTTTTTGATGTAAGTTAAATGCAAATAAAGCTAACCAGCTTAGAGAAAAAGCCATCATGCTGTCAGTGGTGATTGGGCGTTCCGTAATCACTAACCAAATAATGGTTTCTACAATGATTAATATGGTTGCAAAAGTAATTGCCTGCAACAGTGTTTTCATGGAACCCCCTAAAAGAACTTTCATGTTAATGAGAAGGCGTATTGTGCAAAAAGTATGCTGAATAGGGGCTTAATCATTGGCGGTTATTCTATTTTTCTTGTTAGCGTCATCATTCCCAGCTCGTTTATTGCAAGCCTATCCACATTTGATTAGCATGCGAGGCAACTTCTGTTTTTGAGAGCCATATTATGCAAGTGTTAGTCATAGGTTACGTCTGGCCAGAGCCTAATTCATCTGCTGCCGGCAGTCATATGATGTCATTATTGCGTTTGTTTAAAGCGCAGCAATGGTCTGTCACTTTTGCCAGTCCGGCTCAGACTACCGAGCATATGCAGGATCTCAATGCAGAAGGCATTGAAGTGGTCAACATTGCGCTAAATTGCAGTTCATTCGATGACTTTATTGCCGAGTTACAACCTGAGCTGGTGATGTTTGATCGCTTTATGATGGAAGAGCAGTTTGCTTGGCGTGTGGAAAAAGTTTGCCCCGATGCGATGCGGTTACTCGACACCGAAGACCTGCAGTGCTTGCGCCAAGGACGACATCAAGCGCTCAAACAGCAGCGCCCGTTTGAGCCATTACAAGATTTAAGTTCTGACATCGCCAAACGAGAGATTGCGGCGATTTATCGTAGCGATTTGTCTCTGATTATCTCCGATTATGAAATGCAACTATTGCAACGTCATTTCGCCATGCCAGCGACGCTATTGCATCATTTACCCTTTATGCTTGATGCTTCAAGTCTGCAAGGAAATTCTTTAAGTTTCGATGAGCGCCAACACTTTGTCACCATTGGCAACTTTCGTCATGCCCCTAACTGGGACTGTGTATTATGGTTAAGCCAATTATGGCCGGCCATTAGAAAGCAGTTACCTCACGCTGAAATGCACATTTATGGCTCCTATCCTCCGCCCAAAGCTACCGCATTAAGTAACCCTAAAACGGGCTTTTTGGTAAAAGGGTGGGCGGATGATGCTCAGCAAGTGTTGGCGAGTGCCAAAATTTGCTTAGCCCCGCTGCGTTTTGGTGCAGGTATTAAAGGGAAGTTGATTGATGCAATGCAAACGCAAACGCCGAGTATTACCACCTCTATTGGCAGTGAAGGCATGATGGCACAAGATAACTGGCCAGGACTTATCGCTGCAAATGAACACGAAATAGTGACAGCGGCAGTGGCGCTGTACCAAGATGCGGACTTATGGCAAAAAAAACAGCTGCGATGTCACGAGCTTATCAAACAAGCCTATCACGGTGAGTGGCTTGGCGCTGCTTTGATAGAGCGTATTAAGCGCTTAAGATCACAGCTAGCAACGCATCGTCAGCAAAACTTCACTGGCGCCATGCTAAGGCATCATAGTATGAAGAGCACTCAATATATGTCGCAATGGATAGAGTTAAAGAATAAATAGTTCTAATCAGTGACCCAGCTCCACTATCGCTACAAATTATGAATAACTTGATTTGAATTACTGAGCATTTACGGCGAATCTTAATCAAGGACATTGAGTTAGAGGTGAAAAGTGGTTTTACCAGATGACAAGAAGTTAATTGTGATTTGCCGGGTTGAGCCTGGTTGTCTGGGGCCGCAAGGCGTGGACTACATTGAAGACTTTTGTTTATACGCAGAGCAGTCTCTGCTGAGTGTCGACTCGGCATATATTCGCTGGCGTATCATTCCTCGTTACGACAAATCTTTACCAGAAACACAATATATGGTGGCTGATCGTAAATTGTCTCCAGAGCAAGGACATAAATACATGAGCATGTTTGACAAAAATCTAGAAGATTTTGAAGAGCATTTACATGAAAAACTCAGTGAGTTGATTGACCAACATTTAGGGCGCTGATGTGCGCCCTGTTTATCTCAACAATATACTTTGTTAGTGGTTGCAGCGTTGACAGCCGCAACCCCCTCTCTTTTAACTGTCCGTGTTGGCTTTTTGCATGCTATTTTCACTTTTAGCCAGCGCCGAGTTGGCGTTTGGCTGACAGAAAAATAACACGCGTTTGCGATTGCTGGCACGAGCTTGGCAGTCTAATCCATCTGACTCTGTTAACGCTTGCTGCTGATGCTTGCGGATCACGACAAATGCTTGCTCGTCAATGGCGTCGATATCGGTGATTTTTTGCGCTTTTCCAGAGGAATAAAATTGCCCTGAAAAGGGTTTTTTACCAAAATACAGCAGTTCACTTTGGCCTGCTTCGGTTTGTGCCGTCCAGCTCGCCATCAAATCTTTGTCGGCGGTTTTACCCGAAAAACCAAGGCCAATATACAGAGCCGCTACCAATGCGATGACGGGAGTAATAAGCCCCACTTTAAGCCAATGGCTTGAGTATGGGTTTTGTTCAAAGGTTTGCTCTGCAGATTTATCTTCGCTTTTCATGCAGTACAGGCACAATAAGATAGCCATAGCCGGTAAGCCAGGTACAACGTAAGCGGGAAGTATATTTCCGGCGAAAGTAAACAAAACCATAGGCGAGACTAACCAACACCATAGAAAAGATTGCTGATTGGGGTAGAGGTTGGCGTTGCGTGCAGACAAGCGACCGTGTTTACAGGCCTGCCAAATTAGTATCGGGGACCATGGTAACGCGGTGGCAAGCCAAAACAGCCAAATCATGCCTTTAGGTTGATCATGAGCGCTGCCGTATAGGTCGCCTTCCCAGCCGGGCACTAAAAACCGTTGGAAATGCTCGCCAATGATAAAGTATTGCAAAAAGCCTGGCGTTGCGATTTCAGCGGCAATGTACCAAGGCAGTGTCAAAGCAAAGAACAGCAGTGAACCTTTTATCCAAGGCAACTTACGCCACACGTGTTGCCACAGTTTATTAAACGTTAGCCAAGGCACTAAGCTCAGGCCAACCAATACTAAAATGAGTGGGCCTTTGGCTAACATGCCAAGGGCGAGGGCGGCAAAAAAGCCGTAACCATAGATTTTATGCTGGTTGTCATCATTTTGCTGCCAGTTAAACCAAAAGCATATCAAAGCTAAGGTCATGGATAAGGTTAAAGCCATGTCTGTCATAACAGCGCCAGCGGTGACGAGATAGCCACAGGTAGTCATTAAAATCGCCAATGCCATCCAAGCGGCTTTACGTGAGTTCAATAAGCTTTTGGCAAGGTAGAAAACGGGAACCAAGGTCAGCACGCCAATTAATAAGTGCGGAAAACGTGCGGCAAACTCATTGATACCAAAAACGCTAAACCCTACCGCGCTTAACCAAGCAAACAGCGGCGGCTTGCCCCAAAAAGGCACGTTATAATCAAACATGGGTGTCACCCAGTTGCCTGTTTCTACCATGATGCGCGCCATTTCACCGTACCTAGCTTCTGTGGTGTCCATTAAAGGGAACATGGCTAAAGAGGCCAAGCGAACAAAAATCGCTATACCTATCAACAACAAAACCCAATGCCAGCGGGTAAATAATGGTGTATGTTTCATCATAGAGTCCTGTTTTATGGCGTTGCCTATCTCATGGGTCAACAGCGAAAAATTGGTTGTTGTCACGCTCAGCGGCGCAGCAGTTTATGGGCTTTGATGCTTGTGAGTGTGCTGCGCAACAGAGTCATTACTTTCGCTGCTTAGGATAAGTAGCCCGGTGTAGAAAAACTGTATTCGACATTTTTTCTACATTTTTTTCGGCAAAATGCAGAGACAGATTAAGGAGTTCGAATGAAGCTGTTGTTGGTTGAAGATCACCATGATATTGCCGGTGTGTTATTTGATTATTTTGAATTGAAAGGTTACACCCTAGAGCATGCCATTAATGGTGAGCTTGGCTTTAAGCTGGCTCAGCAACAGCATTATGATTTAATTATCTTGGATATTTCATTACCAGGAGTCAGTGGGTTGCAAGTGTGTAAACAGTTAAGAGAAGACGGTAATGATACCCCTATTTTAATGTTAACCGCCCGTGAAACCCGTGACGATACCTTGGCGGGTTTTAAAGTCGGGGCCGATGACTATTTGATAAAACCGTTTGATTTAGACATTCTGGACGCGCGCATCGACGCCATTCTACGGCGGCGAAAACCGACCACTAAAGCGTGGCAATTTTCTGAGTTAAGCTTAATGCAAGCCGAGCGTATGGCCGTTCGCCAACAACAAAAGATCCCGCTTAACCCTACCGCGTTTACGATTTTAAAGTTACTCATGACACACGCTCCTGACGTTGTGACTCGCGAGCAGATGATTGATACCTTATGGCCCGATGATGTACCTGAAGGCGATTTACTGCGCAGTCATATTTATCAATTACGTTGCGTCATTGATAGACCGTTTCGCCATGAAATGATCAAAACAGTGCCTAAAATAGGTTTTAAGTTACAAGCGGTTCCGACCGAAAATACAGAGTCGTGATAATGGTTTTACCTACCCAGCAGCAGCTTTTCACCAAATATTTTTCTGGCATCGCCTTGGTTTTGGTGGTGCTGCAGTACAGTTTGTTTCATTTAACCCTCTTGGTTAGTGAAGAATTTGCGTCTTATCAGCGGATAGAGTTGCTTAAAGAAGACGCGATAAAAGGTTATCAGGCTGGGGTCAGGGGCATTCAAAAGTTGTCGCCTATTGCGTACGCCTACCAAAATTCAGCCAATGTTCCACCATTAGTGCCTAGACCCTTGCCGCAAGAGAAGGGGGAGATCCTGTCTTTGTTCAGTGATTACCACGGCGAAGACGGTTTTGAAGAATCAAAAACCGAGTTTGTTTACAGTTATGACGAGTTTTTACTCAATGGTGAGATTCAAAGCCTGTATATTGTGCTATTTCAAGGTGAAGTCGAAGCCGATGATGTCCTGATTATATTGGTGGAGCTAGGTTTTTTGCTGATTTCAATTGGCTCGCTGTTTTTAGCGTATTTATTGATAGCCAAAGTGTCCAATAAGCTTGCTGCGCCAATCACGGCGACGGCAGATTATTTTGAGCAGCACCAAGGTGAGCCTAATCAACAGAGTTTAGCGAGCTTGCAAGCAAAATCTCGGGAAGTGCAGAGCTTGATAGACAGTTTGGCAGTCTACCAGCAAAAAGTGGCGCAACTGGTTGAGCGTGAACGCCGTTTTACCCGCTACGCTAGCCATGAATTACGCACCCCTCTGATGGTGATGAAGGGCGCAAATAGCTTACTCAAACAAAGCCAGCAAGCTGACTTTGTATTGCGTCAGCAACAGCGAATAGAAGGTGCTTGCGATGATATGCAAAACTTCATTGAAGCTTTGTTGTCGCTGCAAAAGATTAGCCAAGAGAAGCCGGTACAGCGAGCTGTGGCTAAGGTGGAGATCCAAGATATAGTGGCAAGTCACCTATCACTGCTGCAGCCTGGGGTGCATTATCAGGTGGAGGTAGCCGAAGAAACCCAAACCTTTGCCAGTGAAACATTATTGCAACTTTTACTGGGCAATTTAGTGAAAAATGCCTTTAGTCATACTCAAGCTGGTAGCGTTAACGTCACTTTGGATAATCATGCTTTGATCGTCACCGATACCGGCACAGGCCTTGGCCAATCGCAAATGTCCCAAGACAGCCATGGGCTTGGGTTATTGATTGTAAAAGACATTTGCCGCTTGTTTCATTGGCAATTTCAGTTGCAAGATAATCTGCCACATGGTTGCCGTGCGCACGTGAGTTTTGAGCCAAGCGCGGCTTTAGGCGCGCCTCCACAAGGGCTTTAGGTTTTTAATTCGGCCCTGTTCGGTCGCTTTCCAAGGGTGCTTGCGTTATCTTTTTTGCGCTTTTAAATAACAAGCGCTTGTTGTTCATAACCTTAATGCGAGTATTAGGTTATGGTGAGTAACACTCGAATATTAACAATCACCTAAGGGGGCGGATTTGCAACAGGTCTATTTATTTGATTGGGGCGATACCTTAATGGTCGACTTTGCCGACCAGCAAGGGAAAATGTGTCATTGGCAATCAGTGCAAGCCGTGGATGGCGCTAAACCATTATTGGCCCGAATATCTCAACACCACAGCGTTTATATTGCGACAAACGCCGTGGATTCAGATGTTGCAGATATTCAGCAAGCGTTTGAACGAGCGCAGTTAGCGGAATATATAGACGGCTATTTCTGTCATGCCAATGTCGGTATTGGCAAGGGCAGCGCCGAATTTTTTCACCGCATTGCAGCTAGCTTGAAGTTAAGTACTGAGTCCATGGTCATGGTGGGGGATAGCATTGAAAATGACATTGTGCCCGCCCTGGACGCTGGTCTTGATGCTATTTGGTTTAACCCCAAGGGCAAGCCTGACTTTAGTCAGAGCGTCGGCGAAAAAGTGCAACAGGTAAGCGCTTTGTGTCAAATTGCTCCCCGTATTTAATCAGTCCTCGCCCGTCCATTATTAATCCGTTCTGACCAATAAGCCGTGACGGTAACTGCCGTTTAAACCAGTGTGATGCATTTAAGGTAAGCGCACCAATATACGAGGCTCATAGCGGAAATATTGATTTAATTTTAATGAATTTACAGATAGTGACTATATTGGAGTAAAGCTCAATAACAGTTTTTACTAAGGCTTTTATTGCGCAGGTTAAGCTGTTTGTTAATACACATTAAAAGGAAATACGATGAAACAGAGCTGGTTGGTGCAAATTACACTTGGCATTTGCTTATTATTCACAGGCATTGTCAACGCGCAAAGCGAAGACCCTCTTCCGTCGTGGAATGAAGGCAAGGCAAAGCAATCCATCATTAAATTTGTTACTGCAGTCACGACACCCGACTCCGCCGATTTTGTTGCGATCCCGGAGCGAATAGCCACCTTTGATAATGACGGTACACTGTGGGCCGAAAAACCGATGTATTTTCAGTTATTTTTTGCCATCGACAGAATCAAGCAATTGGCTCCACAACATCCTGAATGGAAAGAACAAGAGCCGTACGCGTCGATTCTTAAGGGAGATATGAAAGCGGCCTTGGCAGGGGGTGAAAAGGCCATTCTTGACCTGATTATGGCCACACATGCAGGCATGACAACCGAGGAGTTTTCGCAGCAAGTGACGGCCTGGTTAGCCCATGCTAAACACCCTAAAACACAATTAAAATTCACCGATATGGTTTACCAGCCGATGTTAGAGTTATTGGCTTACCTGCGTGCGAATGACTTTAAAACCTATATTGTGTCGGGTGGCGGCATCGCGTTTATGCGGCCTTGGACTGAGCAAGTTTATGGCATACCCCCAGAACAAGTCGTAGGCAGCAGTATTAAAACACAGTTTGAAATGCGCGGTGATACGCCGGTGATTGTGGGCTTACCAGAGCTTAACTTTTTAGACGATAAAGAAGGCAAGCCCGTTGCTATTAACCAATATATTGGGCGGCGTCCAATCGCATCGTTTGGTAACTCTGACGGCGATTTACAAATGTTACAGTGGACCACTGCGGGTAAAGGCCCCAGGTTTGCGCTCTATGTGCATCATACTGATGCTGCGCGTGAGTGGGCCTATGACAGAGACTCAAGCGTTGGGCGTTTAGACAAAGGACTCGATGAAGCCAAGCAAAAAGGCTGGACCTTGGTGGACATGAAACAAGACTGGCGAGTGATTTACCCAAGCCAAATGGCGCAATAAAACGTCATAGGTAAAGTCTTTCATTAGCTCATTAGCTCATTAGCTCATTAGCTCGTTAGCGCTCGGCGGTTTTGGCTTTTTTGATGTCTTAATGATGTGTCACTATTTGGTAACTTTATTTGGCCTACATGGCATATTCTGGCTCTAACAACAAGGTATCTTATGACCTAACTTGATAAGGATGAGCTATGAATAAACTGAAAGAGCTACTACTTTGCAGCGTGATCACTTTAGCCGTAGTGGTGACATTCCACAGCGTGTGGGATTGGGTCACCATTGCCCATTACCAAGCAGCTCTGGGCATGTCTGTGATATTGAGTGTGATCCTGAAAGGGGCGATCAGCTTTGAAAAAGTAGCCGCGGCTTACCTTTTAAAGCAGCAAACCTTACCCAAGCTGAAACGCGGCATTGCTTCTTACATAATTTTGGTGGGGTCGAAGTTTTTAGCCATGGCTGTCATTGGTGCTACTTTCCAACAGGCTATTATGTTTACAGGTGCACTGAACGGCTTGATCGCATTTTTTGCTGTGATCTTTGCTGTGCTAGGCATTGAGTCCCTGGTACCTAAGTGGCAAACCTCAGACCTTGATGAAGGAACTACGAGAGACGCTGTAGTCCTAAAGTAATGTGCTGCACCCGCTACTTCAGCGTTTACGAAAGCCGTGACATGACTTTTCATGTCGCGGCTTTTTTACGCCTGAATGCTTTCGACCTGCCTTAGTAGATGTTAAAAATAATATTATCAATAAAAAATATAAACAGATTCCATTTTTATCGTCATTATAAAAATAACTGAGGACGACTAGGCTCTAAAGCATTTGTGGTTAGCAAGCCTGTGCCAGCCAGATATTCAACCTCGGAGGACATAATGGAATACAAAAACTTTCAGACATTTTCTGTCGAAATTAAAGCCGCCATTGCTTGGGTGACGTTTGATTTCGGCGCTGTTAACGTGCAGGGGCAAGAAATGCTGGCAGATTTAAGCAGTTTAGCATTACGCTTGGAGCGCGATAGAAGTGTAAAAGTAGTGGTTTTTCAATCTGCTAACCCTGATATTTGGGTGTGCCACTACGACACTAATTTACTGCGGGATATGTCAGAAGATGCCGTTTCGAGAGAAGAAGTCAAACTGCTCGACTTACAAGCCATTTGCGAAAGGATCAGCAAGTTACCGCAAGCGACTATTGCAAAGCTGGAAGGTTTTGCAAGAGGTGGTGGTCATGAGTTGGCTTTAGCTTGTGATATGCGCTTTGCGGCGCGAGGTAAGTTCAAGTTTATGCAAATGGAAGTTGGCATGGGTATTTTACCCTGTGGCGGCGGTGCGTCGCGTATGGCGAGGCAGGTAGGCTTAGGCAGAGCCCTTGAAATTATTTTAAGTGCGCGCGATTTTGATGCTGACGAGGCTGAAGCGTGGGGCACCATTAACAAAGCGTTTGAGCCCGATGAAATCGGGCCTTATGTGGAGACCCTGGCGAATCGGATTGCGCAATTTCCAGCAGAGTCGATCAATGCTTGTAAACAAATGGTGTATGAATCAATCGACAAACCGATTGATGAAGCGCTAAAAGCTGAGGCCTATTGGTTGTACCAAGCAACCAGTAAAACACCAGCGATCAAACGCTTCACGTGGGCTGACGAACAAGGAGCGCAGTTTGACTTAGATAACCAGCGTAACTGGAATACCATGGTGATGCAGGTGCAAGATATTCAACATGATTAACGCTCAGGCTGGGGGTGGCTAATGGTTATTAGGGCTGCTCGATGTTATTTAGCCGTTGCCGCTGCGTGAAACTGACACGCAGCGGCGTTCTGTGTTGCATGGCCATATCGCTCACGTTTGATGGCCTAGAAACACCTTAAGGCTCTTTTTGCACATCGGCTAATTAAGGCTCTTTTTGCACATCGGCTAATTCAGGCTCTTTTTGCACATCGGCTAATTCAGGCTCTTTTTGCACATCGGCTAATTAAGGCTCTTTTTGCACATCGGCTAATTCAGGCTCTTTTTGCACATCGGCTAATTCAGGCTCTTTTTGCACATCGGCTAATTAAGGCTCTTTTTGCACATCGGCTAATTCAGGCTCTTTTTGCACATCGGCTAATTCAGGCTCTTTTTGCACATCGGCTAATTAAGGCTCTTTTTGCACATCGGCTAATTCAGGCTCTTTTTGCACATCGGCTAATTCAGGCTCTTTTTGCACATCGGCTAATTCAGGCTCTTTTTGCACATCAGCTAATTGTTGCTCTAATTGCTTACCCACGTATTCTGGAGAGTGCGTATGGCGCGCCAGCAGCTGATACATTGCGGGTATCACGTAAAGGGTAACCAAGGTGGCTAATGCCATGCCGGCGAATATCACTGTACCCACGGCAATACGACTTTCTGCGCCCGCGCCAGTGCTTAACAGCAGTGGAATAGCGCCAATCAAGGTTGTGAAAGCTGTCATCATGATAGGCCTTAAACGTCTGCGCGCCGCTTGGATGATAGCTTGTTCAAAGGCGATGCCTTGGTCGCGCAGTTGGTTTGCAAACTCGACAATTAAAATGCCGTTTTTAGTCACCATGCCTATCAACATGATCATGCCAATTTGACTGTACACATTTAAACTGCCTTGACTTAACCAAAGGCCAAGTAAGCCACCAACGATCCCCATTGGCACGGTAAACATCACCACCAATGGATTAATGAAGCTTTCAAATTGCGCTGCCAACACCAAGTAAGCCACCACTAACGCGAGGGCAAACACTATGTATATGTCGCTTTGGTTTTCTTTGAAATCTTTTGACTCGCCGCTGTAGTCTATGCTGATGTCAGAAGGCAGCATAGGCTGGGCGGTTTCAGCAAGGTAATCCAGCGCTGTACCTAAGGTCACCCCGGGGGCAAGGCTAGCCGATAAGGTTATCGACTTTTGCTTTTGCAGATGACTTAACCGCCGAGGGGAGGCAACTTCCTCTACCTGAGTGACGGTGTCTAAGGTGATCAGCTGTCCCGATTTAGTTCGCAGATAAATCTGGTTAAGATCGCTGGCGTTGTTAAAGCTATTTTCATTACCCCGCAAATACACATCATACTCTTCACCGCGTTCAATAAAGGTGGTTTCAGTTTGCCCGCCTAGCATTACTTCTAAAGTTTCTGAAATTTCAGCGACGCTAATGCCGAGTTGCGCAGCGCGTGGGCGATCAATATGCACGACTAACTCAGGAGTAGTGGCTGCATAATCAAGGTCAACGCCGGTTAATAAACCACTGTTTTCGGCAACCAGCTTTAATTGTTCGGCATGCTGGTATAGCTCTTCGTAATCGCTGCCGCGCAATACAAATTGCACTGGGTCGTTTGAGCCTCCTCGAAAGCCTGGCAACATGGGCCAAATTTTCACATCCGGAATGCCTTGCAAGGTGTTGCGGATCAAGGCTAGCGCTTGCTGTGCTGAGGTATCACGCTCAGCCCAATCCTCCAACTGCATAATCACGAAGCCGGTATTGTCGCCTGCACGGCCGCCAAAAGCTGGCGCCTGAATGCTAACAGAGCGAATCACGCCTTGGCCTACTAAGGGCAATAACTTGGCTTCTACTTGCTCCACGTTTTTAATCATGCGGTTGTAACTGGTGCCTTCTGCGCCTTTGATAAAAGCAAATATTACGCCGCGATCTTCTTGCGGTGCTAATTGATTTGGCACGCTCTGAACCAGAGCATAGCTCCCCGCTAAGCACGACACTATGATCACGGGGGAGAGCCAAGCGCGGCGAACAAAAATGCTCAAGCTGGCTTGGTAAAGACTTTCAAACTTCGCAAATGCGGCGTCTACTTTAGTGCTTAACGCAGACTTTTTACTGTGCTGGCGAAACAGCTTACTGGCCAAAACAGGTGATAAGGTCAGGGCGACCAGAGAAGAAAAGGCCACTGACACCGCCAGTAGTACCGCAAATTCAGTGAATAATCGGCCCACCATGCCATCCATAAAGGTGATAGGTAAAAAGACCATCACCAGTACTAAAGTGGTAGCGATAACGGCAAATCCTACTTCGCGACAACCTTGATAGGCGGCAACCAGCGGCGTTTTGCCTTGCTCTAAATGGTGAAAGATATTTTCAATCACAACGATGGTGTCATCGACCACTAAGCCAATGGCCAATATCAGCGCCATCAAGGTTAATAAATTAATGGAAAAACCGAAAAAATAAGCGGCGATAAAGGCCGATATTAACGATACAGGAACCGTGATAGCCGGTATTAATGTGGCGCGAGCTTGACCGATAAAAATATAGAGCACCAAAATGACCAAAATGCCGGTGATCATGAGGGTCTGGTAGACTTCGCTGATGGAGCGTTCAATAAATACGGTTGCGTCGTAATCGACGTAAAGTGACGTTCCCGCAGGCAAAACGTGCTGCAATTTGGCTACTTCCGCTCGCACGGCTTTAGCAACCGTCAATGGGTTCGCGTCTGACTGCGGCACTATGCCTAGGCTTAAGTTTTGAACGCCATCGCTTTTAAAGGTTGAGTCTTCATTTTGCGCACCGACCCACACTTTGGCCACGTCTTTGAGGTAGGTCGGCGGGCCTTGTGGGTGATGTTTAATGGCTAAGTAGTCAAAGTCTTGAGCGGTTAAATATAACCGACTGGTACGCACTGGCATGGTGGTGACATCATTTCGAACTTCGCCACCTGGGGTTTCCATGTTCTCTTGTTTTAACGTAGCGATAATGTCTGAGGTGGTAACGCCGTGGCCAGCCATCAATACCGGATCAAGTTGTACGTACATGACTTTATACAAGGCACCAGAAATGCCAATGTCACTGACGCCAGAAATAAAGCTGAACCTGTCTTCAAGTACCCGTTGAGCGTAGTCAGTTAATTGGGTTCGATCCATTTCAGACGAGGTCAGGTTGATGTAAATTGACGGTTCGCCGCTGCCGTTATCTTTGGATACCACAGGATCATCGGCTTCATCAGGTAAACTGCGTGATGCCCGTGCGACTGCGTCACGCACATCGCTCACGCCTTCGGTAATGTTCCAGTCCATCAAAAAGGTGATGGTTATCTGCGACATGCCATTGCGGCTGACGGAGCTGATATTATCAATACCGCTGATACCATTAAGTTGATCTTCTAATGCTTTAGTGACCTGGCTTTCCATAATCGAAGCCGACGCGCCACTATAACTGGTACTGATAGTGACCACAGGGTTTTCGATCTCTGGCATTTCACGCACGGCAAGCTTGGTAAACGAAACTATGCCAAAGATGACCAGCAATAAGCTGATAACAATGCCAAAAACCGGGCGCTTGATAGCGATATCTGACAATAACATTTAGCTTGCCTTCACCTGTAGTTCATTGACGCTAAGACCGTCACGCATGTTCACCAAACCTTGCACCACTATCTTATCGCCGACCATCACACCTTGTTCTATCACCACGCTGTTATCAATTCGCTGGCCTAAAGTAACTTGCACCCGCTCGGCAATGCCTTGTGGGGTGATGCGGTAAACAAATCTGTGGGTGCCAGAGTATTCTAGCGCTTGCACCGGAATAATGGCTTGCGACTGCTGCGGAAATTGCATTAACGCGGTTAATAACATGCCTGGCTTTAAACGTTGCTCTGGGTTGTTAAATTCTACTTGCACGCGAATATTTAGGGTATCTGGGTCCACTCGAGAGTCAACGGCCGTGACTTTGCCTTCAAAGGTTTGGCTGGGCCAAGCTTTGGCTTGGGCTTTGATCGCCATGCCTTGGCTAATGCTCGATAAGTACCGCTCGGGTACATATAGATCCAGCTGCATGGTGGCTAAATTATCGAGGTGTAATACCGGCGTGCCTACGGCCACCATCTCGCCTAGGTTTAAATCAATAATACCAAGGGTGCCCGCAAACGGTGCTTTTAACTGATGGTCTTGCACCGCCGCCTTGGCAGCAGTTAGGCGTGCTTTAGCCACATTAACACTGGCGCGCTGCGCATCAAGCTCGGTTTGAGTGACAGCGCCGCGGCTGATAATTCGGCTAAATTCGTTGAGTTTGCGTTGTTCTTCTTCTAACACCGCTTGCGCTTCAATTAAGGCAGCTTGCGCTTGACTGTCATCCAATTGCACCAACACTTGGTTTTGATTCACTTGCGTATTGGTGAGCACCATAAGCTTGGCTATCGGCGCTAACTCTTTAAACGATAAACTGGCAGATTGCGCCGCCGTTAGCGTGCCAATAAGTTGTAAGCTAGGTGCGATATGATGGCGCTCAACGGCACCTGTAATCACGTCCACTTTTTTATCGACTTTAGCACTCGGTTTAGCTGCGCGAGCTTGAGTCAATCCCATATATAAGGTGCCAGCGACTGCCAACACTAATACTAAGCCCCAAGAAAGCTTGGTCTTTGTCATGATTGCTACCTAAATAAGCTATATTCAGCGCACTATAACGGATTTACAGTATAGTGCTGTTTATCTGCGTAAATAATGGTAAATGTTAGTGAATAATTTGGCTATTAGGGCTTATGCCTAGATAAAGTGATTAGATATGTTTGAGTTATTGTTGGGGTTGTTGGTTTTGGCAAGCTGTTGAGCAATGGCTGCTCCTACAGTGCGCTGACGAGTAGAGCTCTCGTGTATTAATGTCTCCTCGGTGTTAAAGGTTGTTCATATATCAGGCATTTGAAACCGCTTATGTTGCTGCCGTAACTTGAAGCCCTGCGATGGCTTAACGCATCATCAACATTGCTGATGCAGGGCAAGCTAGCGCTTTATAGTAAGTCTTGTTCAGTGATGGGATGAAAGCTACTAGCCGCATCTATTAATGAGTTAGCGGTCAGGCTAGGGACGCCAAAAACCTCTGTTTCTACCCCGTATTTGCTGTTGATCTTGTTTAGCAACATATCAAAGTCGCCATCACCTGACAGTAATATCACTTTATCCACGTTTGGCGCTGCTTCTAACACATCGATGGTAATGCCCACGTCCCAGTCGCCCTTAGCTGAGCCATCACTGCGCTGAATGTAAGGTTTCAATTTTACATCAAAGCCAATATGGCGCAGCGCGCTTTGAAACTTATGTTGTCCGTCATCTGCTCGAGCAATGGCGTATGCGTTAGCGCCAACAATGTCTCCTTGCTGCGATAAAGCTTGCCAAAAACCTCGGTAGTTAAATGAACGTCCGTAGGCGTCACGGGTGGTGTAATAGATATTTTGTACATCAACAAATACGGCGATCTTGGGCACGCCAGCGAGTTCGGACACAGTCATTTCCTTTTGGTTTAAGTAGTCAGCCTACCTGAGGCTAACATGAAAGTTAATCACAGTAAGGAGAAAATTAGCGGGTAACGCAACTTCGAAAAGGGTATCAATAAAATTGAATCTAAAGATAAAAACATTCAAATATTATTACCGGTCAAAATCCCCTAATTTAAATGCACAAGTTAACCGCAATCTTGCAATCAATTAGGAGACATTATGTTAACAACCCTTTCCTTTAACCCGCCAATTGGCTCTTTTGCGCAAGCCGTGGTAATGCGGCTACAGGAGGCGTTATGAAAGCGCATCCTCGTTCAGTGAGCGAGCCCATTCGCAGCCTTCACCAAAGCGCGACTAAGCCTCCGTCTTTGGTTAGCCAAGCGGCTGAATATGGCGCGGCTAAAATCGTCAAAGCGCCGCGGCACTCATTTGCACTGGCGGTGTTTGCTGGGGCGTTTATTGCTTTAGCGTTTGTATTTTACATTACCGTAACGACCGGTGCAGGCAGCCTTTCTTGGGGAGTGACGCGTTTAATCGGCGGCATTGCTTTTAGTTTAGGTTTGATATTAGTGGTTATTGCCGGTGGTGAGCTTTTTACCAGTACCGTGCTTAGCGCCATTGCCTGGGCGAATGGCAAAGTATCCGGTAAGGCATTATTACGCTGCTGGCTAAGGGTCTATAGCGGCAACTTTCTTGGCGCCAGCATCATCTTGTTATTGGTCTATGGCGCAGGCATGGCCAATTTGGCCCACGGCGATTGGGGGTTAAACGCTTTAGCGATTGCCCAGCATAAGCTAGAGCACACTTGGATGCAGGCATTTACCTTAGGTGTACTTTGTAACTTGCTGGTATGTCTCGGTATTTGGATGACTCTCAGTTGTAAAGATAGCCTCAGTAAAGCGCTTATGTTGATTTTACCTGTAGCCATGTTTGTCAGTAGTGGCTTTGAACACAGCATCGCTAACTTATTCATGGTGCCCCTTGGCATCACGATTCAGACGTTTGCCCCAGATGCTTGGTGGCAATCGGTAGGGGTTGATCCTGCATTATTTGCCGAGTTAACAGTTAGCAACTTTATTTTTCACAATTTAATACCTGTCACTTTAGGCAACATTGTTGGCGGGGCATGTTTAGTGGGGCTAGGTTACCGTTTAACCGAATCGGATCAGACCCACTCACATGGCAACAATGGCCAGCTTTACCCGGCAGCCAATAGCTTTAATGCATTATCTGAAGAAGGCAGTGAGTCAGTCGCTACCTTCCACGCAGCACCAGTTTTAAACAATGAAAATCAATACTTAACTACGTCAACAGCATTGACACAAGGAACCGATACCATGATGAAATCAACGATTGCTACTCTTACTGTAGAAAATGTAATGAACACTCAACTGATGACATTAGCGCCAGCAATGAATGTTTATCAAGCATTAGAGTTACTGAGCGACAACCAGATGCGTTCGGCTGCCGTAGTTGATGACGCTGACCGTTTACTTGGCTTTATTTCTGAGCAAGACTGTTTACGTGGTTTATGGTCAGAAGAGTACAGCGCGAACCTTACTTTGACCGTGGCCGATTTAATGCAAAGTGACATGCTAACTCTGGCACCTGAAGATGATTTAGGCCAAGTGATAGAGCTAATGTCGGTCGATAAAGACACTTTATTCCCAGTGAACAGCTCTGGCATGTACATGGGGCAGGGTTATCAAAGCTATGAGCAAAGATTACGCGTAGCAAAAGCCGTGAAACCTAGCGTTTACCCTGTCATCAAGCAAGGTCGTTTGTGTGGCTTGTTGCGCCGCGAAGATGTGACGCGTCACTTAGTGCAAATGTTTAGACCTGAGCCAATTACGGAAGTGATTGATAACCCAGTAATGGATAAGTCACAGGCGACACCTAGCGCAGCGTAACACTGTTAAAACGTTGTAGACACAACCCGCTCATGAGCGGGTTGTGTTTTGTTATCGCCACAATATTGCTGCTTTTTTGATACCTTTTTCACTTACTTAAACTGCCTCAGCTATACTCGTTTTGCACATGACTTTGGTTTTCAGCTTAACTTTTTAAAGTGCAATTACATGGTGGCAAACGCTTGCTGAATTTCACGCTCACGACGTCGCACTAGGCGTTTAGCCGCAGAGAGCACGCAGCTTCGCAGCGGGTTTTCACCCGAGTCATAACGCCAGATAAATGCAAGAGTGCGGCGTAAGTCCAGTTGCGGCGTATGCAAGGCAACAATATCGCCGTCCTTAATGGCTTGCTCGGCATCAAGATAAGGAATACAGCTTAGGTAGTGGCTGTTTTTTACCAAAGTTTTGAGTACTTTAACTTGTTCGTATTCTTTCCACACATTGAGGTTGTCGATTAAGCCATGTACCGCGCCATCAAAAATTTGGCGAATACCCGAGCCTTGTTCCCGTAGCACCCATTTGGCTTGTTCTAGCTGAGCGAGATGCACGGTTTCATGGCGAGCGAAAGGATGGTGCGCGGCGGCAATCACCACCAAGTGGTCGTCAAGCCAAGTCTCTTGATGAATTCGACTGTCGTCGTTACGGCTTTCTATAATGCCCAAATCAAAGTCATAATTTAGCAAGCCATCGATCACGTGTTCAGTATTGTCCACCATGAGTTCAATGCGAAGCTCTGGAAAATCAGTATCAACTCTACTGATAAGGTCTGGGATTAAATGTTCGGCCGCGGTTTGGCTTGCGCCGACACGTAAACTTCCGCTGATAAGTTGTTGATCATGAAGACCTAATTCAATTTGCTTGGCGTCTTGTAAGAGTTGCTTTGCTTTAGGTCTGAGCCATGCTCCCCAATGACTTAAAACCAATCTATTACCCTGGCGAATAAACAAAGGGCGGTCTAATAGTGACTCCAATTGTGACAGCGACATGCTCACAGCAGATTGCGTTAAAGCTAGCTTCTTAGCGGCTGCGCTCACGCTTTCCAAATCTGCAACGGCGTCAAAAACAGCCATTTGTTTAAGGGAATATCTCATCATTTTTGACTTTCCTTGTAAAAGCTTACGCTTCTATCAATATAAGGCTTTATAGAAATTTAGTATCAATTTTGTTGATGCAAGGTCTGAGGCAATTTTATTCTTAGTTTCTCCACAGCTCAATCAGACTTGAATCCCCAGGCTTGATTAAAATCAAGGTTAGGTAAAAAAAGGCTGATTAAGGCTTTAGCGAGCAGCTAGGCCAAGATAACTGCAAAGCTGGGTCTAGTGTGGGTCTTTTGGGGACGTATCAGTTACAATGGCGCTTTCATTCTTTTTAAATAGGTTTTTCTGTGGCAACAAAGGCACAACTTCATCCTCGCAACCGCCATCAAGGCTTTTATGACTTCACAGCCTTGTGTCAAGCCAGTTCTGACTTAATTCCGTTTGTACAGAAAAACCCCAAAGGTCAAGACACTATCAACTTTAGTGATAGTCACGCTGTGATTGCCTTAAACCAGGCGTTGCTGGCTCATTACTATCAACTTCAGCATTGGCTTATTCCTCCGGGGTACTTGTGCCCGCCGATCCCTGGGCGAGCAGATTACATTCACCATGGGGCAGATTTATTGGCTGCCAGTTTTCAAGGTAAGGTGCCACAAGGTAAAAATGTGCAGGCGATGGATATCGGTACAGGAGCCAGCTGTATTTATCCGATTTTGGGTCACTGTGAATACGGTTGGAAGTTTATCGCCAGCGATATTGATCCACAGTCCATCAAAACAGCCAAATTTATTGTTGCAGCCAATACGCAGCTAAAATCCAACGTAAAATTACAACTGCAAGGTACGCCTGAAAATACCTTTCAAGGCGTTATTAAAAAGCAGCACCGGTTTGATATCACCTTTTGTAACCCGCCATTTCACGCCTCACTTGAAGAGGCGCTGGCGGGCAATGCCAGGAAGCGGAAAAATTTGGCAAATCATCGCAACGCTAAAGGAAAGCAAGTGCAGCCTAAAACAAAGGAAGCGCCGCAGCAGGCGTTAAACTTTGGTGGCCAAAAGGCTGAGTTGTGGTGTAAAGGTGGCGAGCTTGCCTTTGTGAATAAGATGGCCGAGCAAAGTGCGCAGTTCGCGCAGCAGGTACTTTGGTTTACCAGTTTGATTTCAAAATCGGAGAATGTGAAACCGCTTCAACACACTTTGCAAAAGTTGGGAGCAAAAGACATTAAAGTCGTTGCAATGGGCCAGGGCCAAAAAATCAGTCGCATGTTGGCTTGGAGCTTTCACAGCGTTCAGCAACAACAAGACTGGGCAAGATCACGTTGGTAATAAAAAAACTAGATTAACCCTCTGTAAGTGCTGCATTGTGCAGTAGATCGCTTTCCTGCGCTTTATTTTACCGCGCCCTGCAGTATAGTTTTCCATTCACGCTATTAATCGCTTGTGGCGCCTGCGTCACAAGCCAGTTTTTCTTCGCACGATGAGGTAAGAATGGAAGCTTTGACTAATTTTGTCAGCATGATAAATGGATTTGTCTGGGGGCCCCCCATGTTGATATTGATTTTAGGCGTCGGGATCTTTTTATCCTTAGGCTTAAAATTGATGCCGATATTAAAGTTGAATACCGGCTTTAAGTTGCTGTTTGCTGGCCGCTATTCCAATAAAGCAGATAGATCTAATGGCGAAATAACTCCTTACAATGCCTTGATGACATCGCTTTCTGCCACCATAGGCACGGGCAATATTGCAGGTGTCGCCACCGCCATATTTTTAGGTGGTCCTGGCGCGTTATTTTGGATGTGGTGTACCGCTTTAGTCGGCATGGCAACCAAGTTCTCGGAGGCCGTGCTGGCGGTGAATTACCGCGAGGTTGACGAGCGAGGGAACCACGTTGGCGGCCCAATGTACTACATCAAAAATGGCTTAGGTAAAAAGTGGACTTGGCTGGGCACTGCCTTTGCTATTTTTGGCGCATTTGCCGGATTTGGTATTGGTAATACGGTGCAAGCTAACTCTATTGCCGACGCTCTGCACACGAACTTTGGTTTACCGAGTTGGATCACCGCATTAGTTTTGATGGCGTTAGTCGGCTTGGTGCTGATGGGCGGCATAAAACGGATTTCTGAAGTGGCGGGTGGCTTGGTGCCTTTTATGACCATTTCTTACTTTGTGGCGGGTATCGCGGTGTTAGCGGTAAATATTGCCGAAATCCCAGCTGCATTTGCCTTGATTATTGAAAGTGCATTTACGCCTGTGGCTGCCCAAGGCGGCTTTGCCGGTGCAGCAGTGTGGGCGGCGATTCGTTTTGGCGTGGCGCGCGGCGTATTCTCAAATGAAGCAGGCTTGGGCAGTGCCCCAATAGCCCATGCATCTGCGCAAACCAACAGCCCAGTGAAGCAAGGCTTAGTGGCCATGTTGGGGACGTTTATCGACACCATTATTGTGTGTTCAATCACGGGGTTGGCAATCATAGTGACTGGTGCCTGGACCTCTGGCGAGAACGGCGCTTCATTGACCTCATTAGCCTTTGGTGAGACGATTCTATTTGGTAATTATATTGTCGCCATTGCGCTTGCTGTATTTGCTTTTACCACCATTTTGGGCTGGAGCGTCTACAGTGAAAAATGCGTGCAGTACTTATTTGGCGTCAAAGCAGTAAAACCGTTTCGTATCTTTTGGACCATAGTGGTGCCTATTGGCGCAATCAGTTCCCTTGACTTTGTTTGGCTGTTAGCCGATACCTTGAATGCATTAATGGCAATCCCTAACCTCATTGCTTTGATATTACTGAGCCCAGTAGTATTCAGGCTGACCAAGCAATATTTCGAAGGTAAAAGTCAAGACGGTTAACTGACATACCCCCGCAAAGTGAAAGCCCTTTACTTGTTCAAGTAAGGGGCTTTTTTGATTCATCTTTTCTTACGTCTATAGCATCAATGATTTACTTTTTGGCGGGTAAACACCGTTTAGGAAATAGCCTCCCCCCGTTTTCAATCACTAAAAGCTATCAATAATATAGAATCAATTGCCTTTATCTAAGTTGTCTCGTGGTCGATAATCTTTCCTATCAATGGCTCCCTTAACTTAATAGGCATGCTCATGACTAAGACTCTGACATTTGCGGTTATCCACTTTACTATTGCAACCTCCGTCGCGTTTGCGTTAACGGGAGATATCTTATTGGGCAGCTTGATTGCGATGATCGAGCCATCGGTGAATACGGTGGTGTTCTATTTTCATGAAAAAATATGGCAATTATTGCCTTCATTACAGCAAAGGCGACAGGCGATAGGGATCAAAACGGTGAGCTTTGCGCTGATTCACTTCACGGTTGCATTCAGTGTCACTTACCTGTTAACCGGAGATGTGCTTATTGGCGGCTTAATGGCTGCAATTGAGCCTGCTATGAACTCAATCGCATATTTTTTCCATGAAAAACTATGGTTAAATAAAAGCCAATGTCACTGGAACGAATGTATAATATGAGGCTGATTAACTCTAAGCTTCGTGGTGCATTTAGCTTTTTAAACGGTTTGGCATACAAGGTTATGTATTTGATTATGCTTATTAAGAATAGCTAGCTTACATTTGCCTCAGGCAAACCTCATCACTCATGGTAGCTGTAAATTCTTCCATAAACTTAAGCGTTAAGTGGTCCATTTCTTCAAATTCTGTTTCACCATATATGCTTGCTAGCGCTTTTTCTGCCGCGGAATCTCTTATTGGTTTAAAGCTCGCTACCGAATTTGGGTTGACGCGAGATAAACAAACTTCCATTTGAGCGTGAAATTTCGCTAATTCGACTTGCTGCGGAGTGAGAATTTCACTTGAGTTAGCAAAACCAGATGCTAGCGATATGAGAGTGCTGATCCAAATTTTATTCATAATTAGTCCAAGCTTATAGGTTTGAGAAAATGCCTTTTTAAGGCCGCCTATTTAAGCATGGTGAAGTTGAATAAAATCTGAACAGAAGTGCTAAATAACGTTTTTAGTATCGCATGGAGCGTCTCAGTCGGTACTAAAATGAAAGGCTTGTCAGCGATCAGAGAGTAGGTCAAAGATGCGTGATAAAAAATTTGAATCGCATCTAAAATACTTCTTTATAGGTAGAAACTTATATATCACCATACTCGCAAGGCGTTTAGAGTGATTCTCAATCCAGTGATTTTCTCACCCAGCTAGAGGTACGATATGAGTGCCTGCAGTAAACTTAATGGGCAGCGACTGCCTAACGCAAGCAATGGACGCAATTAAAAGCCATGGATTTAAAAAAGGCCTTATCGTTACAGACAACGTGCTCGTGCAAATGGGCATGGTTAAGCAAGTGACCGACCTATTATCGCAGCGAGATATTGCCACTTTTGTGTTCTATGGCACCCAGCCCAACCCTACGATTGGCAATGTCAACGCGGGTTTAGCCATGTTGCAGCAAAACCAATGTGATTTCGTTATTTCTTTAGGCGGCGGCTCGCCTCATGATTGCGCCAAAGGTATTGCGTTAGTAGCGACAAATGGCGGTGAAATCGCCGATTATGAAGGGGTTGATGTATCGGCGAAGCCGCAGCTTCCATTGGTTGCCATTAATACAACGGCTGGTACCGCTTCTGAAATGACCCGGTTCTGTATTATTACGGATGAAGCGCGTCACATTAAAATGGCCATTGTCGACAAAAATACCACGCCTATTATGTCAGTCAATGATCCTAAATTAATGTTGGCCAAACCGGCTTCATTGACTGCTGCCACTGGGATGGATGCACTTACTCATGCCATAGAGGCTTATGTATCAACTGCCGCAACCCCAGTGACAGACGCTGTGGCGATTAAAGCCATTGAGTTAGTTCAAAGCAACCTTCGCGCAGCCGTAAGCAATGGTGAAGATTTGCATGCTAGAGAGCAAATGGCGTATGCCCAATTTATGGCAGGCATGGCTTTTAACAACGCTTCTTTGGGCTATGTGCACGCGATGGCGCACCAATTAGGCGGCTTTTACGACCTGCCTCATGGCGTATGTAACGCCATTTTATTGCCTCATGTTCAAGCTTTTAATGCCAAAGTATGCCCAGAGCGTTTAACTGATGTGGCAAAAGCAATGGGAGTCGAGGTGTCAGGTTTAACCCCTGAGCAAGGCGCCCAAGCCGCATTGACTGCCATCAAGCAACTTTCTGCAGATGTTCACATTCCTGCGGGGCTGAGTGAACTTGGCGCAAGTTCGCAAGATTTTGACACCCTTGCGGAAAACGCGCTTAAAGATGCATGTGGCTTTACCAACCCAGTACAAGCTAGCCACGATGAAATTAAAACCATCTTTGCAGCGGCCATGTAGGGTTGCACGAAACTGCCGGTAAACGCTAAATATATCGCTAACACGGCAAAGGCCACGGACTGTGAGTTGGTGGCCTTTTTTTATGCTTTTCAGCCGAGGTTAAAGCCGCTTACCGTTTCTCTCAAGTTAGCTGAGTTTACGCTATTTGATGTAACTCAATGCCTGTTGAAGTTGTTCTCAGCCCCTAAGCGATTTGATTTGACTGGCGCAAGCCCGAGGTACAATATCGTCATCGACGGGCAGAGAGTATAGGTAGCTACTGCAAAGTGCAGTTCGCCTCGCTATATTTAAGTGAACATTGGTTTACCTGGTTTAAGGAAATTACATCATGAGGTCACACCCTAAAGCATTACAGGGCACGGCTTGTTCTTGGCCCTTTAATGCACTTAAAAGAGAGATCCCAGCGACCATGGCTGGGGTTCTCTTAATGGGTCATGGCGGGCCAGAAATGTTGCAATATCAAACCGACATTAAGGTACCACAGCCAAGAGAACATGAAGTCTTGGTTCGCGTTTTTGCCGCAGGCGTCAACAACACAGATATTAATACCCGTATTGGTTGGTATTCCAAAAATGACAGCAGCGATGACGCCAGTTGGGGTGGAACAAGCCTGCCGTTCCCTTTGGTGCAAGGCGCTGATGTATGCGGTGAAGTTGTGGCAGTGGGCTGCAAGGTTGACGTTAACCGGTTAGGGCAGCGGGTTTTGATTGAGCCTTGTATCACCGAAGTTAATGGTGAAACCATGCAACCACCTTGGTACTTTGGTTCAGAGTGTAATGGTGGTTTTGCTGAATATACCGTGGTAGCGGCTAAACACGCTCACCGGGTTGAGTCGTCGTTCAGCGATGCAGAGTTAGCAACTTTTCCTTGCTCGTATTCAACGGCCGAAAACATGCTGACTCGGGCCAATGTGCGCCATGGTGAAAAGGTGTTAATCACCGGGGCTTCCGGTGGCGTTGGCTCCGGCGCTATCCAATTAGCCAAAGCTCGAGGGGCGCAAGTTATCGCCGTAACAAGCCCGGCCAAACAAGCGCAGTTACTACAACTTGGCGCAGACCAAGTGCTAAATCGTCACTCAGATTTAGTCGCAGCGCTAGGTGAAAACAGCGTTGATGTGGTCATTGATCTGGTTGCTGGCAAGGGTTGGCCTCAGCTATTACAGGTGTTGCGCCCTCACGGTCGCTATGCCGTTTCGGGGGCTATTGGTGGCCCAATGGTGAGCCTTGATGTGCGCACGCTGTATTTAAAAGACCTCAGTTTTTTTGGATGTACTGTGCTTGCGCCAGGAGTGTTTGCAAACCTTATTACTTTGATTGAACAGGGCAAAGTGAAACCTTTGCTGGCGAGTACTTTTACCCTTAAAGATATTCATCAGGCGCAGCAAGTTTTTCAGCAAAAAGAATACATAGGTAAAATGGTACTGCAGATTAATTCACCGTCGTAACATACTTGGCTCAGGCAGTCGTCGCTGCCTGAGCTTTGGTCTAGTGTGTGGCTATCTATTAAAAATGGCTGTGCTAGCAGGGGGCGGTTAGTGCAGTAATGACATTACAGATACATCTCTACCAAGGCTTTGGGCTCAAGCTCTTCACCTTCAAGGTCGTTAGTCCAATTAATGCCAATTAATACACCTTCGTTGGCAAGACTCACTAACCAGTCTTCTACAAATTCACTCAAACTGAGTTCGTTAGGCACAAAATCGGCCCACTCGTCCTGACAGACCGCACGGGCGTCATCTTGTTGTGACCAAAATGGCATAACTTCTGCGTTTTCAAACTCTGAAGAGTCGAGTGACAACCAATGGCCTTGGGCATTGCAAAGCCCCCATACGGTTTCACTTTTTTGGCTGTCAGAAATAAATAATTGGCTATTTTTTTTTATATCTGAAGTCAGTTTCGTCATGATGCTTCCTTTGTCTTGTGCCTTGCGTAAATATTATGAGCGCTACCCAAGCATAATGCAGGAATATGACGAAGTAAGGAAATTAAACAAAAAATAGTTTGCTAAATGATGTTTTTATCACTTTAAGAGGAAGTTATCGGTTTTCTTGCAGCGAAAGACAATGGAATAGGCGCGCTTGATTAATTTTTGTTTAAAAAGTGATGCCGAGATTGCTTTTGTGCTGTGTGTCGACGCCATCAGATTGTGGTTTTGTTATATTAAGGTCAATAAGTTGTTAATGCTTTTGGCTTAATCCGCCAGTGCGATGCAAGGATGCGACGCAGCAGTATTAGCACATTACATTCAAGGACGATATGAACAGTTTTACTTTTTTGAAACTGTGTGTAGGGTGTTTTTTTCTGGCGTTGAATTGCCAGGCGAGCCAGCTGCATTTTTCACACGTTTCATTACCTCAAGGTTTGTCTCAGGTCTCGGTGAATGACATCTCCCAAGACGCGCAAGGCTTTATGTGGTTTGCCACTCAAGAAGGGTTAAACCGTTTTGATGGTCAGCAGTTTCGCTATTTTAAACCCAATACTGAGCAATCACTGTCATTATCCAGCCCCTTTATTTGGCGAATAGGCCATCAGCGGGAAACGTTTTCGTTGGTGACGGCGAATGGTATAGACCACTTCTCTCTGCCACAAATGAAAGTGATTCAATCGCAAAAAGAAAATGTGATTGATAACGCAAGTCATTACGTCATGTATAAAGACTTGTTGGTTGCCGACGGTACTGATTGGCTAGCTGGTCAGGCCGGTGTCGTGAAACTCGACAGCGCCGGCAAGGTCACCGTATTCCCTTTGTCTCATTCTGCCCAAGGCGCTCAGTTAACTGGTTTGGCATTGGCCCGAGATGCTCAGCAAGGGCTCTGGGTGAGCACCCAGCAAGGGGTGTTCTATAAAGCCAAAGCCAGTCGACATTTTCATCCAATTTTAGCTGAACCGGTGGGCCGTCAACATGTTACCGCACTTGCTCAACAAGGCGGACACATTTGGTTGGCTACCGCGCAGTCTTTATACGTTTTCGGCAGCAACCAGTCTTTGAAACAACATTTTTTGTTGGCCGATTTAGGCGTTCAAGCGCCCATACAGACGGTGTTGCAAGATAGCTTTGGTGATGTCTGGTTGGGTACCAGTAAGGGGTTATATCGTTTAGATACGACCACCGCTAAAGCGCAACGCATTTACCTGGATGAACGCCAACGACCGGTGATCGTGTCGGCACTGTTTGAGGATAAGCAAGCCAATTTATGGATAGGTACACAAACTCAAGGCGCATATAAACTGGCTGCTTCTGCTCGCTATTTGCGTTTAGTCAGTGATCAACAAGGCTTAACCGACAACATTGTCATGGCAGTAGTGCCCCAGCAAGGCAGCCAAGCTTTGCTTTTTACTGGCAGCGGCGGCATGAATCGTCTCTCGAGCGATGGTCGAGTCACCCTAGCGATGCCTTTGCAAAATAGCGTCGGCAATAATCTTGGTATCATCATAGATGCCATAGAGTACCAGCAGCATATTTGGCTGGCGGGCGACTTTGGGATTGCGCGAGTTAAACTCGATGGCACTGACTTAACAGCCTTTCCCGTGTCCCTTAGAAATGGCGAGCAGGAAAAGTTTGTCAGTCAAATATTTAATAATGACCAAGGTTTATGGGCTTTTGGTCTCAGCGCAGGCTTGCTCAAGTTTGATGAAGGTAGCCAGAGTTTTAAGCCCCATAGAGTGAATAAAAGCCGCCAAGATAAGGTTTTTTTAGGGCACGTTATTCGCGCCATCGTGCATCAAGATGACATCTACTTAGCCACTCGCGACCATCAATTATTGCAATTAAATACCTTATCATGGCAGGTGAATACGTTACCTTTGCAAGATAGCCAAGGTCAGGCGTTGCCGTTGGAAGGTGTGTATGACTTATTGTTAGACCGCGAAGTTGCGCAGCTCTGGATTGCGGCACGCTCAGGTTTGTACCGATACGACTTAGTCGCGCATCAAATACAAAAAATTGAGCAACAAAAGGGGGCGCCTGAGCATATCTTTTATCAAGTAAAACAAGATAATGCCGGCTTTATTTGGACGGCTTCTGGGCCACATCTTTTGCGGATTGATCCACGCGATCTCAGTATCAGCCGATTTGACGCCGCGCAAGGCATGGCGATGCAAGAATTTAATGCTCAAGCGTCGGCATTATTGGCCAATGGCCAGCTTGTTATGGGCGGCATAGATGGCGCGTTGGTTTTCCACCCTGAGCAGCTGGCTTCGACCCAGCTGCAAGGGCAAGCGAGCATTACAGAAATAGAGGTGAAGCAAGCTTCCAGTGCCCACCAAGGCGAATACGAATGGCAACGTCGCTCCGTGGCGCTGACTGATAACCGCAGCGCTGAGGACTTACGTTTGGCGAGTGACGCCGGTATTCGGCTGCACTTCTCAGATTTTAGTTTTGCAGGCAACAGCGCTTATCGATATCAGCTTTTACCTCAAGACAATAACTGGAACTACCTCAAGTTGGGCCAGCAAGAAGTAACCTTTCAACGCTTAGCGCCGGGGCGACACGAGTTTATCTTGCAAAGTCAACGAGTGGGTAGCAG
This sequence comes from Motilimonas pumila, assembly GCF_003596335.1. Lineage (GTDB taxonomy): Bacteria > Pseudomonadota > Gammaproteobacteria > Enterobacterales > CBDFNC01 > Motilimonas > Motilimonas pumila. Next base: position 29,103 of record NZ_QZCH01000025.1, read on the forward strand.
CTGGCAACATGCTGCTGGTTTTCAATTTTATATCACGCCGAAGTTTTATCAAACCTGGTGGTTTAAGTTAACTGGCGTCATGGCTTTGGTATTGCTACTGCTGTTGGCAGTGATGTATCGCACCGCAAGATTAAGTCAGCGTAACCGTATGTTGGCGGCGATGGTCGAACAACGAACCGAAGAGGTTCAAGGCATGTTAGCGCAGCGGACGCGACTTTTTAGCAATGTTTCTCATGAGTTTAGAACACCGTTAAGTTTGATTTTGGCGCCGCTGACAGACGCGCTCAACGAGCAAAGCAATCATTTGCCCAGCGAGCAAATTATGATGATGAAGCGCAATGCTACCCGGTTACTGGCCATGACGGATAAATTACTGCGGTTAACCCAGTTAAAACCCGTCAGTGAACGTCATTCATGCAGCGTGGATGAAGTCATTAAATTGGCGCAGTTACAATACCAAGATTTGGCCGAGCACAATGATTGCGGGCTTGTGCTCTCGGGACCGAAAGGTTTGTGGGTAGCGTGTGGCAGCGAAGACTTACAATTGATTTTGTTTAATTTATTAAGCAACGCCATTAAGTACAGTTCAGGTGGCGGGGCCGTTAAGGTGACTTGGCTTTCTCAGGCCGGTACTTTTCGTTGTAAAGTTGAAGACCAAGGCGACGGTTTAACTGATGAGCAAATGCGTCTTATTTTTGAGCCTTTCTTTCGAGCCGCAGGCAGCCATAGCGCAACAGGCAGCGGCCTGGGTTTAACCTTGGTTAAAGAAACCTTGCAAGTGCTCAGCGGCGAGATCACGGTGACTTCTGCGTTAGGTGAGGGCACTTGTTTTGCAATAAGCTTGCCACTGACGCAAGCTTGCGAAGAGCAAGCCGGTCGCCCACTATGCCAAGCCTTGAGCCAAGAAAGTGAGCCATTACCTGAGACCAATAAGCAAGCGCCCACTTGCGACATAGATACGGCGCCAATTCTGCTGGTTGTTGAAGATAACCCTGAGCTGGCGCAATACTTGGCTCAAAGTTTAAGTGACAGTTTTAAGTGTATTTTGGCTTATGACGGCTTGACTGCGTTGCAATTGGCCAATGAACAAGTGCCAGATGTGATCCTATCAGATTGGTACGTGCCTGAACTCAATGGCTTACAATTGTGTCAACAGCTCAAAGAGAGCCCGCAAACGTGTCACATTCCTGTCGTATTACTAACGGCGAATGCTTGCGAAAAGGCCCGTAATCAAGCGCTGCAACACCAAGTTACAGATGTCATCTTCAAACCTTTTGATCTCCCTGTTTTAAAGCTCAAACTGCAAAACTTGGCAGAGTTAATGCGCTCTTATGCCAGTCTTCAAGGACAGCAACACACTGGCCGAGCGGCACATTTAGCCGGCTCTGGCACTCCGCTATTGGACAAAGACATACAGCTACTGGATAAACTCGCCAATTTGCTTGAGGCTCGCAGTGCCGACAGTGAGTTTAACGTCGGCGACTTAGCTGATGCTTTGTATATGAGTAACAAGCAGCTACAGCGAAAGGTGAAAGCGCTGACCGGGTTAACTCCCAATGAGATGCTGCGTGAGCAACGTTTAACCTTGGCTCAACAGCATTTAATGGACGGTGCAAGCATGGCCCAAGTTGCGCAATTATCCGGTTTTAATTCACAAAGCTATTTCACTACCTTATACAAAAACCGCTATGGTGTGACACCTAAAAAAGCGCAAAGTCAGTTACTTAAAACGCAAGCTTCACAGCAAAATTCGGCGTGAATGGTAACTTATTCATTCTTAAGTAATTGAAATCATTTGCTTTGATTGTTTTTTTAGCAAGGGCGAAAAATTACCTCACTCGCTAAAATGTCGTGAAATCAATAAGGATTGTCGGTCAGTTGAAAGCATAAATATGTCGCATTTTATATGCTGAGACGGCAATCAAGGAAGGTGTTTGATTGACTCAATCAAAGTAAAGGAGAACGACATGTTAAAGATGAAAACTAGCGCGCTTGCTGTTGCCGCTGCGTTGTTATCACTTAATGTTTCAGCCGCGGATCAAGTTGAGCTGAAATTAGAAGATTTGAATGCGCAAGGCATGGTCAGCTCATTAGACGCGCTCAGTCTTGGCGTATTGAATGAACCGCAAGGTTTTGCGATGCAAGCTCAGCATCGCTCAAATCAAGGCGAAACTCACCAAGTGATGCAACAAAGTTATCAAGGCGTACCGATTTTTGGCGGCGAAGTTGTGGCATTAAAAGATAATGCTAGTGGCGATTATACTTACGTAGCTGGTACCGTATTAACCAATATTGCTGAAGATATTCCCTCAGTGAAGCCTCAGCTTTCTCCTGAGCAAGCCAGCGCTAAAGCCATTGCTTGGATCAGTCAACAGCACAAAGTAAGCCTTGAGCAAGTGCAGCAAGAACAAGACGTGCAGCTTTACGTTTATCTTGCAGAAAGTGGCAAAGCCCACCTGGTTTATGTATTTCACGGTTTTGTGAATCAAAAAGGCCCGGCAGCACCAGTGGTTTTTGTTGAAGCAAATACGGGCGCAGTGATTAATCACTATAATAATATTCCCCACGCTTATGCCAGTGGCGAGGGAGGCAACGAACGTCGTGGCATTATCTATTATGGCCAAGGGGACGTTCCTGCACTCGATATCAATAAGTCAGGCTCACGCTGTAGTTTAGAAAATGATGACGTACGCGTGGTTGATTTGCAAAACCGGACTGACGACACCACGACCTCGCCGGCGCTCAGTTATACTTGTGCCAGCAGCGACAATTACTTCGACGAGCCAGACGTCAATGGTGCTTATGGTCCAGCCTCTGAAGCATTATTTAACGGTACCAGCCACGTTGAGATGTTTCGCAAATGGTACAACACCGAAGCATTACCTTATAAACTAGTCATGCGCGTGCATTATGGCCAAAATGAACAGAATGCTTATTGGTACCGTGGCAAAATGAGCTTTGGAGACGGCGGCAGCAGCTTGCATCCACTGACCAGTGTCACCGTGGTAGGTCATGAAGTGGCGCACGGTTTTACCGAGAACTACTCTGGTTTAATTTACCAAAACCAATCTGGCGGCTTAAATGAGTCATTTTCAGATATGGCAGGGGTAACGCTAAAACAATACATTTACGGCAAAACTGACTTTGTGCTTGGTAACGAAATTTATAAAGGTGCAGGCTTTTTGCGCAGCATGTCTAACCCTCCTGCGGATGGCCGTTCGATAGATCATGCCAGTGATTATTATGCTGGTATGGACGTTCACTTTTCTTCTGGTGTATTTAATAAGGTATTTTATAATTTAGCCTCGACCCAAGGTTGGGATGCGAGGTATGCATTTGAAGTTTTTTTACGAGCGAATCAACGCCGCCTTTGGCCTAGCAGCGCTAGCTTTCAGCAAGCTGCTGACGGCGCTTGTCGTGCCACTGCTGATTTAGGTTGGGACGGTAATGACGTCGCTGCAGCGCTCAATGGTGTCGGCCTCAGTTCAAGTTATTGTGTGGCGGGTAAAAAACCAATTGATGGTGTTACGCCGACGATTGCCCCAACGGTCACTCCAACCGTAACCCCAACCGTCACTCCAACGGTCACTCCAACCGTTACCCCGACGGTGACGCCAACCACGCCACCTACTGCGCCGCCAACGGTCGAACCTACGCCCCCCCCGAGCTCTGATGCTTGGAATGCAAGTTTGGTTTACGTATCGGGAGATCGCGTGACCCATAAAGGCAAGGTTTATCTGTCACAATGGTGGAACCAAGGCCAAGAGCCGGGAACTCAGCAATGGGGTCCATGGAAGCTGGTTGCAGGGGAAACGCCAACCCCGACACCAACGGTTGCGCCAACGATAGAGCCGACCATACTTCCAACCGTGCTGCCTACCGAAACGCCAACGATAGTGCCAAGCGTGCAACCTACTGTGGCACCAACGGTAACGCCATCCACTCCGCCAGCGGGATGTTCAGGCGTAGCAGACTGGTCAGCGACTCAGTCTTATACTTTAGGTGACAGCGTGGCTTATCAAGGTAATCAATATGAAGCCATTTGGTGGAACAGTAATGTAACACCTACCAGCGCGTCAGCTTGGAATATATGGCAAGCCACAGGCAGCTGTCAGTAATTTATGCTCGATAGTTGAAGGTTCAAATATTACCTCAAGGGAGCTTTAGCTCCCTTTTTATTATCAGTCATAAAGCCTTCTCATTAACCACCATCACGAGACTGCTTCAGGGTTTGACCCTGTGGCCATCATGCAAGTAGACTGGCCTCATTGATGTTAGAAAATAAGTGATTATGACGTTAACTCCAGCCGCCGTGTTAATTCATGGAATGGGCCGAACGGCCCGCAGCATGTCTTCATTACAGCGTTTGCTTAAACGGCAAGGGTATCAAGTGCATAGCGTGAGCTACCCGTCTGCGCAATCACCCATGGCAAACTTATGCCAAGACTATATCGCCCCGGTGCTAACCCCATTGGCCAGCCAAGGTGAGCCAATTTTTATTGTTACCCATTCGTTAGGCGGCATTTTATTACGGCATTATTTACAACATCATGCATTACCCAAAGGCTCTCGAGCTGTGATGTTAGCCCCGCCCAATCATGGCAGTGAAGTCGCCGATAAACTCAAGCTTTTTCGACCTTATCGTTGGTTTACCGGGCCTGTGGGTCAGCAACTTGGCACAGGCCCCGGTTCACCACTGCAGCATTTCAAAGCCATCGACATTGAGCTTGGAATTATTGCAGGCACGCGCAGCAGTGATCCTTGGTTTAATCACTTATTCACTGGCCCTCACGATGGTAAAGTGAGCGTGAAGAGCTGCCGATTGCCTGAAATGAAAGATTTTGCTGAAGTAAAAGCTGGGCATACTTTCATAATGAATCACTCTATAGTGCAGCGAAATATTATAAGCTTCTTTAATAAAGGGGTGTTTAATTCTGTCTTGCGGTGACTTTACTGCTTTTTGATCAAGGAATTGCAACAAATAATAGCTATACTCAAACAAACTAAAATGTGAGAGATAGCCATGACCCCAGCGCTTGAAGCCTGGCTCAGGAAAATGCCCAAAGTGGAGCTACACCTTCACTTAGAAGGCAGCCTTGAACCTGAATTGATGTTTAAGTTAGCGCAAAAAAATGCCATTGACTTGCCTTTTAACAATGTTGAGCAAGTCAAACAGGCGTATCAATTCAGTCAACTGCAAGACTTCCTCGATATTTATTACCAAGGCGCCAACGTATTGGTGACTGAGCAGGATTTTTTTGACTTAACTTGGGCTTATTTACTGCAATGTAAAGCGCAAAACGTCCGTCATGTCGAACCTTTTTTTGATCCTCAGACGCACCTTGCGAGGGGGATCAATTTTGCCACTGTAATTAATGGCATTCATGCCGCGCTGCTACAAGGCCAGCAAGAGTTGGGGATCAGCAGTGAGCTAATAATGTGCTTCCTACGTCATTTGTCTGAGCAAGACGCAATGGCAACCTTAGCCTTGGCCGAGCCGTATTTAGACAAAATCATCGGCGTGGGATTAGACAGTTCAGAAATGGGTCACCCACCCGAGAAATTTAGCCGAGTATTTGCCAAGGCTCGGCAGTTAGGTTTACTCACCGTGGCGCATGCTGGTGAAGAAGGGCCTGCCAGTTACATTCATACCTGTCTTGACGACTTACAAGTGAGCAGGGTTGATCATGGTGTTAGGGCGAGTGAAGACCCTGATTTAATGGAGCGTCTAATTACCAGCCGTATGCCTTTAACTGTGTGTCCATTATCAAATACCAAATTGAAAGTTTTCAGCGACATGTCGCAGCACAACATCCTACAAATGTTAGAGCAAGGCGTGTGCGTAACGGTTAACTCTGACGACCCGGCTTATTTTGGCGGCTATATGAATGAAAACTTCTTTGCTTTAGCCAACGGTCTGGAGATGACCGCTGACCATGCCATGATGCTGGCTGCGAATGCCATTGAAGCCTGCTTTGCCAGTGGTAAACGCAAAAGCCAATTACTGCTTGGGCTGCTCAAACATGGCGCGGCCATGCCTTAATTCTCCCCTAAAAAAGGAGTGTTTAATTGGTCATTTGGCTCGGGAATATTGCCACCCTAGCTTTGGTTCATGGCCTAAGAGGAAAGCTAGGTCATTGACTCATAAGGTAACTCTGGATGTGTCTGCTAGACTTAAGTCATTCGCAGTGCCATCAACATGCATAAATAAGAACTAAGAAGGTTTTATGAATAAGGTTTCAGCGCCGTTTAAGCTGCCACTCAAAATTAATCCACCGGTGTTTTACAGCTCCACAGTGTTAATTTTCCTCATTGTCCTCTTTGCTGTGGCGATGCCGGAGCAGTCGAATAAATTTTTCAGTGATATGCAGGGCACCATTGTCACCAACGTCAGTTGGTTTTATGTTGCTGCGGTAGCCTTGATACTGCTCACTGTGGCCTATTTAGGCATTTCACGAATGGGCGATATCAAGCTGGGGCCGGATCATTCGGAGCCGGATTTTAGTCATGGCTCTTGGTTTGCGATGTTATTTTCTGCCGGAATGGGCATCGGCTTGATGTTTTTTGGCGTTGCCGAGCCTGTTATGCATTATTTATCCCCTCCCACCGGAGACCCTGGATCGGTCGAAGCCGCTCGAGAAGCAATGAAGCTGACCTTCTTCCATTGGGGTCTGCACGCATGGGGCATTTACGCCATGGTTGCGTTGATTTTGGCGTACTTTGGCTATCGTCATGGCTTGCCGCTGACGCTTCGTTCAGCTTTATATCCGCTGATTGGCGACAAGATATACGGCCCTATCGGTCATGCCGTGGATGTCTTCGCCATTTTAGGTACGGTATTTGGCGTAGCGACATCTCTCGGTTACGGGGTATTGCAAGTCAACTCCGGCTTGCATTATTTGTTCGACGTTCCTGTTAATCAAACCGTACAAGTGATTTTGATTGTTGTTATTTCTGGCCTTGCGGCTATCTCGGTAGCGACGGGGTTGGATAAAGGCATTCGTATTTTATCCGAGATAAACTTATTTCTCGCCATTGCCTTAGTGGGCATGGTGTTGTTACTTGGGCCAACGGTATTGCTATTGCAAATGTACTTGCAAAATACGGGTGGTTACCTGTCTGACATCGTTAATAAAACGTTTAACTTATTTGCTTATGAGCCGACCGACTGGCTTGGCGGTTGGACCTTGTTATACTGGGGCTGGTGGTTATCTTGGTCTCCTTTTGTGGGCATGTTCATCGCCCGTATTTCTCGCGGCCGTACCATTCGAGAGTTTGTTATCGGCGTGCTGTTTGTGCCTACCGGTTTCACCTTCTTATGGATGACGGTGTTTGGTAATACCTCTATTGATATGATCATGGCTGGCACCGGCGATGGCCTTGCCCAAATCGTCGATAACGACGTGTCCTTGGCCTTGTTTAAGTTCTTAGAGCATTTTCCATTTTCATCATTCTTGAGCCTGATTGCCATTATTATGGTGGTGGTGTTCTTCGTGACCTCCTCTGATTCTGGCTCCATGGTGGTTGACATGCTCGCCTCGGGCGGCACCGACAAGACACCGGTATGGCAACGAGTGTACTGGGCGTCTTTGGAAGGCGTAGTCGCAATAGCGTTATTGCTTGCCGGTGGCTTAGGTGCGCTGCAAACCGCGACCATTGCCAGCGCCCTGCCATTTTGTATTGTGTTAATGGTGGCAGCGTATGGTTTGTTAAAAGCCCTCAACATTGACGCCGCTAAACGCTACAGTTTAGAACAAGTGATTCACCCGCCGCGTTTAGACGTGTCGAAACAAGGCTGGGAGCGGCGTTTAAAAAACTTGGTGCATTTTCCAAGGCGTAAAAATGTCAGCCAGTTTATCGCTGAAGTGGTTATGCCTGGCATGCAGTCGGTTTCAGAGGAGTTAATTAAACACGGGGTAGACGCTCGATACTCGGTAGAAAAAAACGACATCAACGCGCGATTTGAAGTGTACCTAGGGGATGAACAAGACTTTATTTATCGAGTGCGCCCTAAGGCTTATTTACAACCAAGCTTTTCGCTACAAGAAGAAGATGACGATGAGCGGCAATATTACCGTGCGGAAGTTTTTTTGACCGAAGGCGGGCAAGATTATGACATTATGGGTTGGAGCAAAGAGCAAGTCATCAGTGATATCGTTGACCAATATGAGAAGCACTTACACTTTTTACACCAAGTCAGATAACCGCTTGCTTGTTTAGGTTGGCAGCTGTTAATGAAATAGCAAGGCGCTTGTTGACCACAAGCGCTTTTTTTTGCAACTAAGCTGCTTTAGGCTTCATCTGCGGTGCTAGTTGGCGCCGCACTTGTTGACTGAGCAGTGCCATAGCTCAACAACGTAAGCAATATAACGGCGATAAAGAGAGGTAACACCCACACCAAAAATGGGTACAAATCCCAATGGTAGCGTTGTAATTCTGCTAAGTATTTAAAGCCAGTAAAACGATTTAAATCACACTGCATAGCCCCTGCGAAAGCGCCAATTAAACTGACCAAGCAAGAGTAACCAGCAATCGCGCCAAAGACACTGCCTTTCAAGTACTGCCAGCGTTCACCACCTAACTGCAAAATAACCGGCAGGCCAATGGCAAACAGCGGCACCAATGGCAATAAGTAGCGCGGACCATATTGACAGGTGCCTAGAGTCTCAATATTGAGCAGGTAAGCCATGTGCAATAAAGTGGCAAGTAAAATAAACACCTTCACTCGCGTTAAGTTGCGGGGTAAAAACCAGACGCCAATAAAACCTAACGTTATTATTGGGCTGTATTTCCAGATGCTTAAGCCACCATTGCCCCAATAGGCGTTAAGGTGATGGCTAAATTGTTGCCAGCTAAAGTTGAAAAAGGTGTCGGCGTAATTACCTGCCACATTAGCTTGCGTCAGGGGATTGCCAAAATAATGGTAATTATAAAGCGCGAGAGGCAGCAGCCCTAATATAAAGCCAACGCCATTACTGGCGATTGTACGCAGGTTTAACGACGCAAAGATGTAGCAGCCAAATGCCACGACCAAAAGCGCGGGTAGCATGGAGGTAAAGACAATTAGGCCAGCAAACATCCCGCTCAGAATACCCCAATATACGTTATTGCCTTGATACACTAAGTGGTTTTTTTCTGCTGCCGCGAGGGCAAACAGTAATAAGCTTGTGGCCAGAATATCGTGGTGAGAAATCCCCGCAAAGACAAGCCAATGGCTGGCAAGTCCTGCGCTAAGCACGGCGGATAAAGCATAAATTTGCTTAAAGCCCCAAAGCAGCATGAGCCGGTAAAGGCAGGTCAGCGCCAATGCCGCAAGCAGAGACGTGGATAGCCAAGTGACCCAAGAAGCGGCTTGATCATAGTTATTCTCATAGCTGATACCGAGGTTTTTTAAGACCCAATACGGCACCGCAGCGATGGCAAATTGACCCGGTTGTTTTGCCGGTAAAATACCTTTTTCGGCATAAAAAGTATCGCCACGAGGAGTTAAAATATCCAGTGGGCTGTGACCTAGGGTATAAGTCTGGTAACTAACAATGGCATCGACGCCCATCTGCTGAAGCGTAAAAGCGCGTTGGTCATTGAGGTTGATAGTGATACCGGTGGCTAACCAAAGGATCAAGAAAACCCATAGGCTGTGAAGTCGGCTTAGTCCGTTAAGCATGATACATATCCTTTTAAACAGCTAACCTCCTGTCAGCTGGTGACGGGCATGCTAACTGAAAAGTATATTCAGGTTAAGGCATTAGGTTTTTTTTGGTGATAATGGTAACTAAAAAAGTATCGCCGGTTGACTTTTATTTTATATTGTTAATGCTTTTGATTGGTATCAATATGGCGGTTTGCTTAATTTGCGAGACTGATATCTTTGCTTATTATCAGGGAAGGGCCATGGCGAAGTTTATTTGGCACGTTAGTTTAAATACCGGTATCGATGTTATTGACGAGCAGCATCGGCGCATCATGCTTCATATCAATGATCTTCATCAAGCGGTGGAAACGGCCGATCAAAGTGCCATTGGCAATGTATTAGACGAATTAGTGGACTACACCTTGTCACACTTTGCATTTGAAGAAGGGCTAATGGCACAAGCCAATTACCCTATGTTAGAGCCACACAAGCAAGTGCACCAGCAATTTATAAATAAGGTCGAGAATTTTAAGCTGCGATTTTTGCAAGGGGAAGACGTTAGCCAGGAGTTGTTGACGATGTTACACCGTTGGCTCATCAACCATATTCAAAATGAAGACGCTGACTATGTTAAAAGCGTCAATGACAATATTGTGCAACAAGGTCAAGGCTTAGCGGCAAAAAACACGTCTTGGTTAAAGCGTTTATTTGCTTAAACATGGGGAGTTAGGTCATGTTTTATACCGCGAGTACGGTTTGAGGCAAGCGTTCAGTGGCTATCTGTTGCAGTAAAAATGTCTCACGCTCGACCGATAAACCTTTTTTATTACTGCTTGCTATAGTGGCCTGGTTGTGGGCAATGGCTTGGTGTATATCGACCCATACTGCACTCATGCCATTATTGACTTCGTAGTCTTCTAATTTTGCTGCTCCAAGGGTGTCATCAATCTCGCAGGTATAGCAGTAAGACAACATATGCAGAGTATCGTGATCGGGTTTGTACCAAGGTCGATACTCTTCATACATACCGAAGGCTTGAATGTTACGAATACCTGTTGCGCCGGTTTCTTCCATTAGCTCTCGGCATAAGCCTTGTTGCGGGCTTTCTGATGAGTCTAATCCGCCCCCAGGTAAAGTGTAATCTTGATATCTCTGGGTATACATCAAAAGGATTTTTTGACCTTTCAAAACGATGGCTCGAGCAGCTATGCGCTTAAGTATTTTGCCGTGTTCAGCGGCAACATCAGGGTGGACGGTAGAGCGTAACAAGCGCATGAAAGGTTCCATCAAATATCAAAACGCGCATTATACAAAAGCCTATGGGAATTGCCGCTTATTTCTGGGGGGGTAAGGTATTTGCGTGCTAAATAAGCAAGTGAGTAAATCCCATATGTTTTAAAAAGTAGGGTAAAAAATTTCTCATGCCTTATGCTTACCTATGGTTAATAAAGTATGATGGAAAGCTAATGAATGGAATCGATATCTTAGGCAAGCATAAGGATTAAGCCATGCCCAACAGCATCAAAATGATCGTCAGCTTAGTGTTGGCTTGCACGTCACTGAATACTCAAGCCAGTGAGTTAGAGCAGTATTTCAATACCCAGCAAGTCCGCAGTGATATTCAGTCTACTTACGGCGAGCAAGCGATAAACCGAATCGACGAGTTAATCGACACCCTCAATAACTCTAAAGAGTTATCAGACAAAGCAAAACTGGCGCAAGTGAATGATTTCTTCAATAGTCTCATTTTCACTTCTGATCAAAAGTTGTGGGGCAAAGAGGATTACTGGGCTTCTCCGGTAGAGTTTGTAGGAGCAAAAGGCGGTGACTGCGAAGATTATGCTATTGCTAAGTACTACAGCTTGATGGAGCTAGGGTTTGCAGAAAAGCAATTGCGCTTGGTGTACGTGAAAGCGGTGGAGTTTGACCAGTTTCATATGGTATTAGCCTTTTACCCAAGCCGACGCGCAAACCCACTTATTTTGGATAATATCAAAACTGATATTATTGCCGCCTCTCGTCGTAAAGACCTCTTGCCTGTTTACAGTTTCAATGCTCAGCATTTGTGGCTGATGGGCAAAGCAAAAAGCGGTGAGCCAGTGGGAGACGCGGAACGTTTGGCAGAGTGGAAAAGCGTGCGAACTCGATTTGCCAGCAGTGAATTAAAATCGCCGCGCCGCGCGTTGTAGTTAACGAAATCGTCAAGGTTTTTATAACGCAATAAACTAACATCTAATTTTTTATGTTTATTTATCTTTTTTATATTTATTATTGAGTATGCGATCAAGTAGCTAGGAATTTTTTCCGGTTAATACTATATTTCAAAGTCGTTTTGGCTAGTGCACCGAACTTTATTGGATATATTTTTTCTAACACTTAGTCGGTCCATGAAGCTGTTGTGTTTTGTTGATTTTATAAAGGAAAAAGAATGAAAGGCCAAATTCTTGAGTTTGATGAGTCGAGTCGTAGTGGAACTATCTCTGGTGAAGACGGCAGTCGATATACTCTAGCGGTAGACGATTGGAAAGGAAATGCACTACCAAAGACGGGACAAAAAGTGGATTTCAATGCTGAAGGGGATAAAGCTCAAGCAGTATATTTAGACACAGTATCTGGCAGCACTTCATCGAAGAAAATAGCCGCAGCATTATTTGCATTTTTCCTTGGCGCATTTGGCGCCCATAAGTTTTATTTAGGTTACACCAAGCAAGGTGTGATTATGTTATTAACTTTTATTTTCGGTTTTATTCTATTAGGCATTCCTTCTATGGTTATTGGCGTGATTGCTTTTATAGAATTCATTTTGTACCTAGTGAAATCAGATGAAGAGTTTGAGCAAACTTACGTGCAGGGAGAAAAAGGTTGGTTTTAACTTGAATTAACCTTTGAGTGGCCTTGAACCATAGCCAAGCTCATTTGCTTGGCTTTTTTGTGCTTGTTTACTGTGTGTGGTTGCAATTAATTAGGGTGGAAAGTGAATAGTTTATTTAGGCGCACATTTTATCGTTGCATGTTTTTCACGCCGTGGCTATTGACGGCAAGCGCGATGGCGAACGATCAGAGTCGAGTCGACAGTCCGCCATCCTTTACGCAAGTGCTTCCACAAGTAAAAACCTTGCAAGGGCAAGTGCAAGGGCAAATTAGTTTAGCGGTGATGGCTAGCGACGGGGCTTGGCTTTGGCATTATCAAGGACAGACAAGTGTCGCACTAATGAGCACCTTTAAGCCTTTTGCGTGCGCTAAGCTATTGAATGACTTTGAGCAAGGCCGAGTATCCAAGGAGCATAAGGTGATGGTAGAGGCTGATACGTTACAAGCGTATTCGCCCGTCGCTAAAGACTGGCTTAATCAAGCTGTCAGTTACCAACAAGCTTGCGAAGCTACCTTGCGCACCAGTGACAATACTGCCGCTAATATTGTGCTTGAGGGCATTGGGGGCCCTCAAGGCTTGACGGGTTTTTTCCGTGATATTGGCGATAACCGCAGTCGTTTAGATGATATTGAGCCCAAGCTTAATCAGGTTGCGCTTGGGGAAACCAATAATACCAGCCATGCCATCGCCCTGGTGCAAAGTCTACAGCGGCTTACTTTTGGGCGTGTTCTGACCACCGGCTCTCAAGAACAATTATTAACATGGATGAAAGCGAACCAAGTCAGTGATAACTTACTTCGCGCCAGTTTACCGGAAGGCTGGCGTATTGCAGACCGCTCAGGTGCTGGTAAGCAAGGTGATCGCGGCATCATTGCGGTGGTGTGGCCGGATAATACGGGTGGCTACAGTCAACCTGTGATTATGGCTATTTACATTCAACACGCCAAGGCGGATATGGCGCAGTTAGACCAAGCGATTGCGGCAATAGGGGCATCATTGTTTAACGTGATGTTAAATTAATGCCAAGTCAAAGCGACATGCGCTTTTTGCAGCAGCTTACGCTGCTGCTTTAATTACCTACTGCATTCCCGACTCATTATTATTCAGCTTTCTTTTGGGTTTGGCTTTTAAGCTTGGTCGATTTGAGGTTATTTGGCTCGGGTATCAAAGGTATTACCGCAGGGTGAAGGGGGATCACAAGGGCATTTCCTGTCATATGAGCAGGAGTGCGAAAGATGTTAGCGTACGCCGTAATGTTTTTACCAAAGCTGCGCTCTTGTTGAAAGACCGCTTTAACCACAGCTTCAACGTAGGCAGTAGGTACATCTGCTCGGGTGATTAAGTTTGCCGAAAACGCTAAGCTTTCAGTGGCTTTTTTATTTCCTCGGTACAATCTACCAGGAATTTTGCCTGACATAATGTAGGGGGGCAATTTGCCATTCTCATCAGCTACCACTTCTGGGTTGATGGGGACGAAGGAAATGTCACAGCGTTTACTGGTCTGGTTCACCAGGCGATTGGGGTGTCCCATGATGGCTGCATAAGCATCAATTTCGCCAAGACATAGGCTTTCCAAAGCGTCCCAATTACTCTCTTGTAATAATTTAGGAGGGGTAGTCCAATTTTTAACTGATCCAATCAGGCGACGCAATGACTGGTTTGTACCTGACTCTTGGTGATCGATATTCAAGGCTGTGCCACTTAAATCAATCGCTTGCTCTATGCCAGTCCCTGCCGCCGTAACGATAGTTAAAGGCTCAGCATGGGTGGCAATAACCCCTTTAAGGCGACTTGGGTATTGTTTGTGAGCTAAATAGAGTATGTCTGATTGAACAATAGCAAAATCGACTTCACCTGCTAACAGCAGTGCCAGGTTTTCTGCTGAACCGTCGGTAGGGATCGCGCCGCAGCGCAGCCCATGTAGGCTTTTATTTGCGCTAGTTAGGCGACAAATTTCACTGGCAACTTGAAAGTAGATGGCTTTATCAGAGCCTGATGCGATGGTAATGACTTCGCGCATAGGCGCAGGAGAGTCGGCGGCAACGCTATGGCTTTTTGCCGTAGTGACTTCTGCGGCAGTGTCTTCAGCCGCAGTGGGGCTCAGGCTAACAAAACCGAGTATTAAAGCGATAAACGGGGCAGAAAAAGAACAGATGTTTTTCATTATTTTTCCTTTTTAGCTGCGTAAATAACAAGTTTCACTTGCAACGCCCAAGCTGTCAGCATTAATAACAGGTACATAAGAAAGCGATCGGTAAGCACTTGCCACATCGCCTTATAAAGATGGTGTTGATGGCTTGATACTTTAAGATCTCCAAGAATGTTCCAGCCGTCAGTCATTTCCATGGTGCGATGCATTTCTGGGGGCGGAAATAATTGTCCTAACCATTCAGGGTAAGCAATATGTGGCTCAGCAAAAGCGCGCTCGAAAACTAATTCGCCGTCTAAATCATAAAGGCTGACGCTTTGCAGCACGCTACCATCAAACATGGCGTTAATAATTGTTTCGGCCATGACGACATCGCCGCCCAATAAGGTGTTTTGCAAAATTAAGCCAAGGGCGGTCAGCGATGATTCCATATTCTGCTGAAATTGCAGTGTAAGTTGATCAGCAAGGCTGGCACCTTGCAGATAAAATAGCCCAGCAAACAAGGCTATATTTATGATGGCCAGCACGAGGCTGACTCCCAGCAATCTAAGCATTTCATTTTCCTTGATTGAATCGGCTTAAAAAGTATGGTGTAAAAACCAATTTAATCATGCCTATGTATTAACAATTTCGCTAGTTGTCTTAGGTTTACTGCGTGAGAAGTGTGGGCTTGTCACGACTATGGTCATGATTTCACCCACTGAAGGTGCAGAATGCTTGTCGCTAGAGGAGGCTATTTTTTGTTCATCATGTCCCGTAAATTGGCAAACGGGTTACTTGTTGCTGCCTCGTGTTTAAGGTCTTCACCGGCTTGTACCGTCGAGCCATACTCCCGTGCTTCGGTATATTTTGCGTGTTCGTTATCATGACAATACAAGCATAACAGTTCCCAGTTGGAACCATCTTCTGGGTTGTTATTATGGTCATGATCAATGTGGTGAACGGTCAGTTCACGCAGGTTAGAAAAGCTAAATTCACGGGCGCAGCGGCCGCAAATCCAGGGAAATAATTTCAGCGCTTTGTCACGATAGCCTTGCTCTAATGAAGCGTAATTAGCGGGGATATATGCCATGGTATTAAATCCTTGAGGTTTTCTGCAAGTATACCATTGCCTTTCATTGGGGTTGAATCATCTTAACGATTACGGGTTATGTTATTTACTTAACAGCATCTTACAGCTGACTAAGGTAGGTTATGCCTTTCGACAGGAAATGGATAACCATGATTAAATTTATATTAATGACCGCAGTAGCCTTGCTGTTATATGTCACGGTATTTAAAGCAGATAGCATGCCTAGGTTACCACTGGATTTATATCAAGCCAGTAGCGGAGAAACACGCAAGGGGTTAAATGCTGGGCAATGCCTGAGTGACCAATGCGTGGTGATATTTGTGGCGCCTTGGTGTCCTACGTGCCATAAGCTGACGCCTATGATGAATGAACTTGCCGCTCAGTTAAAAGCAGAAGGCATTGATACCCAAGTGGTGATTGGAAAAGACGATATGGCTGAAGTTAAGCAATACGCAGGGCGATTTGATTTTGCGGTCTTCACCGATCCTGAAGGGCAATCATTTAAGCAAGTTGGCTTAAAAGGCGTGCCGGCGTTTTATGCTGTGAATCGAAGTGGTGATATTAAAGCTTCGATTGAGGGTGGATACCCAGAAGTGGCGCGACTGAGAAAAGCGCTGAAAATATAAAAAATACGCTCATGGATTAAGATGAGCGTATCAATAGCTTTTTGTGTCATCTATGGCTAAGGACTAACTGAGCCTTTTTCTTTCCATGCATTTTTCGGTGATGATGACGTTTTCAATGGCGCCGTATTTAGATTTGGCACCGGCCTTGTACGTTTCAATCATATCTTCAATGTCTAACAAGTTTTCTGACTCTAGTACTTCAATCATGATGTCTCTGGCAAGACCGGTTGATTGCAGTGAAGTGATAGAGACGGTTTTTAAGTGTTGGCTTAAATGCTTAACATGAGGAGAGGTAAGCTTTTCTCTTTGAGCTTTAGAAAGCTCGTAATACTCCTTGTTTACGTTAACAAATAAGAGCACAACGTAGATCCGTTTCTCGGGTTTTTCTGCTGGGTCCATAATATCCACCTTTATTGCACAATTTGGTTGGCAAGCGGTCAGTGTATGGAAACAAATAAGCGCGCAGTTTGGCAAAACCCTCCGGGTGGACGTTACTCGGAGGATCTATAAAGTATAGTATTATATATCGATTTACTTTGATTTATTTGTTTTTAATGCTTGCCCTAAACGTTCAACCCAAAAGTCAATGGCGTCTTTGGCGTCGTCGAGGGAGTCAATCATGGTGCCCAGATCTTTATTGCCTGCTTGGCGGTCGATGGCGGCAATAATGGGCTTACCAGATTGTGCATCGGTGAGCATGAGCTCAATGGTTGCGCTACCGACATTGGTATGTTCACCCGTTACCACCTTGGAGATGGTGGACATACCTAAGCCGACTGGCATGATACTGCTGGTAATAGCCAAAATCGGGTTAGGGGTTTTGACATTAGTGAGGGCGATGCTTAAAAGTAATGTTTTTGGCTGCACCTTGTCTACCAAGGTAAAGTGTTGTTGCGCTTTTTGAGTAATTTTTGTCGTTAGATAAGTGGTTAATTCTTCTAAGTCTTGTTCGGAGATATTGTCATACTGGGTTTTGTCATCCAGTACCAACCAGGTGCGATCTAACATAATGTTGTCGTACTGCAATAAGGTCTCAATCAACTGCTCTTGGCTACGAATGCCTTCCCTTGCCCAAACAAAGTCCACCCCACCTTTAGGGCCTGGGCGAAAATCGTCGTACTTGGCAAACATGCCTTGCTCATTTTTTGTGGCTACAGTACTGCAGGCAGATACGGCTAAAACCGCCACTGCAATTATTAGATTTTTAAGTTTCATGGTGCACTCATCGATGATGGAAAATTGAGCATAATAAAGATCTCAACCTCAACCTTGGCTGAACCACAGAGCAATATAGGGATAATTAATATAAGTTATTAAAAAAAATAATGATTTTTATGAAATATTTGCAGTATTTTGCTCCCTTACATTTAAATATCAGTGGATAATTAGATATTGTTATAAATCAAACATATACTAATTGTTCAGTTTAGTTTTAGAGCGACTCGTCTGTTTTTATCTTAAGGGGCTAAGATGCGGCACATATTCAAAATGGGTTTGTTACTGGGTAGCGCAGTGCTGCTGAGTGCATGTGGAGAAAAGAATCAGCAAACGGCGCAACCTCAGCAGCAACCCAGCGTGCCAGTGGGAGTGCTTGAAGTGGTGGCAAAACCGCAAAATATTAAAGTAGTATTACCAGGCCGCAGTAAAGCATATTTAGTGGCAGAGGTAAGACCGCAGGTAAGTGGCATTATTACTTCTCGTGGCTTTATAGAAGGCAGTGACGTAAAGCGCGGTGAGTCACTTTACCAAATTGATTCGGCTACCTACAAAGCCGCGTTAATCAGCGCTGAAGCCGACTTAACCAAAGCCAATGCGATTCTTGAGTCTGCGCAGGCAAAAGCAGCCCGTTATGAAGCTTTGGTCAAGCAGAACTCGATCAGTAAACAGGACTTTGATGAAGCGAAAGCGGCTTACAAAGAAGCCAAAGCAGACGTGACGGTGGCTAAAGCAGCCATTAATACTGCAACCATCAATTTACAATACACCGAAGTGCAAGCGCCAATTTCTGGTCGCATTGGTAAATCAAAAGTCACGGCGGGTGCCTTAGTTACGGCAAATCAAGCTGACTCATTAGCCACTATTCAACAATTAGACCCTATTAATATCGACATTGTGCAATCAAGCACCCAGTTGCTGCGGTTAAAGAGTAAACTAAAAGCCGGCAAACTGACGCGTTCTGATGATGCCAAGGTTGAGCTGGTACTTGAAGATGGTACCCAATACGAACAAATAGGTACCTTGAAGTTTTCAGAAGTGAGTGTGGATGAAAATACTGGTTCGGTGACCTTGCGTGCGGAGTTTCCAAACCCAGATAATGTGTTACTTCCGGGCATGTATGTGCGCGCTATCTTAAACACTGGCCGCGACCCTCAAGCGATTTTAGTGCCACAAAAAGCCATTACTCGTAACAGTAAAGGCGAAGCCATGGCGATGGTAGTAGGCGCTGAAAGCACCGCTGAAGTGCGCATTGTGACTACGGCGGAGGTGATTGATAACCAGTGGCGCATCTTGGATGGTCTAAAACCGGGTGAGCAATTAATTGTTGAAGGTCTACAAAAAATCCGCCCAGGAAGCCCAGTCACGGTAACACCCATTAATGCTGACGGTGAAGCGCCAGCAGCAGACGCTAAATAAGGTAAAGATATGGCTCGCTTTTTTATAGATCGCCCTATTTTTGCTTGGGTGATTGCAATCATAGTTATGCTCGCCGGGGTATTGGCTATCATCGGTTTACCGGTGTCTCAATACCCTAGTATCGCGCCGCCGACCGTGGTCATAAGTGCGGTATACCCTGGCGCCAGTGCCAAGACCATGGAAGATACGGTGACTCAAGTCATTGAGCAGCGTATGACGGGCTTAGACCACTTACGCTATATCTCCTCAACCAGTGACGGCTTTGGTAATGCTGAAATTACCTTAACCTTTAACTCAGAAGCCGACCCGGATATTGCCCAAGTACAGGTGCAAAATAAACTGTCCTTGGCGATGCCTTTATTGCCTCAAGAAGTGCAATCTCAAGGTGTACAGGTCAACAAATCCAGTTCCGGTTTTTTGATGGTGATAGGTTTTGTATCGTCAGATGGCACCTTGGATAAAAACGATATTTCTGACTATGTTGCCTCTAATATTCAAGATCCTATGAGCCGAGTAGCTGGCGTAGGTGAGTTGCAACTATTTGGTGCTCAATACGCCATGCGAATTTGGCTTGATCCACTAAAACTGACTCAATACAACCTGAATAGCCAAGACATTATTGCCGCTGTGCGTGAACAAAACGCGCAAATCTCGGCGGGACAATTGGGTGGCTCTCCTTCGGTACCTGGACAAGAGTTGAATGCCACGGTGTCGGCACAAAGCCGTTTAAAAACACCGGAAGAGTTTCGTAATATTATCTTAAAGTCAGACACCTCGGGTGCCAACGTGTACTTATCTGACGTTGCTCGGGTAGAGCTGGGCGCTGAAAGCTACGCGGTACAATCGTTTTACAACGGTAAACCGGCAGCAGGCTTAGCGATTAAGCTGGCGACAGGTGCCAACGCGCTTGATACGGCAGATGCAGTGACCGCTAAAATTGCGGAAATGAAACCTTACTTCCCACAAGGGTTAGAGGTGGTTTACCCCTATGATACTACGCCGTTTGTTGAGCAGTCTATCGAGGGCGTGGTACACACATTATTCGAAGCCGTGGTTTTGGTGTTCGTGATTATGTACCTGTTCTTGCAGAACTTCCGTGCTACCTTGATCCCAACCATCGCTGTGCCTGTGGTATTGCTAGGTACATTTGCTATTTTGTCGTTTACCGGTTTCTCTATTAACACCTTGACTATGTTTGCCATGGTATTGGCCATCGGCTTGCTGGTTGACGACGCCATCGTGGTAGTAGAAAACGTTGAACGTGTTATGCAAGAAGAGGGCCTCGGGCCGGTCGAAGCCACCCGTAAATCCATGGACCAAATCACCGGCGCGTTGGTGGGCATCGGCATGACCTTGTCTGCGGTATTTGTGCCTATGGCATTTATGACGGGCTCTACCGGTGTTATTTATCGCCAATTCTCTATTACTATCGTATCGGCGATGGCATTGTCAGTATTAGTGGCAATGATCTTGACACCCGCCCTTTGTGCCACCATGTTAAAGCCGCTCAAACCTGGCCATAGTCACGGTGAAACGGGCTTTTTCGGTTGGTTTAACCGCAGCTTTGACAAAATGACCAATGGCTATGAAGGCACGGTGGCCGGTATTATCAAACGTGGCTTTAGAGTCATGGTGATTTATTTGGTATTAGTGGCAGGGGTCGCATGGCTATTTTTGCGTATGCCTACTGCGTTCTTACCCGATGAAGACCAAGGGGTGCTCTTTACCCAGATCATTTTGCCGACAAACTCTTCCCAAGAAAGCACCATAGACGTGATCAAAAAGATTGATGACTTCTACTTAAAGGATGAAGGCAAGGCGGTAGAGTCTGTATTTAGCGTTGCTGGCTTCAGTTTTGCTGGTAGTGGTCAAAACATGGGGCTTTCATTTGTTAGCTTAAAAGACTGGTCTGAGCGTGGCGAAGAAGGTTTAGACGTGCAGTCTGTTGCTGCGCGCGCCATGGGCCGCTTTATGCAGATTAAAGAAGCCTTGGTCTTTGCCTTTGTGCCGCCAGCGGTAATAGAACTGGGTACCGCCAATGGTTTTGACCTCTATCTGCAAGATAAAAATGGCCAAGGTCATGAGAAGCTCATTGAAGCGCGAAATCAATTATTGGGTATGGCTTCGCAAAACCCGAACCTAGTAGGGGTAAGGCCAAACGGTCAAGAAGACGCGCCAATGTTTAAAATTAATATTGACCACGGCAAACTCAGGGCGCTTGGGGTAGACATTGATGATGTCAATAATATCCTCGGCGCAGCTTGGGGTAGTGCCTACGTCAATGACTTTATCGACCGTGGCCGGGTGAAAAAAGTATATATTCAAGGTGAGCCGCAATATCGCATGCAGCCTGAAGATATCGACGCTTGGTACGTACGAAACCATGAAGGTGAAATGGTGCCGTTCTCGGCATTTGCTAATGGCGTGTGGGAGTTTGGTTCGCCCCGTCTTGAGCGCTTTAATGGTTTGTCGGCGGTGAACATTCAAGGTGCCACGGCGCCGGGCTTTAGTACCGGTGACGCCATGGTGATCATGGAAGATTTAGCCAAACAATTACCGCCTGGATTTGGTATTGAGTGGAATGGCCTTTCGTACGAAGAACGTTTGTCCGGTAACCAAGCCCCAGCCCTTTACGCGCTATCTATCTTGGTGGTATTTCTAGTATTAGCCGCCCTTTATGAAAGCTGGTCGGTGCCGTTCTCGGTGGTATTGGTGGTTCCTTTGGGTATTATAGGGGCATTACTGGCGATGCAAGGTCGCGGTTTACCAAATGACGTATTTTTCCAAGTAGGTCTGTTAACCACAGTGGGCCTAGCCACCAAAAACGCCATCTTGATTGTGGAATTTGCCAAAGAATTCTACGAGAAAGGAGCCGGTTTAGTGGAAGCAACGCTGCATGCAGTGCGAGTGCGTTTACGTCCTATCTTAATGACCTCATTGGCATTTGGCCTAGGCGTTGTGCCTCTTGCTATCAGCTCTGGCGTAGGCTCTGGTAGCCAAAATGCCATAGGTACTGCGGTACTAGGCGGCATGATGAGCTCGACCTTCTTAGGCATTTTCTTTGTGCCTCTGTTCTTTGTTATTGTTGAGCGTATTTTCAGCAAGCGCGAACGAAATGGCGGCAGCGATGCTGCGATTGCGGCAGAGAAAGCCAAACAAGAAAACGGCGAGAGTTAATCAAGCCAAACTAAATTCATCTTTGATGAGACAAACGCCGATACCTTTGTATCGGCGTTTTTTTTCGACCTAATGGCGGTTATTAACACAGCCTATTGTGACCAACTTATGCCTTGGTTAGACTAAAGTCATTCTTTCTTCTTTCGTATTATCATGAAAATTCAAGCTGTTATCTGGATGTTTGGCACCCTGTTTTCTTTTTGTGCTATGGCTGTTGCTGCGCGTGAGTTAAGCGGTGACATTCATACGCTGCAAATGTTATTGGTAAGAAGCCTGATTGGACTGTCGGTGATAGGTGGCATCATCGTATGTCGTCGGCAGTTCACCTTGCTGAAAACGCAGCGTATCGGGCTCCATGCCACTCGTAATGTTTTTCACTTTTCCGGCCAGTATGGTTGGTTTGTTGGCATTGGTTTATTGCCATTGGCAGAGGTCTTTGCTTTGGAATTTACCGTGCCCGTATGGACCGCTCTGATCGCGGCGATTTTTTTGGCTGAGCCCCTGACTAAAGTAAAAACGTTTGCCATTGTGCTCTCCCTTATAGGCGTGGCTATTATCTTGCAGCCGGGGCGAGAGATGATCGACAGCGCTTCATTTATCGTTCTTGCTGCGGCCTTGTGTTATGCCATTGCTTATACCAACAGCAAGGCATTATCTGTGACAGAGCAGCCGCTCACCATTTTGTTTTATATGTGTTTATTGCAGCTTCCCCTTGCTTTGGTGCTTGGTGCATCGGTTTGGGCGTGGCCGACGTTTGAACAGTGGCTATGGTTAATGTTGATAGCCTTTACTGCGTTGACTGCCCACTATTGCTTGACCAAAGCGATGCAACTTGAAGAAGTCAGTAAAGTGGTGACCATGGACTTTATGCGTTTGCCTTTGGTCGCGCTGCTTGGTGTATTACTTTATCAAGAGCCGTTTGAAATCAGTTTAATCATTGGTGCTTTATTAATCCTAGTGGCGAATATTACCAATATGAAAGCGGCACCTAAGCCAAGGTGATGGTATTAGCAGCTGCTCGTTCTTGTTATTAATCTACATCTGTTTAAGTGTTGTTGAATGGGATGTTAAGTGGCTTGAGAATGATTGCAGCCCAAGTAAGAGAGTAACTTGGGCGCATTATTTTTTCTGATTTTTAAGCTGCCATGGGCTTATGCGTATAGTGCTTACGCTCAAGCAGGAAGTCTTCTAAATGTGTGTATGAGTCAAAATTTCGGTGTGAAGGGTAGGCCATGTTACCTTCTTTAATGATGTTTCGGGCCATATCTGAGACATGCTCTTCTTTGATCATATCGAATTTAGAATTAATGTCTAACGTTCGGTTCAATTCAAATACAGCATCAACCACAGCTTGTGCTTTTTCAGTTTGAGTTGCTCCTGGTAAACCTACAGCATCTGCAATAATGGCGAGGCGGTGTGTCGCTTTTGGTAAAGCAAACTGGAGTACGTGTGGTAGGGCAATCGCACAACCTAAACCATGTGGAACTTTATAAAACGCACCAAGCTGATGAGAGATACCATGAGCCCAGCCAAGTAAAGTCTTAGAGAATGCTTTACCAGCATCAAATGAAGCTAAAGCCATTTCAATTCTTGCTTCATCATCTTCAGTACCGTTTTTATAAGCCCGAGGTAGAAACTTGAATATACGTTGTATGCTTTTTAAGTTCATTTCGTCTGTTTGTTTTGTCGCATAGGTACTCATGAATGATTCCATCGCGTGTGTCAGTGCATCCATGCCTGTCGCCGCTGTGATATGAGGAGGTAGTGCCATTGTGAGTCTTGAGTCGAAAACCGCTAAGTCAGGAACGATACCGTAACTGACCAATGCATTTTTTTGGTTAGTTTTTTCGTCTGTTACAACCGTTACTGTTGTTGCTTCAGAGCCAGTGCCGGCAGTGGTCGGAATGGCTACAAAGTATGCGCCTTTACGACGTAACTGAAGCATGCTCATTAAGCCGTGAGTGATCTTACGAGGATCTAAATTGTGTTTAGCACAACCGTTAATCATCTTAGTGCCGTCAATTGAACTGCCGCCACCGATTGCGATAGCACAGTCGTAGTTGTGTTCGTAACACGCCGCGATGCCTTTTTCCACGATGGCATACGAAGGATCAGGCTGGATCTCATTGAAAACCTTGTAATCAATATTTCTTTTCTTGAGCGCATCAATAAGCAATTGGAATGATGGAAGGGTGTAAAAAAAGCTGTCTGTAAAGATAACAGGGCGTTGGATCCCTTTGCTCCTTAAATGTTCAGCAAGTGCATCAAGTGATTTATCACCATTTAACACATTTGGCACAGGAACAGGCATGCGTGGGAAAGCTGTGCTTGCAAGTGCGTGGTATGTGTTCACAAAAAATCGTTCAGTTTTATATAGCATCGAAGTTACCTACTGTAAGTTAAAATTTGGAGTAAAGTTTCCAATCCTTTGAGCAAGTTCCGTCATCCTTTTTATTGCGTATATTTAACCCACAACAAACAAACCGGTTGGTCTAGTGTTTTGTTCGTACTTTTAAATTGCTCTGTTCGTGTCGGTCACTATATTTA
Source organism: Motilimonas pumila (assembly GCF_003596335.1). Taxonomy (GTDB): domain Bacteria; phylum Pseudomonadota; class Gammaproteobacteria; order Enterobacterales; family CBDFNC01; genus Motilimonas; species Motilimonas pumila. The sequence continues at coordinate 53,811 of NZ_QZCH01000025.1, forward strand.
ACAAACCCTAACTTCATAGGTAAGAACCAAGTTCTATAATTGATTGAAATTAAAGCGGTTATTTTGTTAATGCTAGAGGCAGATTTGTAGCACTCACATTTCTCGGAAAAATTAATATGATAAATAAATAGACCGGTCGGTTTGTTTTGTGTATTATGCTCTCAACACCTCGAAATGTATGACGGAATTAGGTAGAGAAGGAAACTCTTCAATGATTGGGAGCGACGATGACAACGATCTCTGCACCACAGTTTAATGGCAAAGCGCACAGTAAAATTCAAGCATTAGCAAAGCCCATCGGCGCAGTGTGCAATATCGATTGCACCTATTGCTACTATTTGGGTAAGCAAGGTTTGTTAGACTACTCATCACGCTCATCCGTTTCTATGGATAAAGGCGCACTAGAACGTTATATCAAACAGTGTATTGAAGCTCAGAACACTGCCGAAATAATTTTCTCATGGCATGGTGGGGAACCGACGTTGTTAGGGGTTGAGTACTTTGAATACGTTGTCGAGTTACAGGCAAAGTATTGCCCGGAAGCCTCTACCATCACGAATGACATCCAAACGAATGGCGCACTCCTCAATGAGCGCTGGTGTAAATTTTTTAAGAAACATGATTTTGTGGTGGGAGTGAGTATTGATGGGCCAGGACACATCCATAACCATTATCGTAAAAATCGAGCAGGAAGAGGCTCATTCGAAAAAACGATGCGTGGTATCGAGCGACTAAAAAAACCCAGGGTTCAGTTTGCAACGCTGACTTGTGTCAACGATGTGAGCAGTCAAAAGCCACTAGAAGTTTATCGTTTTCTGCGTGATGTGGTGCAGCCGTTTCAAATTCAGTTCATTCCCGTTGTTGATAAACTATCAGCGTCAACAAACAGCCAATGGCACAGCTATGGTGATCTGGCGATTATTCCTGTCAAAAGGCTGGTCGAACCTTGGAGCGTATCCGCAAAAGAGTGGGGACATTTTTTATCAACCATTTTTGATGAGTGGCTTAAACATGATTTTGGCCGCGTGTTCATTCCTTATTTCGATAATTTTTTCGGAGTTTGGATGGGGCATCAAAGCAGCATGTGTACTCTGAGCGAGATTTGCGGAAAAGGATTAGCTGTTGAGCCAAATGGTGACGTGTACTCTTGTGATCATTATGTCTTTGATGAGTTTTTACTCGGAAATATCGAGCAGAGATCATTGGGTTCACTTGCGCTCTCCTTTAAACAGCAGAAATTTGGTTTTGCAAAAAGTAAGTCATTGCCAACACAATGCGATGAATGCGATTACCGTTTTGCATGCCACGGAGAATGTCCGAAGAACCGTATACTGACAACCAACAGTGGTGAAGTTGGCCTTAATTATTTGTGTTCAGGTTGGCTTGATTTCTTTACCCATATTGATCCCATAATTACCGAGATACTGAAACGTAATGGCAAGCCAGTGAGAGGGGGAAAGCATGACATTAGCATTTGAAAGCTATTTGGCTATTGGTTTGTCGATGGCATTCCTGAGCCTTTGGAAGACGTATTCTGGTCCAGCGATTGCGGCCCTTCTATCTTATTCTTACCCTGAAATGCTGGTGTTCAATCTTATTCCTGCGATGATTGCCGCGTTTGCTGGTTGGAAAATTGCTCCAGTGTATTCAACTCTATTCAAGAAACGAAACGAAGTTGTGTTTAAACCTAAGCTAAGAAAATTCATGAAAAAATGGAATCAGTATGGTCAATTGTCGATGGCAATCTTGGCACCAGTACTGGTTGGAATCCCAAGTTATACATTTGTCTCTAAGCGATTGAATCAAAGCAGGTTGAGAACATTTGGATTGCTTGTACTTTCTATTTTGGGGTGGAGCACTCTAGCTTACTGCGGTTTTACGTTCTTAGATCTTGGCCAGTATGTAGAGTTCGAAACTATCATTCCAACGTCTGTTATTGAAGCCATTAAACAGCAATAGTAATTGTGATACCAAATTAAAAACTAAAAAGCTCATCATTTGATGAGCTTTTTATTATGCGCGTTTTACAAAATGGTTGGATAGTTTTACTTGTTAGTGCGTCAACTTGAGTGTCTCTTTCATCGCGTTATCCAGTAACGAACGCTCTTTCTGCATTGCGGCTAATAGAGTACTTCCTAGCCATAAGCCATAAAGTGTTCTTGCCGTGTTATAGCCATCAACCATATGGAAACTTCCGTTCTCTACACCTTCGTTAAAAAAGTGACCCATGCGAGCAATGATCTTCTCTGCACCCTCGTTAAGTACTTGCTGCATTTGGTTTGAAGTGCCGGACACTTCACCAGACAGTTTTACGACCAAACATTTAATTTGAAAATCTGAAGTCAGTTTCTCTGAGCACCAATAGTCAAAGTATGCCTCAACGCGATCTGGGTATGAGAGTGAGGTGTTCATTAAGAAACTATCTAAGGTTTCTAGGTGATCTTCAAAGTAGTTCGTCAATAGCACAGAGCCGAAGTCTTCTTTCGATTTGAAATGGTGATAAAACGAACCTTTTGTCGCTTCAGCACTATTAATAATTTTCATTAACCCAAGGCCGGCAAAGCCTTGTTCACTGATAAGGTCAAAACCTACATCTAAAAGCTTCTGCTTTAAGTCTTTCATAAGTCTGCTCAAAATTAAAAATAATGGGGTAATTATACCCTGACTATACCGACCGTCCAGTCTAATTATTGAAAATAGATTGATTAGACCGGTCGGTATGCTATATTGTGTGTACAAGTTCGAGGCAACATTTAGTATTAAAGATAAAAAAACGGTGGATTTAATATGAACAGAACAATCATTATTGCTGGAGCAAGTGGTTTAGTTGGACGAGAAACTTTGAGTGCTTTATTGGACAATGAAAGCTTCGGAACCGTCTACGCCTTGTCTCGACGAGAGCTTAACAAAGAACACTATAAGTTGAAGCAGATAATCGACAGTAACCTAAATGTTCCAGCGATTGCTCTTGATACTGTTTTTCCTGATGTTGGCGTTATTGCTTTAGGCACCACGATTAAAAAAGCAGGCACTAAAGAGAAGCTGCGTGCTATTGATGTAGATCTAGTCGTTTCTACAGCAAAAAAAATGAAAGACATCGGTGTTAAACACCTTATCGTCGTGTCGTGTCTTGGTGCGGACTGTAATGCTCGTTCGCACTATCTTCGATGCAAAGGAGAGATGGAAATCAAAGTTGAACTACTCAATTTTGAGAAAACGACATTCTTACACCCCGGACCACTAGCTGGCAATCGTCAGGAAAATAGACCGGATGAAACATTACTTCAAGGCGTCCTTCAAGTATGTAGACCATTGATGTTGGGGAGCTTGAAAAAATACCTACCGATTCATGCCACAAATATCGCGAAAAGCATTGTTGTGCACTCGACATTCCCGACGCCGAGTAAGGTGGAGAGGCTAGATTCTATAGATATGATGAAGCTTGTTTCTTAGTCCCACTATCCGCGAATCGATATTCGCCCATATTTAACCTGAATTTAGGAAGCGATACTAATGATATACAAGGTGTCATTTTTATTGATAGCTTTGATGTCGGTAAAACAAACATTTGCAGAAGAGCTAACAACTGCTCCTTTGTATAAGCAATACGACTCGTGGTCATATGATCATTATCGTGTGATAACAAACAATACTAGAACCTTATGGTTTGTCGATTATTACGCTATTAGTCATCGACAAAATGCACAAGGTGACAATGCTCTAATATTAACGTTCATACCCGACAAACTCACGCAACAGAAAGTAAGAACAGCAACCATTGAGGCGTTAGAAGGCTCGAACCTAGGGATAAATATTCATGATCCTAGTATTCAAAAATTAGCGAATAGCTTGTCAGTATCACTAGTAAAGGGGGATGTGATTGCCATTATTTACAATGGGAAAAGCATGCAGGTTCAACATAATAGCGATGTTATTTATCAAGCTCGATCAACGTCTCAACAGAGCATGGCATTGAGTAATATTTGGCTCGGTGAGAGCCCGGTTGATGATTTGCTATAAAGAGAGATTAATTTGGGTAAAACACCTCATTATCATGATTTTAATACTACAGCCTTTCGCGGCAATGAGCGGAGAGAATAGAATGATCAGCATTAATCGAGAAAAGTACGAAACCTTTTCCAAAGGGCTTCAGTATGAATTGCTATTTCGAAACCTAGGTAAGCAGGTGTTTTCTGAATTAAAGAACAACCCTCCTGGTAGCATGACCGCAGATAGTTTGGATCTTTTGAGTAAAATGGAGCATCACAATACTAAGGTGATGGATCCGGTCCGACAACAATTTAATGTGGATAGCTCCATCGGCTGTAAAGACAAAATATTCGCAAAAACGGTAACAATTTCATTGAAAATGATGCCGAACCTGGGTTCACGATACCTAGAGGGAAGTGCTGAACGATTTGTTCATCAATTGAAAGGAATTCAAGCTTCTAGCCCTAGCGGTTTTGAAGAGGAAATGAACTATATGGTGGAACATGAAAAAGCACTCTATGGATATTTATTTCATTTAAATCAGGGCGAATTATTACGTGCACATTTGGTTCTCAAAGAGTTTGTTTTAGAACATGATATTCATTAGGTTGATTAATAATGAACTCGCTCTGTTTTTACTTATTAGATTCAAAAGAGGTCATAAATGAAAAAACTGCCTTTAATGACCTTGTATGGATAATTCCCCTACCAAACTTGTTAGTACTTCCACTTTTGGGCTGCGAAACAACAGTTGACCCTATTGCTCATCAAAACAAACTGAATTCCGTAGACGAAAGTATTTTGATTATTGATGGTCATGCTGAAAACCTAGGGTAGGAGAAAGTTCTCACTATCGACCACTCTCGACTCGCTGATCAAGCTGGTGAGTATTTAGCGCCAAGTCGAGTGGACTTTTATAGCGATGATGAACTGAATACTCAATTGTTAAAAGAGAACTTGCAAGTAGGCTTGGATCTTCCATTTCGTGTGTTGAACTACTTAGTGGCGCTATAGAACAATAAATAAACACTCAACTTTATCGCTATATGACATTTAAATGCTTCCCTAAATAAGAAACCATACTTGATGAAAGGGAGGTGTGGCTTATTCTTACCAAGAAGCTATTAGCTAATTTAATGGAAGGGGCGCTCAATGTTAATGTTGCCGGGATGATGTCGAAGTGTAATTTATATAAACGATGAAGCACACTTAGCAATACTGTTTTTTAGTGAAGTTGAAGCGCGTTTTATACGCTTTTTCAATGCTCTCACAGTGGGTGCCTCAATCTCATGACTCATAAACACCTACTCCAATATTAAGCTGAATTATTGATAGCGGCTAGAGACTGCAAGTCTAAGGTGCTAAAGCTAAAACAAGTCGTGAATGTGAGATTATAGATAATCTCACTTCGACTGTCATTGTTTTACTCTCGCTTTTAATATCGCTAAACCGACTAAACCAAAGCCAAGCTCTAAGATAATGTAAAGCCATAAAACCCCGTTAGGATTGCCGTCTATACCAACGCTTAAAAACCGTCCTGCGACTAAACCAAACATAAAAATAACAAGATTGATTAACGCTCCTGTTGTGTGTTTTGGATTGAATGCACCAATAACCCAGTATGTAGCCGTAGCTAAATACAATCCCATAACAGCCCTGAATATATGAGAGCTTTCAACACTATTGACTTCAATATTAAACAAAAATGCCATGGATGTTTTGGGGTCAAACCCGTATGACAAGGCAATAGGAACCAAACCGCCAGTGGCCAGTAACAAAAATATTTTCTCTTTATTCATCTATACCTCGTTTATTTTAGCATTCATACTGTTTTTAACTTTCCGTGTTGTACTGTTTTGTCACTAATATAGTAGCTTGCTGAATTGGAAGTAGCATGGTTTTAAGCAGATTTTTCAGGCCGCTTTCCCGATTGTGAAGTGGGAGTGAGGTTTTTAGCTCATTCACAATGACATGGAACTTATCGTTGCACACAATATATTGGCGTTGTTGACTAAATAGGGAACCTTTCTCGAAAACTGCGATCAGATCATTGAGCACGATACATGGAAGTGATTCT
>NZ_QZCH01000026.1 GCF_003596335.1 Motilimonas pumila
AGGCTTAACCATACAACACCTAAGCGGTGTTGAAGCCAAAGAATTACGAAGTGCTTGTGAACGAGAAGTTTGAGAACTGATAGCGGCTTTCCGAATTAAAGTTTATGCTTGGCGGCCATAGCGCTGTGGCCCCACCTGATCCCATGCCGAACTCAGAAGTGAAACGCAGTAGCGCCGATGGTAGTGTGGGGTTTCCCCATGTGAGAGTAGGTCACCGCCAAGCTTTGAATTAGAGAAAAGGCCATCCTAACGGATGGCCTTTTTTTATGCCTAAAATATATTGCAAAATTATCATTCCACATCATTTTATTTTAATTAAAAGCTGATCTTGCTCACTTTCTGCTATTTCCTAATTTTCTTTTGATAATATCCGTCATAAATATTCGATAAAGTATGCTTTACTGGATGTAATAAAAATGAAAGGGATAGCTATGAATTTCCGAGTGAAAAATGGTTGGTCTGAAAAGCTGGGGGTGACTCTGACTCGCTCTGGCGCCAACTTTTGTATTTATACCCGTCTGGCCGAAGACGTTGAGCTGTTATTTTTTGATGATGAGAATGACACCGAAGCTTCCCATATCTTTCGCTTGTCTGAAACAGAAAACCGTACCGCATATTATTGGCATATCTTTATTGAAGGAGTGAAACCCGGACAACTATACGGTTTTCGTGTCAATGGGCCATATCGACCGAGTGAAGGCACCGCATTTGATAAAGAAAAGGTGCTACTAGATCCTTATGGGGTGTTGGTTTCCAAAGGCGATAATTATGATCGCCATCTCGCGGCGAAACCTGGCTGTAATGAAGCGGCTTGTTTGAAAAGCATTGTTGCGGATGTGGATGATTATGACTGGGAAGATGATGAGCATCCTCGTCATTCTTTCAAAAAAACAGTAATTTATGAAATGCACGTGGGGGGCTTTACTCGTCATTCAAGCTCACAAGTGGCAGATGATAAAAAAGGCACTTACGCAGGCTTAATCGAAAAGATCCCATATTTAAAAGAGCTCGGTGTTACCGCGGTAGAGTTGCTCCCCGTGTATCAATTTGATGAAGATGAGCATCATGCCGGATTGTGTAATTATTGGGGTTATAGCCCAATTTCGTTTTTTGCGCCGCATCGAGGTTACAGCTCAGATAAATCGCTACTTGGGCCGCTTAACGAATTCAGGGACATGGTTAAAGCCCTGCATAAGGCTGATATCGAAGTTATTCTAGATGTGGTTTATAACCACACTGCCGAAGGGGGCGATGGGGGACCGACGCTTTCGTTTAGAGGCTTCGATAATGGTTCATATTATATTTTGTCTGAAGACCGCAGCGAGTATAAGAACTACAGCGGCTGTGGCAATACTTTTAATGGTACCCATTCTGTCTGTCGCCGGTTAATCACTGATAGCTTGCACTTTTGGGTTGAAAAGATGCATGTTGATGGTTTTCGCTTTGATCTTGCCTCTATTTTATCCCGTGATGAAAGTGGCATGCCGATGGCGAACCCTCCTACGCTATGGAGCATAGACACAGATCCGGTTTTATCGTCGACTAAGTTGATAGCAGAAGCTTGGGATGCTGGCGGTCTATATCAAGTAGGTAACTTAGCAGGTCAACGTTGGCGTGAATGGAACGGACAGTTCAGAGATGATGTTAGGCGTTTTGTTCGCGGTGATGAAGACATGTTAAGTAAATTGGCTAATAGGTTGATTGGCAGCCCAGATATCTATGGTCATCATCAAGTAGAGCCGGATAAGACGATCAACTTTATTACCTGTCACGATGGTTTTACGCTTTATGACTTAGTTGCATATAACGAAAAGCATAACCAAGCCAACGGTGAAGAAAACCGCGACGGTACAAACGAAAACTATAGCTGGAACCATGGTGTTGAGGGACCCAGCGAAGACCCCGTGATTGAGTCTTTACGACTTCAGCAAATGAAGAATTTGCTGACCATTACGTTATTATCGTTAGGCACGCCAATGATCCAAATGGGTGATGAAATGGCGCGTACTCAACATGGAAACAACAACGGTTATTGTCAAAATAGTGAGGACTTTTGGTTAGACTGGAGCCTTATCGAAAAAAATGCTGACATGTTTGAATTTACCAAAACCCTTATCCATCTAAAAGTGGCTCAGGGCGAACAGGTATTTCGGGCCACTAAGCGTACGCCGCTAGACCAAGTATTAAAAGAGTCCAACATAAAATGGCATGGAGTGGAAGTTGGCAAGCCTGATTGGAGCGAGCATTCTCGTGCTCTCGCTATAGAGACATCCCCTTACGGCCGCACTTATGGCATGTACTGTATTTTGAACGCTTACTGGGAGCCGTTAGAGTTTCAGCTACCTGCTGCGCCCTCCGGCGTGTGGCGTGTCGCTATTGATACCGGTCAGCCATCGCCTAACGATATTGTGAGGGGATTACCTGATACAATTGTAAAAGGAAAAAAATATACCGTTAAACCACGCAGTATTGTCGTGCTGGTCAGTTAGTCCAATTTTCATTTCTTTTGGTATTAATGCAGACAAGATTTTGGTTCTGCATTAATACCGGTTAAACTAGCTGTCACGATAAAGCCGTTTTAGGTCTATTGCCGCAAAGGAGTCGTCAGCGTTGGCCCAAGATACAGATGTCATAGTAAGCAGTTTTAGGCATTCCGCCCCTTACATTAATGCCCACCGAAATAAAACCTTTGTATTAATGCTTGGCGGTGAAGCCCTTGATCATGAAAACTTCCAAGATATTGTCAGTGATATTGCTTTGCTTAACAGCTTAGGCGTGAAGCTGGTTTTGGTGTTTGGTTTTCGACCGCAAATTGATGCGGCATTATTAGCCCGTGATTTACCTAGCCGCTTCGCAGATAACCTGCGCATTACGGATGACCAAGGATTAGATGTTGTAAAGCAAGTTGTGGGTAAACTGCTGATCGATATCCAGGCCACTTTTTCTATGGGTGTGGTCAACTCACCGATGCAAGGCTCTCGTATTAACGTCATGTCGGGTAACTTTATGGTCGCCCAACCTATTGGCGTGCGCGATGGCATCGACTTTTGTCACACGGGTAAAATTCGTCGTGTGGATACTGACAGCATTCGCTGGCAATTAAATCAAGGGGCTATTGTGGTCGTGCCACCAATTGGTTATTCGATCACGGGTGAAGCATTTAATTTGTCTGCAGAAGAAGTGGCGACTCAAGTTGCGATAGGGTTAAAAGCCGATAAGATCATTGGTTTTTGTTCGAATCAAGGCGTATTGGATGATAAAGACCGTGTTATCAATGAGATGTTACCTTCCGAAGCAGAAACTCGCTTAACCGAGTTAACGGACTCTGATTCGGGTACTGTGCGTTATTTAAGAGCTGCTATTGCCTCTTGCTATGCCGGGGTCAAACGCAGTCATTTGGTGAGCTACCAAGAAAGTGGCGCACTTTTAAAAGAGTTATTTACTCGCGACGGTGTTGGTACACAAATTGTCACTGAAAGTTACGAAAAAGTCCGCGATGCTAATATTGAAGACATAGGCGGTATCTTAGAGTTGATCCAACCTTTAGAAGAAAAAGGCATCTTGGTTAAACGCTCTCGTGAACTGCTTGAATCTGAAATTGAACGCTTCACCGTAGTAGAGCGAGACGGCATGATTATTGGTTGCGCAGCGCTCTATTGTTTCCCTGAGAATAAAATGGGGGAGTTGGCTTGTGTGGTCAGTCACCCTAAATATCGAAGAGGTAGCCGAGGAGACAGCTTAGTTAGGCATATTGAAGCTCAGGCCATTAAAATGGGTTTAGAGAAAATTTATGTGCTAACGACGCAGAGTATTCATTGGTTTCGTGAGCGTGGTTTTGAGCCGGCAGATATTCAGGATTTACCGGATAAAAAGCAGCAAATGTATAACTTTCAACGTAACTCAAAAATACTCATTAAGTCTTTAACCCACTAAATCAAGAGTGCTTCTACGTTTACTACGCACCAATCTGCTGTTTGTTGCAGCTGCTGATTAATCATCAGTTGCAACATATCGTCACTGCCTAAATACGCTTTTTCATCATAAATACACAATTCAGTATCGTGGTTTCGGCAAATATAGTAAGGGGTTTCTAAGGTCATTTGTCCTTTACAGCCGTCTTCGCTAAAGTAGGTAACTCGATACAATTTATTGCTCATGTAGCCCTCAATGCGTTGCAGTGTTTTAATTCGGTTTTTGAGTATAGACAAAGAATGTGAATATTATGTTAAAAAAAAGACCTGGTCTGGCAACTTATATTTTTGGCATTTTCTTGCTTGCTGGGATTGGTTGTTTAAGTCTATACAAACTGGCCGACATAACGATATTCCCTGAAACGACTGCATTCTACTCTGGTAAAGGCACCGCGATAGAGCTGGCCACCTGTCCAGCCTTTACCGAATTTTCACATCCCAAACCTTTGCTTGACGTGTTTACATTACTCAGTTGGAACGTTTATAAGTTTCAGTCTCAGGGCTGGGCTCAGGAAATTCAACACGCTGCACAGCAAAATCAGCTGATTCTATTACAAGAAGCCGTCATTAAACCGTCGACTCGAGCCATGTGGAAAGATTATCAATATGGTTGGCTGATAGCGGCTGCATTTTCGGATAAAGAAGCGGTGATGGGAGCACAGCTGCTTTACCAAGGGGCGCCTTTAAAAGCCTGTGTGACCAAATACCAAGAGCCTTGGATTGTATTTCCAAAGACGGCCTTAGCGGCAGTTTTTCCTATCGCAGATAAAGCGCTACTTGTGGTGAATATTCACGGCGTAAATTTCACCTATGATGATGAAGACTTACAGCGGCAACTCGACCCTCTACTTTTGATGGTACAACAGCATCAAGGGCCAGTTATTTTTGCTGGCGACATGAATACTTGGAGTCAAAGCCGCAGCGAGTTACTCGATAAAGGGCTGAGTCAACTTGGATTAAAGACGGTGTCGCTGGCAGATGATCAGCGTAGTCAGTTTTGGGGCTATCCACTTGATCATGTGTACTACCGTGGTTTAAAGCTTGAGCAGGCCACTGTGAAACCTACTCAAGCATCTGATCACCACCCGATACAGGCGAGGTTTAAATTGCTTGATTAAGCGCTTTGGTCCGTCACATCAACAAATAACTTTAATTTCTGACCTGGCTGCAAGTATTGATTACTGTTTAGCTTATTCCACTCGATGACATCGGCAACACGCAACTTAAACTTGGCGGCAATCGTGCTCAGTGAGTCGCCATTTCTCACCGTGTAGGTAATGCGTTTTTGCGTGAGCGGGTTTACTTGTTTGGATGTTGAAGTGTTTGCTGCGGTCGCTTTAGGCTGCCAAATGATTAACTCTTGCCCGAGCTTCAAGGTGGTTTTTGTGCTGATGCCATTCCAGCGCGCTAAGTCTTTATAATTTACCTTATACTGGCGCGCTATCTGCCATAATGTATCGCCTGACTTGACCTTGTATTTGTGCTTTACTTTGCCCTTCACCTGCTGTTTTTTGGCGAGCTTCGGCTGCGCGCTTATTTGATACGATGATTGTGACGGGTTTGCAGAAGGGATTAATAGGTATTTACCGGCACGAATATTATTGCTAGAAAGGTTGTTAGCACTTTTCAATACTTTTACTTGGGTATCAAACTTTTGCGCAATGCCGCCTAATGAATCACCGGGTTGGATCTTGTATCTTTGCCACTGAACTCTTTTGGCATATGGTATTTTTGCCAATGCAAGGGCGAAGTTCTCAGCTTTTTCAACTGGCACTAGCAATTCATGGGGGCCATTAGGTGAGGTGGCCCAACGATTAAATGCCGGGTTAATTAGGTGCAGCGCTTGTAAGTCCATTTCAGCAAGCTCTGCGGCATAGGCTAAATCGATTTGAGCGCCGGTTTCGACTTTTGCCAGTACGGGGGTGTTGGCTATTGGCGGAACATTGATGTTGTACTCTTCACTGCGACTGAGAAGGTCGGTGAGTGCCAGTAATTTGGGTACATATGCTTTAGTTTCTTTGGGGAGTTCAAGGTTCCAAAAGTCCGCAGGTTTACCTGCTATGCGATTCTTTTTAATAGCGCGAAGCACACGGCCCTCACCGGAATTATACGCTGCAATGGCGTGTAACCAGTCTCCATCCATCATCTTATGTAAGTATTCTAAGTAATCTAATGCGGCGTTTGTGGAGCGAATAACGTCACGTCGGCCGTCATACCACCAATCTTGCTCAAGGCCAAAACGTTTACCCGTTGATGAAATAATTTGCCACATGCCAGCTGCGCCACCATGGGAATATGCAAATGGATCAAAGGCGCTTTCAACAACAGGTAGCAACGCCAACTCCAGCGGCATATCGCGTTTTTTGATTTCCTGAACAACTAAGTACATAAATGGCTCTGCGCGAGCAGCAACACGGCGCATGTGTTCTGGGTGTTTTAAGTACCAGTTTCTGTGTTTGGTGATACGGTCATTGTCGGGCACTGGAATATGGAAACCTGCTTCGATTTCATCCCATAAATCAAGGTGTGCTTTGGGGGCTAACTTCACGATGGGCTTGACTGTTTCAGGCACCATCCCAGCAGAGTTATCATGACTGCTAACAGTATTCACTGCCTCTTCTTGTTCAACCGAAGTGTGAGTGGTTTGACATCCTGTTAGCACCACCGCAAGGGGCAATAAATATTTTAACTTCATGGTATACCAGCTTCCTAAAAATCAGCAGGTATGTTAGAGGTTGCTTATCCATGGTGCAAGGGACTAACTCTCATCTTTCCATTTTCGCAGTAAGCTAAATACTTCTAAGTTATCTTGTGTGGGCAAGGCAAAGTGCAGCTGGACAGCATGTTGAACGCTGGCATGTTGAACGCGAAGAAACGGATTATACGTGATCTCTTGAGCTAAGGTGACAGGAACAGAAGGCACGCCTTGTTGCTGGCATTTAGCCACTTGCTTTAATCTGCGTAGTAAATCTTGGTTGTCTGGTTCGACTTTGAGTGCAAAACTCAAATTGTTAAGAGTGTATTCATGGGCTGGATAGATGACGGTGTCTTGAGGCAGCGCCGCAATGCGGGCTAAGCTCTGTTGCATCTGTGCCATTGAGCCTTCAAAGACCCGGCCGCAGCCGGCTGAAAACAGACTATCGCCGGAGAAAAGATGGTCTTGGTGTAAATACCCCACGTGCTCCAATGTGTGACCGCTTAAGTCCATAACGGTAAAACTCAGCCCCTTGATATCAATCGTGTCGCCGGGTGAGACCTTGGTAGCATGTTGGCTGATGTTATACTTGGTAGGAACTTTTAAGCCCGCAGGGGTGTCCTGCCAATGGGGGGCGTAAATTGTTACGTCAGCGTCTTGTTGGTGACAGATTTCAAGCACCGCACCCATGTGGTCGCCGTGATAATGCGTCAATAAGATAGCGTCTAAACTTATGTTATGCTTTGATAAGTAATCACAAGCTGCATTTGCATCGCCAGGATCAACTAAAATGCTAACGGCTGGTTCAGTACTTTGAATTAGCCAAATGTAATTATCTTGGAATGCAGGAATTGTGATAATTTTAAGCATGGTATTCCCATTAGTTAAACAACTCAGTGCCATCATAAAGCAAACCACGAGTATATTTGAGGTTTTTTAATGCGCCCAGCAAAAACGCAACGCCAATTTGAACGGCCAATAAAATGGCAAGACATTGCGTCTGGGCTATGGATTGCAGAGCAATTGCAAAATCGGCTAGACACTTGGTGTCCTCAGTTGTTTGGTTATCATTTGATAAAGCTTGGCTCGCTTAGCAATGAGTTAGATACTCACAGCAGCACCATTCGTCATCAGGTTTCTATTGCTAAAGGCGGCAACAAAATAGGCTTGTTTGCCAGTAGCCAAGCCTTGCCGATTCAGGCCTCGACCATAGATGCATGCATTCTGACTCATGGCCTAGATTTTAGCTCTGATCCGCATCAGGTTTTGCGGGAGATTGAACGAGTGCTGACGGCGGATGGTTGCTTAATCTTATCCGGTTTTAACCCGTTTAGTTGGGTTGGCCTTGGTCGATTATTGCCGATTGTCAGGCATAAGTCGCCCTGGAATGGCCGCATGTTTACTCCGGCTCGCGTACGAGATTGGCTGCATTTATTGGGGTTTGAAATTTTAGCGGATGAAGCTTTTGGCTTTGGCTTCAATTCTGGCCGTTATCGTACTTTACAGTGCATAGAACATATGGCGCAGCGCTATATGCCAGTAATGTGCGATAACTATTTCATTGTTGCTAAAAAGCGCACACATCCACTCACACCAATAAAAGAAAAGTGGCGCTTAAAGCCACGCTTAATTAGCGTGCCGATGGCGAATTGTCGCTCAAGTAACCGTCGTCAGGGATAAGTTCATGTGATTCTGCAGCGGTGCGCGCTAAGTCGTCGCAGCGCTCATTATCAGGGTGGCCAGAGTGGCCTTTTACCCAGCGCCAATCTATCTTATGAAGCTGATTCGCAGCGTCGAGTTGTTGCCATAAATCGACGTTTTTAACCGCCTGTTTATTGGCTGTCACCCAACCTTTACGTTTCCAACCGTGGATCCACTGAGTGATGCCTTGGCGCACGTATTGGCTATCTGTGGTTAATATTACTTCACAAGGGCGAGTGAGTGCGTTCAAGCCGACAATACAGGCGAGTAACTCCATTCGGTTATTTGTCGTTAGGCGATAACCTTGCGATAGTTCTTTTTGATGGCCTCGGTATTTGAGTACCACGCCATAACCCCCAGGCCCTGGGTTTCCTAAGCAAGAACCGTCAGTATAAACTTCAACCTGTTTACTCATATTTGGTAGACTAAGCATAATCATTAAAATCTTGAGTGGCATATGAACACAGAGCAGGCAGTCAGACAAGTGGTTCTTGATACTGAAACCACGGGTATGAACCAAGAGGGTGGACCTCCACATCTTAATCACAACATTATTGAGATAGGTTGCGTAGAAGTCATAAATCGCAAACTCACGGGTCGCCATTACCACGTTTATGTTAAGCCTGATCGAAAAATTGATCCTGAAGCTATTGCCGTACATGGTATCACCGACGCTTTTTTGCATGATAAACCGGTATTTTCCGACATTGTCGATGAGTTTCTTGCATTTATCGATGGGGCTGAGGTCATTGCTCACAACGCATCGTTTGACGTGGGCTTTATGGACTATGAGTTTGCCAAGCTCAAGCGGGGCCTGCCAAAGACGGCCGATATTTGCAAAATTACCGACAGTTTACAGCTGGCTAAAGAACGTTTTCCCGGTAAGCGGAACAACCTAGATGTATTATGTGACCGCTATGGCATAGATAACTCTCACCGTACTTTGCACGGCGCATTGTTAGACGCCGAAATCCTTGCTGACGTATTTTTACTGATGACCGGCGGGCAAACCGCGCTAAACCTGTCACAAGGTGATGACTCTGGCGGTGGCTCTGATGTCGGCATTCGAAGGTTATCAGCTGAGCGGCCAGCACTAAAAGTCATTAATGTGACAGAGCAAGAACAGCAAGCCCATGAATCAAGGTTAGACTTAGTAGCAAAAGGGGGTCAGTGCTTATGGCGAGAAATTCCTTAATCCATTGCTGTTTACTGCTGTTTACTGTTGCGTGGCCGAGCGCGTCTTGGGCCGATATAAAATTTTACGAGCGAAATGATATTCGCTTGCTTGATAATCGCTTTCGTATCGACGGCGCAATAGAAGAAGTCACTTTTGTGATTAAAAGACTGCCTCGTTCACCTGCTGTGGTATTGGTGAGGCCGGATGGCAGTAAGCTATACGTTAATCGACATGATGACAGTGTACAGTGGCTTGAGGGGGATACATTTGACATCATCACGATGAAGAACCCTATGCCTGGGCCTTGGCAAGCTGTAGGGAGAATTGACCCTGAAAATGCTATTCGTGTCGTGAGTCCGTTGCAGTTAGAAATGCGTGCGTTTCCATTGCGATTATACAGCCGTGAAAAAATCAAAATGGTAACGGCCCTAATTAATAGAGAAGGAAAGGCGATTAATGATGATTATTTCGAAGACCTCTCTATTACCCTCACACTGTCAACACTCAATCGAAAAGAAGACGATAACTTTGCTTACAACGAAACGTTTACTCAAGTTTTTAAAGATGACGGTAAAGGGCATGATGAGCATAAAGCTGATGGTTTATTAACGGCGTACCCGCATATTGATGTGCCGGCTGGCAAGTACCGTGTTGAAGTGACCACTAAGAACGAGGTGTTTGCTCGTGCGTTTAGGCAAGAGATACTGGTTTATCCCAACCCTGTTAAGTTAACCATTTTGGATGAAAACCAAGACGAAGGCGTGGTCTTCCAATTCAACATTGACAGCGAAGAGGTTATTCCTGAGTCGGTGATTGTTGACGGTTTATACGAAGGCGTATTAGAAGATTCGATCCAGTATTCAGGACAAGGCCAAGCAGGGCAAAACAAGTTTGACATTGTTATTCCTCAACCTTCCTCCGCAGGTAAATACAGTGTGGAAGGGCAAATATTTGCTACCACAATCAATGGCAGAGAAATAGTGCTTGAACTCGAGGAGCAGAGCTTTCGCGTTGTGCCTCCCGAGCCGAGTATGGCACCAACACCGGATTCCCAGCCTGAGCTTGAACCGGAAGAGCCTGAAAGTAATTTAGCTCTTTACCTTGGGATAGCAGGTGGCTTGTTTATTCTCATCGCAGTGGTGCTTGGCGGGTTGATTTGGTGGAAAAAACGCAGCGTTCAACGTGTATTACAGCAACAAGAGGTTGAAGGCGAGGCAACAGAAGTGTCGACACCTGAAGAAGAGCTTAAAATAGACTAAATAAACGCCACTAAAGTGACCTGCGTTCAATAAATCAACAGATATTGGTCGATATGAAATCAAAGTGTCACTTTTGCGTTTTTTTTCGCATTTCTTTGTTGACTCGTATTAGGCATATACGTATTATCTGCGCCGCACACAACAGAGCGGTAACGCAAAGTTGAAACGCGGAGTGGTAGTTCAGTTGGTTAGAATACCGGCCTGTCACGCCGGGGGTCGCGGGTTCGAGTCCCGTCCACTCCGCCAACTTTTGTGTGCTGAGGTTAATTCTCATTAAACAATTAATATGCAATTTTGCGGAGTGGTAGTTCAGTTGGTTAGAATACCGGCCTGTCACGCCGGGGGTCGCGGGTTCGAGTCCCGTCCACTCCGCCAATATTTCTGATTATGCTTTGATTGTGGAGCGGTAGTTCAGTTGGTTAGAATACCGGCCTGTCACGCCGGGGGTCGCGGGTTCGAGTCCCGTCCGCTCCGCCAATTAAGCATGACAATTTTCTAGTTATAGATACGCTGGAGCGGTAGTTCAGTTGGTTAGAATACCGGCCTGTCACGCCGGGGGTCGCGGGTTCGAGTCCCGTCCGCTCCGCCAATTAAGCATGACAATTTTCTAGTTATAGATACGCTGGAGCGGTAGTTCAGTTGGTTAGAATACCGGCCTGTCACGCCGGGGGTCGCGGGTTCGAGTCCCGTCCGCTCCGCCAATTAAGCATGACAATTTTCTAGTTATAGATACGCTGGAGCGGTAGTTCAGTTGGTTAGAATACCGGCCTGTCACGCCGGGGGTCGCGGGTTCGAGTCCCGTCCGCTCCGCCAATTAAGCATGACAATTTTCTAGTTATAGATACGCTGGAGCGGTAGTTCAGTTGGTTAGAATACCGGCCTGTCACGCCGGGGGTCGCGGGTTCGAGTCCCGTCCGCTCCGCCACTATCTAATAATTAGACCCCATACTGCGGAGTGGTAGTTCAGTTGGTTAGAATACCGGCCTGTCACGCCGGGGGTCGCGGGTTCGAGTCCCGTCCACTCCGCCAGTTCTTAGTTTTACTTTAGCACTCCCGTAACAGTCCCTAGACCTACTCACTGATACACCCCAAGACATCGATTTGCTTGTGTCATCTCTTATTTGTACTTTTCTCTGATGAGTAGAAAGTCGGTTAAGTTTTGTTTCAACAATTCTACTAGACTGGGATCAAAATGGCGTCCAGATTCTTGCTCTATTAACTCCATGACCTGCTCAATCTTCCACGCTTCTTTGTAGCAGCGCTTGGTACTGAGAGCATCAAACACATCTGCTAACGCTGTAATGCGCCCAGCTAAAGGAATCGTTTCACCCGCTAGGCCATCAGGGTAGCCCGTACCATCCCACTTTTCATGGTGGTACTTAGAAATAAGAGCGCCTACTTGCAACAAGGGAATATCAGAGTCTACGAGCATATCGTGGCCAACTTGGGCGTGTTGCTGCATGGTTCGCCATTCCCCTTGGTCGAGTTTACCCGGCTTGTTTAAAATCGCATCCGGTATGGCAACCTTACCTATGTCGTGCAAAGCCGACGCTTGTTTCAGGTTTTCGATACTCTCAAGATCTAACCCCGACAGCCTTGCTAACAGCGCCGTATAATGTGCCACGCGTTTGACATGGGAGCCGGACTCTTTTGAGCGAGTTTCGACCACTTCCCCGAGTCGATACATAATTTCTCTATGATTATCGGCAATGACTTCATTTAAACGAATGTTTTCTAACGCTACGTTGATATTTTCAGTAAACAAATTGAGTAAGTGGATATCAATATCCGATAGCACTTGGGTGCCTTTGACATGGAACAAAACATTGTGACGGCTGTTTTTTGCAAAAATGACAACTTCACCGTCAAGGTATTGGTTTGACTGAGCAGTAATCGCTTGGTTAAGGGCCAATTGGGACTGCGCTGTTAATTCCGAGATCGCTAGGGTTTTAGATTTATGGCGGGCTTTGGCAAAAGTGGTAAGCAAGGGAGTCGGATCATCTGCTAAATAATTTAACTGGTAAATAGCGATATCACCCAGCTCTAAGATAGCTGCTAACTGCTCAGAGGTTCCTTCAATGAAGCTGTCTAACGCACCTTGCTCAAATATGCCTTTGGACGCCTGAATAACTTTTTCTAGTCCTAATTTATTGCGCTCTAAGTTACAAATATCGCGGTACGATCGCAGGCTAGAGCGAAGCAGGGTGCGTAATTTCTGAGACGTTAACTCGGTTTTAGATTTGTAATCATTAATGTCGTACTGCTCAACTACGTCATCTTCAGGGGCATGACCGGGCTGACCTGTGCGTAGCACGATACGAATGCACTTGTTGTTGAGCTGCTGGCGAATATACTTCACCATAGCCAAGCCGGCATCATCGGTTTCCATCACCACGTCTAACAAAACCAGCGCAATATTAGGCTCTTTTAGCAACATTTCCCTTGCTTGCTCGCCGGAGTAAGCATGCAAAAACTCTAAAGATTTGTTATCAAACTGAAACTGCTTCAAGGTGAGCTCGGTGATACGATGCACTTCTTCTTCATCATCAACTATCATGATGCGCCAGCCGGGCAGTTGTTCAACGAGCTGAAGAACATCGTCATTAATGATCAAAATATCATCGTCCATAATGCTCACTCCAATTAGCACATTACTTAATGATTAGTCGGTTTTAGCCGCTTTTCAACTTACATTGTCCGCAGGCTTAATGAAATGACTGTAATTGATTAAAATTTGCGCTTTATTGAGTTGGCTTACTATTGAAATAATAAAAGCCATATTTAAACAAGAAAATGTCATGTTAACGGGGTAAGATAGCCGGCGAAGCTTGATAGGTAATATGCCTTTTGTATAACGTGTTGATTTCAATGGTTGTATATCACTGCCATTGCGATTTTTTAATTAGGATGATTTTACATGGTTGTAGAAAGAACTTTTTCCATCGTTAAACCGGATGCCGTGCGTCGTGATCTGATCGGCACCATTTATCAACGTTTTGAAGCGGCCGGTTTAAAAGTCGTTGCGGCTAAGATGCTGCATTTAGACCAAGCAAAAGCAGAAGGCTTTTACGCTGAGCATGAAGGCCGCGAGTTTTATGAACCGCTAGTGAAGTTTATGACTTCTGGCCCTATCATGGTGCAAGTCCTTGAAGGTGAAAACGCCATTGCGAAAAACCGTGAAATCATGGGTAAAACCAATTTTGAAGAAGCCGCGCCTGGCACTATTCGTGCGGATTTCGCTTCTTCAGTGCGTGAAAACTGCGTTCATGGTTCAGACAGCCCTGAGTCAGCGAGTCGTGAAATCAATTATTTCTTCACTCCTGACGAAGTGTGTGCACGATAATCCCTTTAAAGCGCTAGCAATAGCGCTTTTCCTCTCTGGCTAATCCCCGCTAAACTTTGTATAATTCGCCACCGTTTTTTTGCTGTTTACCAAGCGAGCTGTTATGAGTGATCAAAAAACCAATTTACTTGATTTAAACCGTGAAGGGTTACGTCAATTTTTTGCCGATATCGGTGAAAAGCCATTTCGCGCTGATCAAGTGATGAAGTGGATTTATCACTATTGTTGTGATGACTTTGATGAGATGACCAATCTCAATAAAAAAATGCGCGAAAAATTAAAGCAAATTGCTGAAATTAAAGCGCCTGAAGTATCCGTTGAGCAACGCAGTAATGACGGCACGATTAAATGGGCGATGCGTGTGGGTAACCAAGACGTGGAAACTGTTTACATACCAGACGGTGATCGTGCCACTTTATGCGTTTCTTCTCAAGTAGGGTGCGCGTTAGAGTGTAAGTTTTGTTCAACGGCACAACAAGGCTTTAACCGTAATTTGACGGTTTCTGAGATTATTGGTCAAGTATGGCGTGCGGCGCAGATTATTGGTCCCGTCAAAGATAATGGCGTGCGTCCGATTACCAATGTGGTAATGATGGGCATGGGTGAACCGTTATTGAACATGAAAAACTTAGTGCCTGCATTAGAGCTAATGCTCGATGATTTAGGTTTTGCGCTTTCTAAACGCCGGGTCACCGTTTCGACTTCTGGCGTGGTGCCTGCGTTAGACGTGTTAGGCGATAAAGTGGATGTGGCGCTGGCTATTTCACTTCATGCACCCAATGATCAACTGCGTTCGGAAATGATGCCAATCAATGATAAATACGATATCCATGATTTTCTACAAGGGGTAAAGCGTTATATCGCTAAGTCAAAAGCGAATCGCGGAAAAGTAACAGTAGAGTATGTGTTGCTTGACCATTATAACGACAGCATGGAACAAGCCCATGAGTTGGCCCACTTATTAAAAGATACGCCGAGTAAAATAAACTTGATCCCGTTTAACCCTTTTCCTAATTCAGACTACGCGAAACCAAGTAATAGCCGGGTAGATCGTTTTAATAAGGTGTTACAAGAATACGGTTACACGGTGACGGTGAGGAAAACTCGCGGTGATGACATCGATGCTGCATGTGGTCAATTAGTCGGTGATGTTATTGACCGAACAAAAAGAACCGCTAAAAAACGGATGCAAGGCGAAGCAATTTCGGTCACAATGACTAAATAACCTAATTAGATGTTGAATAATGAAAAAATTCTTATTAGTTGCTAGTGCTGTGTTGAGCTTAAGCGCTTGTGTCAGTGAGACAACCATTGATGGTAAACGAGTAGAAGCTTCACCGAATCTTGAGTCTGCAGCTAAAACTCGTATGTCGTTAGGCATTGAGTATTTGAAACAAGGCAATACTCAACAGGCTAAATTTAATCTTGAAAAAGCACTTGAATACGATCCAAGAAATCCTGAAATTCACCGTACTTTAGCTTACTACTATGAAGTAGTTAATGAGCCTCTCCAGGCAGAAGATGCCTATAAAAAAGCGCTGTCATACGATCGAAGTAACGCAGACACGATGAATAACTACGGTACCTTCTTATGTCGCCAAGAAAAGTTTGAAGAAGCTGAAAAACAATTTAAGAATGCGGTAAAGCAAAAATCCTACATACGCGTTGATGACACATACGAAAATGCCGGTTTATGTGCCCGTAAGGCAGGAGAACTAGAAAAAGCGAAAGAGTACTTTAATAGTGCTTTGTCTCACAATCCTCAAAAGCCGCTCTCTTTGGTTGAAATGGCTGCTATTGCTGTAGAACAGCAAGACTATGATGGTGCACGAGCTTACTTATTGAAGTATCAACAGCTATCTTCAGATACAGCTCACAGTTTATGGACATGGATCAGCCTTGAGTCGGCACAAAACCGAGAAACTGCGGTCAAATCGTTTGGCAGACGTTTAGTCAAAAAATTTCCTAATTCTAAAGAATCGCAAAAATACTTAAATAATGAATACTGATCACAACGATATTGAACACTCAGAGCCGATCTCAGTTGCAGGTCCAGGACAACTGCTAAAAGAGGCTCGTGAAGCACTAAACCTTAGCCAAGAAGACATTGCTTCAAGGTTGAACTTACGTGCCCATAACATTCATGATATTGAAACGGATGACTACGACCCTAAAGTGCCCACTGCTTTCATCAAAGGGTACTTAAAAGCTTACGCTCGTATTGTTGGGGTATCGGAGTTTGATGTACTTGATGCTTTTAAAGCACTTGGCTTAGGTGAAGCGAAATATGCCAACATGCAGAGCTTTTCTCAGCGCACGCAACAAGAAGCTCAAAATACTCGATTAACTTGGGTAAGCTATGCCGTTGGCATCAGTATTGTAGCCGCACTGGTATGGTGGTGGCTGCAAAAGCCCACCACAGAGCCTGCCACGTCAGAACAACTGGTCAGCGAAGAGTTATTAATCACCCCTGCGGTTGCGGCCCCAATCGAAGAAGTGTTTGAGCCAGTCTCGCAAGTGATGGAAGAAACAGACGCACAGTTGGAAAATGTTGCCCCGCAAGGTCAAGATATTGAATCGTCTGTTGCTGAGGAAACCCAAGTGACAGAGGAAGCAGCACAATCCACTCCTGAGACAGTACAAACAACATCAAATGACGAGCCGGAATCTACTGCCTCTACCACAGAAGCGCAAGGGACTGCAGAACCGATTGTCGCCAGTAATGAGTTAAGCGCCGAGTTAAGTTTTAGTAATGATTGCTGGATAAAAGTCACCGATGCAGAGGGCAAAGAGCTGGCAATTGGTGTGAAAAAAGGCGGTGATAAACTCACCGTTACAGGCACGCATCCGCTTAAATTTATCATAGGCGCACCACAAGCCATCACCATCAGTTATAACAATACCCAGTTCGATATGAGTCAGTTCCAAGCTGGTAAAATCGCACGTTTTCAATTGCCAGAATAAGTAGTTTTATTATGCACAACGCAAACCCAATCGTTCGCCGAAAAAGTAAGCAAATTATGGTGGGCAATGTGCCTGTTGGCGGAGACGCGCCAATTTCAGTGCAATCGATGACCAATACCCGTACGACTGATGTTGCCGCTACCGTTGCGCAAATTAAAGCGCTAGAAGATGTAGGAGCCGATATTGTTCGTGTATCTGTGCCGACTATGGACGCTGCTGAAGCATTTAAGCAAATCAAGCAGCAAGTCGATGTGCCTTTGGTTGCCGACATCCACTTTGATTATCGCATTGCTTTAAAAGTGGCGGAGTATGGTGTTGATTGCTTGCGAATTAACCCTGGCAACATTGGCCGTGAAGACCGTGTTCGAGCGGTCGTTGACTGCGCAAAAGATAAAAATATCCCGATTCGAATCGGTGTTAATGGCGGGTCGCTAGAAAAAGATATCCAAGAAAAGTTCGGCGAGCCTACGGCAGAAGCGTTACTTGAATCAGCCATGCGCCACGTAGATATTCTTGACCGTTTAAACTTCGATCAGTTTAAGGTCAGTGTAAAAGCCTCAGATGTTTTTTTAGCAGTTGGCGCTTATCGCTTGCTCGCTAAAGAAATTGAACAGCCGCTGCATTTAGGCATTACTGAAGCCGGTGGTTTTCGCAGTGGTGCGGTAAAATCTGCAGTGGGGCTTGGCATGTTACTTTCTGAAGGTATCGGGGATACCTTACGTATTTCGTTAGCAGCAGATCCCGTTGAGGAAATCAAAGTCGGTTTTGATATTCTTAAATCATTGCGCATTCGTAGTCGCGGCATTAACTTTATTGCTTGTCCAAGTTGCTCGCGTCAAGAGTTTGATGTGATTAACACGGTAAACGAATTGGAGCAACGCCTTGAAGATATTGCTGTGCCGTTAGATGTGTCCATTATAGGTTGCGTCGTAAACGGCCCAGGTGAAGCGTTAATCTCAGACCTTGGCATAACAGGTGGTAATAACCGTAGCGGCTTTTATGAGGATGGCGTCAGGCAAAAAGAGCGCTTTGAGAATGACGATTTAGTTGACTCATTGGAAGCTAAAATTCGCGCTCGGGTCGCAACGGTGGATCCGAAGCAAAAGATAAGTATTAAAAATACCTAGCAAAATATAAAAGAGCCAGGTTTTACCTGGCTTTGAAAAATTCATATAATGCCCGTCAATTGTGGCACAGACAGAAATCGGAACACCCAGTGGCTAAAAAGATCCAAGCAATTAGAGGCATGAATGATTGCCTACCTGAACAAACTCCCATTTGGCAAAAATTAGAGAACCACCTAAAGCAGGTTGTGAGCAGTTACGGTTACTCTGAAATTAGAATGCCAATCGTAGAAAGCACCGATTTGTTCAAGCGCTCGATCGGTGATGTTACCGATATCGTTGAAAAAGAAATGTACACCTTTGATGACGGTGGCGACAGTTTGACGCTGCGACCAGAGGGCACCGCATCATGTGTTCGTGCCGGAAATGAGCACGGTTTGCTCTATAACCAAGAACGCCGAATGTGGTACATGGGGCCGATGTTTCGTCATGAACGCCCTCAAAAAGGCCGCTACCGTCAGTTTCACCAGTTCGGAGTGGAAGTATTTGGCATGGCGAGCGCTGACATTGATGCTGAGGTCATCTTGCTGACAGCACGGTTATGGCGAGAGCTTGGCATAGATAAACACGTGGAATTACAGTTGAATTCGCTGGGCTCAAACGAAGCTCGTGCGGTGTATCGTGATGCTTTGGTTGAGTTTTTAACGCAACATGAAGCGAGCCTTGATGAAGACAGCAAGCGACGCATGCATACCAACCCGATGCGGGTATTGGACTCAAAGAACCCTGATGTACAAGCCATTTTAGTTGATGCGCCAAAATTGTCTGATTATTTAGACGAAGAATCGGTGACACATTTTGCACAACTAAAAGCTTTGCTTGATGCCGCGGGTATTCAATACGTGGTGAATGAGCGTTTAGTGCGTGGACTTGATTACTACAATCGCACCGTGTTTGAATGGGTCACTGAAAGCTTAGGTGCGCAAGGTACTGTATGTGCCGGCGGGCGCTATGATGGCCTGGTTGAACAGCTTGGTGGCAAAGCCACTCCTGGCGTAGGCTTTGCTATGGGCATGGAGCGCTTAGTATTGATGCTTGAAGAGCTTGAACTTAATCAAGATATTGCCGCTGAAGTAGATATTTATACGGTTTTAGTTGGCGCCGGAACCGACATTCAGGGTATGTTATTGGCCGAGCAAGTCCGCAACCAGTTACCTGAGCTAAAAGTAATGAACCACTGTGGCGGCGGGAACTTTAAGAAACAGATGAAACGAGCAGACAAGTCAGGTGCTCGTTTAGCGTTGATTTTAGGTGAGTCAGAGCTTGAACAAAAGCAAGTCACCATTAAAGATTTGACAGGGAAGAACGAACAACAAACGGTAGCGATGGCTGAGGTAAGTACCCACATCACTAACATGTTAACGCATTAAGGGGTAAGGCAAGTGCAATACGAAACGGAAGAGCAACAAGTAGAAGCGATAAAGAATTGGTGGAAAGAAAATGGCACAGCGGTCATTTTTGGTGCTGTCGTTGGTTTAGGTGGCCTATGGGGCTGGCGTTATTACAATGATGCTAAAATTGAAGCCCAAGAAGTGGCTTCTGCCGCTTATACTCAAACAATGGACGAGCTAGCGGTCAAAGGGCTTGATGCGGCAACTGAAACGCAAGCGTTTATTGATGCCAATAAAGACAATAACTACGCAGCACTTGCCGCGATGATGCTGGCTAAATCCGCAGTAGAAGCGGGTGAGTTTAAACAAGCCGAGCAGCAGCTACAGTGGATAAAGCAAAATAAAGCCAGCGACATTTTACTGGCAACGGTCAACTTGCGTTTAGCGCGGGTACAGTCTCAATTGACCGAATACGATGCCGCTATTGCGACCTTGGCTGAAATTAAATCAGAAGCATTTCAGGCTAAAGCGTCTGAAGTTAAAGGTGATATTTACATGTTGCAAGGCAATGCAGAGCAAGCGCGTTCAGCATACCAAGCCGCGGTTGCAGCGGGTGGCGCGGTAAATAACCCCGCATTACAAATAAAGTTAGACGATTTGGCAGCGCCAGCGTCGGCTGATGAGGCATTAAATGGATAATTGGTTGAAAAAGATTGGCCTGGGCATTATTGCTGCAACTATGTTGCAAGGCTGTTCTTTATTCGATAGCGAAGAAGATGCGGTAGTCATGGCGGAGCTTCCGTCTATCACGCAAAGCTACCAGCCAGAGATCTTATGGCAAGCCAGTGTTGGTAATGGCGTTGAGGACTATTACTCGCAGCTGCAACCTGCTGTGATCGATGGTTATTTATACGCAGCTGACCGTGACGGTTTGGTCAAATCGTTTGACCTAGAAACCGGCAAGCAGCGCTGGCAAGTGGATTTAAGCAAGCACGAGTCAAATGCGCTAAATCGTGGCCCTCGAATCTCAGGCGCGATTGCGGCAGGGTACGATGCCATTTACCTTGGCACGGAAAATGCCCAAGTATTTGCCCTTGACTATGACACGGGTGAAGTGCGCTGGGTAGCAGACCCTAAAGGTGAAGTGATTGCTAAACCGCTCGTGGTTGACAGCAAAGTCATCGTGCACACCAGCCGTGGCGACGTCTACGCGTTTGATGAGTATTCCGGTGAATACTTATGGGCTGTGCCTTTATCACAACCGGCATTAACCTTACGCAGTTCTTCCGAGCCCGTGGAAGTTGGCGGCGCAGTCATTTATGGTCGTGCTGACGGTAAGTTAGCCGCGGCATTTGTCAATAATGGCGTACCTATTTGGGAGCGTGCTATCGCGAGTCCGAAAGGGGCTACCGAGCTTGATCGTATCGTTGATGTTGACGCTAAGCCTATCGTTATAAACCAAGCCGTTTATGTTATTGCTTATAACGGCGAGTTAATGGCGATAAACTTAAGCGATGGCCAGACCTTGTGGAAACGCAAATACTCGGCGTATAACTCAATGGATGTGGCCGGCTTTGTCTTGTTTGTCAGTGATGAAAAAGATCATTTATACGCGATTGATCGTCGAAGCGGCTCTGAAGTTTGGAGTAATACCCAATTAGAATACCGTGTGCTCACTTCTCCTGTTGTCGCAGGCTCATATATAATGGTGGGTGACAGCGAAGGCTATTTGCATTGGCTAAATTGGGACGGAGAGTTTGTCGCTCAACAAGAGCTAGACAGCAAAGGTTTATACAGCGCGCCGATAATTGTAGATGATAAAATCATCTTACAAACTCGCAGCGGTAAGATATTCGCGCTTAAAAAGCCGTAACGCATTAGTAGTCTGCTGCTCGATAGCAGCAAGTCAGTTTTTAGATAGCCCCTCTTGAGGGGCTATTGTTATTTTATAGGATCTATCAAATGTTACCTGTACTCGCCTTGGTTGGCCGTCCAAATGTCGGCAAATCAACCTTGTTCAACCGTCTTACTCGTACTCGTGATGCATTAGTTGCTAACTTTCCTGGCTTAACGCGGGATCGCAAATACGGCCAGGCTAATGTTGCAGACCATGAGTTTATTGTGGTCGATACTGGCGGTATTACAGGTGATGAAGAAGGCATTGACGCGCTGATGGCCGGACAATCGTTGCAAGCGATTGAAGAGGCTGATGCCGTATTTTTCTTAGTTGACGCAAGAGCCGGTTTGACCGTTGCAGACGAAGCGATCGCTATGCACCTGCGCAAACAAGAGAAGAAGGTATTCTTGGTTGCTAATAAAACTGACGGTATTGATGCTGATTCCGCAACGGGTGAGTTCTACGCCTTAGCTTTAGGCGAAGTTTACCAAATTGCTGCCGCCCACGGTAAAGGTGTGCGTAGTTTGATTGAAAAGGCACTGGATGGCTTTGAAATAGAACGCGATGAAGACGAGCTTGAAGGCCTTGAAGATGCATTGAGTAATGAGCCTGAAGAATTCGAGGCTTTAACTGACGAAGAAGCTGAGCAAGAAGCGCAAGCGTTTGCTGATATGCCGATTAAGCTGGCCATTATTGGTCGGCCAAACGTGGGTAAGTCGACACTGACTAACCGTATCCTTGGTGAAGAACGGGTTTTGGTATTTGATGCACCTGGTACTACGCGAGATAGTATTTACATTCCAATGGAGCGAGATGAGCAAGAGTACGTGCTGATTGATACCGCAGGGGTAAGAAGGCGTAAAAAAGTTTATGAAACTGTCGAAAAATTCTCGGTGATTAAGACCTTAAAAGCGATTGAAGACGCCAACGTTGTGATGCTGGTGATTGATGCCAGAGAGAATATTTCGGATCAAGACTTGAGCTTATTAGGCTTTACGCTTAACGCTGGACGTTCTTTGGTGGTGGTAATTAATAAGTGGGATGGCCTAGACTCTGAGATTAAAGAACGTGTGAAAAGTGAATTAGACCGCCGCCTCGGTTTTATTGACTTTGCTCGAGTGCACTTTATTTCTGCGTTGCATGGCACTGGTGTAGGGCACTTGTTTGAGTCTGTTCAAGAAGCCTACCGTTCAGCCACTAAGCGAGTTTCGACGTCTATGCTGACGCGTATTATGCAAATGGCTGCAGACGATCATCAACCGCCTTTAGTTCGGGGACGACGGGTTAAGTTGCGTTATGCTCATGCTGGTGGTTATAACCCGCCGCGTATCATTGTGCACGGTAACCAAGTGTCTTCGTTGCCTGATTCTTACAAGCGTTATCTAATGAACTACTTTAGAAAGTCATTAGATATTATGGGGACGCCGATTCGCGTTGAGTTTAAAGAAGGTGACAACCCTTTTGCTGGAAGGAAAAATAAGCTGACGGCATCGCAAGAGCGCAAACGTAAGCGTTTAATGAAATTCCATAAAAAGAGTTAAACAGGAGAGCGCAATGAAAGAATTAGCTTGTCCCAGTTGTCAGCAAATTATGACGTATCAAGGTAAGTTTGTTTATCAATGCGCTGCTTGTGAACAAGGTTATCAAGCACAGGTACACTGTGATCAGTGTGGTGACCGCCTTGAGCTGTTAAAGGCCTGCGGTGCTGTAGATTTCTTTTGCAATCAATGTAATGAAATGAAATCTAAATCCAGCGCGGATTACCGGCTGACGCCGCAATAAGCCCTTCTCAATACCTTTACGCTGCCTTGATGACAGGCAGCGTTTTTACAAGTTCACGCCTTGTCATTTCTGCAACCGCTTTTATTTATCAAATACTGTTTTGTTTTATTTGGCTCAGTGGAGAATAGAGGTATTTTCCGGCTGAATTACGGTTGTATCTAAGGTCAATATAAAGTCAAAATAAAGGGATAATCATGCCAGCAAGACAAACACTCAGCTTTGCAGCGCAACATGCGCTGATTTTACAACAGAACTTTGAGCGTTGTTTTGGGGCCCCTTTGATTGCAAAACCCATTGCATCTGCTGATTTATTGCAAGCCTTACAGCAGGCAGATTTTGCATTAGTCTCCCATGGCACGCAGGCCGATCCTGTATTTAATTTTGCGAATACCACGGCCCTTAGTTTGTTTGAAATGGACTTAGCAAGCTTTACCCAGCTTCCTTCTCGCTATTCTGCACAAGCCGTGACGCAAGCAGAGCGTAATCAGCTATTAGCACAGGTGAGTGAGGATGGGTACATAGATAATTACACTGGTGTCCGTATTTCTGCCAGTGGCAAACGGTTTTATATTGAACAAGCTAAAGTGTGGAATTTGTACGACCAACAGCAAAAATACTATGGCCAAGCGGCCATGTTTCATTCTTGGCGTTGGTTATCACAATAGTTTATTTGGTAAGTTTCTTCGACACGACCTCTGAGGTAATAATCCCATCTGTCACTTGAGTGGTGATGCGCTCACCTGAGTTGACCTGGGCTGTACTGCGAATTAACTTGCCCTGCTTATCCGATGAAATTGAGTAGCCTCGGCTAAGCGTGGCGAGTGGACTCACTGTGTTGAGTTGCTGCATTTGTTGGTGTTGTTGTGATTGTTTTTGGCTTAATAATACTTGCATCGCTTGGCTAAGGCGCTGCTTAGCTTGTTGATGGCGTAAACGGTATTGTTGCAAAGTTTGCTGCGGACTAAATTGTTTAAGCTTTGCTTCAGCCATGGCCAATCGTTTATCTCCTTGAGTTAATTGTCGTTGCATACTTTGATGCAATCGCATTGTCAGCTCATCGCAGCGTTGAGATTGCATCTGTAATTGCGTTTGCGGCGAGTATTGCTGCATCTTTTGTTCAAGATGAAGTAAAGTTTGTTTGTGCTTACTTAAGCGCAGCTGCAAAGTGGCAACGAGTTGATTTTCAAGAGTGCGGATTTGCTGCTGCCATTGCTCAGCACTTTGGCTGAGAATCTCTGCTGCCGCAGAAGGCGTAGCGGCCCTTACATCGGCGACAAAGTCACTGATGGTCACATCTACTTCATGGCCAACGGCGCTAATGATAGGGATACGGCTATTGAAAATAGCCCGTGCAACGTCGGCCTCGTTAAAGCACCATAAGTCTTCTAAGGATCCGCCGCCGCGGCCAAACACCAACACGTCTACTTCGTTGCGAGTATTGGCTAAGGTTAATGCTTGTACCAAGCTTTGTGTAGCCGCTTTACCTTGTACTTGGCTTGGGTAAACGATAATGCTTAATGCGGGGTTACGGCGCTTTAATACTGACACGATATCGTGCAAGGCCGCGCCAGTAGCCGAAGTAATAATGCCGACGCTTTTTGGCATGGAAGGTAATGTTTGTTTGTGTTGATTGGCAAACAGGCCTTCAGCCGCGAGGCGCATTTTTAATTGTTCAAACTCTTGCTGCAGAAGGCCATCACCTTCAGGAGCCATCGACTCGATTATCAGTTGATAGTCGCCACGAGGCTCGTACAAGCTTAGTTTAGCTCGAACCAGTACCTGCATCCCGTTCGCCGGCTTAAAGCTGACTTTTCGATTAGCCCCGCGAAACATTGCTGCTTTTACTTGTGCTTGGCTGTCTTTTAAGGTGAGGTACCAATGACCAGAAGCTGCCATGGCCAGGTTAGAAATTTCACCGCTGAGCCACACCGTACCTAGACCAGATTCTAATAACTGTTTCACTGCACGGTTAAGGTGGCTAACGGAATAAACGCTGTTCATGGCAAACCTTGTAGCAAGAAAAACGGCTATGATAGCATTTGACGCCACGATGCAAATATGAGTATTAAAATAGTTGCAAATTATATTTGTGAAATAGCGCACAAAGCCATATAATCCAGTCGCAATATTCTACTCCCAACCACCTTTGTTGAGATATTGCAATGCTGAGAATCGCGAAAGAAGCTTTAACCTTTGATGACGTACTATTGGTACCGGCTCACTCACAGGTTCTACCTAATACGGCTAACCTGTCTACTCGTCTTACCCGTAAAATTACCATGAACATTCCAGTTGTCTCTGCGGCAATGGATACTGTAACTGAAGCGCGCTTCGCCATTGCATTGGCGCAAGAGGGCGGCATTGGTTTTATTCATAAGAATATGTCAATCGAAGCACAAGCTGAGCAAGTGCGTTTGGTTAAAATCTATGAAAGCGGTGTAGTGGCAAATCCTATTACTGTTTCTCCTGAAATGACATTGCGTGAAATTCAAACGTTGACCGAGCAACATGGCTTTGCCGGTTACCCTGTGGTTGAAGGCGATGACGTTGTTGGTATTGTGACTAGCCGTGACGTGCGTTTTGAAGAAGATCTTTCTATTCCTGTGTCAGCAGTTATGACTAAAAAAGATCGCTTAGTCACAGTAAAAGCAGATACCCCACGTGAAGAAGTATTAAAACTGATGCACGATAACCGTATTGAAAAAGTACTGGTAGTGAACGATAAGTTTAAGCTGCAAGGCATGATTACGGTAAAAGATTTCCAAAAAGCGGAGCGTAAACCGCACGCTTGTAAAGATGAGCTGGGTCGTCTTCGTGTAGGCGCTGCAGTCGGTGCTGGCGCTGGCAATGAAGAGCGTATTGCTGCACTTGTTGCTGCAGGTGTAGACGTGCTATTGATTGACTCTTCACATGGTCACTCTGAAGGCGTACTGCAACGTATTCGTGAGACCCGTGAAGCTTACCCAGATTTACAAATTATTGGCGGTAACGTAGCAACCGGTGAAGGTGCTAAAGCCCTTGTCGCTGCTGGTGTGGACGCAGTAAAAGTAGGTATTGGCCCGGGTTCAATTTGTACTACTCGTATCGTAACCGGTTGTGGTGTACCACAAATCACGGCTATCTCTGACGCGGTTGACGCCCTAGAAGGTACAGGTATTCCTGTGATTGCAGATGGCGGCATTCGTTTCTCTGGTGATATCGCCAAGGCCATAGTTGCTGGCGCAAGCTGCGTCATGATGGGCTCGATGTTTGCCGGTACTGAAGAAGCGCCTGGTGAAGTAATTTTATACCAAGGTCGTTCATTTAAGTCTTACCGCGGCATGGGCTCTTTGGGTGCCATGTCTAAAGGTTCATCAGACCGTTACTTCCAATCAGATAACGCGGCAGACAAGCTAGTACCAGAAGGCATTGAAGGCCGTGTACCTTACAAAGGTCGCCTAAAAGAAATTGTGCACCAGCAAATGGGTGGCTTACGCTCTTCGATGGGCTTAACCGGCAGTGCTACCATTGATGAAATGCGCACTAAGCCACAATTTGTCAAAATCACCAGTGCAGGTATGGGCGAGAGCCACGTGCACGATGTAACCATCAGTAAAGAAGCGCCAAACTATCGCAGTGGCGGCTAAGCTGACGAATAATTAGACCAAGGCGGCCAACTGGCCGTCTTTGTCATTTTTAATGAAATCTTTTTTGCCTGGAGTTGCAGGAAATATGACTAAAAACATCCACGATCATCGTATTCTTATTTTGGACTTTGGCTCTCAATATACTCAGTTAATTGCGCGTCGAATTCGTGAAATTGGCGTTTACTGTGAACTTTGGAGCTGGGATGTCGAAGAAGCTGACATCAAAGAGTTTAACCCTAACGGTATTATCCTTGCGGGCGGCCCAGAAAGTGTGACTGCTGAAGGCTCGCCACGTGCTCCTGAATATGTGTTTAATGCCGGTGTACCTGTATTGGGTATTTGTTACGGCATGCAAACCATGTCGAAACAATTGGGTGGCGAAGTCATCAAGGGCGAAGGCGAAGGCGAATTTGGTTACGCCCAAGTTGAGGTACAAACTCAATCGCAATTATTCCAAGCAATTGAAGACGCAGTGTCTGCAGATGGTAAACCTTTGCTCGACGTGTGGATGAGCCACGGTGACAAAGTATCACAAATCCCCGAAGGCTTTGTTACGGTTGCTAACACGGCGACTTGTCAATTTGCGGCAATGGCTAATGAAGAGAAGAAATTCTACGGCGTACAGTTTCACCCAGAAGTAACTCATACTCGTCAAGGTGAGCGCATGCTGTCTCACTTTGTAAAAGACATTTGTGGTTGTGACGCGTTGTGGACGTCAGCGTCAATTATTGAAGATGCTGTTGCTCGCATTAAAGAGCAAGTCGGTGACGACGAGGTTATTCTCGGTTTGTCTGGTGGCGTTGATTCATCGGTTGTAGCCATGCTTATTCAACGTGCTATTGGTGATAAACTGACCTGTGTGTTTGTCGATAACGGTTTATTACGTTTGAACGAAGGTCAGCAAGTCATGGAGATGTTCGGTGACCACTTTGGTTTGAACATTGTGCATGTTGATGCCGAAAATCGTTTCCTTGATGCGATGGCTGGGCAAAGTGATCCTGAACAAAAGCGTAAAACGATTGGCCATGTTTTTGTTGATATCTTTGATGAAGAGTCGAAGAAACTATCAAGCGCAAAGTGGTTAGCGCAAGGTACCATTTACCCTGATGTTATTGAATCTGCAGCCTCTAAAACTGGCAAGGCACATGTAATCAAGTCACACCATAACGTAGGCGGTTTGCCTGATGACATGGAAATGGGCTTGGTTGAACCTTTGCGTGAGCTATTTAAAGATGAAGTGCGCAAGATTGGCCTAGAGCTTGGCCTGCCATATGACATGCTGTATCGTCATCCATTCCCTGGTCCTGGTTTGGGTGTGCGCGTTCTAGGTGAAGTGAAAAAAGAATACTGTGACTTACTTCGCCGCGCCGATGCTATCTTTATCGAAGAGCTGCATAAAGCTGACCTATACCATAAAGTAAGCCAAGCCTTCGTGGTTTTCTTACCTGTGCGTTCGGTAGGCGTAATGGGCGATTGTCGTAAGTACGATTGGGTGGTATCACTGCGTTGTGTTGAAACTATCGATTTTATGACGGCGCGTTGGTCACACCTGCCATATGAGTTAATCGGCCATGTATCTAACCGCATCATTAACGAAATTGATGGCATCTCAAGGGTTGTGTACGATGTTTCAGGCAAACCACCTGCGACGATTGAGTGGGAATAATCCTCCGTTTAGCAAGCGCTGGCACTAACAGGCAATAAACTACACTTAAGTCCGCGTAGCTGCGGACTTTTTTTGTTTTTAACCTAAAGACTTAACCCCATCAAGCCGTTCTTGGGTAACATCTCCTTTCTGCACACTGTAAAGTATTCATTAAGTCAGTTTCTTGTTTAGTTTATTTCAGTATTGGCAATGCAATGTAGATCTCGCCGCTGCTGTATGCTGACGTTTATCAGCATACAATTGAGCTTGCCAATGCTTCATAAAATCTTGTGCAATGGCCCGAGATTCAGTGCTTGTTCAAGGATTTGGTCACTCAGTTGAGCTGGACTTGTGAAAGCCGTTGACTGGTTGTCAGACATGGAGTATTGGCAAGGGTGATGCAGGCGCCCGGCTTGCCTTTGCTGCTAGAAAGAGCATTTAAGCGCTCATTTTCAAGGGCTTCGTAACTTGCTAGGTGTTGTTGCAAGTAGAGTCTGAATTTTGTTGATAATGCAATGAGTCCTTCCCAGAGCTAAGGGCGCAGGATCTACCGCATTTCGCTTCAACCCAATGAGATGGTTTATACATTTTTTTATAGAGAGGGGCTTTGAAGACTAACCGTTGTAAGGCTTCTTTAACTGTACAGCAAGTGGCAGTGTAGCTGCGAAATTGTAATAGATCGGTTCACAAAGGGGTAATTGCGAGTGAATGTGAGTCAGTACACTCGAGCGTTTCAAAGGGATTACGCTGTCGCAATTTACTTTGTCAGGGTGATGGCTAACGATCATTTTTAATGGCTTGGTGAGCGTCTTATCGAACAAGCTGCTTGCTGAGCTTTGTGCGAGAAAAAAAGCCACTCTTGTAAGAGTGGCTTTTATTATTTCGAGATGACTTTCGCGCGTTTGCTGAAAAGTCATCAAGTGGTTAACTTACAAGGCTTGCCAAGGACCCCACTGCGTGGCACCCGGTACATCACCTTGTGCGTACCATTTCGCGCGATATGTTTGGCCTTGGTAAACGACTTCATCCCCTTTGCGGTAAACAGTGGTTTTTTCCCAAGAGTTTTGACTCGGGCTTGCAATGACCACAACTTGGGTAGATGCAATTACCTCAAGACCTTGGCTATCAGCAACATTGGCTTGCAGCACGTGCTCACCAGCGCTCAGTACGATATTCAGACTAGCGCCGGTACCTAAAGCTCCATCAATGCTTGATGACCACTTTACTTGCGGGCCAATATCGCCGTCTTCGGCATCAAATGCATCAACGCTCAGTAACCATTGGCTGCCTTCTGCTTGTGCTACGTTATTTTGCGGTGCAATGATATTTAATGTTGGCGCGGTGTTTGGTACTTCGTTTGGCTTAACTACGACTTGGGTAAACTTAAATACCTCCACGCCTTTACTGTCAGTGATAAGGGCTTTTAAAGTGTGGCTGCCTTCGCTTAAGACTGCGCTGATATTCGCGCCTGTACCCAGTAAACCGTCCCGATCCGATGACCATTGTACTTGCTGGCTGATATTGCCATCTTCTTGGTCAAATGCATCGGCGCTTAATTGCCATTGACTGCCCGCTGTTTGAGAAGCCTTATAGCGTGGCGACAGAATTTCTAGTACAGGTGGTGTATTAGCTGCCCCTTCAACATTAATGATCAATGACGCAGTATCTGTTGAATTCGATAAATCAGTAATACTTGCGGTGATAACATGGCTGCCTGCAGTCAATGAAATACCATTGACTTGACCGCCTTGTCCCAGTTCGCCTTGTAAGTCGGATGACCAGACAATTTTTTGGCTTATATCACCTTCTTCAACATCTGTCGCTTTGGCAACCAAGCTTAAGCTGTTATTACCTTCGCGAATAGTGACGCCAGTTTGAGGGTAAATTAGCTCAATACTTGGAGCCGTGTTATCGCCGCTCAGGTCTTTGCCAAATACCGTAATTTCACCAATGCCGTAAAAGTCGCTTGCCGGTTTAGTTAACACTAAACGAATCGCATCGGCGGTAATGTTCAGCGGTACCAAGTTAGTTTGCGGGTCGCCAATAATGTCTTCACTGACTTTTTGCCAGTTGCCATTTTGCAGCGCTTCCACATGGAATTGATTAACGTAATATTTGTTAGCCCAG
Source organism: Motilimonas pumila (assembly GCF_003596335.1). GTDB lineage: Bacteria > Pseudomonadota > Gammaproteobacteria > Enterobacterales > CBDFNC01 > Motilimonas > Motilimonas pumila. Next base: position 30,643 of record NZ_QZCH01000026.1, read on the forward strand.
TTAACCGTAACCGACTCAATTTGGTAGGTTTGTGACCAGCTAAGATCGATGCTCTCAGAGAGAGAGTTGCGAGTTGCCCAAAATGTCCCAGTGTTACCATCTATCACTTTTTCCGCAGCGTACGTTGCACTGTATTCATTACTGGCGGTGACCGTGGCTTTAGCTGAGATATCTAAGATGTAATCAGCGTTGACCGACACTGCAACTGAGCGCGCGGCAGAAACTTGGCTGCCTTTTACGGCATGGTATTCAATGCGGTACTCGCCGTGAGTTTTACCCTGCCAAGCTCCACCGTAAATACCGTCGTTTGCTTGTCCGTCTTGATGCAGGCCATCGTCAAATAAAGTCACGGTTTCATTAAATATGTTAGCGCTGACTTCGGCGCCAATTACCTTCTGGCCACAGCTCTCTACAGTCACGGCTAATGGCATTGTTTCATTAACTTGGTACTGTGCTAAGGAAAGGGGGGCTTGGCTAAATAGTTGCAAATGTTGTGGGTTACAACCGCTGCTATCGCGAAAAGCCGCTACTTGGTGGCGAGTGTTCGCAAATGCGCTCGCATTATCGGCTTGCTCTGGAAGGCCAATCGCGACACCTGTGGTGGCAAATTGACCTGGCAGATATTCGTAATCAATTGCTGGGTTAGAGAAGTGTGGCACACGAGTACAATTATACCCTTGATCAAAACATGACTGGTTGTAAGCCATGATGGTACGAAAACGGTTACTGTAATCGACGTAGCCAATATTATAGCCCTGGTGTTCAGGATCTACGCCGCGGTCGTGGGATGCAGATAAATTATGACCAATTTCATGAGCGAGTGCTAACTGGTGTAAGCCGTAATAACGCGCCATTGTCGTAAATGCCCAGTCTCCGCCATCGGCAGAGTCTGCTGGGATAACATAGCCTAAACCACCATAACCACAGCCGTCTCTGAGCCATAAAGACACCAAATCTGCGCCGTATTTTTCACGGTAGCTGCTGACATTATCCATTACGCCATCGTTTGGTAAGCGCAGCTGCGTTAATGGGGTGTTCATCTTATTACAAGTGGCAGGGTTTTCTTGGTAATCGGTTAAGTATGTGAATACCAAGTTCAATTGAATATCGATATTACTGTTGCTAAATGCTTGGTTGGTGATATCGACTGCCAACTGAATTTCATCTTTAATGCTGGTAGTACTTTCAGCTTCTGCTTCTGAGGTGTAAGCCACCAGAATATCAATATTGCTTTTGCCTGCTGCTAGGGCGGCTGGTACTTGAAATTGAGCGCGGGAGGAGGGTGAGGTCGGTGCGGGAATACCGTCACTTTCTGGTAAGCTCAAAATAGGCAGCGATTTAATTTCAACTAAGCCTTGGCCTTGACTGTAAATACTGTATTGCGCTTGGTCAAGCATCACCTGACCTGTGATACTGGCTTGATTAACAACCAGCGCAATTTGTCCGGTTACGTCACCTTGCAGTTGACCTAACCAAGAGAAAGAGCCGTCTGCTCGAACAACCCGAGAGGTTAATACAGCGGTTACCATGCCCAGCTCAGGCAGTTCAAAACTCAAACTATCTTGAACGTCTAAGTTAACAAACTGGTCACTCATAATGTGTGATTGTGAGAGAAATGCTGAGAACTGTGGAGCTGGCTGGTGGCTATGATTATGTTGCGGGCCTGCGAATGCCAGTTGAGTACACAAGCCACCAATAATGGCCGCAGTGGTAAGATGCTTAACAGCATTGTACATGTTAGGAAATCTCCAAAATGATCAAGAAGTAGGAACGGATTGCATTGTATTTTGGCGGCTGAAAACTTGCTTAATGGAAAACTGAAGATTTAAAGTGTTAATTTATTTTTGTATTAAAAACAATTGCCTGTAACTTTTCTTTAGGTTTTTTTGAGAACTTTTGGTGATGACAGTTAGATTAAATTTGACATTTTTGACGGCTTTTACGATTCTGCCGAATTCGATATCAGTGAGTAATAAAAGGGTACCTTGTGCAACAAGATGAAAAATGGATGCAACACGCGTTAGCCTTGGCTGACAAAGCGCAGCAACTGGGTGAAATACCTGTGGGCGCGGTAGTAGTGTTAAACGACCGCATTATAGGGGAGGGATATAACCGCTCTATTTGTGATCATAATGCTACCGGGCATGCTGAAATGATGGCCATTACTCAAGCAGGGCGCGCGGTAGAAAATTACCGCCTAGTTGATGCCACTTTATACGTCACGCTAGAGCCTTGCCCCATGTGCGCTGGTGCAATTGTACATAGCCGAGTGAAGCGTTTGGTATATGGTGCCAGCGATGCTAAAACAGGCGCGGCGGGGAGCGTATTTAACATTGCTGCTCACCCTCAATTAAATCATCAAGCCGAGATCACAGCAGGGGTATTGGCACAGCAGTGCAGCGAACAAATTAGTGCATTTTTTAAAATGCGCCGGGCCCAGCACAAGGCCGCCAAAAAGGCTGCCAAGCAGCAAGCCGAAACATAGCTTTGACAGTATGCTGCTAAATAGCATTTGGCTTGTGCTTTTATCAAGGGACTATTTTTGAAGTCACTGTTGTTGAGGCCACTGTTTTTGACGCAACTGTGGCGTATGTAGCCATACTATAGTTATGGCTAATTTGGTGTATCTAGGCTTTTAGCTGAAGGGGTAGAGTTTGCGGGTGTTTCAACCGTTGCTGAGGCTTCGGTATCACTTTGTTTGTCGCCGGGCTCCTTTTTAATTGGTTTCTCATCTGCCACAGGAGCTTTAGTCGCAGAGGGCTTTTTACCAGCAGAGGGCTTTTTACTAGCTGAAGGCTCTTTACCAGCAGAGGGCTCTTTACTAGCTGAGGGCTTTTTACTAGCTGAAGGCTCTTTATTCCCTTTTGCAGCGGAGGGTTTTTCCTCAGTAACAGGCTTTTTGTCTGCGGTTGTTGTTTCGTCGGTTAGTGTGCTATTTGGCGCAGTCAAGGATTCACTCAGCTCAACCCAAGGGTGCAAGGCTAACTGTTGTTCGAATAACTTATCTCTTGCTTGTTTTCTCACCAGCCAGGTTAAGCTTTCTTGATATTGGCGAATGTTATTGACGTAATGTTTTGCTTCGCCACCTCTGGCATAACCGTAACGGGTTTTTTGGTGCCATTTTTTGCGTTGTAATAGCGGTAGAATATCCTTAACGTCAGACCAGTTGTCTTGATCTTTACCTAAACTGCGCGCTAATCTTCTGGCATCCATTACGTGGCCAAAGCCTAGATTATAAGAAGCTAAGGCAAACCAAATTTTTTCATCCTCGTCGATGCTATCGGGTATGCGGGATAGAATATAAGTCAGGTATTTGGCGCCGCCTCGTACACTTTCTTCGGCATCTACTCGGTTTTTTACTCCCATCATTTTGGCGGTATTGTTGGTGAGCATCATCATTCCGCGTACCCCTGTGCGGCTTTTGGCGTTAGGCTTCCAATGGCTTTCTTGGTAGCTGGTGGCGGCCAGTAAGATCCAGTCAAACTCTTCTGTTTGGTATTTTTCAAACAAAGCTTTGTAATCAGGCAATACGTTTTCTGCCGCGCGTAAGAAACTGCGGGTATCCACAAAATCAAAGCGTTTGATGTGGCCAAAGTATTTTTCTTCTAACTTGGCTACCACGCCTGCTTGATGCTGTTCACCTATGTATTCTATCAAAGCAGCGTAGAGGCTATCATCAATGTTTTTTTTCAATAACCAAGCCACAGGCTCTTTGTTTTCAAGGCTAAAGCCTTCTGCGAGGTTGGGGTAATATCTTTGCGAACGCGCGAGTACCACGTCGTTTACCAGCGCATAGCTTGCTTCGCTGTCTTCTACTTGTTTAAGTAACTCGGCCGGATCTTCTTCGTCGATAGCTTGCAAACTAAGGTGAGGGTGCTCAGACTTTAATTGCGTTAAAAATTCCTCGTGGGCCGACGATTTTAATACTAATACCGGAGCGTCGATGTCTTCAAACTTACGTGGCTTTTTAGAGCCGGTGCGGTAGACCAAGGTTTGCGCGACTTCGTAAAAAGGTGGGGCACTGCGGTATTTGTTCGCTCGCTCTGGAGTAAGGGTCAAGCCTGCGGCAATCAGATCGATATTGCCGGTATCCAGCTCTTTGAACAATTCGTCGATTGATAGCGCCGGTGACATATCCAGTTTGACGTCTAAACGCTCGGCAAACGCGATAGCCAGCTCATAATCTAAGCCAGATAATTGCTCTCCTTCATAGAGGTAGCTCACCGGGGTGTTTAAAGTGCCAACGCGAAGCACGCCACGCTGTTTGATTTGTTGCATGTGAGTATCGCTAGGCAATGGTTCACAGGCAGATAGCATAATGGCGAACAACAAAAATAAGACTGGCTGCAAGAGATATTTATTCACAGTACTGCACGACATCCTTGTTACGACCATTCTTTTATATCAGGTTCCCACCATAGAGTCATCTGTTTGGCTGCAAAGCTGAGATTGCACAACGAAACCACGTAAGTTGTATGGCGTTATTTTAACAATTTCTCTATAATACGCGCGATCTATAGACCCACCCATTTATTAAGTGAGAATACGTTAATGGAAATCTTGCGAGGTGCGCCAGCATTATCAGCATTCAGAGTTAATCAACTGCTGAAAGCATGTCAGGACTTATCACTCCCAGTTAGTAACATTTACGCAGAATACATGCATTTTGCCGACTTATCAGCGGAACTGACTGAATCACAACATCAAGTACTTGTTAAATTGTTGACTTACGGTCCAACCATTCAAGAACATGAGCCAGTAGGCCAATTGGTGTTAGTGACACCTCGTCCAGGTACTATTTCTCCTTGGTCATCAAAAGCGACTGACATTGCCCACAATACCGGCCTTGAAAATGTTAAACGCTTAGAGCGTGGTATTGCTTATTACATCGAAGGTGAGCTTAGCCAGAGCCAATTGGCTGCTGTTGCCGGCGTATTACACGATCGCATGATGGAAACGGTTTCTGATGAAATGTCAGATGCGGCAAAATTGTTTGTGGCAGAGCAACCTGGAAAAATGACCAGCGTAGACATTCTTAGTGGCGGGCGTGCAGCGCTTGAGCAAGCTAATACCGAATTAGGCTTGGCGCTGGCTGAAGATGAAATTGACTACTTAGTTGAAAACTTTATCAAGCTAAACCGTAACCCAAATGACATTGAATTAATGATGTTTGCACAAGCGAACTCAGAGCACTGTCGTCATAAGATTTTTAATGCAGACTGGACCATTGATGGCAGTAAGCAAGCTAAATCATTATTTAAAATGATTAAAAATACTTATGAGAATAACAGTGAGTACGTATTAAGTGCTTATAAAGATAACGCCGCGGTGATGGTGGGCTCTAAAGCCGGTCGTTTCTTCCCAAGCATTGAGAACCGTGAGTACAACTATCATCAAGAAGATATTCATATTTTGATGAAAGTTGAAACCCACAACCACCCGACTGCCATCTCTCCTTGGCCGGGCGCTGCAACGGGCTCTGGCGGTGAAATTCGTGATGAAGGTGCTACGGGCGTTGGTTCTAAGCCAAAAGCGGGGTTAGTTGGTTTTACCGTATCTAACCTGCGCATTCCTGGTTTTGAACAACCGTGGGAGACAGACTTTGGCAAGCCTGGGCGCATTGTTTCTGCCCTTGATATTATGCTTGAAGGCCCTTTGGGCGGCGCCGCGTTTAACAACGAATTTGGTCGACCAAACATTCTGGGTTACTTCCGTACCTACGAAGAGCAGGTAAATAGCCACAACGGTTTAGAAATCCGCGGTTACCACAAGCCTATCATGTTGGCTGGTGGTCTAGGCAATATTCGCGGCGAACACGTTGAGAAAAATGATATCCCGGTTGGCGCTAAACTTGTGGTCCTAGGTGGCCCAGCGATGAATATCGGTTTGGGCGGCGGCGCAGCATCGTCAATGGACTCTGGCCAGTCTGCTGAAGATTTGGACTTTGCGTCAGTGCAACGTGAAAACCCTGAAATGGAACGTCGTTGTCAGGAAGTGATCGACAGATGTTGGCAACTAGGGGACAACAACCCGATTCAGTTTATCCACGATGTGGGTGCGGGCGGTTTATCAAATGCGATGCCTGAGCTAGTGGATGATGGTGGTCGTGGCGGTAAATTCCAGTTACGTGCGATTCCAAATGATGAACCGGGCATGGCGCCTCACGCTATTTGGTGTAACGAGTCACAAGAGCGTTACGTGATGGCGATTAAACCTGAAAACATGCCTGTTTTTGAAGCTATTTGTAAGCGTGAACGTGCGCCGTTTGCTGTATTAGGTGAAGCAACTGAAGCGCTGCATTTAACGTTAGAAGATGAACATTTCAATAATATGCCAATCGATTTACCAATGGACGTATTATTAGGTAAAGCACCCAAAATGCACCGCGACGTAACATCGCAAAAAGCAGCTGGCGAAGCGTTGAAGTTAAGTGACGTGAGCTTGTCAGAAGCTGCGCACCGTCTGTTGCGTTTACCTGCCATTGCTGAGAAAACGTTCCTGATCACCATTGGCGACAGAACCGTGACGGGCTTAGTGGCTCGCGATCAAATGGTTGGCCCTTGGCAAATCCCTGTAGCGAACTGCGCGGTGACAGCTGCAAGTTATGATACCTACGCAGGTGAAGCAATGGCGATTGGCGAGCGTACGCCGGTGGCTTTACTTGATTTTGGCGCTTCTGCCCGTTTAGCCGTGGCGGAGTCAATCACCAACATTGCTGCCACGCAAATTGGCGAAATGAACCGTCTTAAGTTGTCTGCTAACTGGATGGCAGCAGCCGGTCACCCTGGCGAAGATGCGGGTTTGTATGAAGCGGTTAAAGCGGTCGGTGAGGAGTTATGTCCTGAGTTAGACATCACGATCCCGGTTGGTAAAGATTCGATGTCAATGAAGACCAAGTGGCAGCAAGACGGTGAAAACAAAGAAGTGACTTCACCACTGTCACTCATTATTACCGCTTTTGCCCGCGTGACAGATGTACGCAGTACAGTCACACCTGAATTGAAAACGGATCAAGGTGATACCGACCTTATCTTGATTGACTTGGGTAACGGTAAAAACCGTCTTGGCGCATCTTCTTTGGCGCAAGTATACAAACAGCTTGGTGACACAGTGCCTGACGTAGACAGCGCTGAGCAGCTAAAAGGTTTCTACAATGCGATTCAAGCTTTGGTCGCGGACAACAAGCTACTGGCTTACCATGACCGTTCTGACGGTGGTTTATTTACGACTGTTGCCGAGATGGCATTTGCTGGCCACACGGGTGTCAGCATAGCGCTTGACCAGTTGGGCAATGACGACTTGGCTGCTTTATTCAGTGAAGAGCTCGGCGCCGTGGTTCAAGTTGCATCAGCAGACAAAGAATCAGTACTAAACGTATTAGCAGGTCACGGCTTAGCAGCTTGTAGCCACGTTATTGGCGGTCTCACTCAAGATGACCAAGTGAGCTTTAGCCGTAATGGTGTAAATGTACTGAGTGAGTCTCGCAATGATCTTCGTGTGATTTGGGCGCAAACTACTCACCAAATGCAGGCGCTTCGTGATAACCCTGAGTGCGCGCAACAAGAATTTGAAGCCAAAGCCGATGCCAACGACCCTGGTCTAAACGTGAACCTGTCATTCGACATCAATGAAGATGTTGCAGCGCCATTTATTGCTAAAGGCGCTGCGCCGAAAATGGCTATTTTGCGTGAGCAAGGCGTTAACTCTCACTTAGAAATGGCCGCCGCGTTTGATCGCGCAGGTTTTGCCGCGACGGACATTCACATGAGTGATATTTTAGCCGGCGACGTTAAACTGGAAGACTTTGCCGGTTTAGTTGCTTGTGGTGGTTTCTCATATGGTGACGTTTTAGGCGCGGGTGAAGGTTGGGCGAAATCTATTTTGTTCAATCCAAGAGCAAGAGAAGAATTCCAAGCCTTCTTTGAGCGTAATAATAGTTTTGCACTCGGCGTATGTAACGGTTGTCAGATGTTGTCTAACCTCAAAGAGTTGATCCCAGGCTCGGAACATTGGCCGCGTTTTGTACGTAATAATTCAGAGCGTTTTGAAGCTCGCTTTAGCCTAGTAGAAATTCAGCAAAACCCGTCCTTGTTCTTCCAAGGTATGGCAGGCTCGCGTATGCCTATCGCTGTTTCTCATGGTGAAGGCCGCGTTGAAGTGGCTGATGCCTCTGCGCTGAAAGCCCTTGAAGCCTCTGGCACTATTGCCGCGCGTTACGTTGATAACTACGGTAAAGTAACAGAGCAATACCCAGCGAACCCGAATGGCTCGCCAAACGGTATCACGGGCTTAACAACTACCGACGGTCGTGTCACCATCATGATGCCTCACCCTGAGCGTGTTTTCCGCTCGGTGGCGAACTCTTGGCACCCAAGTGATTGGAACGAGGACAGCCCGTGGATGCGTATGTTCCGTAATGCGCGGGTCAATCTTGGCTAAGTTGCTTACACTTTAAACAAATAATTAAACGCGGCCTTTAAGCCGCGTTTTTTTATTTTTATCACTGAAATGTAAATTTATATTTTATTGATAAATTAAGTTTGACCTTGATCTCAGTTCTTTATCTATGCATCTTTTTTTTATTTAAACTTGGTTACTTTACCGGCAATTAACGCAATATTAACTAACTATTAAAAAGCGGTTATGGGATGATACTTAACATAACCTGTCAGAATATATTAATGCATATTTCCATAAGCAGTTGATTAGGATGTTAGCTTGCTTGTGTCGGTTTTATTTTTGTTATAAAGGCTGTTTTGGCATTTCCTATTGTCATTTTATCTGGCCATTAAACATAGGTGTAAAGAATGGATTCAAAAAAAGTGTTGTATTTTGGTCGCAATACTTCTCTCATAAAGTCCTTAGTCATGCAGCTGAGCGGTACGCTTCACTGTGATATCACCTTTGTCGATAATGATGACGATTTCAACCAAGCCTTGCAGCAAGATTTTAGCCTGCTGCTGATCGATGAGCCCCTGTCAGAGGTTCAGCGAGCCTTGGTAAGTGCCTTGCCAGAAAAAGCCGAGTCAATAAACCTCAAAGAGTTTTGTTTAAACCATCATTCTGATCGGGTTTTGCAACAGCGCATTGAGCACCAAGATTCACTCATTAATGCATTAATTAACTCTATTCCAGATCTCATTTTCTTTAAAGATAAACAAAGTCGTTTCTTAGGTTGTAATAACCAATTTGAAGTTTTTGCTGGTCACGATGAAAGTGTTATTTTAGGCCAAACTGATGACGTATTTTTTGAACGTCAGCAAGCCATTATGTGTCAGCAACAAGATTTACAAGTGGTTACATCCGGTGAATCGCTGACTTCTGAAGAAATTCTGACTTATCATAATGGTGAGCAGCATTGGATAGACATGCTGAAAGTGCCTTTTAGTGATAAGCAAGGCAAGGTGATGGGCTTAGTGGGTGTGGGCCGAGATATTACCGAAAAACGTAAATCTGAAAAGCGCTTGAAGCGTGCGGCTATTGTCTATGAAACCACCCAAGAAGGCATTTTCATTACTGACGTAGAAGGCACCATTTTATCGATTAACCCTTCATTTACCCGTATTACCGGCTTTAATGAGTCCGACGTCGTGGGGTTTACCCCAGCCATTCTAAAGTCAGGTCGTCATGATGAGGCATTTTATCAGTCACTTTGGCACCAGTTGGGCAGTCATGGTTCTTGGCACGGTGAAATCGTAAATAAACGCAAAAACGGAGAGCTATTTCACCAGTGGCTAAATATTTCTTCTGTGCTAGATGCCCAAGGCCAAGTTATTAACTACGTTGCTACGTTTACCGATTTAAGCAAATTAAAAGAAACCGAAGAAAAGCTGCGTTACGTGAAAATGCACGACAGTTTAACCGGATTAGCCAATCGACTGTTTTTTATCCAGCGTTTAGATGAATTGATGCAACGGGCGCAGCGAAATGGCCATTGTCTTGCTGTCATGCATTTAGACATAGAGCGATTTAGCCGCTTTAATAAAAATTTAGGCCATGGTTTTGGTGATAAGTTATTGAAAGAGGTAGCGCAGCAACTTACTCACTTTTGTAATAAAAAGGACGTAGTTGCTCGTTTTGGCAGTGATGAATACGCGCTCATTTTAGACGAGTTGTGTAACGAGCAAGACGCTGCGCAGGTAGCGAAAGACATAGAACAAATGTTGTCTTGCGGCCTGACGGTTGATGGCAATACTTTGTACCTAAATTGCAACATTGGCATTAGCCTTTATCCCGATGATGGTGAAACCCCTGATAGCCTGATTGGCAACGCAGATGCAGCATTACAACGGGTAAAGCAAGACCGAACCCACTATTACGAGTTTTATACAGAGGAAATTACGCTTGCTGCGCAGCGTCAGTTTACCCTCGAAAAAGAACTACGCATGGCGCTGCGAAAGGATGAGTTTGAAGTCTATTTCCAGCCTCAGTTAAGCCTAAAGCAAAATTGCGTCACTGGGGTTGAGACCTTATTACGTTGGAATCATCCGAGTTATGGCTTGATTGAGCCGGCACAGTTTCTTGCGGTAGCCGAAGAGTGTGATTTGATCAGCCAAATCGATTTTTGGGTTATTCGACAAGCGTGTTTGCAAGCCAAAGCTTGGCAGGATCAAGGACTAAACTTTGGCCGTTTGGCGGTCAATATCTCCCTCAGCTCACTGACACAAAACAACTTAATTGCCGATTTAATGGCGGTTTTAAAACAAAGCGAATGCCAAGGGCAATGGCTTGAGTTTGAAATGTTTGAAGACGTATTATCTGCGGACTCAAGTGTGGTGCGGGCGAATTTAAAGAACATTACCAAACTTGGGATTCAACTTGCTTTGGATGATTATGGTATGGGCAGTTCTTCGCTTTATCATATGAAAAATATCTCGATAGGCAAGCTCAAGATCTCAAGAGAGTTTTTACGTAATGCTCACGTTGACCCGGTAGAAAAAGCCATCATTAAATCGATTATTTCTCTCGGTGATAACTTGGCGATTGATGTGGTCAGTGAAGGCGTGGAAACAGATATTCAAAGTGATTATGTGCAAGACTTAGGTTGCGACTTGGTGCAAGGTTATCATGTGGTCGCGCCCATGCGCAGGGCTGAAGCGGCTTTTTATCTTCGCTGTAACCAATAAACAAGCTAAGATTGCTATACATTTCAATTCTTAAACAAGCAATATGTGGCTAGACAAAGCGCTGTTCTATTTACAACAAGGTGATGTGTGGGGATGGGTAATTATCACCTTTCATGCCCTTATTGTCGGCTCGGTATCGCTGCGGGTAATTATGAAACGCCGAGAGATAGGTATCTCTTTGTCTTGGCTTGCCATTATTTATGCCGTACCTTTTGCTGGGGTAGGGTTTTACCTTTTATTTGGTGAATTAAACTTAGGCCGCAAAAGGGCGCAGCGTGCCACCGACATGTTTGAGCCATTTGTGCAAACTATGGAAGATCTCAAACAGCAGCTTTGCGCAAAAACCGCGGTCATATCGGATATTGCAATGCCGATGCACAAATTGACCGAAAGCCTGCTCAATATTCCCAGCCTCAAAGGCAATCAGCTGACCTTGCTCGATAACACGGACAAAATCCTGACCGAAATCATTGAACAGTTACACAACGCAAAACACAGCTGCTTTTTAGAGTTTTACATTTGGCACCCTGGCGGGTTGGCAGATCTAATGGCGCAAGCTTTATGTGATGCAGCAGAGCGGGGAGTACAATGCCGCGTATTACTAGACTCGGTTGGCAGTAAAGCTTTTTTTAAGTCGGCTTGGCCAAAAAAAATGCGTGCAAGTGGCGTGCAACTGGTTGAAGTATTACCTGTTGGAGCATGGCGTATGTTCTTGCAGCGGCAAGACCTGCGCATGCATCGCAAACTTATCAGCATAGATAAAACCATCGCTTATACCGGCAGCATGAACCTGGTCGATCCTTTGTATTTTAAAAAAGAAGCGGGCGTTGGCGAATGGGTCGATATTATGGTCAGGGTGCAAGGGCCTGCTGTCAGCTTTATTTGGGCAGTGCTGGCGTGCGATTGGGAAATGGAAACCGGTGAGCGCGTAATCAAAACCATTCCGGTACAGCCGCAGCAAGTATCTGGCATGAAGGGCAATGTACAGCTAATACCTTCTGGACCTTTCCCTAAAGGAGACTGCATCCATCAGATCTTATTAACCTCGGTCTATGCCGCTAAGCACAGTTTGGTCTTAACCACGCCTTACTTTGTGCCTGATGAAGGCTTACATGCGGCCCTAAGAGCGGCAGCGCAGCGCGGGGTTAAAGTTAAAGTGATTATGCCTGCGAAAAATGACTCCTTACTGGTGAAGTTTGCAGCCAGCGCATTTTATGACGAGCTAATGGCTGATGGGGTGGAAATTCATAAGTTTACCGGCGGCTTGTTGCACACTAAGAGTATCGTGGTGGATGAACGCGTTGCTTTGGTTGGAACGGTAAACCTTGACCGCCGCAGTTTTTGGTTAAACTTTGAAATCACCATGTTAATTGATGACGCCGACTTTGCAGGAGCGGTGTTAAATTTGCAAATGCACTATCTTTTAGCTTCTAATCGGTTGGATTTACAGCAATGGCGACAACGTAGCGTGGGTCGTCGTTTTGTTGAGAACGTCTGTTACCTCTTCAGTCCTTTGCTTTAAGTCACATAGTTGTCGACTGCCCACCGATAACTGACTGTGGCAAGTCTATGTCATTATAGTTAGGCTGGGATTTATGCTACCTTATAGCCCATAAAAGGCAGCTTAAGAGGCGAGATGTTCGACGCAAATTGCCGCCTCTTATTTCATATTCTCTCCTGTAAAATGGTATCGCCATGATTTTTGACATTCCACTTCTCAATACCGGCTTAGATGCAGATATCGCTCACTGTATTGACAACAAGACCAAGCCAATAGGCAGCCTAGGCAAGTTAGAGCTGTTAGCCAAACAGATATGCCAAGTGCAGCAGACGCTCACACCACAACTGAAAGAGCCGCAAATGTTGGTATTTGCCGGTGACCATGGGGTAGTAGAGTCTGGCGTAAGCCCATTTCCACAAGCTGTCACGCAGCAAATGGTGATGAACTTCTTGCAAGGCGGCGCGGCCATTAATGTATTTTGTCAGCAACATGGCATTGAATTTAGAGTGGTTAATGCGGGTATTAATGGTGAGCTGCCAGAACATGTTGGTTTAATAGACGCAAGTATTAGCAAAGGTACCCAAAACTTTGTCAAACAAGCTGCAATGACAGATTTACAGTGCCAACAAGCGCTAGAAAAAGGCTCAGAACTCGTGGCCGATAGGCACAAGCGCGGCTCTAATGTCATTGGTTTTGGTGAAATGGGAATCGGTAATACTAGCTCTGCGGCTGCGATAATGGCGGCAGTGCTGAATCTGGATGCACAAGAATGTACAGGCGTCGGCACTGGACTTGACAAGGCAGGGGTCGAGCGGAAAGCCAAACTTATCAATAAAGCCTTGAAGCGGGCGCAGTTGAAAAAGTCCACGCCTATGCAGGTATTGGCCGAGTTCGGTGGCTTCGAAATTGCGATGATGTGCGGAGCCATGCTTAAAGCCGCCGAGCTGCGTATGTTGGTATTGGTGGATGGTTTTATTGCTTCCAGCGCGGCCTTGTTGGCCAGTAAGATGCATCCGGCATTTTTACAATACGCCATTTTTTGTCATCGCTCGAAAGAGCTGGGACATAAGAAGATGCTTAAAGCCATGGCGGTAGAAGCTTTGATTGATTTGGATATGCGTTTGGGTGAAGGCAGTGGCGTGGCTGTGGCTTACCCCTTGGTTCAGTCTGCGGTACTGTTTGTCAATCAAATGGCGTCATTTGAAGATGCGGGTGTCAGTAAAGATGGCTAAGGTGTGGCCCCGATTTATTCATGCTTTAACATTTTATACTCGTATTCCAGGCCCAAAGAGTGTGCAGTACGACCCTGAAACTCTGACTCGAGGGAATGTTTTTTTTCCCTTGATTGGTTATTTGGTGGCTGCGTTTGCCGCTCTTGTGCTTTATGTTTCAGGTATGCTGTTTTCATTGCCGATAGCAGTGTTGCTGTCGATGGCTGCAACCATCTGGTTGACTGGAAGTTTTCACGAAGATGGTTTTGCAGATACCTGTGATGGTTTTGGTGGGGGCTATGGTAAAAAAGCGATTTTAACCATCATGAAAGACTCTCGTGTGGGCACGTATGCCAGCGTTGGGTTAACCATTTTGCTGCTGCTTAAATTTCAATCGCTGTCTGACTCCGCTGAGCCCATTTTAGCTTTATTTGTTGGGCATACTGTTAGCCGGTTTTTTCCATTGCTAAGCATGTCGTTATTGCCATACGTTAGAGAGCACACTGACAGTAAAAGCGCGCAGCACAAGCTTTCATTATCATTACCTGAGTTGATGTTTGCGGCTATTTGGCCACTATTGGCTCTGGCATTTCTGCCTTGGCAGTCGATTCTCGTATTAATAGCCTGCTTAAGTTTGATGTGTATATTGCTCAATCGTTGGTTTAAAAAGCAATTGGGCGGGATTACCGGTGACTGTTTGGGCGCTTCTCAGCAAATATATGAAGTCACTGTCTATTTATTGTTAGGGTCAACCTTGTGCGCTGTTACTTAATTCGTCACCCGCAACCGGATATCGCGACAGGCATGTGTTATGGCCAACTTGACCTCAGCCTGAGTCAATTTGGTCAGCTACAGCAAGCCAGCTTGTTAGAATGGGGAAAGGGCAAAGGCATCACTCAGGTATATACTAGCCCATTAACACGGTGCACGGGACTTGCGCAGCAACTCTCCGCTTTATCGAACTCTTCTTATCAAGTAATTGATAGCCTCAAAGAATTCCACTTTGGGCATTGGGAAGGAAAAAACTGGAGTGAAATCAGCCGGACACAGATAACGGCTTGGCAACAGGAGTTACTGCATTTTTGCATTCCTGGAGGAGAAAGTTTAAGTCAGTTTCACCGACGAGTGATAGCCGCTTGGCAAGCACTTGCCCAGGCACATCAAGGGCAGTGCATAGCCCTTGTTTGCCATGCTGGCGTGATCCGCTCGGTGGTAGCACATGAACTCAACCTTGCAGTGACTGAGTCTGTAAAGTTGGGCTTGGATTATGGCAGCATTAGTAAGCTCACCATTGAAGGTGAATTTAAACAGCTTAATTATCTCAACCGCACCTTAAAGCCACCTGAGTCACAAAAGTATTGATGTAGAGGTATTGCTAAAAGTGCTGAGTGAAGTGGTGGTGGAAACGCTTTCTCATGTTTAAGCCGGTGGTTTGGAGTATCAAAATGAATTGTTGCAGAACTATTATCACTTTTTGTGGCCCCTTTGTTGGCTACTTGCTACTGATCTTGGCTTTAGCTTGCTCTGCAGTAAGCGCTTCTTGCTTTGCTGAAAGTGCGCATCCAAAAGAAGCTACTACCACCCAGAGTTCCACTGAGCGATTAGCGGGTGGCAAAGACTTACGAACTTCAGCAGTTATGACTCCCCTAGATGTGTGTTGGCAGCAAGCAGCGAATCGCATTGCACTTAAACCCTGCTTAGAAACGCTGTTAAAACAGCAACAATTAGCGTATGAAACCGCAAAGCTTTCAGCAATTAAGGCAATGTCTGAGCTTGAAACTATCAGCGGAGATCAACACCTTAGTAAGCAATTACAACTGACTATAGAAGCGGGAGAGCAATACGCGCGACAACTTTGTCGGTGGCAAACTGCCACGATGCGCGGCGCGACTGGTCAAGGGGATCACCTTTTGAGCTGTCAAATCATTCAACTTACGCAACAAACTCACCACTTAACCGAGATGCTCTAAGGTGATTGGCCTATTGCGCTGGTTTGTCGCGCAATTTGTTGGGTATATTAAAGGTAGAGGTTTGGCGGCTAGTTATATTATTGGTGAGCCACTAAACTTAAATGCGTAGGTTGCTTGAGCTGCTCAATCGAGTGGCGATCATCTAAAATAAACTCAATACCGTACATATGTAAGCCGTAAGTTGCGCTTTGATTTTTAGACAAGGTCGCACCTAAACGTATATTGAGATCTTTGGCTAGTTCAATGAACGACAGCAGTTCTTCGGTCGGTTTGCTCAGCAGCAACTGGCTTAATGGCGAAGACAATAAAATGTCAGAAACGGGCAAGCCTTTTAGCAAGTCGACAGACAAATCTTGCTCTCGCTCGACTAACCAATAAACCTTAGAGCCTGCCAGGCGCGTCATCACCAATAACGCAAACAAGATATTACCGGGCCGAGCTTTGCTTGTATCATTAAATAAAATATCAATATGATCAGGGGAACAGTTCAGTGTTTGTGCCAATTGCTGGCGATGGACCCGTTTAATGCCTTCTGGAAACCAGTCGTATAGGCTATCGATAAACAAGATTTTATGTAATGCTTGATGGCTAGGCAGCGCCGCAATTTCTTCAATACTCATGCTTGGCATGCATAAATAACTCTGCATCGCTTTATCTGATAACCGGTGAACGGGGAAAGCGCCTTCCATTTTTGAGTGCTGCCCTAACCAATGCTTTAAATATAAGCGGCTAAAAAGCGTAATAAACAATTTTTGCCATTGCCGTTTATCTGGCACTGACGTCAAGCAAGCAAGTACTGGGAAAGAATAACTTTCTACCATGGCGTACACCGCGCGGCTGAGATTCTCACTAATTTGACCATAAAGCAAAAAAAGTGGCCGTTGATCCTGATGAGACAGTGCCGTGAGCAAGTCGATCAATCTCAGATCGGGAAGATCGAGGTTAATTATGATCAATTGCGCACCTTCAGTGGTACTTTCTGGTAGCGACGCTCGGGTAAGCGTCAACGTTTGCACGCCACATTGCGTCAAAAGCTGTTGTTTATTGGCTACGTCATGGTGATCCACCAGCGTAACAGGGTACCTGGCCAACCATTGTTGGTAGATTTGTTGTCGCCTAGTTTGCCAAGCCTGTAACTGATTTTCTAAAGACGCTAGGCTTTGGCAGTAAGTAAAAGCCGGAATATCAAGGTTCATATCCGGCATTTCACCGTACCAGAATAAGTTGATGTCTTTGCGTTTTTGCAAAAGCTGTAAAAGATCGTCCGTCAGTGGCTGCTGACTGACGCGGTCGCTTAAGATTACTGCTATGCCTCGTGGGCTGGTGGCTAATGCGGGCAGTAGGGTCGCAAGATCATAATAGTCGTGGCTGGTAATATGCTGCAACGCAAGATCGGGGCAATAGCTGTAGACTGCAAAGTTGAGATCCTTAGGTTTTGGATCGGCGGTAAGAAGTGCTAATTCTTGTTCGCTGAGAATAGAGCTTTGCTGCGAGTGAGTATTTGAATTACTGAATGCCATAATGGATCCGCCACCTTTGTCTATCTACTAAAAAGAGACCTGATCCTTGGCTCAATCCAAAACATATTTGTTATTGTTATGCTAAAAACTTCATTATCAAACAGATGATATAAAAAAAGCAGGCTAAATGCCTGCTTTTCTTTGTTAAAAGGCTATTTTAATCTTGTGGCGTGGCATTTTTTACTTTCAGTAAGAAATAGACAGCATAGAAGGTACATAAAGCCACAGTGGTAGCGATGACACTGACTGAAGCGAGGCCAATGGCGTTGCCAAATAATAAGTCCATCCATAAATCCATCATATTTCTCCTGTTCATTTTTTCTTAAGTGTAAAAATTAAGTGAACAGAGCGTTATGATCTGGATCAATCTGCTTTAGGTTTCCTTTGGACTTGAAAGCCGGCATGCTTTAACAGAGTAATCAAGCTGTCTGGTCCGGTAAGGTGCAATGCACCAACCAAGATAAAATAGTGCTTTTTGATAGGTTGCTGTTGAATGATATCAACCCAAGCGTGATTTCTGCTTGTCAGCATCAGTTGGTAACTGGGCGAGCCTGGCGGCATATCATCCAATGCTAATAATAACTGCTCTAATTGATCTAAATCACCGCGTTGCCACGCCTGCAAAGATTGTTGAGTAACGTTAGCGACTTTATCAAGTTGGGTTAAACCCTCAGCTAATGTCAGGTTGTCCCGTAAAGCAACTTCTCTTAAAAGTTGCATTTGCTGCGGTAATGTTTCAAATTGAACGATGGGTTTACTGCTTAGTAAAGCTTGGGTTAAGAAATATTGATCGATGCCTTTATCTACTTGATAGCCTTGTTTTGCAAAGGCAGTTTGCATGAGATTCAATGTTACAAACCAAGGCTGAAACCCGTAAAAGCTTTTGAGGTCGAGCGATAACTTGGTCGCGGCTTGCTGTAAAGCTTGCCAGTCTGTCTCATTGAGTACGTCCGGCAAAGATTTTCCTGGCGTTAAGCGGATAATATTTGCCGCTTGCAGCTTATGTTGCGGACTGATTGCGGCGATATTGACTTCAACTATCAAGCTGTCAGCTTCATTGAATGCTTGCATTAACGGCATTGGCAATGGGTATAGGCCTTTATGGCCGATGTGGATTGAACCCAATACCGTCAGTTTGGTGCCATTTTGATGAATCAGCTGCCAATAGGCCGGTTGGCTGTTACTGGCAAAGCCCGCTGGTGTGCTTACAACCAGCAAAAGCAAAATACAGATGACAGTGCAAAGGCGAGATAATGGCATGGTTAAGCTACCTGCTTTAATAGTTTGTCGAGCAATGAGGTGGGTAACAGCCTTTTTAACATGGCAAACACTTTGGTTGGCGTCGTCACTCGATAGCGTGCTTTTGGGCGTTTAGCATGAATGGCCTCTAATAGCGCTTGGTATACCGCTTCTGGCCCGAGTGTAAACTTGTTATTCGATTCGGTTGCGGCTAATCGCGCGAGGGTTTGTTGGTAAGCCTTTTTATGTGGGCTTGCCTCTATGTTAATGTTGGCTCTAAACGCTGCCAAGGCATGCTCTCTAAATCGAGATACGATTGGCCCCGGTTCAATCAGGCTTATATGTATATTGGTATCACCTAATTCTAACCGCATGGTATCTGTTAACCCTTCTAAAGCAAACTTACTGGCATTATAAGCGCCACGATACTTCATCGCGACAACACCTAATACTGAGCTATTTTGAATTATCCGGCCGCTGTTTTGTTGCCTCATCGTTTTTAAAGCGAGTTGTGATAGTTCATGCCACGCAAATACATTGACCTGAAATTGCTCGATGAGTACTGCTGTGGGTAAATCTTCTACCGCGCCGGGTTGGCCATAAGCTGCGTTATTGAAAAGAATGTCAATTTTCCCCCCTGAGTATCGCATCATGTCGGCAAAACCTTGCTGGATCGAAGAGAGATCAGCGAGATCCATGTGGATCGGTTGAATGCCGCAAGCAAGTAAAGCTGCATGCTCTTGTTCTCGACGCACGGTTGCAAAGACTTGATGGCCTGCGAGGGCAAGTTGTTTGGCACAATATTGGCCAATGCCACTGGAACAACCTGTGATGAGTATAGAAAGTGCCATGATGAATCCATTTTTTTTAAAGTAATGGGTTTATTAAACGCCAAAAAAGCGGAGCTAGGTCAAATTGTCGCCACTGACTTAACCTAAATCGTTGTTGGTATAGCGTAAGTGTCTATAATGTTGGCATCCTATTCAAAGTCAATGAGATTTAAATGACATTGTTCTGGATAAAAGTGCGGTTTAAGACTGCTCACTTTATGTGATTTAGGGCTAGATTTTTTCATGAAATCACTCTAAACCCTCTCTAAATATACCTATTTCCTATCTCTTTTATTTTTCAACCTGCTGATTTAAAATGAGTTTTAAAAAGTTCAATTTTATTTTGTGATTCACCTCTGTTTTTTAGTTCTTACTCGGTAAATTGTGTTGCTAAATCCCATCGCAGAGGTAGTATGAGTACCCATGAGGTGAAGGCAAGAAAATCGCTTTTTACCTAAAACGGATTTGTAACCATGTGGTTACAATTTTAAAAGAAAGACAGACCCCACGGACATAGGAATTTATGGACAATTAGGGGTCGACTTAAAACGCTGAGTCTATTCTCAAGGAGAGAACATGTTTAAGAAAACTCTAGTAGCAGCTGCGCTTGCAACTGCATCTATGGGCGCAAACGCGTACCAAATCGGTGAAAACAACGATTTCAACGTAGAAGTATACGGTGTAGCAGCTATCTCTGTAGTTAGCTACGGTGACGCTATTGGCGGTGACGTAAACCCGGAGCTGAACAAAGGTCCAGTTATCGAGAATGAATCACGTATCGGTTTCCGTGCGGGTAAAGCAATGACTGAAAACATCGACGTTTTCATGCAAGTTGAATCTGGCTACGTAGATAACGTAGACTGGGGACACGGTGGTGTTCACGGTGGTGTGTTAGGTTTCCGTGATACTTTTGTTGGTCTTAAAGGCGACTGGGGTAAAGTGCGTTTCGGTCGCGTTCTAACGCCAATGTACGAAATCATTGACTGGCCATACGCTAACCCAGGTCTAGGTGCTTCTTGGGACTGGGGCGGTGACGTAGCATACTACTACGATCGTCAATCAAACACTATTCGTTACGATTCTCCATCTTTCGGTAACTTCAACTTTGCTCTTGCTGTAGGTCGTGATGACGATGCTAACCCTAGCTCTCAAAGTTCAAGTGGTCAAGACAACGCATCTAAAGATTCTTACTTCTACGGTGCTGCGGCTCACTACCGTTTCGCTGACATGGTTACCCTACACGCAGGTCTAGAAGCTGCTCAAGATTTCCGCGGTAGCGCTGATGTTGACACATTTGGTTGGTTAGTAGGTTTCGAAGCTAGCCTACCTGCAGGTTTCGGTCTAGCGGCTGCATACAAATCTGGTGAGTCGAAAGACAAAACTGGCGCAACAACTGTTAAGAGTGAACAGGATTCTTACTCTGTGATCGGGCAATACTGGGCTGGCTCTCTAGGCTTTAAACTAGGTTACACTGCTAACCTTGAGTCTGAAGTTGAAGGTGTTAAGCAATCTGATGAAGATAGCATCATTTCTGGTCAAGTTATGTACGTAGTAAACGGTTTCGTACCTTACCTACGTGTTGCCCAGCGTGATATCATCGACTGGCGTGGTGAGAACGATGACATCGTTGTACGTGTTGGTCTAGAATACGGTTTCTAAGCTAAGCTTAAAACGGTATCTACCTCTTAAACGCCAGCGTAAGCTGGCGTTTTTTATTGCAGTAAAAAAAAATTAAATGTTAAGATGGCTGAAAAAAATAGGTAGTTATATGCTAAAAAAAATATTGATCGTTTCACTTTCAGCTAGCTTAATGGCTTGCGCTGCTAATCCCAATTCTACTTCATCTGAAGAGTTTGCAAAGGAAACGCAAATTGATATCGGTTATAACGCAGTTCGAGTGCAAGGTACAAAAGTACAAGCCAAGCCAACCAGCGAAGCCGGCGCGAAAGTAACGGCTGCTCAGTACTATATTACTACAAGCTTTTCAAAAACGTCTCCGGCTGAAAGTGATGCCATTGTGCATATGGAGTTATCTTATTTTCAAACAACATCAGAGTTTGAAGATTATCGAGTAGACGGAATTCGAGGCAAAGTGACTGCACAAAAAGTGACAAGCCAGATGTGTAATGATAACTGTATGAATAATCAGTGGTTTGAATTTCCTATACCTACTGCAACTTTAGTTGCTGCGAAAGACACTGGTTTACCTTTTGAAATACTAGTATCTGGTGCAGAAAAAGGCCTTGAGTTTGAGGTTCCTGCTGCATACATTCAAGGGTTAGTTAAGCGTTATCAAAAAGCACAACAAGACTACAACGTTGGTGGTGGGGAAATAGCTTCGTCTGCACCTGCAGCGGCGCCTGTAGCAACGACTGCCGTTGCAGCAACAAGCGCCGGGGCAATTACCCGTGCTAATTCTGATTTCTCTACCGAAGCGCAAATGTTGCAGCATTGGTTTAATAAAGTCACACCTGCTGAGCAAGAGGCCTTCATTGATTGGGCGTTGAAGAACCGTAAAGCCATTAAGGGTCAAGCTAAGCCAGGCTCAAAAGGTTATGACATGTTGACCTATTGGTTTACCGAAGCCAATGTTTCAGAGCGCTCTGAGATTATTTCGTGGGCCGTAGAGAACATGAAATAGCAGTGACTTAGTTTCTGTTTGTCGACCAAAAAGAAAGCCCGCATTATGCGGGCTTTTTTGGATACGTTAAAAACTACTGGCAGCACTTAATAATAGGTGATGTCTTTCACTTTTTGCGCCGGAGTTTGTACTTCATTAATATAAAACAGCGTTTTAGTGTTGAGTTCAAGCTCTGTGGCATACATCTCACCGACTGGGTAGGTTTGCACGACGCGTGCGCCGCGAATAGCCCCATCCACTTTTGCCTTGATGTAATCGCCGCTGAGCGTTTGTTCATGCATATTACTGCCGCTGGTGAGTTGCAGCCCATGAAGTTGCTCCGCCAATTCCCGATACGCGTCAATTTTTGATGCTCGCATGGCGTTGAGCATCTTTTGCTGCTTATTTTTACCCGGTTGGTTAGCGATTGGGGCATAGCCTACCGCAACCAACACCGGAAACTCATCCGGTTTTGCGGTTTCATACTCAACATGGGTATTGCTGAAGTTAGAGCAAGCCGTTAATGCTACGCTAGCGCATAAAACGCCAATCAGATAAGTTCGTTTTAATGACATTATCGCTCCCTACTTAACCAATTCGACTTTACGGCCTAGCTCGCCATTGGGCTCGCTGTGCCTTTGAATATAAATGCCTTTATTCGCAGTATCTAAACTGTTAACGCCACCTGTCAGTAAACGGTTGGGCACAAATGCTCGGGCAGTTGACTCTACCAAATAGTTTTGCATATTTATGGTTCTAAGATTGACGATGACGCCTTCACTATTGCGAGACATGGTGCCAGTAAAGATCCGGTAAACAGGTATCCGGGCTTTTAATTCCTGCCACTCGCGACTAAATACAAAGTCGCCATCGGGAGTGACTTTAATTTTCCCCGTGAGCTTGTGGTCAATCACTGGCATGTTGCGAACGTGAAGCTCATGGATAAAGGCTTCAGAAATGGCCAGCCCTAGCCAATTTGTATTTTGTAGGTCGTCCATGTTCGCCAGTGATGTCACTGCAATAGGTGTGTTTTTAGTTTGGCTGTTTTGGTTTTTAAACATTTCATCGGCCAAGCCGCGAATGATGTAATCTAGCTCTACCGCTCTGTCGCCTGGCATAGCATATTTACCTGGCGGGGTGTCGTGGCCCCAGCTTTTATATCCGGGTGATACGTATGAACCGTAATAACCGGTCTTAGTTTCATTAGTTTGCGGCGCCTCTTCTTGAGACGGTTGTGATGTAGCACAAGCCAATAAACTGAAGCTGCAAAGGGCAGCGAGAGCGACTTTCATGAGCAATCCTTAATGCAGTACAAAGTCGTTTACCTTGTACATTTTTACTGCACGTTAAACCATATTGTTAATATCGGCCTTTACGAACAAAGCTTGAATCATTTACCAAAGGCAGTGCTAAATTCAATTGCCAAGGGAAAATGGCAGTCTAGCAGACTGAAATTTGGCGATTCACGATGATGATAAAAATAAAGCACTAAACGTGCCATGTTTGCTTAGATCTGGTTGGCTATTTCTTGACGCTTGTAAATGGCACAGTGATTGCATTAATACAAAATTAACAGGCTTACTTTGTTTTTCAAATCGCCGCGACAATAGACAGCAAGCATAATCGCTTTGAAGCCGTGATTCGCTATGCTCTCAAGCTATGGGGTGTATAGTTAAACGAGATATTAAGTAACGCCGATAAATGAATAAGGTAACGAGATGAAACGTGTTATTTATCTTCTATTGTTGGTTTTGCCGCTGGTGTTACAACCGAGTTGGGCTAAATGGTTCGAAGCTCAAGGTCAAGCTATCGTCGGTAATGATGTAAAAGCTGCCAGAGATGCGGCGATACAAGACGCGGTAAAACAAGCTTTATTGTATTCAGGCGGTTCAATCCAGAGTTTGCAGCAAGTGAACAACGGTGTGCTCGAGCAACAGAGCTTGTCGGTCAGTGGCGGCGGGGATATCCGCGCATTGAAAGTAACCAATGAAACTCTTGATAAGAATACCATCACCGTTACAGTGCAAGTAGACGTCTTTCCACAAGCCCGTGCGCAGCAATGCAAAGGGCAAGCGTATGCTAAGTCTTTGGCCTTGGTAAGGTTCAAGATGAAAAATCGAGACCAGGCGAGAGTAGGGGATATCAGTGAGTTAAACCGAGTCTTTTCGGATAAACTAAATAACCTGATGGAACTCAATCACACCAGTTTTGATATCCGCCAGTTTATCAATCAAAATGTCAGCTTTGACCCAGCTAAACTCGATGCTCGCAATGAAACCGTAAGGCAGCAAATAAAGGCGCTTGCCAAACGTGCAGATACCCAATTTGTATTGCTCGGCTCCATTGAAGATGTATCGGTTGAGCTGGAAGAACGTTCTGCGCTTGATTTTTGGGTGAAAGATCCGCCGCGTCATTTTTACTTGGTGACTTATTTATTTGACGGCTTAAGTGGCGATCTCCTTGAGCGTAAGCATTACCGACGTCAGGCAACTTGGGGCTTTAAAGAAACAGCGCGTATTGACCTGGCATCCATGAAGTTCTGGCGGAGCCCTTACGGCCAATCATTGTTAACCGTGATGGATGAAGTGATGTTAGATACTTCAACCGCGTTAGCCTGTGAAGCGCCCCAAGCCAAAGTTATTGCTATTCGTGATAATAAAATCCAAATAAACCTAGGGCGTAAAAATGGTCTGAAAGTCGGGGAGCGATTAACCTTGATGCACAACGGCAGTTATACCGATCAATTTGGCATCGTCCGTTTTCGCCAGGAAAAGAGTAATATTAAAGTCAAAGTAGTCGAGCTTTATCACGACTCCGCCGTGTTACAAGGCGCCGACACGCTTGACGCTAACAATATCCAACTTAATGATTACGCGATTATTCAGTAATGCTTGATTTGGCCGTTTACCTGAAAGTGCGTGTGTTAGCCACTTTTTGCTGGTACATATTTAAGCGGCATTGAATAGTCAGACTTGTTCTCGTGCAGAGGTAACCTTCCCCCTTTGCCGCTACGGAGGCTCATGATGTTGTTTCATGACGAGGATAGCTGGCGTTAAATGCTCTTTTTTAACGTCTCGATCAGCTTGTTTGCCATCCATGAATGAGCGGCAGACGTAAACGTACGTTGGTGCCGCAGTAAATAAAGGTCAACGTGGTACTGGGGGCTGTCTACGAAGTCATGAATATCAACAAACGCTGCATTGAAATGAGCCATTGAGTTTAACGCGTTCATGCCAAATATGACGGCATCGGAATGTGTTGCTATTTGCATTAACACGTGAGTTTGAGTACTGCGAAGCTTAGGCCGCGGCTGATTTTTGAGTTGGTTTAAAATTCGTTGTAATGGCGTGTTAAAAGTCTGCTTGTGATCATCTTCTACATTCATCGCTAACACCGGATAGCGCAATATCTCTTGTAAACTGGAAGGCTTATTCGCCAAAGGGTGGTTTTTTCTGACATACAGCTTAGGATAAATACTGCCGATTTTACTCGCTTTATATTTTGATTCCGCAGGACAAGTATAATGAATGGCAAAGTCGAGTTTGCCTTTATCCAATAAATCGAAAGGGTTACTTTTAGCTGCCATTTCTATCAAACTGACGTTGGGCGCTTCGTTACATAGCGATAAGACTAGGCTTGGCAGAACGGCACTGCTCAAAAATGTCGGTAATGAGATGGAAAAGGTGTCATTACACTCTGCAGGGTTAAACTGGCCTTGTTTAAACAGGGCATTGAGCTGGGGCAGAATCGCTTGCAGCTCTTGGCCAAGTTCAAGCGCTTTGGTGGTGGGGGTCAGGCCTGTAGCAGTACGAATAAAAAGTGGGTCGTCAAAGGTTTCCCGTAAGCGCTTTAAACTTCTGCTCATGGCTGACTGGGACACAAACAGTACTTGGGCTGCATGAGTCACATTCTGCTCTTTAAGTAACACATCCAAAGCCACTAATAGGTTGAGGTCGACTCTATTTAACTGATGGCTAGTATGAATATTCATTGCGTGGATATCTCATTAATGGCTTTAGCTCATTGTAACTTGTTGTTACCGCCTTTGCGTAATGCCCCCGGTAAAGGGGGCAGGGATTAAAGGCTTATTTTACTTCGATAAAGTCACTGGGTTTCCAGCTGTTATCAAACCAAGCTTGGGTTGGTGAGTACATCCTAAAAATAATATTAAAGCCTTTACCTTTCGTGGTTTGCACCCAGTTTCCTTCCATGCCTTTTGGTGCGTTTGGCGAAAAATGTACTGTGATAGAGCCGTCAGCATTTTGTTTTATGTTTTTACTTAAACCGTCTAATCCTGCGGATTTTTGGTCGGTTTCTAACATCGAACGAGTTTGGTTGTCATAAATCATAAACGACCAAAACTTGTCAACCGGTGCATTAGCCGGCAAGGTAACGGTATAGTGTTTGCTGCCATCGAGAACTTGTTTGTTAGCATCCCGTGTTGCCAGTAAATAATCTGAGCCTTTACCGACGGTTTTTGTCACCATGTCTGGCGTGATACCGGTGGCCATAAAGTGGAAGGTCGCGCGCATGTCAGCGTCTATCACGCCATTGTCATCTTTAAATTCATGGCCCGAGACTAATGGCGTAAACCACTGTCTGTCTTCATAGCGGAACATTGCTTGTTTCGGATGAAAGTAGGTTGAGCGAGCCTCTGCCGTCGCGAGCTTAGCTGCTTCCGTTAGAATCCGTTGCATTCGCGCATCAGGTGTAAACTCTTTACCTTTTTCAATGCCAAGGTTTTTGGCGAGCGAAAGCCATTCGGCATTAAAAATAGCCGTTGGCTCATATTGTATCAGCGCGTTGATTTCGTCGTAGAAAGTGGCATCCATCGCGTGAATGGTGTTGTAGTCTACGCCCGAAATATCAATAAACTCAGTGCTGTCTTTTTTACCGTAAGGGTAGAGCTTAGTGGTTTGTTTAAGTTTATCTATGCCTTGTTGCATTTCAGCCGGTGAGCTTACTAGGCGCAGCAATAGCCAGTGTTGGTAACCTTCACTGACAACTTCAATATAGCCTTCGGGCACTTTTCCTTGCCAAGTGCTGTGGCGGATAAAATACTTACCTGCTTTGGCCTTATTATCTGGGTGGGTCACGCCGATTCTGTCTACAAACTTAAATGCGGCATTATCCAGTAAGCCAAGCACAGGTGTCGGAATTTCAAGAATGACGGGGCCATTTTTTACGTCAATTTCAGACGTAATGTAAGGCGTTGTAGTGTTTGCTGTGAGCCAGAGGCTATTGGCATCAAGGTTATTTTCTGAAATAGCGATAGTTTGGTTTGGCACCATACCTATGCTTTCATGGCCCAATAATAGACCTTGGATCGAGGCGACGGGGATACCAGAAAGAAACACTCTAACGGCATTAGCAACTTGTACAAAGTCTTGCACTTTACTGTGGGTTTCAGCTGTTGGCGCACCATCTTTGTATCTTAGATCGCCAAGGTAGATTGACTCTACATGGTTAGGGGTGATGATGCTACTTGGCACCTGCGCACTGTATTTTGCCTCTGCTAAAGTCACGGAAGAGAAGCCAAGGGTGATAAATAGGGTTGCGATGAGTGTTTTTTTCATGAATATTTCTCTTTTAGGTAAACGGGTTAATTAACAGCTCGTCTGTTACATAGATTGTTAGGCCACTAACCAGGCCCACTGAAGGGCCTGGTTAAGGGGTTATTCGCTGACTTTAACCAGGTCGTTAAGCATCCAGTCTTTAAAGAAGGTTTTAGATGTTGGGCGATACAACCTGAATAACAAGAAGTAAGCTTCACCGCCTGTCGGCACCCAGTTCGTTTCGTGTCCTTTCGGCGCTTTGGGTCCAAAGTATAAGTCGTAGGAGCCGTCTGTATTTTTTTGCAGGGTGTCAGCGTTGCGTGAAGAAAGGCCGACGCGGTCGACGCCTTTAACAAAGTTCTTGGTTTCCATGCTATAGACGATGGCTGACCAAAAGTCTTCTACCGGGGTATCTGCCGGAACATTCAATTTATAGGTGGCTTTACCGTCTAACATTTTGCCTTCAGAGTCTCGAAGGCCGGTTAAATAGAACGTTGATCCGCCCAGTTGTTGTGGCAGGTAAGTGACATAGAAATAAGATGCTGCGCGTTTATCAACTAATACTTCATCTTCATCAACAAATGGAAAGCCTAGTTGCGCTTGCGGGCCAAAATTCCAAAATGACCATTGTAAAAGAGGTTGGCCGCTTTCATCTTTCCACAGTGGGCTGACGGTTTGGTCTGGCTCAACAAACTTAGATTGCATATGGGCATAAGCCATTAATACTCCCTCACGCATGGCTTGTTTTTGTTCTTTACTTGGGTTAAACGCTTTGCCTTTTTCAATGCCCAAATCTTTTAACAAAGAAACCATGGCTTTGTCTTGCATGCGAATGGGGTTTTCTTGTACGACATCATTAATGTCTTGAAAGAAGGTTTCATTATAATAAGGCAGGCTATCATAGGCGACTTCTGTCGCATCTAAGTGCTTGGTCTTTGGTGGATTGTTGGCATCAGCAAGGTGGTAAATCTTGATGTGCTTAGCGTAATCACCGGGTAACTATTCAGCCGCGAGGACTTGACACTAAAATTATGTGATCTAGTTAACTTGATCCCACTTCCAACTTGAGTGATCTTTTTGTGGTGGCAATCTGGTAGGATGAATAAGAAAACATTACCTCCACCGCCAGATTTCGATTCGCCTGAAGAGGCGAAGGATATTATCCAGTTTTTATGGAATAAGTTGGCAGAACTTGAAGACAGACTAAATCAAAATAGTCGAAATTCTTCTGTGCCGTCATCACA
>NZ_QZCH01000027.1 GCF_003596335.1 Motilimonas pumila
TAATCCTCGACGGCGTTATGCGTTAACATACGCGCTCATAGACTGAGGCAAGGCTCCAGCGGCGAAAACAAGTCATGCGGATAACCAAACCCGCGAATATCAGCAAGGTCAACCGCCGAACTTTCTTGCCAAAGGTGCACTCACTTAAGTTTCTCTCCCATGCCGAACATTTTTGGTAGGGATAGTCACGCGCTCGTTGACAGTGGGAATCATATCAACGCCTTGCTAAGCGGCGTGAAATAGTTGGCTAAACTTGCGAGGAACGAGCGTGAGCCAACTGTTATCACGTCCGTTTAAGCAACTTGTTAGAAGCCTATTACGACAGTACTTGATATTCCGAACTGCCATTGTGATATAGCCTAATTTCAATACCATTAATTTCTGATTTTAAGATAGACAATTGCTTTTCTATCCATAAATAACCAAGTTTATATGATAAATCAAGTAGTGGAATGTATGAGTCTTCAGGATCTCTGCTCTTATCAATTGATAATATTTCATACCAATCAAACTCTTTAAATTCAGGCATGGAATCAATATTTAACCCCGCGTAAATCCCCCAAGTACCATTCATCAAAGAAGGAATGTCAACGAAAAAATCACAAGCAATTTTGTTATGATTAATACAATTTTCGGAGTTCCTTTTGACTAAATCATGAAACTCATATTTATAGTTTTCTAACGTACTTTCAACAATTCTCGTTGCTTCGGATAATTGATGCATAAATTCCCATGGGCTTCTAACAGCTTATTAGCGAGCATTCCGCATATACACAAAACAGTGCGAAGCGGGCACTCACATCTTTTGATTAAAAATTCATGTAAATTTAGCACTTTAGTGCAATCGCTACAAACGATCGCTCACTAAAATGCGCGGAGAAACCGAGAAACGTGTTTAGCGAGAGTGACATTCTCGTTAAATAAAAACGAAAAGCCTAAAAGCGCAATAATTTCAATTTGTTACGAAAACCTTCGTATTATTCGAGCCAAAAATCATCTCGAATAACGCGACAAATTCAAGAATAGTCATTATAACTGTATATAAACACAGTTAAAGAGGTCACCATGAGTCGCTCTCCTTTTTTAGAAGAAGTACGCGCGGAAATGCGCACACGGCACTACAGTATAAGAACTGAAAAATCTTACCTCTATTGGATCAAGTCCTTTATTCTATTCAACCATAAACGTCACCCAAAGGAATTGGCGAATAGTGAGATTGAGAGTTTCCTGTCATATTTAGCGAACCAGAGAAATGTCAGCAGCGCGACACAAAACCAAGCGCTGTGCGCTTTAATGTTTATGTATAAACACATTTTGCACATTGAAATCACGCAGCTTGCTTACCAATACACCAGAGCACCCAAGCGCATGCCATGTGTATTGAGTCATCATGAGGTACAACAAATTTTTGCTTACTTAACGGGCAGAAATTGGCTTATCGCCGCTATTTTGTATGGCTGCGGCTTACGGATTAATGAAGCACTTAGGCTGAGAGTGAAAGATGTCAATTTTGATAATCACACCTTATTTATCTTTCGCGGCAAAGGGGCAAAAGACAGGTATACCTTGCTGCCCCACTGCTTACTGGATGCCTTACAGCAGCAAATTCAATTTTCTTTGCAAATTCACCGACAAGATATTGCACAGGGATATGGCTTAACGTCGTTACCACCGGCGTTAATCAGAAAATACCAAAGTGCAGCTAAGGATGCAGCTTGGCAGTATTTATTTCCTTCCTCTCACCTCGGACAACATCCTCACGACGAGTACATGTGTCGCCACCATATTCACGAGACCACCTTTCGCAGAGCATTGCGCCAAGCTGTGCAGCAATCGCACGTAACTAAACGGGTCACCGCGCATACTTTCCGCCACTCTTTTGCAACCCAGTTATTGCTCAATGGAGTCGATATTCGCACCGTGCAAGAGTTGCTTGGTCATACTGACTTACGGACAACAGAGATATACACCCATGTAATGGGTTCGCGCTTTGCTCATACCCTCAGTCCCGCTGATCGCCTGCAGAGCTAAAACCCTTAAAAAAGCGATTCCCAGAGAGTGTTTTAAACAGTGAACACACAATCTAGTCTACATACGCTATGCGGTTGCCACTTATCAGCTTAAACTTGACGATGATTATCTTTTCTTTGGCTAGGTATCAGCATCACCAGCACAACGGCGATGATAACAGGCAATACCCACAGGTTAAGCTGCTGCCAACCTACTTGCGCGTCGAGCCAACCCGACAGCAACGAAGTAAAAGCCACACTGGCAAACACCATAAACTCGTTAAAGCCTTGAGCTTTTGCCTTATTTTGCTCTTGATAGGTTTGAGTTAACGCTTGCGTAGCGGCAATAAACATAAAATTCCAACCTACACCAAGCAATGTAAGTGCAACACGAAAATGCCACAAACTGGTACCATGCCAGTTCACGCCAATGCAGGCGATAAACAGTGCAGCACCCGCAAAGATCATGCACTTGCAACCAAACCGTTGAATCAAATGGCCAGTAAAGAAAGCCGGGGCAAACATGCCTAACACATGCCATTTGATCACACCGGCCGCCTGAGGAAAAGCAAAGCCACAGTGCAGCATGGCTAACGGTGTCACTGTCATTAATAAGTTCATCACGGCGTAGGCCACGACCGCGGTAAATACAGCGGTGGCATAACCAGGGCTACGTATCACCGCCAGCAAAGGTTGCGCACCTTGCTCATGGTGCTGAGTATATGGAGGCAGCTTGACCAAGGTTAGCAGTACTAAAGCAAGCACGTTTAACAGCATCACAACCAAAAATGCGCCGCTGTACAGCTCACCGCCAAACCAAGTTTGACTGTGCACCGCTAAGTTAGGGCCAACAATGGCCGCCAGCACCCCGCCGGCCATCGAAAAAGACATGGCTTGGCTGCGTTGTTCCGGAGCAGCCACTTCAAGTGCGGCAAAACGGTACAAAGATCCAAAGCCAATTCCCACCCCCAGCAAACTGGCAGCCAGGCAAAATAGCCAAAAGTGTTCCACACTCAACGCCCAAACCACCAAACCAGCGCCCAGAATACCAATCACGTTTCCTAACATAAAACCGCGTTTGCGCCCCACCTTAGACATAATAAACGACGCAGGCATAGTCGCAGCCATTAAGCCAACAAACTGCATGGCTACAGGTAAGGTAATTAAAGAGCTATTTGGCGCAAGTTGTTGGCCAATCAGCCCCACTACAGAAATTAACACGATATTGCCAGACATTAACAAGGCTTGGCAGAGCGTCAACAGGTAGACGTTTTTGTTCATCAAGGCGGTCTATTTCGAAGGGTAAGAAGTTGATAATATGCTTAATGGAGAGAAAAACAACAAAACGAAGGCAAAAAAAAACGAGACGTTAAGTCTCGTTTTTGCAACTAAGAATCGACTCTAAGTTATAGAGGTACGATGTTCTCAGCTTGAGGACCTTTTTGGCCTTGAGTTACTTCAAACTGTACTTTTTGGCCTTCAGCAAGAGTTTTGAAGCCAGTACCTTGGATTGCACGGAAGTGTGCAAATACGTCAGGACCGTTTTCTTGTTGAATAAAACCGAAACCTTTAGCTTCGTTGAACCATTTTACTGTACCAGTAGTAGTAGACATAGTCTTTTTCCTGTAATCAAGAGTAATTAAAGCTCAATAATTTGAGCAGATGTTTTGCTGGAAATTTTGCTATTACTTATGAAAACAGGATATTAAGAGATTTCTCAAGTATCCGAGTGGTGTGCATAAATATAAACCGAACTTTCTAGCTGACCAGAATTATAAACCCCTTCTACTACTTGTCAACGAATAATATCTGCTAATAATCTCAGGCTATCCTTTTCTTGATCACAATATTTGTCTTTTGTTGCCATTTTCAACTAGTGATTCGTGCTACCTAAAATCCCTAAACCCCTTGGTAACAGTGAATTCTATAGCCAACGCCATTGCACAAAGTGAATGGCGCTAACTGGCGGAAAAATCAATCCGTTAGAAATTACTTAAGAAGTAAGGGATCATTACCGCATTGGCTAAATCAATAAAGAATGCACACACCAAAGGCACAATAATAAAGGCCAGATGAGAGTTTCCGTAGCGCTGTGAAACTGCCGACATGTTTGCCATTGCAGTTGGCGTAGAGCCTAAAGAAATCCCCCCAAAGCCAGAACAAATGACCGCAGCGTCATAGTTTTTGCCCATGCTTGGGAATACAATGAAAATATTGACCAAAATCGCAACAATAAATTGCGCGCCCAAAATAGCAAAAATAGGACCGGCTAAATCAATTAACGTCCACAGCTGCATGCTCATCAGTGACATCGCCAGGAACGTACCCAACGAAATATCCGCAATAAGCGCGATAGCAGGTTTACGAGAGGGCCACTTTGTGCCGGAAAAGCGCTTAATGTTTTTAGGCATTAAGTTTGTCATCACAATGCCGGCAAACAAACACGTTACAAACATTGGCAGCTCAAGGCCCATTTCAGTCAGCGTACCGTTTAAAATGTAACCCAGCATAATACACACGTGCAGCGCAAACACAGCGTCAAGAAAATCAAACGCCGTAATGCTGTTGTCTTGTTTATTTTCTTGCACGCCAACATCCATTGGCTCTACTTTGTCGGGCGTGAGGTTATGGCGTGTAATCAAAAACTTGGCTATCGGACCGCCCATTAAGCTGGCCAAAATCAAGCCAAACGTCGCACAGGCGATGCCTATTTCCATTGCATTGGTCACGCCAAAGCCTTCCGAGATTTTAGGTGCCCAGGCAATCGCGGTGCCGTGGCCACCAATCAAAGACACACTGCCGCCCAACAAGCCAACTGGGGTCCCTAAGTCAAACATCGAAGCAATGCCCATGCCGGTAAAGTTCTGCACCAGCATATAGCCAATGGTAATGCCTAGAAGAATCACCAGTGGCATACCGCCTTTGAGCAAGTCTTTTAAGCTGGCGTTAATGCCGATAGTGGTAAAAAAGTAAACCAACAGCACATCACGGGCGAATAAATCAAACTGAACTTCCACATCAAATACAGCGTAAATCAGGGCAAACAACACTGAAAATAAAATGCCCCCAGACACAGGCTCAGGAATGCTGAACTCTCTCAGTGCAGCGACCATTAGGTTAATTCGGCGTCCTATGAATAACACCATAATGCCCGTTGTGACGGCAATGAATGAGTCTAAATGCAACACCCCATTGTCTATCGATATATCCATTCAGTTTCCTTATTTGGCAATCTAGAAATGTATCAAAAATAAATAAAGCAGATGTGTTAAGGCTGGCTTACGACACTCTGCTTGAAAAAGCGCTTTAATTTATCAAATCATAAACATATAAGCACTTTAATCGGCTTGATTAATTACGTGGCGAGTTCAGGCTTGGCCAATTTAACAAAAGTAAACTCTGTTCATGTAAGGCGACAATCGCCTGCTGCAAAAGCCCCGGCTGAAAAAATTGCCCGCTGGTAGGCAAACATGAATAATGTTTTATTTGGCCTTGCCAACTGAAACTCAGCTCATAGGCATGCAAATAGCCTCTGTCGCTGTCTCCGCCGCCGTACCGCTCATCTCCTAAGATAGGCGCGCCTAAACTCTTTAAAGCCACCCGAAGTTGATGGGTTTTACCTGTCGCCGGTTTTAAAATAAACAAACGCATACCGGGCAGTAAACTGTGACTTTTAAATTGGGTCAGTGCTGGCTGCTGGCAGCTAGTCAATAATTTGTAGCTCCCACGACGCGACTTGGCCATGTCGCCTTTAATTAAGCCTTGCTTCTTTTTGGTTTTTTTCTGGCTTAGCGCTAAATAAATCTTGCCCACTTGGCGTTCGCTAAACAGCGCGGTAAATTGCGCAGCGGCGAGTGAAGATTTCGCTAAAACCAGCAAACCAGACGTCATTTTGTCCAGTCGATGAACACTAAATAACGGGTAGCCAAACGTTTCACTCACGCTTGCCACTAAACCCGCCTCGCCATCTTCAACGTGAAAGTTCACGCCGGCGTGCTTGTTAACCACTAAGTAATCGGGCTCATCTGCCACTAAGGTAAACATGGGGTATTGTGTTGTCATGGTTGTCCTGCAGCAATGGCTGGCAATAAAAAAGGGCCCGTGGGCCCTTATCGCTTTATTACACTTGCAGTGGTTTGAGGTGTTTATGCCAGCGCTTTTCCCACAGCTTAAAGACGTAAACAATCACAAAGGTCATCAACATGTATAACAAGCCAGCGGTAATAAAGGCTTCAAACGGCGCATAATAGCGAGAATTTACAATTCTTGCAGCCCCGGTTAAGTCAACAATAGTCACCACCCCTGCCAACGCACTGCCGTGCAACATAAAGATCACTTCGTTACTGTACGCCGGTAGCGCGCGGCGAAACGCACTCGGTAAGATAATGCGTGACATAATCTTAACCTGATTCATACCAAACGCTTTGGCCGCCTCTATCTCGCCTACTGGCATGGTATTAATGCTGCCGCGAACAATCTCTGCGGTGTAAGCACCGGTGTTGAGGGTGAATGCCAACAGCGCACAAAACCAGGCTTCTTGCAGCCAATGCCAAATGTAGCCACACAAGCTAAACCACACGCTTTGTAACACCAGCACAATTTGCTGCCAAGCGCTTGGGTTATCGACTTGCGTCACTTGCCAGCTATCCGCGCCGCCCAAAAACTGGCCCGCACCGTAATAAATCAGAAACAGCTGGATCAGCAGCGGGGTCCCGCGAAAGAAGTAGATAAATGCCCACGCCGGTAAGCGCCATTTGGCCTGGCTGCTGTTACGCATAATGCCCGCAGGCACAGCAATAAATAGGCCGAGAAACAGCGATAGTGCCACTAACCAAAAAGTGGTCCACATGCCTTCAAGGTACAGCGGCCATTCTTGTTGTAGCAGTTGCACGTATTCAAACTGCATCAACCATTGCCCGATAGCATTCATAGTATTACCTCGTCACAATGGCGTATTTCTGCTCGGCACGCTTGAGCAAAGTGGTCGAAATAGCGGTGAAAAATAAAAATATCAACGCCACGATAAAATAAAACGTAAATGGCATTTGGGTTGAGCCACCAGCATCGCCAGCGGCTTTTACCATGTCTTCAAGGCCAATGATGGAAACCAAAGCCGTGGTTTTCAGTAACACTAACCAGTTGTTACCAAACCCCGGCAACGCGTGTCGCATCATTTGAGGAAACATCACCCGGTGAAACACTTGCCATTGACTCATGCCATAAGCACGAGCGGCTTCTAACTGCCCCTTGTCAACAGCAATAATCGCGCCGCGAAATGTTTCCGCCATGTAGGCGCCAAAGATAAAGCCTATCGTCGCGATACCTGCAAAAAACGGGCTGACATCGATATAATCCGGTAAATAACTGGTCCATTCGTGCTGCGGGTTTTGCTGACTGAAGTAGTCATTAAGCCATTCGTTAGTATTAGCGCTAAAATCATTGATGAATAGCTGCCCACCAAAGAAAATCAACATCATTAAGATAAGATCGGGAATGCCACGGATCACCGTTGTGTACGCCGTCGCAAGCCATCTTAGGGGAGCAAAGCTCGACAGTTTTGACATCGCGCCAACAATGCCCAATAGCATCGCCAGCAGCAAAGACAGTAGCGCCACTTGAAGCGTGACCCAAGAGCCACTCAAAATGCTGGCTTCATAACCTTGCAGGTCTAACATGAGAATATGGGTAACCTATAACAATGAAAAAGGGGCCTAAGCCCCTTGAGTAGCAACTTACTGGTCGCCGTAAACGTCAAAATCAAAGTACTTGTCTTGGATTTCTTTATATTTACCATTGGCACGAATGGCTTTAATGGCCGCGTTAAATTTCTCGGCCAGTTCTGTGTCTTTCTTGCGCATGGCAATGCCCGCGCCTTCACCAAACCACTTAGGATCGTTCAGTTTCGGTCCAACAAACTCAAACGCATCGCCGCCTGGTTTGTTCAACAAGCCACTTGAGATAGCCGCAGAGTCAATCATCACGTAATCAATACGGCCAGATTTTAAATCAAGATAAGCTTCATCCGCCGTGCCGTAACGCTTAACTTCTGCATCGCTGAAGTTATCCGTGACATAAGTATCCATTGACGTGGCACGTTGAACGCCCACTTTTTTGCCTTTCATAAATGCGTTTGTGAGCTCAATGCCAGTGCCCTTTTTCGCCGCAAAGCGAGCCGGAATGTGCTGATATTTATCTGAAAACGCTACTTTCTTTTTACGTTCTTCAGTGATGTCCATGGTCGCAATAATGGCGTCGTATTTACGGGCTAACAACGCTGGAATAATACCGTCCCAGTCTTGCTTTACCATGGTACATTTGACTTTCATTTCTTCACACAAGGCATTGGCGATATCAATGTCAAATCCGGTGACTTCGCCATTGGCTTCGGTTTTGCTAAACGGAGGGTACGCGCCTTCTACGCCGATGCGTACATTCTTCCATTCTTTTGCTTGCGCTACACCCATGGCGCTAGCCAAAATTGCCGCTGCTACAATTAGCTTTTTCATCCTGTTCTCCTTGCTTGGTAATCTGTGAAGCGCACTGTACGCGCTTTGTTATTTAACTAATAAACCGTAGAAATAAACTGTTTAAACCGCTCTGACGTAGGGTTATTAAAAATATCTTCTGGTGCGCCCTGCTCTTCAACCAAACCTTGGTGTAAAAACATCACCTTGTTAGAAACGTCACGGGCAAATGCCATCTCATGGGTAACAACCAACATGGTGCGGCCTTCTTCGGCTAATTCGCGCATCACGGTTAATACCTCACCGACAAGTTCCGGGTCTAGGGCCGAGGTGGGCTCATCAAATAGCATCACTTCTGGGTCTACTGCCAACGCTCGAGCGATTGCCGCACGTTGCTGCTGGCCGCCAGATAAATGGCCTGGGTAATACCCTTTGCGCTCGTATAGTCCTACTTTCTGCAACAGCGCTTCGCCCTGCTCAATCGCTTCTTTTTTCGGTACACCTAAAACATGAACTGGCGCTTCAATTATGTTCTCCAGCACCGTCATATGAGACCATAAGTTAAACCCTTGAAACACCATGGCCAGACGAGAACGAATGGCTTCCACTTGTTTTTGGTCTACTGGTAATCGCTCACCGCCTTTCACGTTTTTCATTTTAATCAACTCACCTTTGACGTAAACGTCGCCAGCATTGGGCATTTCGAGCAAATTAATGCAACGTAAAAAAGTACTTTTACCCGAGCCAGAAGAGCCCAAAATAGAGATGACGTCGCCTTGATTGGCCGTCAAATCGATACCTTTAAGCACTTTGTGGCTACCAAAAGTTTTATGGAGATCCTTTACTGCTAGGGTCGCTTGTTGACTCATAGTGATTTCAAAGGTCCTTTCTCATGCGCATTGAGATAACATTCAATAAGGTTAGTAAAAAAATTGCTGGGCAAACTACCACCGAGCTGGCTTTTTAACAAGATTTCAACCCCAATACTGTTAAGCAAATGGTTTTAAAAACCTAAATAAGACAGAAATCTAGCATCTAATCATTCACCGTTACAGCATAAATACTCAACTTACTATTTATTTGATATTTTTATTAGCCGCTGTTGCCTTTCTTGATCTAGAGGATTAAGCAGCTGAAATATGGTGCTTCATTAGAACAAGCGCAAACCCTCGCAACCTTGATGTAACATACATATTTAGTCATCTTTACTTAGCTGAAGTATTAACAAGATTAACAATAACAACAAGTGCTTATATTCTACCCAAAAATATTTACATAAAAATCAATAAAGGCATAATTTACATCTAGTTGTTGTCTAAAATTCGTGACTAACTTGAGCAAACATCGAGCAATGTAGCCAGGTTGTTAACAACATTAGGTAAAATTGCTAGCAGCAATTTGCATTAAAATTAAAATCCGAAAATAGGTTGAATTTCGCTATTAATGTGATCTAGATCCTGATACATTTCGCGCTCTTTTTAATCAAATCAATAGGAGCACGTTAACGTGTCTGCAAATTACGCAAATCCAGGTCCCCTTGGTTTAATGGGCTTTGGTATGACAACGGTTCTGTTAAACATCCACAACGCGGGTTTTTTCCCAATCAGTGCGATGATTTTAGCAATGGGTTTGTGTTACGGCGGTCTGGCGCAAGTCATCGCGGGTATTCTTGAGTTCAAAAAAGGCAATACCTTCGGTTTAACCGCATTCACTTCATACGGCTTTTTCTGGATCAGCCTCGTCGTACTATTGATTTTGCCTGAGCTTGGCTTGGCTGAAGCTACGCCACACGCTTACATGGGCTTTTACTTGTTAATGTGGGGTATCTTCACCGCATTTATGTTTGTGGGTACGCTAAGCCACAACAAGGCAACGCAATTTATCTTTGCCAGCTTAACGGTGCTTTTCTTCCTATTAGCAGCCCGCGACTTCACTGGCTCTGAGCTTATTGGTACCCTTGCCGGTTTTGAAGGTATCATCTGTGGTGCCAGCGCCATTTATACCGCGATGGCGACCGTCATCAACGGTGAGCTAGGTCGCGAAGTATTGCCATTAGGCAACAAAAAGCCAGCGCTTGAAACAGCTGAGCAAGGCCAAGTACAAGCCGCCTAATTACCTGGCTTGTAAAATTGAAAAAAGCGACCTTTGGTCGCTTTTTTTATACGTAAATGTCGCATGCAGCCAAAGCGCTAAGCCGTGAATTTAGAAATGGGCCGATTAACTTTTAGATTTCGGCGGATAAAGTACCAATAAGCACCGCGGTGTCGCCATAGCGGCAACTGCGTCACATAATCAACTTGTCGTAACATCGACGCTTTAATTTCTTCGAACAAGTCTTGCTTAGCTACCGGTAGAATAGACTGTTGCTGCTCTAACTCACTGCAAGCAAGTAAGTGACGCTTATATAGCTCTTGCACTGACAACTGAGTAAAGCACTGGGTGTAAGCATTTGGAATATTGGGTAGGGTTAGCGCGTCTTTCGTTGAACAAGTAGTCACCCCCAAAGTGTGGGAGTACTTGGTAACAAAATCGGTATCGGCTTTGCCTTGGCTAAAATACAGTAACAGCCAAGTCTTTTCATTCAACGACCACCACGCCGCACATTTAATGGTCTGGCTTTTTTGTTGGGTATGTGACAAGAAGTAACAATCAAGGAAAAAACCCTTTGCTTCAGCCCACGCGTTGAGCTCATTGCACGCAGCTTGAAACTCAGCATCGTCAATAAAATGTACTTGCTCTAATGTATTTTCTGGGTACCTAAGCTGCTCAACCGAACCAGCTGCGGCTTTGTTCACCAATAATATCAGGGTTAATAACACCACCAATAAAATCGCTAAAATAACTGTCATATCGTGCCTTGTGGATCTTTCAGTGGATCGCGAACGCCATTTTAAACTCGAATTCGCTCAACCTTTTCCAGTAAAACATCATATATATTAATGACCTGTACTCGGCTTACCATCGAAAAATGTAATTAGTCAGTAACAATTTAAAATTTGGCCAACACTATCACAATTTAATAAAAAAAAGATGAAATCAATTTAATTTTGCATCGATATTATTACATCTATCACTATGAAGTATGACTATCGCTGCTGACTTTATAGCTTAGCTTGCCAAGGCATGACCTCCACTCAAGGTGACAGAGCGTCATTTTTGCCACCCCAGCTGCCAGATAGCCGGATTAAACCGTTCAAGAACGATTAATCCGCTACTTTTACCTGCCTTTACACTGATTTACGCCAGCTTCCCCATTTCTTCCTCATTTGTTTTACACACTTATGTTGTTCCCAACCAATGGAGAGTAAAGATGAAAAAGCAATTAATCGCGTTGACTATTGCAGCGACCGTATTCAGTGGCGCAGCGTTGGCCAAAGGCCATCACCAACGTGGTGGTCACGGTGAAATGCAAAACTTTGTTAATGAATATGTCTTGCAATTGACCGATGCACAGCAAACTCAAGCTGACCAAATAAAAGCCGATACCAAAGCAAAATTAAAAGCCCTTAAGCCTGCCAAAGAGCAGCGCCAACAAATGGCTAAACTGAGCCCTGATGACAGTGAATACCAAAGCCAAATGGCGGTCATGGCGAAAGCAAAAGGCGAACGTGTTGAACAAATGATGCTAATAAAAGCAGACGCTAAAGCGCAGTTTTTCGCGATTCTGACGCCAGAGCAAAAACAGCAATGGCAAGAGTTCAAGCAAAAACAAGCGGAAAAAAAGCCACGCGGTAAAGGAAAGGGAAAAGGTGAACGCCATTGTCCAACGCAATAGCCGCGCCTAACTGTTAATTGGCAAAGTCATTAATGAATACAACGAAGCCAGCCATGGGTTGGCTTCTCTGTTATAGGCTGACTGCGCTACTGAGGAAGCTCACTCTTTGCGCGACCGAGTCTCTGGCTAGGCAAGCCTATTACGGGCTACCACAGTCCTTCCTTTCACGCCCTCATGGCCTCCTTTTGAAAATTTTAACCACTTTTTTACCTTTCAGTACCACAACATCCCTATTTCAACGCATTTTTGTTTTCTATTCCGCCTAAGAACAGTGCTATAGTGACGCCATCAGTGGTCTGAAAACCCCACCCTTGCATCATCATGCTCTTGATATGACTGTTAAGTCACCATGGCAATGGCGCACGATTGGGCTTTTTGGTATTAGTAATAACAGGCTAACTGCAGACGAATTGCCGGCGATTCACTGAGGTGACATTGCCCCTATGGCGCCACTCAAACATGGAAGACACGCGCTTGAGCTGACAATGGCAACGTCTTGCTAGTGTAAATATTCACAGGAAAAAGAATGTCTATCGAAATCAAACCTCTGGAGCTTGCAGCACGCGGCTCATGCCCGCAAGAATTTAGCTTTGGCTCTATTTTTTCTGATCATATGTTCACCCAGAACTATACCCCTGAGCAGGGCTGGCACGAGGCGCTTATTAGCCCTTTCCATAACTTATCGTTATCGCCTTCTGCCGCGGTTTTACACTACAGCCAAGAGATTTTTGAAGGCTTAAAAGCCTACCGTACGCCAGAAGGTAAAATTAACCTGTTCCGTCCGGAAGAAAACTTTAAACGTTTCAACCGCTCTGCCACACGCATGGTTATGCCGGAAGTTGCGGTAGACTTTCACCTTGATGCACTGCAGCAATTATTAATGCTAGACCACCAATGGGTGCCAGACCAACAAGGATCGTCCTTGTACATTCGTCCGACCATGATTGCCACCAGTCCAAAACTCGGCCTCGGTGCCAGTGCCAATTACTGTCACTTTATCATTACCGGCCCTGCTGGCAGCTACTTTAGCGGTGGTTTAACACCAATCGGTGTGTACGTGGCTGACAAATATCGCCGCGCGGTAAAAGGCGGTGTAGGCGAAGCCAAAACAGGTGGTAACTACGCGGCAAGTTTGTACGCTTCTGAAGAAGTGGCAAAACAAGGCTTCTCACAAGTGCTTTGGTTAGACGCTGTAGAAGGCCGCTTTATTGAAGAAGTCGGCGCCATGAATATTTGCTTCGTTTACGAGGACAAACGCATTGTCACGCCGGCACTGAGTGGCAGCATCTTACCGGGTATTACTCGCGATTCTATTTTAAAACTGGCCCCGGCCATTGGTTATGAAGTGAGCGAAGAGCGCTTAGACATCAACCAAATTCTGGCTGATATTAAAGCCGGTAAAGTTACCGAGGTATTTGGTTGCGGCACCGCGGCGGTGATTTCTCCCGTCGGCAAGTTTAGCTTCCAAGACCAAGAATACGTCATTAACAATAATGAAACCGGCGAAGTCTCAAAACACCTTTACGACGAGTTGACGGGCATACAATACGGCACCAAAGAAGATCGTTTTGGATGGGTTAAAACCTTAGAGGTATAATTACCGCGCAATGTCTGCCTGCAAAAAGCTCAATGGTCAGCGCCATTGAGCTTTTTTAGTTTTTGGCTTTGGTTTTTGGCGATACTTCACCGCCAAACGTAAAGCCCTACTCTACCATAATGGTGATTTTTTCAGACATGACAGGCTGCTGGTGAGGCACATGGGCATAGTTGCCTAGTAACAACTGTAAAGTGTGCTTGCCGGGTTTTAAGGTGATTTGAGTTTGAGTTTGGCCTGCGCCAAAGTGTTTAACTTGCTCCGTGGCAGGCAAAGGAAGGCTTAAATCCGGTAAGGTTTCCACATCTATCAGTAGGTGGTGATGACCGGTATTTTCTTTGTTCACCCCAGCAGGTGCAACCCCCATATTCTCAAGGCCAAACACCACGGTGACAGGGCCAGTCACCGTGTCACCGTCAGCCGGTGAAATAATATACACCTTGGCATTATCAGGTGCACTAGACACATGACCATCAGCTTGCGCCCATGGACTCACGGTCAATAGCAATACTAGCAGCGCGCTCCACACAGATTTCATAACCCACTCCTTCACTTTAATAACGCTCAATAAGCCAATGTCGAATACTCTTCGACGTTGATGTAAGCTTAGCGTATCTGGCTAAAGTGAACCCGCGATTACAATAAACGCTGCATTTTGTAATATTCCACGCCTGACTTGGTAAAAACCGCACCGTGTCGCGTCATTGAAAATTGCTCATAAAAACCCACCGCGCTGGCTCTGGCGTCACACCAAAATACCTTTACCTGATGCCGTTGCAACTCTGTCAAAATGTGATGGATCATCGCCGTGCCAATACCTTGGTTTTGATGCTCAGGTAAAGTGGCAAATTTGCGCAGTCGAGCCCTGTCTCCTGCGATATACACTGAAGCCACAGCGACTAACTGAGAATGCTCAAACGCCTGCGTGGTAGCGGCGGAAACAGACTTAAAAGCGCCAAAGTGCAACCCGAGTTCATCACCCTCTACTTGGCAAAATGACAGCGACTTATTCGGCCACAATACTTGCTGGCGAATTGGCAA
Source organism: Motilimonas pumila (assembly GCF_003596335.1). Lineage (GTDB taxonomy): Bacteria > Pseudomonadota > Gammaproteobacteria > Enterobacterales > CBDFNC01 > Motilimonas > Motilimonas pumila. Next base: position 14,884 of record NZ_QZCH01000027.1, read on the forward strand.
CGCTTGCTGCCAACTGATCATTTCTATATGCATCATTACTCCTTTTATTGCTTTGCCCCTATCTTAGCAGCATTGGATGCCACTTCTTGAACGATTTCACTCATGGTAATTAAAGCTGTCGCGCGGTTTAATTTTGATAAGTTCCACACATTTTTATGACCTCAATCAAATAACAAAAAAGACAAAAAACTGGTTGATACCAATTATCAATATCATTAATATTCGCGACCTTTAAACGCAACAAGAAATATAAAAATGAATAAAATCATACCGATAATCGCTTCGATCGGTTTAGCCGGTCAAGCACACGCCGCAAAGGGTTTGGCATTAGAAAGCCAAAAAACTCAAGCAGACATCACCATAGATGGAAAGTTTGACGATGCTTGGCAACAATCTCACGTGGTCACAGTGAAGTTAGACGAATTACCGTACGAGCCAAATAACGGCTATGAAGGCCTGAAGCGCACAGAAATGCAAGTGCGTAGCTTGTACGATGAGCAGTACGTGTATTGGATGTTTAGCTGGGAAGATGAAGACCAAGACTATCAACGATTTCCGTGGCAAAAACAAGCAGATGGCAGCTGGAAGCACATGAAAAACTTAGACAGTACCAAGCATGAAAACACCTGGTATGAAGATAAGTTGGCTGTGTTTTGGAATATTAATGAAAAAGGCTTTGCCAAAAAAGGCTGTGATAAGTCTTGCCATATGGCGGAAGAAGGCATGATTGACGGCATTGCCGATGATTCATCAGGTCGCCATTACACCAAAAACGATTACCTCATTGACGAGTGGCAATGGAAAGGGACTCGTACCAATATCAACCGCCAAATAGATGATGGCTACGTTGACAGCGAGAAAAACACCAACAAAAAATGGGGGCGACACCCAGACCACAAAACCGGTGGCGGTTACTATAACAACTTTAACGAAGACAAAAGTGGCCCAGCCTATCAGTTGCAAGACCCGAGTCAATTTACCTACTGGCTGGAAGACAAAAACAAAGTGCCATTTGTTGATAACTACCAAACCGGTGACATGGTACCTGGCATTATCACCTCGCCGTTTACCGGCTCTCGGGCTGACGTAGAAAGTTACGGCTATTGGGACGGTAAATCTTGGCACTTAGAAGTTAAACGTAAACGCGTGACCGACGATAATACACACGACTTACAATTTACCGACCTAAGCAAAACCTATCACTTTGGCGTGGCCGCATTTGATAACAGTCAAATCAACCACTTGTACCACAATAAAGCGATTAAATTCACCTTTGCCAAATAATGGAATAAGGCGGCATTGCCGCCTTTTTTGATCATGAGATGGATTCAAACCCTCAATATTTTTAGCCTAGTATGGCTACTTTGCCTGATAGCAGGCCTGACTTATCAGGCTTATTTAGGTTGGTACTACGAGTCAAACGAAACCACCAATATCTATTTGCAACTGGGTCGTGTGGCGGCATATTGTTTGCTAGTACTGATGGCGCTGTTTTGGTTGCCCGTAATGCGCAACAGTTTAACCTGGCTCAGCCAATTTAAAATCAGCCAGCTTTTGCCCATTCGCCGAGTAAAGTCATTGCACAAGTGGTTAGGCCATTTGTTAATGATATTTGCTTTGCTACATGGCAGCCAATACTTGCTGTATTTTGACACCCTAGAAGAAGACTTTGTGCCTGTGTTAGTGGGCTCAGAGCCCGACTTGGTGCGGTCAATGAAAACCACCATGTATGAGTTTGTGAGTGAAGATGAAAGCATTGACTTAGTTGCGCAATGGATAGCTCAAGGACGCAGCCGTAGTTTGTATGAAACGGACATCGCCCCCTTGATGACCGAAGATTGCACCAAATGTCACTCAAAAGACTCAACCATGACCTACGCCATCAATGATTTGCCGTTGCAAACCTATGATGAAGTCGTGTCTTTGTCTTATTCAGGTTGGCTTTCAAGGCAATTTCGCATCAATATGTCTGGGCTATTGATGTTTGCACTGTTTAGTTTGATATGGTTTACCTCGTTAATGTGGTTTAGGCGCAAAAATTACCGCGCATTTCGCCACATACATCGCCTCGGTTATTTAATCGCCATTCTATCCTTATTGCATGTCCCTCGATTAGAGTGGCTGCTTGCACCTTGTTTGGTCTTGTTTGCCGAGCTCACCATCAACCGCAGTTTACGACGGTATCGACAAGTCGCGTGTGAAGTTGATCAATCGTTACCCGGCTTTGTTTTATTGCACCTTGCCCTGCCCCCCCATATAAACAATCAGGCAGGTCATTATGTGCAATTGAAGTCGCGCCAACTCGTCGACCAAGATTGGCATGATTTCAGCTTAACCGGTATGACAGATCCCCAAGGCCGGGCCATCATCAAGGTGCAACGGGTTGGTCGTTGGACCAATGAACTGGCACAACATGGTGAATTAATGATGGACGTACGCGGCGCATGGGCAAGCCCTATGGCTTATGCTAAGCATAAACAACACTGGCTATTGGTGGCAGGCGGCATTGGCATTACGCCTATCATTAGTTTGCTATACGCATGGTTAGCAGGCACCAAACAACCGCAGAAAATCACCTTGATTTGGGTATTAAGAGAGGCGAAGCTGCTCGCATGGATTGAGCCCATGCTCTGCAAACTGATGCAGCGTTTTGGCACGCAAATCACCGTAGAGTGTTACCTCACCTCGTCGCAAGCCTACCCGGCTTGGTTACAAACACTGGCACAAGAGTCGAAGTGGCAGGATCACATTTTGCTAAGCCATGGCCGACCAGACTTTGACGCGGTGTGCACTCGACAAGGTTTTGTCCGCAAACCGACCATTTTTACTTGTGGTCCAGAGCCCATGATGGCCGCGGCCAAAAAAGCTGGTAAACGCCAAGGCTGGAAAACCATTTGTGAACAGTTTTAAATGGCAACAACCAGCATCTTAGGATGCTGGTTTTATGCTTTAAGCCAAACATAAACTCCGAACGGTCTGAGGCAAACTAAGCAGGCTTAAGCCCTCAAAATCCATTTCACAAACCAAAAGTTATCAATTACCCTCTAGATAATAATTTTTATTAATGAGGCGAGCATGCTTAATCCCGTTTGGTTACACACCTTTAGAACCTTGGTCGAGGTGGGTCACTTTACCCACACCGCTGAGAAATTAAATATGACCCAACCGGGTGTTAGCCAACACGTTCAAAAACTTGAACAAAGCTGCCGTCAAAGTTTGATTCGCCGGATCAACAAGCGATTTGAGCTAACCGAAGCGGGCCGCATTTTGTATGACTATGCCCTGCAACATGCTGCGCGCGAACAAGCCTTGCTGGCTCAAATACAGCACGACGATCCGTATCAAGGTGACTGCCGCTTGGCTTGTTCAGGTTCCATGGCGCTGTGGCTCTACCCCCAATTACTCAACTTACAACAGCAACACCCGCTGCAGATCCACCTTGAAGTGGCGCCCAACCATCGAATTATCAGTGCCGTGGCCAACGGTGATATACAACTTGGCATCGTAACCCAACCGCCCATTGATGCTAGGTTATCGGCACAATTACTAGGGGATGAGCCTTTGTGCTTGGTACTGCCAAAGCGCTATCAAGACAAACCTATCACGGTTGAACTTTTACAGCAGTGCGCCATGATAGCCCATCCCGATCTGGAGCATTATTTGCAGTTATTTTTAAATAAATGCGGTCATCCGGGCTTCGACAGCTGCCACAGCAGCGACTTTCCGGTGATCGGGTACATCAATCAAATTCACCAAATATTGCAACCGGTGCGCCAAGGCATAGGAGCGACCGTATTGCCACTGAGCGCGATCAAAGCCTATAACCACCAACAAGACTTATACATCGCGCCAACTCAAGCACCGGTAACCGAAGCATTGTACTTGTTGCAGCGTAAACACCAGCCTCTTGCCCAGCGATATGTGATGTTAAAGCAATGGATAGACCAGCACTGGCAACAAATGGCCAGTGCAAGCCAATAACCCGTTAGCAGCAGTATTTTAAGGACTTTCAAAGCCATGCTGCGTGCCAATAAGGCCTGGGAAGGCAAAAGATACTGGCCTAGGTTACGCCATTGAGTGTTTACCCTTTACAGCTTGTCCTTTGCCAACCCCACCAATATGTGATTTAGCCAAGTGACCACAGGCTTTTTGGCATATTTATAGGCCACGGTGCTGGCCACATTCGCACTTGGCATTTTAATATCGTCAAGGTTAAAATCGATTGGCACTGATCTCGTGTTGCCTTTGTTCATCTGACTTAAAATACACATCCTTGCTGGCCGTAAAAACAGAGGGCTCGTATCTTTTAAGCAAAGTCATTATCCACTCAGTGGGGCTTTAGGCGCTACGTAAGAGTTAAATGCCAAGGGGAGAAAACACGCAAATCACTGCAAACCAACTTGTTGAGCCCGCGCCATACTCGCCTTATGATAACCGCAGGATGAAACCAATGGGCTATGCGCTGTTGCTCCCCAAATAGGGTCTTGAAGCCAACTGAAAAGTGCGCCGCTACCAACCTAACAAAGGCAAGTGTTTAACTTGGTGATAAGTCAGCGCCAGGGTCAAACAAGCCATTAAGGGCGCCTTAGGTAAAGGCTGCTTGAGAGGCAGCTCAATGGCGCGGTTGCCATGGAAAAATAAGCAATCACTAAAACGCTGTCGAAAGGTATCAATCAACTTCGTTTGGCAATGAAAAAAGATACTCACGCTATCTGGCTGACGGGGTTTAAAATCCAGTCGTATTGGGCTGCCATGCGCCACTTGGTAGCTGGGCTCTTGCCACTTTAAGCATTCTTTCACCACACCAAGTTCTTGCTGCTCGCTGATATCGAAAAGCCACTGACGGATCGTCAATAAATGCGGCAAAGCTTGAGCAGGAAAAGTCGAAAAGTGCGCAGCAACATCCGTGGGCATCGACGCGATGGCAAGCGCTTGGGCATTTTTATCGGGAAAATTTGTCATCAGTAGCCGGGTATTTGCAATTTTTTAAAGATCTCAACCAATTCAGGTTGAGCAAAACTACGCTGATTATCGGGGTCAATAAAACTCAGGCCAAGGCTTAAATCAGTATGAGTGTCGTGCTGCTGACTTTTGACTACGGCAAACACCGACATAGCTTGCTCGCGCGTGGCTAATTGGATCGCTAAACGCACCTGAGTTAACGGCAATTTACCCTGACTTTTTAACCATTTAAGGCGTAAACGGCAGCCACTTGGGCTGATATCATGAATAATGCCAGCCAGCGGCTCGCCGACTTCGAGGGTGTCGCTGGCGTCGAAAATGGCGACGGGTAAGTGTGTGGCAAGGCGCGTTTGCTGGCGCAAGTTAATCAGCTCAATCACTTTGGGGTAGTGAAAAAACAACACACCGTGGGGCTTGCTGACCACGCCAGAGACCACAGATTTAAATGCGATGCATGCGCCGCCCAATGACTCAGCCATTGCGCGAACGACCAAACCGTTGCCTTCTACCAAGACGTCACGATACTCTTTTCTCGCTTGCCCGCTCAGGCTTACCACAAAGTACTGCCCTTCTAAAAAGCCCACTAATCTCGTTTTAAGTCGAACATCACCCTGGGATACAAATTGAATATCAAATACGTCACCCGATTGCAGGTTTTGTAAATGCGCTATCACAGCTTCCCTGGACTGTAACCTTTCCTTTTGCCTCACTACGTGGCCTCTTTGTCGCCTCAGTGATTCAAATATAAACCATATTGAATCATTGTGCGTGGCCGCGTCGCTAACGCGTCACACGCAGCTGTATTCGCCAGTCAAAAGTAAACCCCAGCGATGGCTTAACTCAGTCGTAAAATCATGATAAAGTCAAACAATAACAATAATCATTTAGATTAAAATATGAAACGTCAAACCATCCACGCCCAAGTATTACAAACTCTTGAAATCAGCCCCAATATGCAACGTATCACGCTTCAAGCTGATGCGTTTACTACGTTTCCTGCAGAGTGTGAAAGTGGCTATATTAAGCTACTGTTTACCCCGCAAGGACAAACCGACTTGAGTGACTTAGGCCAAGCCCGGCCAATGATGCGCACTTATACCGTTCGATTGTTCTCAGCCCACGATGCGACCATTAGCATAGACATGGTTAAACATGGCACCGAAGGCCTTGCCTCGCGCTGGGCGCAAACCGCCAACATTGGCGATGTCATTGAAGTGGTAGGCCCAGGGTTGATTAGTGATATTCCTGTTCCTGCCGATTGGTTTTTGATGGCCGCTGACATGACCGCGCTGCCAGCACTGAGCATTAAATTGGCCCGTTTACCTGCCGATGCAACAGGATACGCGGTGATAAAAGTCGCAGATAAAGCCGATCAACAGGCAATTACCGCCCCTGCCAACGTAGAGCTAATTTGGCTAACCGAAGCAGACTCGTTACCGGAAACGGTGACCGCATTACCTTGGCTAGCAGGTCAGGCTAGCGCTTGGGTCGCGTGTGAATTTGACGACATGCGTGCGCTGCGCCAATACCTGCGTAATGACAAACAATTGCCGCGAGAGCGCATTTACCTTAGCAGTTACTGGAAACACGGCGTCACCGAAGATGGCCACAAACTGCTCAAACATGCCGACAATAAGCAGCATGGCCCCAACTTACTGAGCCGCGCAGTCGATCTGTTACGCAATAAATTTACCCGGTCACATCAGGGATAAGGTAACAATGAATGCCAGCTTAGTAACACTGAGGCCAAACTGGCGATACCGCGCCATGAATTACGCCGCAACTGGCCTGACTCTTTACCCCGGTGAACTGGATATTCACCGGGTATGGTTCGTTCATTAAGGCACAAACACTTGCTGCACGTCCGCAATCATGTGCTCGGTCGCGGTCATGCCACCGCCGGTTAAATACCAGGCATTAGGGTCAAGCATAATAATTTTTCCGTTTTTGGCCGCGGGTGTGCCATTAATCATAGGGTTATCAAACTTGGCTTGCGCCTTGCCTTGACCAATCCCAACGGCTTGTTCGCGATCCAATAAAAAAATGACATCGGGTTTGGCATTGGCGATATACTCAAATGAAATCAGGTTGCCATGGATGCCTCTAATCGGGTTGACATAATTGGTCTTGGCTTCGCTAAAGCCAAACTCATCAAACAACACAGAGAAACGGCTGCCTTTATTGTAAATACTGACTTTGCTGCCACTGCTCATCACCATGATGGCACGGAGATTTTGCCCCTTGGCCTGCTTAGCAATGGCCTCAAACTGACCCGTTATTGTCGCGATTTTGGCTTCTACTTCTGTCTGTTTATTAAAAATTTTCGCCAACATACGCCAGTTATGTTCGGTATCTTGCCAATACTGACCATTGTCCACGTAAAGCACCACGGTGGGAGCGATTTCGCTAATGTCTTCATAAAGATGGATCATTCTATTTTCAGCAATGATCAAATCCGGTTTTAGCTGGTATATGGTTTCATAGTCCGGCTCGTGAAAGCTGCCAGTATGGGTGGTCTCCGCTTTATACTTGGTTAAATAAGCGGGCAATAGGCTGTGTAATGCGCCCACGGGTTTAATGCCAAAGCGGTCTAATATGTCTAACCCAGCATTCCCCAGTACCACTACCCGCTTTGGCATCGTTTGTATCTCGGTCTTACCGGCGATGTGCGTTACTGTCACGCTATTGTCATTGCCACTTGCCACTGCGCCATGGCTAGCAGAAAACAGCATTACGCATAAAAACATGGCCCGAGCGAAGGCACGATTAAAACTCTTCATAGTTGCATCCTTGTAAGTACTCACAGGTATTTGGCGATAAACGGAAACTTGCGCTCGCCGTGTATACGTTAGGCCGTTATCTGACATCCGCTCCGCTTATATTAACGGCAGAAACACCCGCTTTTTCAATGCGTAAAAACCTTGAACTCTGCATGGGTTACCACCATTAAAACGCACCCAAAGGTGATGTAAATCACGAAAACAGCAGAGATTTACCGAAAAAGTGGGAAGTAGGCGAACTATTTGATAAACATACCAACGCGAATGATAATATATATCATCCGCATAATGATTACCAACAAGATATGGATCGTTGTTAGTAGTAGCCACTCACCTTAAATAGAGCTCGACTCACGGAAATCAAACATGAAAACCCAGTATTCTCCCCTTGCACTGCTCGTAGCAAGTTGCTTCGCTTCGCCCTTTGCTCATGGTCAGTCTCAGCTAGAAGCCGCACAGCGTGAGGCCGATAACACGCCAGAGACCATAGTGGTTGTGGGCGAGCTCACCAATTTTGAAGTCACAGATGAAGAATTGAAAAAGTATCAAGCCAATGACTTGGCAGATATTTTTAGAACGGTTCCCTCTGTCACCGTGGGCGGTTCATTAGGCGTTGCGCAAAAAATATATGTTCGAGGGTTAGAAGATACCTTTCTTAATGTGACGGTAGACGGCGCGCCGCAAACCAGTACCTTGTTCCATCACATGGGCCGTTTATCAATTGACCCATACTTACTCAAAAGCGTCGAAGTACAAGCCGGTGCGGGTGAAGCAACCAGTGGCGCAGGCGCCATCGGTGGTGCCATTCGTTTTAAAACCAAAGACATTGACGATTTACTGGATCCAGGTAAAAGCATTGGCGGCTTGATCAACGCCAGCTACTTCTCAAATGATGGTTATCGTGCTGGCGGCAGTTTTTACGGCCGGATCAAAGACACCTGGGGCATGCTTGGCTCTTACACTTATGTTGACAATAACATCATGCAAGACGGTCACGGTGATGATATCCCCGGCTCCGCGTCAGAGCGAAAGCTGGGCTTTTTTAAAGTCAACGGCGATTTAACCGACAACCAAAGTTTAACCTTTAGTTACGAAAACCGCATTGAAGAGGGGGACTTCGCTCAGCGTCCAAACTGGCCCGCCACCGAAGATGCCACTCTCTATCCCCTTGAGCTAGAGCGTGATACCTTTATCCTTAACCACCAGCTGTTGGGTAATCAGTACGTCAACCTTGAAACCACTCTTTACCACACCACAGCTGAAGTAGTGCAAGATATTTACGACCGCTGGGGCCAATACCGAGGCAAGGTGTCAAGTGTCGGCTTTGACCTTCGCAATACAAGCGATATTGCTGAACACTCAGTTACTTACGGCGTAGAATACCGCAGCGATGAAGCTAAAGCCGGCTCATTAGAGGCTGACTCTACTGGTGACGTCAAAGAAGACGGCGACGTGTTGGGCTTATACGTGCAAGACCATTGGCAACTGCACCCTTCTCTTTTACTCAGTTACGGCCTGCGTTACGACCGTTATGATATGAAACAACACGCGACCGGTGTCAGCGTAGACAGCGACGGCTTTAGTCCAAACATTGGTTTTAACTTCGAATTCGCCGATTACTGGATGCTCAACGCCGGTTATGCCCAAGCGATGCGTGGTAAACAAATTGGTGATACCTTTACGTTAGAATCCAAAGCGGTTGATCCAGACCTAAAACCTGAAGAAGTGGAAAATATCGAAGTTGGCATTGAGTTCCAAAAAGGCAACTTTATCGCTTCTGCCACGGTTTTCCAAAGCACCATAGACAACGTTATTAACACCCCGATTGGCAGCCATCAATACGAAAATGTAGGCAAGCTAAAAACTGAAGGCTATGAGTTAAAAGCAGAATACTGGTATGGCGACTTGTACGCAGTGGCCAGCTTTAACAGCTATGACAGTGAGCTCAATGGCCACACGGTAGAAGGCTATGAACACAATGGCCTAGGTAACTCTCGCGGTGATACCTTTGGTTTGAATTTAGCCTATAACGTCACTCCAGACATCGAGCTAGGCTGGAACTTTACTTACGTGGCCGACTTAGACAATATCGAAGTATTACATCGCGCCGTAGATATTGGCTGGATAGATGAAGTGCAAACCATCGATAAACCCGGTTACCAAGTACACGATATTTACGCCCAGTGGCTGCCTCTGTCGGATGACTCTCTCAGCTTGAACTTCACCGTGACCAATTTGTTTGATGAGTACTACCGCGACCATTCTAGCGTAGGTGATTACTCATCTATTCCTGATTGGGGCTCAGTGTCTGGTATTCATGAACGCGGCCGCGACATTCGCGTGTCTGCCAGCTACAAATTCTAATTGCTGTCACATTCATGATGCAGCAGAAAAGGCGCTTGTGCGCCTTTTCTGCTGCAGTCCGTTGGCAATTGCAATCACCGAATTGAAAATCAGGAAACAACACCATCAAGCATATCAGCTCCTCGTATATGGCTTTTACACCCCGTTTCGCGGCAAGTTTCGCTCTCGTGATGTTGGCGTTTTTAGCCTGCTCATCATTGTTTATTGGCGCCAGCGAACTCAGTCTTCATGCCATTTGGCAGGGGAATGAGCAAGCTTGGCAAATTTTAACCGTCAGCCGCATTCCACGCCTTTTGGCTATCGTGTTGGCAGGTGCCGGGCTCAGTGTTGCCGGTCTTATCATGCAACAAATTGTGCAAAACCGCTTTGCCTCTCCTTCTACAACCGGCACCATAGACTGCGCCGTGTTGGGCTATGTAGCAGGCATGATATTTATCAGCAGTGACGCCCTGTGGCTGCACTTTGGCAGCATCTTTTTATGTGCCATGGCGGGCACCTTAATATTGGTGCGGTTTATTCAGCATTTACAATTTAAAAACGCTGTGCTCGTGCCCTTAATCGGTATCATGTACGGCAATGTCATCTCTGCCATTTCCACTTTTATTGCCTATAAATATGACCTAGTGCAAACCATGGCGACTTGGACCTTGGCCAACTTCGCCAGCGTCTTGCAAGGCAACTATGAAATGTTGTTTTTGGCCATCCCTGCTTGCTTTATTGCATATTATTTTGCGCGCCAATTCAGCGCCATCAGCGTTGGCAAACATTTTGCCACTAACCTAGGGCTTAACTATCAAGGGTTGGTAACCTTGGGCGTTATTTTGGTTGCCGCCATTGCTGCCCTTGCCGTTATGACGGTCGGCGTGATCCCTTTTATTGGCTTAATTGTGCCAAATGTCGTGGCGTTAATCATGGGTGACAATTTGAAACGTATTTTGCCATGGACCGCATATTGGGGGGTGGTGTTGGTATTATTGTGCGACGTCATCGGCCGCATCATTATTTTTCCCTATGAAATTCCCATCGCCATGATCATCAGCATTATCGGCGGCGCCTTGTTTATTTACCTGATCCTTAGGGACAAACGCCATGGCTAATCGCTATAAATTTACTGCTTTATTGTTGGCTTGCTGCGCGGTGGTGGCCCTATTTATCGGTCAAGGCCTAACCTTAGACAATTATCAGTTTTTCTTGTCACGGCGCATTCCCAAACTGCTGGCCATAATATTGGCTGCGGTATGTATTTCGGCGTCTTCATTGGTGTTTCAAACCATCACCAATAACCGTATTTTAACGCCCTCCATCTTGGGGTTCGACAGCTTATACTTGCTCATTCAAGCTTTATTAGTGGTGCTATGGGGCACCAGCAGCGTTGTAATTGCTCATCCTATCATCAATTTTCTGATCAGCTGCGCAGTCATGACAGGTTTGGCGCTGACCTTGTTCCACTTTTATTTTAGCCGCAAAGGCAATGACATATTTACCTTATTACTCCTTGGCGTGGTATTGGGGAGCGTGTTTAGTAGCTGCGCCAACTTTTTAATCATGCTGATCGACCCTAACGAATTCACTACGTTACAAGCCATGATGTTTGCCAGTTTCAACAACGTGAACGACACGCTGGTCTATTGGGTATCTCTGCCCTTAGTACTTTGCTTATGGTGGCTGCTGCGCAGCGCCGCAACGTTAGACGTATTGTGGCTTGGGCCGGATAATGCCACCAGCTTAGGCGTCAACGGCCCCAAAATGGTCAAACGCTGCATGTTTATCATTACTGTCATGGTCGCTATTTCCACTGCTTTGGTTGGCCCAGTGCTGTTTTTTGGTTTGATCACTGTCAGTCTAACTCGACAAGTATTTCAGTGGCACCAACACAAGTATTTAATCATCGCCAGCGGGTTATTAGCCGTATTGCTTTTAGTCAGCGGTCAATGGGTGGTGGAGAAAGTACTCGGGTTTGATACTACCATCAGCGTCATCATCAATTTTGTTGGTGGGACATACTTTTTATATTTGTTATACAAAAACAAGGTCTGATACGAGGGAATAACGTGATCACCTTAAGCAAGCTCAATAAAACCTATGGTTCACAACGCGTGGTCAATGAAGCCAGCATGGCGTTCGAACAGGGTAAAATCACGGCGATTATCGGTCCCAATGGCGCCGGTAAAAGTACCCTACTTTCGATGGCAAGTAGATTAACCAAATTGGATGATGGCGCCATTCGTATCGCCAACGTCGCCTTGCAAGATTGGGACAACGCGGAACTGGCAAAAACCTTGTCGGTCTTGCGCCAAGCCAACAATGTTAACATGCGTTTTAGCGTACGCGAGCTGGTGGCTTTTGGCCGCTTCCCCCATAGCCAAGGGCGCTTAACCCCCGAAGACGAAAACAAAATTGATGATGCACTGGCGAAATTAGACTTAACCTTGTTGCAACACAAATACTTAGACCAACTCAGTGGCGGTCAAAGGCAAATGGCGTTTATTGCCATGGTGGTTGCCCAAGACACCGAATACGTTTTTTTGGACGAGCCCCTGAATAACTTAGACATTAAGCACTCAGTAGAAATTATGCAAGTGCTTCGCCGCCTCGCCCATGACTTTGGCAAAGCCGTTGTGATTGTTATTCACGATATTAATTTTGCCGCCAGTTATGCCGATAACCTGGTAGCGATGAAGCAAGGTAAGGTGGTGTGCCAAGGCAGCGTGGCAGAAGTATTAACCGAGCAGCAGATGAGCCAGATTTACGATATACCTTTTGCAATTCATGATATTGGCGACAAGAAAGTTTGCGTCTATTTCGGCTAGTCATTCGTGAGCACTCAATAATAGACGCAACCTTCAATTATAACGTTACCACTACGTCTTTAAGAGCCAAGCGGGCTTTCGGTAAACCGTGGTTATAATCGGCGGTAGGCAAATGATAACCCATTGCCAGTGCAACTTGGCAAACGTGACCGTCCAGCTCATCTTTAAAGGCTTCGCCTATTAGGTCAGGGTCTACTCCTTCCATGGGGGTTGAGTCAATGCCAAGGCGCGCCAGCGTATGCAGGATGTTACCCAGCGCTATGTAGACTTGTGCCTTGGTCCAGCTGGCATTATTACCTTGAGCATCGGTATTAGCCTCGGCAAACGCGTAAGCGCCCATCATGTTGTCGTACATGTCTTTAGGTAAATGGCCTGATGTCACTTCTACGTCTACCCGCTTAGCGTACTTATCCTTGGTGAAATGCGGGTCGTAAGCCAGTAGCACAGTATGGGAAGCTTCTTTAGCATGGGGCTGATTAAACTGATACATGTTGGCAAAGGTGTCATGAAAACGCTGCTTGGCTGCGTCTGAAGCAATAATGATGAATTTCCACGGCTGCGAGTTAATCGAGGACGCCGACATCCGCAAAGCTTGGCAAATCACCGCCATGTCTTCGTCTGATATGCGCTGGTTTGGATCGTACTTTTTTGTGGTGTAACGGGCATTTAAATCACGGATTATCGGGTGTGTCATGATGGCCTCTTAGACAAATAATGGTCGTACAGTGTTGATTTTTAATCAACATAACTCTAGTTGATTAATGCCTCACTCGCACCATGTTTCGCATCATTACTGGTATATTTATTGCCAAATATTATGCCGCATAGCGAATTTTGTTAACGTGTCACCGGCAGCTAAATTAAGCTTATCGCCGATGCGATATTTATGGGACTCTACCGAGCGAATGCTGAGGTTTAACTCACCGGCCACCACTTGATTTGATTTGCCGCTGCCAATCATTCGTAGAACCTGCAGTTGGCGCCGAGTTAAACTCTCTAAATTCACTTTATCGGCTTGGCGTTGTTCATAATCAGTGGCAACACTGGCGCTAAATTTAGCTTCTCGCCAACACATTAACCACGCTCTGCTGAGTAATTGCATCACTTGTAAATATTCAGCTCGACAAGGCTGCTCCGTCATAGTGGAAATGGCTAAGCCACCTTGTAGTTCGCCAAACATGGTCAATGGCAAGGTATAATGGCTGTTAAAACCTTCTTTGTATAATGCTCGTAAAATGGTGTTGCTGCTTTGCCGCAAACTCAGCGCATTGTAGTAGCGCCAGTCTCGGATAATCGATAGCCCTGCTAAATATTCATTAACGGCTTCAGATTGAAGGTTAACGTAGAAATCAAAAACGAGCTTTTGATTATCATATCGCTGAGCTGAAAAGTATTGCTTACTTATTAGCTGTAACTTGGACGCTGGAATAAGGGTAATTCGATCAAACGGAAAAACCTGTAATGAACGGCTAATGCTTTGCTCAACCGCTTCAAGCAAACATGATTTTTCGCAGTTCAGCAGGCCATTCATTTGCTCAATAATAAATCCTTGATGCTGGCTCATGTTAGTCACCTCTTTTGTTAATTGACATCGCCCATGTATGCATCACTGCGTGGGCCTAAAAGCTCAGTAACATGACGCTAAGCATGAGCGCCACGGTTAAAAATAAGCGTTTACTGTGTTTCATTTTCACTCCACTTCGTTGACGCCATTGGCGTGCAAAAAAACAGGCTCATCAATCGACGCGCAAGGCGTACCAATCGGTCTGAATAAGTACCCAATGCAATAGAAACACCCGGTCTGTTTCTGGCACGCCGTGGTCTTCACTCCAATCGGCAATCGCGCTGAGCAACGCTCGCTCACTAACGTGATCCGTTTTCACCTGGTAACCTAATTCGTTTAGGGCATGTCCCAGCGAGGGATACACCGAAGGCGACAGAGCCAGCTGATAACTGTTCGCTTGTTCAAGCAATTGCATCACGTCCCAATTTGCTTTGGTGGCCATGTAATGAATCTTTGCTTGCGTAAATGATTGCTCACATTCTGTTTCTTGCTCCGACTCCTGGCATCTGCCGTGCAAGGATAAATAATGACGATAGCTTTGCTTCATAAGCGCAAACGCGGTGTGTTCATACCGAGTTAATACCGCCCGGGTGGCCATTTTTATTTCACTGCCCACCGCCAAAGGACTGCTAAGCCCAGATAAACAACACATTACGGCAGCCACAATTCGGTTTTTATGCATACTTCTCCACCTTTTTAGTCACTTATTAACCCCTTATCTCGCCACCCAGCGTCATTTCTTCCCTTGATACCGAGCAGGTTGGATTTTTTTAATGACTTGATAGCCCATGGCTTTAATAATGAGCGACACTTGGTGATCGATATGACTGAAAAATTGGTGCCAACCACGGCATAAGTAATTTAAGCCGGTCTCTCCTTCGAAGGTTTGCAAAATTCGCCGCTTAGGGCACTCCCCAAAACAGGTAAATAGATACTGGCATTGACGGCATTGATGGGGTAAACCGGCTTCTTTAGCAAGACTGAACAGTTTTTGTTGGCTGCCTGTTTGCATTTGACTTAATGACTGGCGGGCAATATTGCCTAACTTGTATTCTGGCTTTTGGTATTGCTGGCAAGAAAATACGTCACCATTGCGTGTTAAAGATAAATTATTGCCACAGCTGGAAGACAGGGTGCATAACGGGCTTGCTTGCCCCATCCATGTTTCAACGCAAGCCGCCACATAAGGCAAATTGACGTTTCCTAAATCATGGTAAAACCACTCATCAAACAGGGTGCACAAAAAGTTTCCCCACTGCCCAGGTAACAGGCTGTCAGGCGTCATCAAAGGGTCTGTGGGTGATTGCATTGCTTCGCATTGAGCAAAAGGGAAGCTGCGACTCGGGTTCGACCTAGCTTGTGCCTGTTTTACGACAGGCACAAAATGCATCTGAGTAGAACCTAACGTATCGCGCAGGAAATGGTACAGGGTTAATGGCGCTTCGGCACTTTCACGGTTAACTTCACTGACGGTTGAAAAAACCACTTGGTAGTGACGTAACAAGGCGACCCCTTCAATGGCCAAAGCGAGTGCTTTGTCCGGCACAGATGGCGACGCATGCTGTCTGATGGGACCATTAATTTGCACTTGTACAAAAAAGCCATGCGCGGCTAAAAATTGTGCCCATTGCTGGGTAATTTGCGTCGCGTCGGTTTGCAAATGGTTCACAATCACTGCGCCTGGCGGACGATATTGTTGCTGTAAGCGCACCACGTCTTTAAAGTAAGCTAAGCCTAATAAGGTTGGCTCTTCGCCCTGCCAAACAAACTCGATTTCGTGGTGATGTTGCTGTTCGATATAACTTTTAATGTAGTGTTCTAGCAAATCTGGTGACATGGCATACCAACTCAAACAAGCCGTCGATTCAGCCTGAGAGGCTGGATCCAAACACGGCTCAAGCAAGTTTGCGCTCATCCGAATGCGCGGTGATGAATGTACTCTAGGATCAAGTGTCATGACGAACTCCAAGTCAAAATCGATTGGCTTGCGCCTCTCAATACGTTAACGATACAAGGGTCCTTGTCACTGTGGCACTGGAAGATTTACCAGTTTGGCAAGCAACATTTACCAGACTTAACGCCGCTGAGGAGGACACTTACTTGTGGCCACCTTTAAGTCGCAATAGGCTGAGCCAAATAGCCTAACCTGCAACTTAATCTGACAGCATGCTAAACGAGGAGCCCTGAAACAGGAGCAGTAGAATCACTGCGAATAAACGCTTTTTTCAATTTGAACGTGTTTAAAAGTACCAAAAGAGCGTGAGGGCATCACTTAACCCAAGTGAAATGCAGGCGTATTGGGTGGTTTAAAAGAGGGTAAATAAAAAGCGCACCTGAAAAGACTTCAGGTGCGCTTGACATCAGGGGAAGCTTAATTAAAGGACGGAAAACCGCCACGCTATTTAGATGTTTACGTCAAATCGGTCAGCGTTCATGACCTTGCTCCAAGCGTCAATAAAGTCGTTAACAAACCTTACTTTATTGTCGTCTTGAGCATAAAACTCAGCGTATGCCCGCAGCACAGAGTTTGAGCCAAAAACCAAATCAACGCGGCTCGCTTGCCATTTCACCTCACCAGAGGCGCGCTCGCAAATGTCGTAGCGGTTACCCGCCGTCGGTTGCCAACTGTACGCCATATCGGTTAGGTGAACAAAAAAGTCATTGCTTAAAACGCCAACTTTATCGGTGAACACGCCTACTTCACTGCCTTGGTAATTGGCACCCAATACCCGCAACCCGCCAATCAACACCGTCATTTCTACGGCGCTTAAACCTAATAGTTGGGCACGGTCGAGTAACAGTTCTTCTGGTGTCACGGCATAATGTTGCGGCAGGTAATTTCGAAAACCGTCTGCTTTTGGCTCTAACACGCTAAAAGACTCAACATCGGTCATGGCTTGAATCGCATCTCCGCGCCCCGGCGTAAATGGCACCACAAAGTCTAAACCTGCTGCTTGGATCGCTTGCTCAACCCCGACATTACCCGCTAATACGATAACATCGGCTAAACTGATACCGTACTCTTCAGCAATAGGCGTTAAGGCATTTATTACCTTGGTGAGTTGCTCTGGTTCATTAGCTTGCCACTCGGCTTGAGGGGCCAAGCGGATGCGGGCACCATTGGCTCCTCCGCGTTTGTCTGAGCCCCTGAATGTACGGGCGCTGTCCCACGCTGTCACTACCATTTCGGCGATACTCAAGCCTGCTTCAGCAATGCGCTTTTTGACACTCTTCACATCGTACTGGCGAGGCCCCGCTGGCACAGGATCCTGCCAGAGTAAGTCTTCAGCAGGGACATCTGGTCCAATATAAGCAGACTTAGGCCCCATATCTCTGTGAGTTAACTTAAACCAAGCGCGTGCGAACGTTTCAGAAAATAGTTGCGGGTCGTTCTGGAACCGCTCGGATATCTTTCGATAAGCCGGGTCTACTTTCAGTGCCATATCAGCGTCTGTCATCACCGGGTTATATTGAATGCTAGGATCTTCCACATCAACTGGCATATCCTCTTTTTTAATATCAATCGGCTGCCACTGATGGGCGCCAGCAGGACTCTTGGTCAGCTGCCACTCGTAATCAAATAATAATTTAAAATAGCCGTTATCCCACTGGGTTGGGTGCGTTGTCCACGCTCCTTCAATGCCGCTGGTCACGGTATCGCGACCTATGCCACGACTGCTGTGGTTATTCCAACCTAAACCTTGCTCTTCTAGCTCTGCGGCCTCAGGCTCTGGCCCCAATAAGGCAGCGTCACCGTTACCGTGACATTTACCAACAGTGTGACCACCCGCGGTGAGCGCCACTGTTTCTTCATCGTTCATGGCCATGCGCTGGAATGTCACCCGCATGTCTTGAGCCGTCTTTAATGGATCGGGCTGGCCATCTACGCCTTCTGGATTGACGTAAATCAGTCCCATCATGACCGCTGCAAGTGGGTTTTCTAAGTCCCGCTCACCGGAATAACGTGAACCTTCAGAGCCACTTGGCGCTAGCCACTGTTTTTCCTCACCC
The DNA here is from genome assembly GCF_003596335.1 of Motilimonas pumila. Classification (GTDB taxonomy): domain Bacteria; phylum Pseudomonadota; class Gammaproteobacteria; order Enterobacterales; family CBDFNC01; genus Motilimonas; species Motilimonas pumila. Next base: position 33,375 of record NZ_QZCH01000027.1, read on the forward strand.
CAATAGATGTCTTTTTCTGGATGCCAAATATCTTCACGACCAAACGCAAAGCCAAAGGTTTTCAGCCCCATAGACTCGTAAGCCATGTTGCCGGCCAAAATCATCAAATCGGCCCAACTGATTTGGTTACCGTATTTCTTTTTGATCGGCCACAGTAAACGGCGTGCTTTATCGAGGTTAGCATTATCAGGCCAAGAATTGAGCGGTGCAAAACGTTGATTACCTGTGCTTGCGCCGCCACGGCCATCAGTCACGCGATAGGTGCCAGCCGAGTGCCATGCCATGCGGATCATCAGTCCGCCGTAGTGTCCCCAATCGGCAGGCCACCAATCTTGGCTGTCTGTCATTAAGGCTTTAAGGTCCGTCTTTAACGCCTCCACGTCCAACTTTTTCAGCGCATCTCGATAGCTAAAAGCATCCCCTAAAGGATTGGTTTTGGTGTCATGTTGGTGAAGAATGTCAAGGTTGAGGGACGTTGGCCACCAATCTGTATTATTGGCTTGTGTGGTGGTAGCACCACCGTGCATCACTGGGCATTTACCACTGGAACTTTTCTTTAGATCAGTCATTTAAGACTCCCTTAGATGAAGGTAATAAGTAGTTTCGCCGCCAGGATGTCCCTGACCAAAAGCGACGCATTTACAGTTCGGCTGACGCCTTACTGTGCAATATTGTCTTACTTTTCAATCTATCTTATTCGACATTTAAATAGCAATGAAAACCATTCTAATTATAGGGCTTTTGATGTCGATTTTAGCTTATCAAGATAAAGTTGCAGAAAAATATCTTCACAAAGCTGGGGTTTTCGTGGATACACTCATTAAGGAAATACAAGAAGAAATTCACACTGTATCCAGCGGCGGCAGTTCAATTATTGGTAAGTTCGCCCTTGATGTTGCAACCAACCACCAACATGACGACCACCGGGGTCATGATGCGTCCAATGCACAACGCCACCTTTGGCATTCCACTCATACTCACCATAAAAACGGACATGATCGCCCACCTGCAGGTCTGCAATACGCGGGGCCAGGTCGATATTATGAGCAATGAGCAAGGTTTGGCCGCTGGCTAACTTGAGAATAAAGCGTTGATGTTGACTGCCTTTGGTGTCATCTGGCAGTACTTTAATAACCCGCCCCTCTCCTTTTACTTGTATGTCACTTTGCTGCTGGCGATAAGCCGTTTCAATGCTCCTATCGGCGGCTAAGCCGACACCACAAAATCCGCATAAGACGGCCGCCAAAACCAATATAAGGGGTTTAAACATGACAGAACTCCGTATCGAATACTTAAATGATGTCCATCAATTTTAGCTAGCGGTATGATTTATAGCTGGTAAATATCTCTCAGAAGTGTGTTTGACCCGCTTTGATGCAGGTTTTGATGATCACGATCAAAACCATTAAAGCGCGTTCTTAATGGTAACGTCTGGCAAAGTGAATATCGCGTCGCCATGATCTGGCAGCGAGGCGCAACGGCTCAAGCAAACATTGATACAACCAGACTTCAGCAGGCAAAAAAAAGGGACAATACTCAGTGAGTATTGTCCCGGATAGTCGTAACATCTGATCCTTGATGTAATGGTGCTCCCTGCACTCCTATGACTAAATAACCTAATCCCTAGGTTGTTCCACTTCCCAATCCTTTGGGGTGTCCTTCTTTGGCCATCCTAGCCTAACAAACCATCCTGATTTGTTGTCTATCTCCTTCCTGGAGGTGTCCCTTGGCTACATCCTGTAGCATTTCCTTTTGTCATCCTGACTGCCAAACTTCCTGTCTGACATCGAGACCCAACATCCTGTTAGTGCCTCTGTGCTTCCTTGCGGGATTAAATATAAGCTTTTTTGTCTCTGACAAAAGCAATAAAAACAAAAAAAATAGGGGTTTTCCAATAGCTAAAATACCAATAAAAGTATAACTTAATGTTTTAATTGATAAAAAAATGAAATAACGTCCAGTTACCTCGCACTTAACACAGGGTTTTCTTAGCCATAAAATGTAGCAAGATTACAACGGCTATGGTCAATCTCTCACAGAGAAAATTTAGGCGTTTGCATTTCATCGGCATTATTTTCAATTTAGCCGGAAAATTAGCCGTTTATCATGATGTTATGATATTTTTTTATGTGATTTGGATCACTCAATAAGTGAACAACTCTTAGCCATCATTAAAAAATCCCACAGGGCAGATGACACTGCGTCATAGCAAGTCCCATTTAAAATAGAACTCATGACCAAAAAAGCCCCGCAAGGCAGGGCTTTTGAAAACAGAAAGGGAATTAGTTGGTTTCTATGGTCATCTCAACGCGCCCACTTGGACGAGGATCGCTGCATTTACCATGAACATAGCGGCCATTACCGGTAAACGGCCCGGTTTTACCTATGCTAATAAAATCGCCCAGCAAGAATTGATCGATAACGCCCGTGGTGATGGATACGTCAAATAGCTTATATTGGTTAAAACGACTGCGCCAGCGCGATTTACTGGTATCGTCTACCCACCACATTAACAACAAATCTACCGGCGCTTGTTCGTTGACGAAAAAGATATCATTGCCTCGGTAATGGCTGCTTAACTCATCCTCGGCTAAACACTTCTCGAAGCTGTCGATACACTCTTTAATGGAATGAGGCGCAAGCAGCCATGCATTTTGAGCGTAACCAGAGGCATAGCCAATACGTGGCTGCTTACTGCTGGGTCTAAATCTGTCGGGACGGTTAACTCTAATGCCATAACCTGCTGGCAAGTTGTCAACAATTTCGTCTGGTAAATCTCCCGCCTGAGACAATGGCACAAATAGCTCTTCGCCGCTGCGCGCGTCTTTCATGCCCAGCGGGCCTGCGTAAGCAAAGCTCACAAACTGTTTTAAGTTTTGCTCACAGGCTGGCACTTGCGGCGCGGCCACAATTGGCTGCTCTTGATAAACCGGATCGTAACGGTAAATGCCCCAATCCACGTCATTGATGCCAGTCAGCGTCGACATTAATACTGAACTGGTTCTCGGCCTTGGTGATCCCGCTTGAATCGCACAATGATATTGGCCATCAGCGGCTGGGTTAAACTCTTCCCCAGCGGCTTCTGCGGCTTCCCGCGCCTGCCACAGGGCAGGATCGTCCGGCTTCGGCGCGTCAATACACGTACCAGGCAAAGCAGTGACTTGCCCCGTTAGCGGGTTGCGTATTTCACGCGGGCATTGAAAAGGATCCGGATTGTTTGGATCGCAGGGCACATAGCCCTCTTCTAAATATGACGTATCAAAAGGATCGCTGCTCGGGTCTAAACTTTGGCTGTAGTCGGGTGACGGCGTACGAGACTGCTCAATGATATCGACAGGGTATTGATAACTCCAATCGTCTTGGGCGGCGTACAAGCAAAAGAAATTTGGCGGCGTGTTACCCGCGCCAAGGTATATATTTGCAGATCCCGCTGCTGGGTCTGTGGGCCCAAAACCTGTTACGTCACACTCACCTCGTACGGGCTGCGAAAAGCCACCTTTCTCAAAATGGCCATCATTTCTTACTCTTTCACCTTCGTAAGAGGGTAAATGTGCAAAGGCGCTAAAACTTACTGTGGTCAGTAAAGCAATCTGACTAAATCGAAACCAGCGTGGCTGGGTGCTTCCAGGTAAGGGGGATTTCATTTTCTGTATCCTGTCTTAGATTAATAAGTACAGAGTACAAACAAACTTCTCTCTGCAGCCGGCAACTACGAGATGACAAAACGGCGAGATCATTAAAGGCGGCTAATTCATACAGCGGACTTAGCCAACTCACTAAATATAGGTCGAGAAATACCCTTTTATGGCCATTAAGGTAAAACCAATAAAAAGCAGCAATAAGGAATGCAAACGTGTCAGCTTATATCATGAGTTTGATATAAGCTGGCACTACACAAGATTAATGTATCGTGGCGTCATCTTGCTGGTAAACACAATCAGTGCACTGGCCACAAGGCGTTTCGGATAAGTTTTTATCGTCATGGTTTGCCATGTAAGCCACGTGTTCATCAATTAAGGCGTCAGCCAGTAATTGACTGTGCTGGACTTGGTTAGTTTGGTAATAATCCAACAACCCTACCAAGGTCACATCAAGCACTTTAAGACTATTCACCCGGGTCAACTCGGTCAGCTCTGGGCGATTAGCAAAAATTTGCAGTTGAGTATGAGCCAATTGCAAGTATTTCTCTTGCTCCTGGCCCATGCCCTGACCTTTCGCGCTAGTCACCAAATGATGACAAGCGGTCATATACAGCTGGGCACTGTGCTCGTAGTCCTTGCTCAATTGCGTGTCATCAATTAATTTTTGCGCTTCATCCAGCGCTAGCGCATAAAAGATGTGCGCTTGGCGCAGGTCTTTCTGCGCAAAGTAATGTTGCCCTTGAGCGGTAAGGGTTTGCCAGAGATCTAGTGAAAATGACGCCATATTGCCTAACCTGCTAACTGTCGAACGAAGTGATTGTGGTTAACTTGTTTTACCTGCTGGCTGTGCGCGCTACTGATAGAGCGAATATGATGCGCATTGTCAGAGTAGTCCAAGTCTCCTTTGATAACATCGGCAAAGCGCACGTCTGGATCGGGCACCGCTGAAATAAGCAGCTTAGTGTAAGGGTGCTGCGGGTTGTTAATCACTTCCGTGGTATCACCCCACTCTACAATTTGGCCTTTAAACATAACCGCAGTTTCTTCGGCAATGTAATGCGCTGTCGCCAAGTCATGGGTAATGTATAAAAAGCCCAAGTTGAACTCTTTTTTCATTCGTTGCATCAAGTCCAATACGCCAATACGAATCGACACGTCAAGCATTGACGTCGGCTCGTCGGCTAACACTAAATCAGCGCCCACGGCCAAGGTCTTCGCCATATTGACACGCTGGCGCTGACCACCACTGAGCTCATGGGGATACTTGTCTGCGGTGAGGCTTGGCAGTTCAACCATTTCAAGCAGTTCTTCTACTCTGGTGCGCAGCTTGACCTTGTTGTTTTCACACATGCCGTGCAGCAACAGTGGTCGAGCTAAATGGTGATAAATGGTGTGTGTAGGGTTAAGCGAGCCAAACGGGTCTTGGAAGATCATTTGCACGCTTTTACGGTAATTTAGAACTTCTTGGCGGCCTTTAATTTCAGTGATGTCTTTGCCGCGAAATAAAATTTGGCCATTCGTTGGCTCGTAAATTTTAGTGATCAAGCGAGCACAAGTACTTTTACCACAGCCAGACTCGCCGACTAACGCCAGCGCACGGCCTTTATGAATGGAAAAAGAGATATCATTAAGGGCGCGGAAGATGTCTGTTTTGGCAAAGCCACCGCCGGTGGTGAAGTCTTTGACCACGTTGCGCATTTCTAAAATTGGGGTATCTGGTTGCATCGTTGTTTCCTACAAAGTGATCGTTTGTTCTTCAAAACCTTCGGTTTTGGTGTAGTGCTTACGCCCTTCATGAATCGACGGGAATGCCGACCATAGCTTCTGGGTGTATGGGTGCTGTGGGTTATGGCGTATTTCTTGAGACGCATTCACTTCCACTAACTCACCTTGATACATCACACCGATGCGATCACAGAACTGCGTCATCAAGCTGAGATCATGGGTAATAAACAAAATTGAGAAACCAAACTCTTCTTTAAGTTGGTAAATCTGCTGCAGGATTTCCCGTTGCACCACTACGTCAAGCGCGGTGGTGGGTTCATCCATAACAATGAGCTTGGCATTAAGGGCCAAACAAATTGCGATCACCAATCGTTGACGCATGCCACCCGAGAATTGGTGAGGATAATCACGAATACGTTCACGAGGAATTTTAACGATATCCATTAACTTCATAGCGCGGTCAATGGCTTGCTCTTTTGTCATGTCGGTGTGCGTCATGATGACGTCACAAAACTGCTCTTCCAAACGCAAAACAGGGTTTAATGAGTTCATTGCACTTTGGAATACCATGGCAATTTGGGTCCAACGGAATTCACGTAATTGCGTTTCTGTCAGTTTTACCACGTCGGTGCCATCAAAGATGATCTGACCACCACTGATTAACGCAGGCGGCTTATGCAACCTAGTTACTGCAAAGGCTATGGTGCTCTTACCACAACCAGACTCGCCGGCTAAGCCAAAGACTTCCCCTTCGTTAATGTGAAAGTTGACTTTTTTTACCGCACTAAACGCACCGTCGTTAGTTAAATAATCCACCTCAAGGTTTTTTACTTCTAACAACGGACGCGGGTCAGTTGTTTTATTCATCTTCGATTCCTATACACTCAAAAAAATCTGACAACAAATCAGAAAATACAAATACTATTGCGAATTATTACCATTAGCAATATAAAAATCACCTGAATCGCGATTTCTTTGCGCCAGTTAAATCAAACCTTGTTTTTGTCAGTGACCGCACCCACTATATGACTAACAACCGCAAGAGACGCTCAGTTATGCAACAACATATCATTGATATCACTTTAGAAAACTTTCAACAGGTCATCTTAGAAGGCTCGCAAACTCAGCCTGTGATGGTGTGTTTTTGGGCCCCAAACCACGACGAATCCGCGTTATTACTGGCCAGTTTAGAAAAGCTCGCCATTGAGAAAAATGGCGCATTCACCCTTGCTAAAATCAACTGTGAGCAAGACCAAAGCATTGCGATGCAATTTGGCGTGCAATCTATTCCTACCAGTGCCATGTTTGTGCAAGGGCAACCCGCAGACGGCTTTGCGGGCAATAAACCCGAACAAGAAATTCGAGATATTTTAGACAAGCACTTACCCGACGAAGCGCAACTGTTGGCAGAACAAGGTATCGCCTTGATTGGCGAACAAGATTTTGTGCAAGCCGCTGAGGTATTGCAGCAATCTTTGCAATTAAAACCCGACGTTGCTCCAGTCAAACTCGCACTGTGTAAAGCGTTGCTTGAAACACAACGGGTAGCAGAAATAGAAAGTCTACTTGAGACCATTGGCATGGCCGACCAAGACGCAGATTATCAGGCCATTTTAGCGCAATTGGAATTGGCCAAAGAAGCGGCCGACACGCCAGAAATTCGCGCCCTAGAACAAGCCCTTGCCAATGGTGGCGACAGTGACACGCAATTGAAACTGGCGGTGCAATACAGCCAAGTCGGCCGAGTGGAAGAAGCGTTAGAATTGCTGTTCCAACTATTACTGAAAGACATGAACGCGGAAGACGGCCAAGTGAAGCAACGCTTTATGGATATTCTTTCAAGCCACAGCGGCGAAGCGTGTGTATCGGCTTACCGCCGCAAACTGTACAGCTTGTTGTACTAACACAGTTTTCAAATCTTGATGCTGTCTTAAATGACGTCGAATAAGGGTAAAGCACTGGCTTTGCCCTTTTTTATCGCCTATCTCATGCTTTATTAAGCCAAAGCCTTATATAGCCCTAAGATACATTGAATTAACCAATAATTAACAACTGGTTAAGAGTGACAGGATAATTCAATGGCAAAACAGTTTCCCAGCTTAACCCCCGCATTAAGCAAATTTATCGCTAAACAGCAGATGTTTTTTGTCGCCACAGCCATGGCCGAAGGTAAAGTTAATATGTCTCCTAAAGGAGGGGACAGTTTTCGTGTTATTTCGCCAACGAAAGTGGCGTGGCTCAATCACACCGGCAGTGGCAATGAGTCTGCTACTCATGTGCAACACGACACTCGCATGACCATTATGTTTTGCGCTTTTGAAGGTGCGCCGATGATATTAAGGTTGTATGGCCAAGCCAGCGCCTTGCACCAAGGCGATCCTCGCTGGTCGGAATATATCGACTTGTTTCCAGAAAGCGTTGCCAGTAGGCAGGTATTTGTGGTCGACTTAGATTTAGTGCAAACCTCGTGCGGCATGCAAGTGCCCCTGTTTGATTATGTGGATCAAAGGGATGCATTGGCTAAGTGGTCAGATAAACAAGGTAAGCAAGGCATAGAGCAATATTGGCGCAGCAAAAACCAAGTCAGCTTTGATGGTCACGCCAGTAACATTTTGGCTTTATCTGGGCTAAGCAACGAAGAAGAAGCATAAGACCTAACGCCTTAGCTGTCGCTGCAAAACGCAGCGACGCAGCCATTGCTGTGCTTAATGGCGTTAGATAGTGGGGCACTCTGGAGGTAATTTTAGTTTGATGGCCCCAGGCACAATCTGATAGCGGCAACGATGGCTATATTGCGGCTCGCCATCATGATTGGTTGGGATCTGCTCATGAGAAGCAAATTCTAACCAGTGCACTTGTTTACGCACAATAAAATCGCCGCTGACTAACTCTCCCGCCCCTATTGCACGCGCCTCTTCTAATACCATAGGCAGCTCTAAAGCGGTAAACGCCTTGAGGTAGACAAAATCCAATAAGCCGTCGTTAATTTTAGCATTCGGCGCTAGCACCTTACCACCTCCGGCTTGCCGGCCATTACACAGCGCGCCAACAATAAACTCTATCTCACTGCTGTTATCGCCACTTTCGAGCACACCGCGATAGGGTTTAAAGTTTAATGCTTGCACCGCCCCCGTTAAAGTATAAGCTGCCCCGCCCAATAAATTCTTTAACTCAATGGGCGTTTCAGCCGTCACTTGCGCGCCAAAGCCAGCGGTCGCTGCATTGATAAAATAGCTGGGGGCGGCGTGTCCTTGTTGCGTCGCTTGCACAACGTCTATTGCTTGTCCTTCCCCCTCGATGGCAAGCGTGATGGCTTGCTCTGGCAGCCAGCTGATGCCACAAGCGGTGGCAAAATCATTAGCTGTGCCCATGGGCAAAATTCCTAAGCTTGGGCGTTGGCTCTCGGGCAAAGCCATCAGAGCGCTGACCACCTCTTGCACAGAGCCATCTCCACCGGCAATCATCAAGGTTTTACTGCAATGGTTATAGCCTTGGGCGTGGGCTTCTTGAACTAGACGCTCGACATCCCCACCTTCCCAAGTTGCCCTGACCTCTACCTCATGGCCTTGTTGACGGGCTTGGTAAACACTTTGTCGAAAAGTTTCTTCAGCGGCTTTTTTGCCATTGACTATGATCCTCACGCGGGCTCCTGAATTAGCGCATATAATAGAATATAAACCTAGCGGAAATGACGCCGTAAATCTGCCTTTTTATGCATTGCTGTAGCAAAGCTGTGGCCGTTACCTCGGAACTTACAACCCTGACTCAGCTTAGGTGATGGCGGGTGAATCAAAACATAAAAGCAATGGAATCAATATGTTCATAATTTAGTAAGACAACTGTCACGTCAGTTACTTAGATTGAGCTAATAACTAAATCAATAAAGTTACTCACCTCAAGGAAAAGTAATGAGCAAGGAAATATTTAATCCAACGCGCTTTAACAAAAGCGATAACCCAGACTTCAACCAAGTATTAGAAAATCACTTATCTCGCCGAAAAATCCTCAAAGGCGGTTTAGGCTTAAGTGCTATGGCTACCTTAGGCGCCTTTGGCCTAGCTGGCTGTGGCTCGAGTGGCAGCAGCAGTAGCGCGGTTGAAACGCCGCCTGAGGTACCTCAATTACAGCTGGGCTTTAACTCTATTCCAGGTTCAAAGACCGATGCGGTAAGCGTGGCTGAAGGTTACCGTGCCCAAGTATTGGCGCCATGGGGGCAACCTATTACGGCCGACGGTGCGGCTTGGCAAGACGATGGCAGCAACAATGCCAACGACCAAGAAAATGCCATGGGCATGCACCACGACGGTTTGCACTTTTTCCCACTCAATGAGGCTGGCACCGACGGCGTGTTGTGTGTCAACCACGAATACATTGACCAAAATGCATTGCACCCAATGGGCAGCGACAAAGACGAAAATGGCCTTCGCAGCAGCTTAGACCAAGTACGCAAAGAAATTAACGCCCACGGCGTGGCCGTGGTTCGCATTCAATTGCAAGACTCGGGCGAGTGGCTAGTTATCGATAATGACCCACTTAACCGTCGTTATACCGGTGCTACCGTGATGGACATTGCCGGGCCACTGGCAAACTCTGACATGCTAGTAACGCCTTTTTCACCCGACGGCAGTCAAGCTCGCGGCACCCTAAACAACTGTGGCAACGGTTTTACTCCCTGGGGCACCTACCTGACTTGTGAAGAAAACTGGCCGGGGTATTTTATCAATACTGCCGAAACGACGGCTGAGCAAGAGCGCATTGGTTTAGACACTTCGGGTACGACGCGCTACGGATGGGAAACATTGGCTGGCAATGCCGATGAAATGGATGACGAGTTCACTCGTTTTAACGTGACGCCAAACGCTGACAACGCATCACAAGACTACCGTAATGAAGCCAATGGTCATGGTTACATCGTTGAAATAGACCCTTACACAGAGAATTCTCGTGCAGTAAAACGTACCGCTCTGGGGCGTTTTCGTCACGAAGGTTGTACCATCGGCAAGTTAACGCAGGGCCAGCCAATTACCTTCTATTCTGGCCACGACGCCCGTTTTGAATACATGTATAAGTTTGTCTCGGCGGCGCCATGGGACCCAGCAGATGCCAACCCAAGCGATCGTATGGCAACGGGTGATAAATACATGAACGAAGGCACGTTATACGTCGCCAGATTCGACGCTGACGGCACCGGGGTATGGCTGCCATTGACGCTGACCGGCGCAACAAAAGACGGCGGCGTATTAGCAGACCACTTTGCCAACCTAGCTGAGATTATCCTCAATACAGCAGGAGCGGCGGACTTGGCTGGCGCAACGCCGATGGACCGCCCTGAGTGGTGCTCTATCGACCCGGTGACTGGCTCGGTGTACCTGACTCTGACCAACAACACTCGCCGTAACGAAGAAACGGGAACCAACGCCGCTAACCCGCGTTTAAACAACAAATTTGGTCACATCATTCGTTGGGATGAGAGTGAGTCGATGACCGACTTCAGCTGGGACATTTTTGTGTTTGGCTCGGATGCCGGCGGTGATGAGTTAACTAACTTGTCTGGGTTGACGGAGTTTAACCAATTCGCCAGTCCTGATGGCTTGGCGTTTGATGCTCGCGGCGTCATGTGGGTACAAACCGATAACGGCGCTGATGAAGTGGAAGATTACACCAATGATCAAATCTTGGCGGTGATCCCTTCTAACTTAACCGACGAAGAAGGCAATCAAACCACTATCACCAGTGCTAACCAAGGTGAACTGCGCCGCTTCTTTGTTGGGCCAAATGGCTGTGAAGTAACGGGGTTAACCATGACGCCAGATTACACCACCATGTTTGTGTCTATTCAGCACCCGAAAAACTGGCCTTATAGCAGCAATGCGCAAGAGGAAACCCCAGCAGGAATGGCACTGCGCCCTCGCGCGTCTGTGGTCGCCATTCGTAAAGTAGATGGCAGTCCACTGGGCGTGTAGGCCAGCTCTACCTGACATCAAATGGCCTGCTGCTTCACCCCGCCGGCCATTTTGTTGTTATTACGAGTAAACGTTCTCTGAGCCTTGCCGGTATCAATAGCCAGCAAGGCTGCTCTTGGTCGCTTACGCTTCTCCCCGCTGCGCGCTATCAATCTCGGCGTACTTGTGCAATAAATCGGTTAATACCTTAACCCAGCTGAACACGTCAGAAGGGGTTTTCTTGAGGATAATTTCAACCTGCTGGCAATGTGTTTGCAGCGTAATCGCGCGCTCTAATTGAAAGGAAACCGCGTAAAAATGCCACAATACCAACCGGGTCATGCGCTCACTGTTTTGTCTGGCGTGCTCTGAGTCATCAAACGCTTGCTGAAGTTCACTCAGCGCAATGGCCGTCATCCGTAAAGTAGCATCAAGACGCGCAGATAGCAGGCGGTCCTCATTTTCGGTTTCTTGAGCCTCAAACGTGAATAATTCATTCATCACATCTGGCGGCACCATTTTGCTGATCATTCGTTCGCTAAAACTTTCTAACTCTTGGCGTTCCATGTTGTTAAGGCATTCAAAGGTATAATCAAGCTGCATGCTTTACTCGCTGTGGTTATGGTTTTATGGCAACAATGAAAGTTCAACGCTCGCGTTGACATTCATGACTCGGGCGATAAAAACGTAAATAGGCAGCGCCACTCCTGAGCCTGAAGGCCCGCTATAACAGGTCTTTACTGCCTATTAATTTCAATTAAAGGAAGCCGTTCACTGCTTTTGCAGTAGCAGTTGCTTAATCTCTGCCAGCTCTTGCTGTAACGATTCCACCTGATTATGGGTGGCAAATATCTGCCTAGACTCATGCTCAGGGCTAAGGGTTGGCAGCTCGTCTTCTTTGTCTTTTTCTGCCAGCGCATGTTCAGCCGTCATGGTTTCAATCACCACGCCTATCATCATATTAAGAAAGACAAATGCGGTCAGGAAAATAAAGGTCAGGTAATACACCCAGCTAATCGGGTACACCGCCATGGTTTCATACATCACGTCGGTCCAGTCTTCAAACGTTGCCACTCTGAACAAGGTTAACATCGAAATCGACACGTCCCCCCAGAGGACAGCGTTAATCTCAGCAAACATCAAACTGCCCACCACAGCGTAAATATAAAAGATGATAAACATCAATACGCCAATATAGCTCATCTTAGGAATGGCCTTGAACAGCGCATTAATCAGTAACTTGAGTTGCGGTACGGCGGAGATTAGCCGCAGCACACGAAACACGCGTAACAAACGTGCAATTAACACGCCCTGCCCGGCCGCGGGGATCAAACTGCCAATTACGATGGCGGCATCAAACAAGTTCCATCCGCTTTTAAAGAAGTCGAGCTTTTTTTCATACGAAAAAAACTTAATGATTATCTCGACTAAGAAAAACAACAAGATGGCTTGGTCCAGCCAATGAATCGCCGTGCTGACTGCTGGCGAGAGCTCAAACGTATTCGCGCCGATTAATAAAGCGGCGAGCACAATCACCAACACGGTGAATGCTTGGAAATACTTGTTATTATTGATCGCATTTAAGCGATGATGGAGCGAAGAAAACACTTTTAACAAATCCTTTTGCTGAACATATAAAGGCTAGATGGGCGCATACTATAGCCACAGTTGTTTAGCGGGTGAATACCCTAAGCTTAAAAGAGACAAAAAGCCTGAATTTCCCCTGCTAAAACGTGTATCTTACGCTTGTGCCAGCGCTAAATTGCCCGTTTTCATCAGCCAAGGCGTGCAAATATTACCCCGCAAGGCGACAAGGCAAGGTAATCGGGCGTTCATCGTCATATGTGCGGCGTAGATAAAGACATTATCAGAGGAAGAAAAGCCAATGGAGACAAAGCAAACAGCGCTGAGCATTTATCAAGTAGATGCTTTCACCACTTCTGTGTTCAGTGGCAACTACGCCGCCGTCGTGCCACTGACAAGCTGGTTAGCTGAAGCAACCATGCAAGCCATCGCGGCGGAAAACAATGTGTCAGAAACCGCTTTCACAGTGCCAAGAAATGAGCCAGGCCATTATGATATTCGTTGGTTTTCTCCGTTAGCCGAAATCGACTTTTGTGGCCACGCCACCTTGGCCAGCGCCAAAGTGCTGATGACCGAGCAAGGCTCATTGAACACCTTATACTTTCATGCCCCTGCGGTCGGGGCTTTAGCGGTGGAGCAAGATTCCACCGGCTTGATCACCATGACATTCCCTAACCAAATGCCACAAACAGTGGCGCAGCCGCCCGCACAATTATTGGCCGCACTAGCGACTGCTCCGCGTCAGGTAATGAAAAATCGGCAAGCGTATTTTGCCATCTATGACCAACAGCAACAGGTTGAGCAATGCCAGCCTAAGCTTGATTTACTGCGACAACTTGCCCCTTTGGATGTGGTAGTCACTGCGCCGGCCAATCAAGACAGCGAAGCCGACTTTGTTTCTCGCTACTTTTGGCCCGCCAACGGCGGTGATGAAGACCAAGTAACGGGCTCTATTCACACCGGACTGGCGCCTTATTGGGCGCAGCAATTGGGTAAAGATACATTAACAGCGCAGCAGCTTTCTAGCCGGGGGGGCACCTTATACTGCCAAGTAAAAGGCCAACACGTATTAATATCAGGCTATGGCGTGTTATACCTTTCTGGCACCATTCAAGTCCCGCAGCACACAACGGCAAACGAGGGCAATAAAGCCGTTCGCTAGGCCGAATAGTTTGGACTGCTTGAGTTAGGCTATCTCGCCCATGGTCGCAGGCAGGCTAGCGTGACAATCGCGTAAATGCGGCATTGTAAATGCGCGCGAACGCGTGTTGCATGCTGGCTTTATCTGTTGCTCCCCTACTCGTTAATGACAATAGGAATTTGAAACGCAAAGGTTGCCCCACCTGTCATGGTCATTTCGACGTCCCGTACCATTTCGATTATAGAGCCAGTTTCATCTACCTCATAACCCCGCTCACGAGCCTGTTGAAAAAGGCTCTCTATTGCGGCAATAAACGCCACGTCAGATGTTAAATACACTTCGCAGCAAAGGTAGTAGCCTTCTGGAATAAAAAAGTCATATTGCTCATGGTCGACTTGCCACTCACCTATGGTATAAGTGATATCTCCCCACGAACCTTCTAGTTCAGCAATGGGTGTGGCGCTTAACAGCTTGCAGCTGTCCTTACCATAACTATCAAATACAGTGTCCCAGTCAAAGTCAGGCATCGGCGTGACTTTGATGCCCCTTTGTGGATACCAAACCAGCTCAGTGGGCATCGATTGAGCCAACTGTTTTTCCAGCGAGCCTTGCTTGGCGGGATGGGCCAGCTTTTGCAACATGGCAGACGCTTCAGAAGGAGTGCCTGTGACAAAAGACTGCCGCAGATCTTTGGCGGTGATGCCAAGCTCTCGTTTGAGCACTTTTGCCATCGCTTGTGAAGACGAGTAACCGCAGTGGTGTGCGATGTCCGTGACTTTCATGCCTTCGCTCATATAGAGTAAAAACACCGCGTACTGTAACCGCACTCGGCTCAAATAGTGCCCAGGGGTTTCCCCAAACAAACGGCTAAACTGGCGATGAAAGTGATAAGGAGAAATGGCGCTTTTTTGGGCTATCTGCTCCCACGACAGGCTTTGTTCCAACGCGTCATGCATCATCGTCAGCGCCCTCTCAAATCGCTTTCGCTGATGGGCCGGTAACGGCTCAAGTAAAGCAACTTCTGGCACAAATACGTAAGGTTTCTTAGCCGTCTCGGTCATGCAAGCTGTCTGTAAAGATTGATAACATCTACTATGACGAGGGGGCGCTGCAAATGCAACCGCGCCAGAGTGAGTCATATCATCCCTCCAGAAGGTGCGCCCGACATAGCAGCTGGCTTAAGGCGGCGTATTTTACCATTGTGCTGGTGGCTGATGCTTAAAAGTACCGGCAATAATATCAGCGTCACCACGGTAGCAAACAGCTCACCAAACACCAGCGAAACCACCGCGGGTTTTAAATACTGAGCTTGCTCAGCGCGCTCGCTGAGTAAAGGAAGCAGTCCGCAAACCGTGGTCACTGTGGTTAAAAAAATAGCCCTCATTCGACCGGTTCCCGCTTGCACAAGCGCCGACACTAACGACATTCCTTGGCGATAGTGATCATTAAACCGAGTGATCAGCACCAAGGAGTCGTTAATCACGATGCCCGTCATTGCCATCATGCCAAACAAAGACAAAATACTGATGGGTAAGTCCATCAGGTAGTGACCAAAAATGGCACCAGCAAAACCAAATGGGATCACTGCCATGATAATCAGCGGTTGCCAGTAGGATTTAAGGGGAACGGCCAACAAAATGTAAACCAACAGTAAAGTCAGGATCATGGCGGACTGAAACCCTTGCTGCACTTCGCCTATTTCTTCAAATTCACCTGCGGGAGTGATAGTCACGCCAGGATAATGCTGTTGCAGCTTGACGATGTTAGCGTTCAGCTGCTGGATGCTAGCCTCTGGTGACTGCACGGAACGGTTTTGATTCCAATAAAGGTTCACCACTTGCTCGCGATCGCGGCGATACAAAATTTCGGGCTCTCGCTCAATCTGAAATCGAGCCACTTCACCCAACGGAATAACCTGCCCACCGGCCAGCATAATGGGGCTGGCTTGCAGCTGCGATAAGGTCGCGGTGTCCTTCACCGGATAACGCACAATAACCTTGGTTTCCTGCCCTTGCTCAAGCAAGCGGTGAATGTCTCTTTGGCCAAAAGCATCTGCCGCCAGCTGCGCAATTCGGTCTTGGGTAAGCCCTAATTGGCGACCATAAGCATTAAGGGTAATGCGTACCTGTTCTTGTCCCCCAGTGCCATCATCAAAGACGTCTGCGACTCCGGGCAGCCGCTTTAACGCTGCGGCCAACTCTTTTGCAGCCATTATCGCTAACGCTCGCTCAGGGGCAGAAATAGCCAAAAAGGTACCGCCAGCAGGCGCATCAGCAGCAGAGAAGCTGACCGAATGGGCTCCTTCAAAACCACCCGTTAAGCTGCGCCATTCATTGGTTAATGCATGGGCAGGCAAAGACGAAAGCGCCTCCTGACTGAGCTCTGCGGTTACCTCAATATCACCGTAGCCGTCTGACCAAACCAGCAAATTCTGCAGCGGCTTATTCTTCAATTGATGCATTTGTTGCAAGGAGTGGTTTAATTGCAAAGCCGTCGTTTCAAGCTGATGGATGGCTTTTGCTTGTAATGGCAAGGGCGCGCCATCTTGCAATTTCACCTTAGCAGTTACGTAGCGCCCAGGTATCTCAGGAAAAACCGCGCTGCGAATGGTTCCGCTTGCCCACATGCCATACGCCAGCACGATAAATGCGCTAAAGCCCAGTAACGCCGCGCACCTATTACGTAATGAATATTGCAAAACTGGCCGGTAAAGCCGTTGATTCAAGCTAGCTAAGGCCTGTTGCGCGCCTGCTTGAACACGGCCAGCGCCCTTAGCTTTACCTGCTCGGACGCGCATCGCTGCAAGATGAGACGGCAAAATAAATTTACTTTCAATTAACGAAAAAAACAGCGCAAATATCACTACCGCGGCAAAACCTGCGAGCAATTTGGCTACGTCATTATTGATCCAAAGCATTGGCGAGAAGGCGGCAATGGTGGTTAAGGCGCCAAACACTGTCGCGACCGAGACAGAACGAACGCCTTTCCAGGCTGCGAGTTTGCCGTTCGCCGTGTGCTTTCGTTCAGCATGGACCGACTCACCAACTACCACGGCGTCGTCCACCAAGATGCCAAGCACCAAAATAAAACCAAATAAAGTGATGTCGTTAATGCTGTAATTAAATACTTGCATGGCGCTGAGCGTGCCGCACAACGCAATGGGGATCCCTACTGCAACCCAAAAAGCCAGCTTAAGCTCTAAAAACAGCCCAAGCAGTATCATCACAATTACCAACCCCTGCCAGGCATTATTACTTAACCGCAGCAGCTGATCCTCGATGTAAGGCGCCATATCCGCCATGGTGTTAATAGACACGTCACTGGGAAGACGCTTGCGCGCATTGCCGAGGGTTTCTTTTATCGCCTGACTAATATGCAGCAGGTTGTCTGTTTGCTTGCTGCTGACTAAGAGCGCGATGGCATTTTCACCATTATTGCGAACAATGGCGCCACGGTCTTCGTAGCCTCGGGTAAGCTTTGCCACGTCACCAAGTCGCACCGTTCCGGTTACCGTTGAAAGGATCTCCAGCGCTTTGAGTTTTTGCAAATCGTCGGCATAACCGTCAGCACGAACCAGGATCCGGCCTTTTTCACTTTTTAATTCTCCGGCTCGGGTTTCCAGCGAGGACTGCTCTATTTTGAGGGAAAAATCATGCAGGTTTATGCCAAGATTGCGAAGCTTATCGACCTCAGGTTCAATCACGATCAAACCATTACGGCTGCCCCAATTTGTGACCTTAGATATATTAGGGTGTTTGGTTAACGCCATTTCAACTTGGCGAGCAATGGGCTGCAACTCACTGTCATCTCTGGGGGCGGAAATAATCACAAACGCGGCGAGATTGGTAAAGTCATCACGGGTGATTTGAGGCCGCTCCGCTTGCATTGGAAAACTTGTGATGGCGTTGACTTGATTGCTCACATCATGGAGTAGCGTGTCTAAATTTGCTTCTATGGTCTTTCTCACCCTCACCGTTGCTAGCCCAGCAACAGACTGACTGGTGATTTGCTTAATGCCGCTAATGCCACCGATGGAGGCTTCAATCCGTTGGGTAATGCTGGCATCAATTTGCTGCGCACTCCCTCCCGGGTAAGCCACGTTAATCACCAGGCCAGAAGGTGCTATCTGAGGAAAAGACTCTACTCGCAACTGCCCTATAGCCAACAGACCACTGGCAACAATGGCCAACATAAGTAAATTGGCCGCAACCGTGTTATTGATAAACCATTTGGTGAGCCAACTCATGGTGTCTGCTCCATATTGTCGTTATCGCCGCGCGCCATTTTCGGGGCGACTTGAGTACCTGAGATCATCGACAGCAAAGGGTAAGTCACCACCCTTCTGGCTTGCAGGGGCGCGAGCTGAAACACTGCAAACACCGCCGACGGCGTTTCTTTTAGGACATCGATGGTTTCTAAACGCAGCTTGTTGTCATCGTCGAGTGTCCATACATCGCCATCTCGAGTAAGCGCACTTAAAGGCAGGGCCATCACCCCATCACGCTGTTCCAAGCGCACCTCTACGCTCACCTGCTGATTAGGTAATAACCTTGGCGAGGCCCGATACGGCTCTGCAACTGCCAGCACCACTTGGCGTTGGCGGCTAATGCTATCAACCTCGGGAGTCACAAAACGTAGCGTCCCTTGGCGTTTGTGGTGTTGCCTGTCGACGACGCTAATATCAGGCTGCTCCAGCGCAGCAGAAAACCTTTGCCACAGCTGCTCTGGCACCGCAACATGAATGTCCAAGCTAGCGCTTGATGCTAATTGAAACAAGGGCTGTTCCACTGCTACTTGCTGCCCTGGACTGACGAAGCGATTGATAATCACCGCATCAAAAGGCGCGACCACGGTGGCATCTTTAAAGTGTTGCTGCGCGCTGACATAAGCTTGCCTTGCTTGCTGCAGCGCCGCTTTTGCAAATGCAATTTGCGGCTCTCTTCTGGCATAAGCCGAGCTTTTTCTTTGCGATAACATCTTCAGCGCCACGGTGCGCTCATGCTGCTCCCGCTCAAGATTAAGCTCTGCTTGAGTGACCGCACTGCGCGCTTGAGCCAATTGAGAACTAAGGTGCGTGGTGTCAATTTTAGCCAGCACGTCACCTTGTTTGACCAAGGCACCCGGCTCTAAATGGGCATTTAACCATTGCACTTTGGCACTGCTTGTCGCCTTAATTTCCACCGGCCATCGTGCGCGGCTAAAACCAAACAGTGCGATTACCGGTTGGTAAGCTTGCGGTTTAACCAAGCTGACCGTGACCGGCTGCTTGACCTCAATAACCGCAGCAGGCGGCGTAGGCTCAGGCGCTAACGTGGCTACTAGGGTTCCAGCGCATGCCACCAGCAACAAGCTCAATGCGATAGGTAAAATTTTACGCCATTTCATCGTTGATTCTCCGAGTAAGACTGGACAAGTGCCGACGGCTTATTTAACCGTTGACTGATTTCGCTCAAGCGAGACAAGGTCTGTAAAGTAATGGGCAATAAAATCGCAGCTTCAACAAACTCCAGTGAATAAGTCACAATCGAAAAAATTTGCCCCGCCGAAGGCGCTGGAATTAAGGTAGAAAGCCACAGGTTAATCAGCACAAATGCAAATAAAGCCAAGAAAATTAAGCCGTAAACAACGGCCTCAGCATCAGAAATTAAAATTTCCCGGCGTTTAATACGCTTTAAGTGGCCACGCAGGCCGCGCCGAGAACGTTGCGACAAAATGGTTACCTGTTGCTCCATTCGACTATTCAACAGGCCATTAAGGCGCACAAAATACGCATGAAACTGAACGTAAATCAGCAAGATGATAATGCCAGCAACGCCAGCGCTGACGCCCAGTTGTACATGAAAGGAACTCAGAATAATGATTGAGGCGATTAATTGGATCACCGCAGTCATCAGCGGTGGCACATCATTTTCAAGAAAGTCGACCAATTCGCGAGACATATTGAGTCGTGCGTTGCGCACCGATACGTTGGCCACAGGCGCATTATTTCGACAAGCTTGTTTTTCCACAGCTACGCCGACTTCCACGCGAATATCGCCGTAAACTCGGGTATCGTAAAAACGGCGCCCGACCGACACCAAGATAAGCGCGGCGAACAAAATCGCCAACCAATACAGCGCTAAGTGCTCACTGGCTAACAGGTCATCAATGGCAAAACCGATAAACAAAGGCAGCAGCACCATAAATACATTTTCAAGGGCAACCAACAGCCATGTCACAGCCACTTTCGCTTTAAATTGGCTCAGGATAGAGCGGACAGTAAATTCAAATTTGCGGGACAAAATTAAGACTCCATGTAATGGCTACCGAGTCATTATTGCTAAAGTGTGCGTTTAAAAAGTGTCTCAGCTTGCGCTTTAACTCTGGCTGGCGTCTTTTAGACCTTATGAAATGAATTGCGATGTAATACCAGATAAATGCTAAACCTTGCCCCCTCGTTTGCAGCAAAGGGTCAATCCGCGGTTCTTAAACACTTGGATTGAGATGGCGAGCCAGGCATCTATTGGGTATAAACTGTATAACAAATGGAATGGCAATTGATGCCAACTAAGCGCCCAATTTATAACGGAAATAAAGTGAATATATCTCCTGCCCAAGCCAGAAAGATAGCCTTATTGTCACAAGGCTTATGCACCAGTAAACCTAAGGGCAACGCCTACCAAAAGACGGTTCACGCGATGCAAAACTTAGGCTATGTACAAATCGATACTCTTTCTGTCGTGCAACGAGCTCATCACCACACCCTTTGGACTCGAAACCCTGACTATCACCCTCATCACTTGGATCAAATGCTTGCCGACGGCTTGGTCTACGAATATTGGTCACATGCTGCCTCTTACCTCTCGATGGCACACTTTCGCTTTTCCTTACCACGCAAACGCGCCATTCAATCCGGTCAACAAAAACACTGGTTTAAAAAAGATGAAAAACTCATGGCCTCTATTTTGGATAGAATCCGCATTGACGGGCCGTTAATGGCAAAAGACTTTGCCTCCAATGTCAAAAAGAAAACCGGATGGGAAAGCAAACCCACCAAACAAGCACTCGAAACCCTTTATATGCAAGGCGATTTAATGATTGCTGCGCGGAAAAACTTTCATAAGGTGTATGATCTCACAGAGCGAGTCTTGCCAAGTCATGTCGACACTTGCGTGCCCTCTTCGAGTGAGCACGCTCAATTTTTGGTTACGCGCTACCTGGCCGACCATGGCGTGGGTAAACTGGCAGAGATGGTCTATTTGCTCAAGGACGTAAAACCTCACGTACATACCGCCCTGAACTCACTGCAAGAAGAAGGCGTTATTTCAAAGGTTCTGGTTGGAAATGAGCCTTATTACACCACCGATGCTGCGCTTGCGTTATTAGACAGCCGTATGAAACGTCGGCAAGTCAGCATTCTTTCTCCCTTTGATAACCTACTCATACAAAGAGCGCGGGCCAAGCAATTGTTTGGGTTTGACTATTTGCTGGAGTGCTATACCCCCGCAGCCAAAAGACAATATGGCTACTTTTGTTTACCTATATTATGGGGAGAACACTTAGTCGGGGTCTTAGACTGTAAAGCTCACAAAACACAATCTGTGTTAGAAATCATCTCGGCCTATGTACAAGCGCCCCTCATCCACCATCAAGAGTTTGGCTCTGCGCTCAATAAAGCGCTGATGCAATTTGCAAACTTTAATAACATGACTCGCTGCTCCGCATTTGATTTACAGCCTTATAGGTGACGCAAGCAAAGCCAATAAAGCTTTCGTTTCCACTTAATCTCACCGCACACAACGCACGTGAAGCTGTTAGCCTTATCAGGTTGTTGCACTTAACATGAAAAATCCCTGGGAGGTCTCCAAGGGATTTGGGGGGGAGGACGCCACAATCTTTTAAGCGAATAGCCCTTCACCATAGGCGTCTTTTGTCACACAGTTTTATCTTAGTGCGCTTCACATTTAGAGAATACCGCTTTGCTCAGGCCTTGCTCTGTTTGCTTGACCGTGTCAGCACAGACGGTTTCAGTAAACGCTAACGTGTCGTTAAAGTTGTAACTGATTTGAGCGCGAGAGTCATAATTGGTGAACAGGAACTCGCCGTTATCATGGTTGTAAACAAACTGAGTCCAGGTTGCGTAAGTCTCACCGTTAACTGGGTCATGAGATCCTGTGGCACAAGACTACCAGCATTGAACATGCTAAGCAGTTTACCTTGGGTTTGCGCCCAACTTGCGCCCTCTTTAAATTTAACGTGAGAGGCGTTAAACAAGCTTCGCAGGTTCCGGTCAGCAGAGCTGATTGAGCTTGGAATGTCTTTTGCTTTTAGGTCGCTAAGGTCAACCTTGGCAACGTATTTGCGGTGATACTGTTGCAACGGTGCGTTTGCCATGATGCGAAGTTCAGACTGCGTGTCACCACGGTGCTTCACCATTTTACCGCCTTCATTCAGTTGCAGCAGCGCAATATCCCAAGGCCTTGCTAAAACAATTGAAACAAACCTTTTTGAGTGTGCGAATGGCCGAAGTCGAATTGCGGGAGTCGGTGAAATCATTGATGCTGATGGAAAGCGATGGACGGTGCCAGCTCAAAACCACTTCACAACGGCTCCAAAAGCGGTCGACCTTTATGAAGAATGTGCCAACATCACTCCTGACAGCATTGCCAGTGTTGATGTAGGCTCTGTGCCTGTGGTTGTTATTGATGCCGATGGTGAAGAAATCACGGGTTATATTTTTGCTGACAACTACTTCGAGTTATATATCAATGGTCAGCTGATTGCGGTAGACACAGTGCCTTTCACACCGTTTAACTCAAGTATCGTCAAATTCAAAGTCAACAAGCCATACACCATTGCTGTCAAGGTCATTGACTGGGAAGAGCACTTAGGTTTGGGTACTGAAAATAACCGTGGTAAGGCATTCCACCCTGGTGATGGGGGTTTTATCGCCAGCTTTAGCGATGGCACTGTGACAGATTCAAACTGGCCAGCGCAGACATTTTATACCGCGCCAATTTATGATTTAAGCTGCCTGAGTGAAGTGAATGGCCAAAACCTTGAAGAACTGCGCCTATCGGAAAACTGTACAACCCAAGGCACAGATAACGGTGCAAATGCTTATGCAGCTCACTGGGAAACCCCGAGCAACTGGATGGCAAAAAACTTCGATGCAGCTTCATGGCCTGCAGCGACTGAATATTCAGAAAGTGATATTGGTGTGAACAACAAACATGCTTACATGAACTTTATAGATAAATTCAGTGGTGCTGGAGCAAGTTTAATCTGGTCAACGAACGTTGTGTTAGATAATCACGTTCTGTTGAGATACGAAGTGGAAAAGTAATTGAGGCATGTATCTTCGAGAATGGGTATAGCGCTCACAAGTTCAGGGTTAAGGCTCAAAATCCCCCCTAATGAGTAAAATGAAAAACCGACTGCTTGTAAAAGAATTTTATTTTCGATTTACGTTCTAGTTGATATGCTCCTGTTCAATGAGTCTGAGCTGAGTGTTCTGGTCAACTACAACTGGACACTTTTAGTTGAGAATTTTCAAACTCCACTGGTGATAAATCACCATTGGCTGAATGTAGTCGCTCTAGGTTGTAATACTTCATGTAAGCGGCCACATCTTGCTTCATAAATCTCC
>NZ_QZCH01000028.1 GCF_003596335.1 Motilimonas pumila
TCGTGGAGCGTGCGCCCATGACCAATGGCATGTGCCATTTTAACTTGGTGATGCAACACAGATTAAACGCCAAGGTGTCACTCTTAGTATTTCAAGGCGGCGCGAACGTGGATGAATGTCGCCGGGCATGGGAAATGTTATTGCGTTTTATGGATATCGAAGAGCCTTTGCCGAACGTGCCAGACTTAGCCCCCTTTCGCCATCTAGACCCCACAACGGCTGCGTATGACAAGCAGTATCAAGACCTCACCCAGTTAGACTATTGGTATGACTTGTACAACAGTAGCTACTTTTCTCACTGGAAAAACTTTCTACATGATGTGCATGCTCGAGACAAAGATTGTGACTTGGTATTGCTAGAAGAAGCGCACCGAAAGATTTCCAGTGGCGCAATGTACCCAAAGCCGCCCCACATTCCGCTGGCAGTATATCAGCAATGGCAAGCGGAAGGCCGATTTGAGATAAGCACCAAAATATTACTGGATATTGGCGAGTTACCGCCCGAGTAAATCTTCTAATAAAGGAAAAAACATGGGAAACGCAGCAAAACTCGGTGATATCGGCACCGCTCACGATGGCTTTCCGCCTACACCGATTACCGCTGGCTCTGGCACGGTAAAAGTAGACGGTATTCCACTGGCGCGAAAAGGTGACCCCTTGGCGCCTCACTCAAAACCTAAACACCCGCCACACGGTCGCAGTATATCGGGTGGCTCAGGTACCGTATTTGCCGACGGTAAACCGGTCGCAAAAACCGGCGATGCGGTCAGCTGTGGCGGTGTCGTCATCGGCGGCGGCACGGTGAACGTAGGATAGATGCTAAGGCTAGATGCATTCAGTCCTGATAAAACCACATGTTAAACAAAATACTCAAATACGGCCCAGATGCTTACCGCGCCAAACAAGCCCAAGATTTAGCGGCAGAAAAGCCGTTGTTTGGCGGTGTGCTAAAACAAAAACAGCAAACGCTGAATTTATCTGCCCCTAGCCGCTGGTTTGACCACCGTTTTTTTGATAAAGCCACGCCCAAATTTACCGCGCAATTTGCCAAGCCTGAATACCAAAGCGCAGCCCTGCGGTTTGACGCGGAAATGCTACGCATACCCCATTATATCAATGGCGGTGGCGGCATGAATGCTCTGATATTAACCCTATGGGCATTTGGTTGGGGAGCAAAATATGCGCTTTTCCCATTTATTACTTTGGTATGTTTTTTAATTGCTTATTTGGATATCAAAGCTGGCGATGATGTTACTTATATACAGGCCTATTTTAATGCCCTTATTTTTTCTCATTCAATTATTACTCTCCCCTGCTTTATCATGGGGCAAATAGCCAAACTCTACCAATACTATCAAGCCAAAAAAGACCCGGTGATTGCCAAGCGCCACTTTGAGCTGAATCGCCAAACCGGCCAAGTCATTTTTTACCACGAAGAAACCGAGGCCGTGGAAGCCAGCTTACCCTTTCGTGAGTTTGTGGCAGAAATTCACCCTAAATTAAGCCACCAAGGCATTGTGGTGCGTAATGAAGTCTACATTCGTCACTATAAATCAACATGGTATGAGTTTAACGCTGCCCAATTGGGGAACGACCGCACGCTATCGGACGCTTACGCCCTGTGGAACTTTATTCAGTGCTACATGGACACCAGTCAAGCTTTACCGGATATTCCGCAACTTGAAATCTGGCGTAAAATCGACCCTGCCAGCATTGCCGCCGACCAAGCCAGCGGCCGCCAAGAAGATTATTGGCAGCAATACAATAAATGGCAGCTATTTAAAAAGAAGTGGCACCAGAGTGCATTTAACCAAGCTGAAACGGGCGTCGTATGAACATTTTTTAGGAGACTGGCTTGCCGAGCCATTAGAGGCTGGCTTATGTCTGAGTTTCTTATCTTTTTATGCCTTCTTTTTACTCGGGGGTACCTGTGCCCTTTGTCGTGGTGAGATAAGCCAATCGACTGAAAATGCCATTTGAAGTCATCTAACCGTGAAAATCTTGCTAAAACTGTCACAAATAAATACCCACAAAGCCATTTCGTGATTAATATAGCGCTAAATTTATATTTTTGGAGTTGCTAAGATGCCTAAGGCAAGTGAAATTAAAAAGAACACCGCGATTGAGTTTAATGGCGATACCTACATCGTACGTGACATTGAACGCTCTGTGCCACAAGGCCGTGCAGGTGGCAGTATCTATCGTATGCGCATGTACAGCGTGGGTACTAACCACAAGGTAGATCAATCGTTCAAAGATTCAGAAATGCTTACGTTGGCAGATTTAACGCGTCGTCCAGTAACCTTCTCATACTCAGACGGTGACGAGTATGTGTTTATGGACAATGACGATTACACGCCTTACAGCTTTGATAAAGCAGCCATTGAAGAAGAGCTATTGTTCATCAATGAAGACACGACTGGCGTGCAAGCTATCATGGTGAACGACGCGCCGGTAGCCATTGACCTGCCAAGCAGTGTCGAGCTGGTGATCACCGAAACTGAGCCATCACTGAAAGGCGGCTCGGCAACGGCGCGCACTAAACCTGCCACTTTATCAACGGGCTTGGTTGTGCAAGTGCCTGAGCATATTGCCCAAGGCGACAAGATCAAAATCAACGTGGAAGAGCGTAAGTTCACCAGCCGCGCGGATAAATAATCTTACGTAAAGCAGCTTTAAGTTGCTTCAATGATGGTGAGCGTTTGTTGTTTGCCATCATTTCCTTTCTTTTCTAGCCTGTTATGCTGTTGTTTTTAGCCTATGCCCAACAAGGTTGTCAGCATAATGAGTGAAACCCAGATCTACTTTCTTGAAATGACCGAGCCGGAGCAGCTGCAAGCCAGTTTGCCGTGCCAAGGTTTGTCTGTTATTGAAGCGCAAATTGACCAGTGGCGATTTAATCAGTTTTTATACCAACTGGTGGGTCATGCTTGGCAATGGACCGACAAGCTTGATTGGTCGCAGCAGCAGTGGCAAGACTATGTGCAAGACTCAGATTTGCGCACTTGGGCGGCTTATTATCAAGGCAGTATCGCGGGCTATTTTGAGCTGCACTTTGCCGCCAATGGTGACACTGAGATTAAGTATTTTGGCTTAGCGCCGGAGTTTATTGGTCGAGGTATGGGCGGCTATCTTTTGTCTCAAGCCCTTACTCAGGCGTGGCAGGTAGCGACCACCCGGCGGGTGTGGGTGCACACCTGCTCACTGGATCACCCCAGCGCATTGGCCAATTATCAAGCGAGAGGCTTCCACTTGTATCAAACCTTACCCGAATCTGAAGCCGGCTTATAACGTGAGGCGGACGATGTTACTGCTGATGAGTGGCCATGATTGGATTTCCAAAGAGGGCATTTTTGGCCGCGCTTTGCATGCTTGGTTTTGATGATTTTAGCAATGGCTAGGCAATACTGCATGGTCGCAGTAACGGTTCGCCGTTAACATTTTATGTGTGGCAGGTCGCGCCAGCGCGTGGTGTATTGGGGGGTTAGCAGTTGTCTGCGCATGGCCCATTTTTGTTCTATGCCTTGGGCGGCCACAAACAGGGTGTCAGTCCCGTATTTTTGGTTAATGGTGTCTAAGGTTTGCATTAATTCGGGGTTACCAGCAGGCTCGCTAAGCCAGTCCAATTGCTGCTGGGTGGTACTGGATAAGTCCAATAATCCTACGCCCACTTTGTAATATTGCACGCCATCTTGATAGAGCTGATGGCTTAACTGGCGAGTCGCGCTAATGATCACTTGAGTGTCATTACAGGGCTGGCTAAAACGCAATAAACGTTTAAAGCTCACTGGGTGTTCATCGTAAGCGGAGTTACTGGCAAAACACATTAATAGTTGGCAAGCTGAATGCTGCTGGCGGGCTTTGTAGGCAGCAATGCTGGCGTGTTTACTCAAGGCTTGTTGCAGTGAGGTTTTATCTGTGATCCGTTGCCCCATGCTGCGGGTTGAGAATATTTGCTGTTTGTCGGCGCGATTGCTTTGCCAAGCAATACAGGGCTGGCCATTTAATTCGCGAATACAACGCTCCACTTCTACGCTAAATTGGCGTTTGGCTAATGCTGGGGCGTAGTCGGCTAACGCCAACGCGTTGTGAATATTGAGAAGTTTAAGTTTGGCGGCCAATCGCCGGCCGATGCCCCAAACGTCTTCTACTGCCATATGACTTAATACGTGTCGATACGCTGAGGCTTGCTCAAGCACGCACACGCCTTGGTATTGTGGCTGTTTCTTGGCGGCATGGTTGGCCGCTTTTGCAAGCGTTAGTGTGGGCGCGATACCCACACATACTGGCAAACGACAAGTTTGCCATACGGTGCGGCGCAGCTGCTGGCCGTGTAAGTTGAAATCACGAATGGCGTGACCGCAGTGGTGTAGACGTAAGAAGCATTCATCAATGCTGTAAATGTGTTGTTCAGGCGCAAATTGACCAATAACTTGCATCATTTTGGCTGACAAATCGGCATACAATTCATAGTTGGAAGAGCACGCGATAATGCCCAGCTGTTGGCATTGCTGTTGAATCTTGAAAAAGGGTTGAAATTTAGGCACGCCTAGGGCTTTAGCTTGCCGGTTTGCTGCGACTATCATGCCGTCGTTATTCGACAAAACAATCACTGGGCGGCCGCGCCATTGGGGCCGAAAAACCTGCTCTGCGCTGCAATAAAAGCTGTTGGCATCGACTAACGCATACATGGTGGATTGATTCCCGTTGGTAAGTGGGTATAGGTAAGGGAGTGAACGCGCAATTGTGTTAATGCGTTAGCTGACTAATAAGTGGCTGGGGTAGTGGCACCGAATCGATCGGATCACTACGCCTTCAAGGGTAAAAGTATCGGCTTCTTGTAATTGCACAGGCGGCCAAGCATCATTAGCTGACAGCAAACGCCGCCCTTTGCAATCGAGTAACTTACACACAAACTCACCGTTAAAATTGGCCACGATCACATCCCCTTGTTGGGCTTTAATGTGACGGTCCACAATTAGGATATCACCACTGAAGATCCCCACACCTTGCATTGACTCGCCATACGCACGACCAATGAAGGTAGCATTGGGATGCTCGATTAATAACTCATCTAAACTAAGGGTTAACTGGGTGTACTCTTGCGCAGGAGACTCAAAGCCAATAATGCCTGCACTAGCAGCAATAGGTATCACTTTCATAATATCGAATACTGTATAAATAAACAGTATTATGTGGCGATTTACAGTAAAAGTCAAAAGATAGACATATCTCCTGATTTGACCGGGTAGTTTTAGTTTGATCTACTTGTTAGTTATGAGATATTAGTGATTACGTCGTCATACTAGGAGCTGTAATGTTAAGCCAAAGCAGTTTTTTACTGGATAAGAATAATAGAGACTTGTTTTTACAGGCGGCAGACCTTGATGGCGAGGCCAATACTCAGCAAGTGCGCACATTATTGGCTGAAACTGAATTTAAACGTTTTAAGTTGAGCCAAGTGGGTTTGGCTGAGGTTGAAAAGCTGATTGCCAGTATCAAAGCCGCGGTAACGGCAGCGACTGAAGCAGGCACAGTGAACGCTGATACGAGTACGCCAGAGGCGAACAATATTCTTATTGCTCAGCGGGTTGATGCGACCTTGGCGATTGCTATCAGTGACGACAAAATGGTGGCCCACGCCACGTTGACTGCGTCGTGGGCTGGTAAAAGCGTTACCGAAGAAGCGGTAAGCGCGGCACTAGAAGAAACCGGCGTAGTACAAGGCATTATCTCGAAAAACATTCAAGCTTTGGTGCAAACCGGTCGCAACAGTGCTCCGGGGCAAGCGTTAAAGGTACCAGTGGCAAAGGGTAAACCGGCCGAGAATGGTAAAGATACACGTTTTGAGCGTTTGGTAGAAACCATGCGTGAACGAGTATTAAAGCCGAAAGAGCTTGAGGGCGGCAAGGTAGACATGCGCGATTTAGGGGATATTGTTACCGTGTCTGCGGGCAAACCCATAATGCGTAAACACGATCGCACCTTAGGCCATGATGGTTTCACGGTGACGGGCGAAGTGCTTGAGCATACCGAAGGTGAAGAGCTGGAATTTGACGCCGGTAAAAATACCCAAATCAGTCCTAAAAATGCGCACTATTTAGTGGCAACCGCCACCGGCATGCCCATAGAGATTGAGCGGGGCATGATAGTCGACGATGTGCTGGTGATAAAAAATGTTGACGTGAAATACGGCAACGTCAACTTTGATGGCAGCTTGATCATTGAAGGCGATATTTGTGAAGGCATGAAGGTGGAAGCCACTGGTGATATTTCTGTCGCCGGTTTAATAGAGTCTGCTGAGGTAAAAGCGGGCGGCAATATTCATGTAGCAAAAGGCATTATTGGTCATCAGAGTGAAGATGAAGATCATCACTATAGCTGCGAGTTGTATGCAGGTGGCAAAATTGACGGCGTCTTTGCTCAATATACCCAAATGGAAGCCAACGACGATATCCACTTTACTAGCCAGTTGAACCACTGTGACGTGACGTGCTACGGCCGAGTCAGCGTGATGGACGAGCCGCAACGACGCGGTTTAATACTCGGTGGCCATATCCGTGCCCGCCAAGGCGTGCATTGCGTGAATATTGGTGCAGAAGCTGGAACCCGTACCGAGGTTGAATTTATCGGTGAGCTAGAAGCAAAACAACTAGAGCTAAAAGTCCTGCAACAAGATATTGATAAAAGCCATGACAAGCTGAGTGAAATCATCGCGGTAAAGCTGAAATTAAAAGTCATGCCAGAGGGGGAGAAAAAGCAAGGTATCGTGCAGCGCCTGGCCCTTAATGAGCGTCACGAACAAGAAAAAATCAAAGCCGATGAGCAGTTAATCGTAAAAGTGGAAGAGGAAATAAAAGCCTACCTTGCGGAAGCGAAATTAGTGGCGAAACAAGTTATTTACTCGGGTGTGAAAGTGAATTTGGCACAGGCGCAAATGATCACGCAACACCGCCAGCAAAACAGCGAAATAAAAATGCAAGAGGGTGAGCTAATCTGCCACGCCAATTAATTTTACCCAGTCCTATACACGCAAGGGATTTCCTTGCGTGTGGCGTTGATTTGATGGCCAATTTTGACTAATATTCCCTGCTCATTCACTTTCGACCTGTCGAAAGTTTTTTTTCAAGTGGCGCTTGGTATGCGTCACCACTGTGACTTAAGGAAAAACCATGCCTTTAATTACACTTCCTGATGGCAGCCAACGCCAATTCGATAACACTACAAGCGTAATGGAGATTGCCAAGGACATCGGTCCTGGTCTAGCCAAAGCCTGTATTGCCGGTCGCGTTGACGGCGTATTGGTTGATGCGTGTGATCCCATTGATAAGGATGTCAATGTTTCTATCATCACTGCGAAAGATGAAGAAGGCCTTGAAATTATTCGCCATTCTTGTGCGCACTTAATTGGTCATGCTATTAAGCAACTATGGCCAAACACCAAGATGGCCATCGGTCCTACTATCGACAACGGTTTTTACTACGACGTTGAAATGGAAGAGCCGTTATCTGAAGATGATCTTGCCAAGCTTGAAAAGCGCATGCTTGAGTTGGCAAAAACCAACTATGACGTTGTGAAAAAGAAAGTCAGCCTTGAAGAAGCCGCTGAAGTATTCAAAAGCCGCGGTGAGAGCTACAAGCTTGAAATCATTGAAGGCATTGAAGCGGGCGCTCGCCCTGGCTTATATCATCATGAAGAATACGTTGACATGTGTCGTGGCCCACACGTGCCAAACATGAAATTTTGTCACCACTTTAAACTGATGAAAGTGGCCGGTGCTTACTGGCGTGGTGATTCAAACAACAAGATGTTACAGCGCATTTACGGCACTGCTTGGGCTGACAAAAAGCAGCTTAAGGGTTACTTAAAACGTTTAGAAGAAGCGGCCAAGCGTGATCACCGTAAAATTGGTAAGCAACTTGACCTTTACCACATGCAAGAAGAAGCGCCGGGTATGGTGTTCTGGCATGACGCGGGTTGGACAATATTCCGTGAGCTAGAAAGCTTTGTACGTGAAAAACTAGTGGAATACGATTACCAAGAAGTGAAAGGTCCACAAATTCTGGACAAATCGTTATGGGAAAAATCGGGTCACTGGGACAAGTACGCTGACGGTATGTTCTGTACTTGCAGCGAAAACCGTGAATACGCGATTAAGCCGATGAACTGTCCAGGTCACGTGCAAATCTTTAACCAAGGTTTGAAATCGTACCGCGACTTACCGCTGCGTATGGCCGAGTTTGGCTCTTGTCACCGTAATGAGCCGTCTGGTTCACTGCACGGCTTGATGCGTGTACGTGGTTTCACGCAAGATGATGCGCATATTTTCTGTACCGAAGATCAAATTCTTGAAGAAGTGTCGAGCTGTATTGACATGGTATTTGAAACCTATAAGACATTCGGTTTCACTGACATTGAAATTAAGCTGTCTACGCGCCCTGAAAAGCGTGTAGGTGAAGACGCAATATGGGACAAAGCCGAGAAGGCGTTGGCAGATGCGTTAGACTCGAAAGACTTAACATTCCAATACTTGCCAGGTGAGGGAGCGTTTTACGGTCCTAAGATTGAATTCACCTTGTATGATTGTCTTGACCGTGCGTGGCAGTGTGGTACGGTTCAGCTTGACTTCTCTATGCCGGGCCGCCTTGGTGCTTCTTACGTAGGTGAAGACAACGAACGTCATGTACCTGTGATGATTCACCGTGCAATTTTAGGCTCATTAGAGCGTTTCATCGGCATTTTAACCGAAGATTACGCAGGATTTTTCCCAACTTGGTTATCACCAGTGCAAGCGGTAGTCATGAATATTACTGACAAACAAGCCGATTTTGCGCAAGAAGTTGTGAAAAAGATGAAAAAAGCGGGCATTAGAGCAAATGCAGACTTGAGAAATGAGAAGATAGGCTTTAAAATCCGCGAGCATACTTTAAAGCGTGTACCTTATATGTTGGTTATCGGCGACAAAGAAGTCGAAGCTGGCGAAGTAGCGGTAAGGACACGAAAGGGCGACGATCTCGGTAAATTCAAAGTCGAAGACTTGATTACCAAATTAACACAAGAGATTGCCGACCGAACTCAAATCAATTCGGAGGAATAAGCTATAAAAGGTGGAAGAAAGCCCCAACAGTCGGGCAACAAGAATCGTATTAACGATGAGATTAAAGGCCTACAAGAAGTTCGTCTAGCGAGTGCTGACGGCGAACCAATCGGTATTGTGTCTTTAGCTGAGGCAATGAACCAAGCAGCGGAAGCGCAACTGGATCTTGTTGAAATCAGTCCTAATGCTGAGCCACCTGTTTGTCGTATCATGGATTACGGCAAATTCCTCTACGAAAAAAGCAAATCCGCTAAGGACCAGCGGAAGAAGCAGAAACAGATCCAAGTGAAGGAAGTTAAATTCCGTCCTGGAACTGATATAGGCGACTATCAGGTAAAACTGCGCAACCTGACTCGCTTTTTAGAAGAGGGCAACAAAGCCAAAATCACGCTACGTTTTCGTGGTCGTGAAATGGCACACCAAGAGCTGGGCATGGACTTACTGAATCGCATTAAAGGCGATTTAGCTGAAATCTCAGTAGTGGAGGCATTCCCGAAAATGGAAGGTCGCCAAATGATCATGGTGCTTGGCCCTAAAAAGAAGTAGTTAAGGCTCATCAAGTAATAATGTAGGCCGGTATATCCGGCCTGTTTTATTCGCCTTGCTGCATATGTAATTGGCTAACTTAACAATGCGGAGTTCGCAATGCCAAAAATGAAGACCAACAAAGGCGCTGCAAAGCGCTTTAAGAAAACTGCTTCTGGCGGTTTCAAATGCAAACAGTCTCACCTTCGTCACATTCTGACTAAGAAGAGCACTAAGCGTAAACGTCATCTACGTGCGAAAAGCATGGTTGCAGCATCTGATGTTGCAGCTGTAAATCGTATGTTGCCATTCGCTTAATCGGAGACTGAAAAATGCCAAGAGTAAAACGCGGTGTAGTAGCTCGCGCTCGCCACAAGAAGATTTTAAAACAAGCTAAAGGTTATTACGGTGCTCGTTCACGTGTTTATCGCGTAGCGGTACAAGCAGTAACTAAAGCTGGTCAATACGCTTACCGTGACCGTCGTCAACGTAAGCGTCAGTTCCGTCAACTATGGATTGCGCGTATTAACGCTGCATCTCGTCAAAACGGTCTGTCTTACAGCCGTTTCATTGACGGTCTGAAGAAAGCGTCTGTTGAAATCGATCGTAAGATCCTTGCAGACATCGCAGTATTCGACAAGAACACATTCAGTGTACTAGTTGAAACTGCTAAAGGCGCACTGGCTAAGTAATTAGCCGATAAAAAGGAGGCTCTGGCCTCCTTTTTTTTTACCTAAAATAAGCTGACATGTGGCTGGCGATGGATATAATCTAGCGCATCGCATTGAGGTAATTAAAAGTAGTATTACTGGGTAAATGGATGTTAAAACCTGTCTCTCGTATCATTTCGCAAGTTAATCAATACTTTATTGGTATCTGTATTTGCTTTCTATTAAGCCTTTCAAGTGCCACCGCGAATAACGTAGAGATCACCCCCGCTTTTCAACAATTTTCCATTGGTCAAGGCGTAAAATATCAGGCCGATAGTGTTAATGCCATTGACATCAAGCAGCTTCTGCTCGGCGAATACCAAGACACTTGGCAAGTGAGCCAACAAGACGTTATCAGCTTTGGCGTGACGTCACACCCTTACTGGTTTAAATTTAACCTCGAAAATCACTCAATCACCGATATTCGTACCTTGCTTGAGTTAGGTTACTCCCTGACCAACTATTTAGACGTGTATATCGTTGAAAACAATCTATTGATGTACCAGTTTGACCTTGGTACCGATCGCCCATTTAGCAATAAACCGTTTCCTAGCCGTGCCTTTGGCGTGCCCATTGAGCTGCCAGCAGGGCGTACTTTTACTGTGTATATCAAGGCGCAAAATAACGGCTTTTTGCAAATGCCGATGACCCTGTGGGAAATGAAATATTACGTCAGTGAGCAACTGTTTAATAAGTTGATGGCCGGCTTGTTAACCGGTATTTTCTTGCTGATGGCATGTTACAGCATGTTTTTGTTTGTGATGATGAAAGAGCTGCGCTTTTTCTTTTACAGCAGTTTTTGTGTGTGTTTTGTCGCGACATTCTGGATCCTAAAAGGCTATGCCGGCATGTTTGTGGGGCAAGGGCTTACCGTGTTGCACGACAACTTATTGATTTTTGCCGTGGGCAGCTTGTGCTTAGTACTGAGCGCTTTTGGGCAAGGCTTACAATTATTAAAAGAAAACCGCATCATCAGCTTGCTCAATAAAAGTCTGATTGGTTCATGCATCGCGCTTATCGTTTCTCCGTTGCTGGTCAGCTACCATTTTGCCTTGTATTTCCTTGGCGTCGTGGTGGCATTTATGGCCATTATTGCCTTGATTGAAGTCATCTATTTCTGGTTGCGTGGCAATAATATTGTACGCTTGTTTGCCAGTTCTTGGTTATTGTTTATTCTTGGCATGGGCTTGTTACTGCTTAACCGTTTTGCGTTTATTCCTCGTAACGATTTTACCGAACAGTTTGTGGCGGCATCTGCATTTTTAGGGTTAATATTTTTAGCGTTGGGCATTGCTTATCGCACCTCCCAAGAAAAGCAAGAAAAACAAGACGCCCAAGAGCGCGCTGAAGTCAGCAATGAACGTTACTTTGATATCTTCCAAAATGCGCCAGAGGGTTTATTTACCAGTACGCTGTCAGGGGAAGTTTTGTCTGCCAATGAAGCCTTGTGTCTCAGCTTTGGTTTCACCAACTTTGAAGACATGCGCCTGATGTATGGCGGCGACATGGCACGCTTTTATCACGCCGAAAACAGCCGTGAAGACTTGATCGCAGAGATGCTGGAAACCGGCGCCGTCACCAATAAAGAAATTAAGGTAGTCCGTGCTGACGGCAGTATCTTCTGGGCTTTGTTAAACCTGCGTTTATCCCACTTCTATCATGATGAAGACAGGATCATTGACGGCTCTATTGTCGACATTTCTGAGCGTAAAAAACAAGAGTTAAAACTGCGATACATGGCCCAGCACGATCAGTTAACTGGCCTGTATAACCGCCGCAAGTTCGAAGATTGCGTGACGCAGGTCATTGAGCTTGAGGAAAAAGGACACGGCCAGAATATTATTTTCTACTTGGACTTAGACCAGTTCAAGGTTGTCAATGATACTTGCGGTCACACCGCAGGTGATAAGTTATTACAATCTTTGTCTAAGTTATTAGTGGCAGAGATCCCCAATAATCAAATATTGGCCCGCTTGGGCGGCGATGAATTTGGCATTATGCTCAGCAATGCTTATGTGAATGAAGCCATTGAGTTGGCAGAGAAACTGCGCCAAGTGGTACAGGATTTCCGCTTTGTGTGGGGCGAACAAGTATTTAGCTTAGGCATTAGCATAGGTATCGTGGCCATTGAGTCCAATATGAAAACCTTTGCCGAAGTATTGAGCTTAGCCGATACCGCCTGTTTTACCGCCAAAGAGCAAGGCCGAAATAGGATCTATTTTTACTCGGAAGCTAACGCGCTGCTGAGCAAGTATCAAAATGAAATGAGCTGGGTCGCCAAGCTGAATGACGCTTTGGCGCAAAACCATTTTGAATTGGCGTGCCAGACCATTAAGCCGATTACCAGTAATGACGACGGCGAGCACTTTGAAGTGTTACTGCGTTTACGTGACGAAGAAGGTGAGCTGATCTCACCGACCGAATTTTTACCTGCAGCAGAAACCTACAACTTAATCACTCAGGTGGATAAGTGGGTGGTTGAACACTTCTTTGCTTGGCTGGCGGCAAACCCTAAAAGTTATCAGCGGGTGGCAAAAGCCAGTATTAACCTGTCGGGCCAGTCGATGACAGACAGGGACGTGAAAAAACACATTCTGGCGTGTTTTGAGCGTTACCACATTAATCCGCAAATCATCTGTTTTGAAGTCACGGAAGGTCAAGCCATTCGCGATTTAGACCGTACCCTCGACTTTATGAATACTTTCCGTGAGTTAGGTTGCCAATTTGCTTTGGATGACTTTGGCGCCGGTTTTTGTTCATATTCATACCTGAAGCGTTTACCCATCGACTATTTGAAATTGGACGGCTCATTTGTTCGCGACATCCTCGACGATGAAACGGATTTTGCCATGGTGAAGTCATTCACCGAGCTGGCTCGCGCTGTTGGGGTGAAAACCATTGCCGAGTTTGTAGAGAGTGAGGCGATCGCGGATAAGCTACTGACGATTGGCGTGGATTACATGCAAGGTTTTGGCATAGAGAAACCCATCTTGTTGAAACAAAAGGATTGGCAGCGGTAACGCGAGACATCAATTTAACCATCAATTTTCAGGTTTCTGGCTAAGATCGAACAGCGGCAGCCTGAGTCCTTGATCTAATAGCCGATTTTTCTTAGATAATGGCGTGCAAAGCCAGATCATTACTGGCTATATGGGCCACTTTTCAGTACTATTTTGCCTTTGAATTATCATAAGCAGCCTAGGGTGAATAGGAACTGATGCAACACCTTGAAGAACTGATTGCAAAGGCTAAAACAGCCATTGATGCAGCAAACGATGCCGCCGAGCTTGACCAAATACGGGTCGAATACTTAGGCAAAAAAGGCGTAATGACCGAGCAAATGAAACAGCTTGGCTCTTTGCCAAAGGAAGAAAAGCCGGCCGCAGGTCAAGCCATTAACCAAGCCAAACAAGCGATTCAAAAGCACTTGGGTGAGCGTAAACAAGTGATGGAACTTGCTGCGTTGAACCAACAATTGGCCGCAGAAAAAATCGACGTGACGCTTCCGGGGCGCAATAACTTACCGGGCGGCATTCACCCAGTAACGCGTACCATCGAGCGTATCACTGAGTTTTTCGGTGAGCTTGGTTTTGAAGTAAAGTCTGGCCCTGAAGTGGAAGACGACTACCACAACTTTGACGCCTTAAACATTCCTGCTCATCACCCTGCGCGCGCAGATCATGATACTTTCTACTTCAACCCGAAATTGGTGTTGAGAACGCAAACTTCCGGAGTGCAAATTCGCACCATGGAAGTAGAGAAACCGCCGTTTCGTATCATCTCTCCTGGACGCGTTTACCGTAATGATTATGACCAAACGCATACGCCAATGTTCCATCAAGTGGAAGGTTTGTTGGTGGCAGAAAAGGTCAGCTTTACTGAATTAAAAGGCATCTTGCACGATTTCTTAAAGAATTTCTTCGAAGAAGATTTAGAAATTCGCTTCCGTCCTTCTTATTTCCCGTTCACCGAGCCGTCTGCAGAGGTTGACGTATTGGGCAAAAATGGTTGGTTAGAGATTTTAGGCTGTGGCATGGTGCACCCGAATGTATTGAAGTCGGTGGGCATCGACCCAGAAGTCTACTCAGGCTTTGCTTTTGGTATTGGCGTTGAGCGCTTAACCATGTTGCGTTATGGCGTGAACGACCTGCGTTCATTCTTTGAGAATGACCTACGTTTCCTGAAACAGTTTAAATAAGAATAAAGGACAAGCATGAAATTCAGTGAATCCTGGTTAAGAGAGTGGGTCAACCCTAACATTGATACTGCTGCGCTGGCCGAACAAATTACCATGGCCGGCTTAGAAGTTGATGACGTAGAGCCAGTAGCTAAAGACTTTTCTAAAGTGGTTGTGGGCCATGTAGTGGAATGTGGTAAGCACCCAGAAGCCGATAAATTACAAGTCACCAAAATTGATGTTGGCGCCGAAGAATTAATCGACATCGTTTGTGGCGCGGCGAACTGTCGCCAAGGCCTAAAAGTGGCAGTGGCCATGGTGGGCGCGGTATTACCGGGCGATTTTAAAATCAAAAAGGCCAAATTACGTGGTCAACCTTCGTTTGGTATGTTGTGTTCTGAGTCTGAACTTGGCATGGCGGAATCTGCTGATGGCATCATTGAGTTGCCTCAAGACGCGCCAATTGGCAGCGATATCCGTGATTACCTTGCCCTTAATGACGTCACCATTGACGTTGACCTTACGCCAAACCGTGCGGACTGTTTAGGCATTAAAGGTTTAGCCCGTGAAGTTGGTGTATTAAACAACCTTGACGTGACTGAACCAAACATTGTCACTGTGGCGCCAAGTATTAATGACGAGCTCAGCATCGAGCTTATCGACGCAGAAGCGTGTCCAAAATATCTTGGCCGAGTAGTGAAGGGTGTAGATGTGAGCGCATCCACTCCATTGTGGATGGTTGAGAAACTGCGCCGCTGTGGCGTTCGCAGCATCGATGCTGTGGTGGATATTACTAACTACGTTCTATTAGAACTTGGCCATCCCATGCACGCGTTTGATTTATCTAAAATTGCTGGCGGCGTGAAAGTGCGTTTAGCCAAGCAAGATGAACCATTGACGCTACTAGATGGTAACGAAGTTAAATTAAACAGTGATACATTAGTCATCGCAGATGAAGCGAAGGCGTTAGCCATGGCCGGTATTTTCGGTGGTGAAGGCTCAGGTGTAACCAGCGCCACGCAAGACGTATTTCTAGAAAGTGCATTTTTTGCGCCGCTGGCAATTACGGGCCGAGCTCGTGCTTATGGGTTACACACAGATGCCTCGCATCGCTATGAGCGCGGCGTTGACCCTGAATTACAA
The DNA here is from genome assembly GCF_003596335.1 of Motilimonas pumila. Classification (GTDB taxonomy): domain Bacteria; phylum Pseudomonadota; class Gammaproteobacteria; order Enterobacterales; family CBDFNC01; genus Motilimonas; species Motilimonas pumila. The sequence goes on from NZ_QZCH01000028.1 coordinate 15,654, forward strand.
GCGACAGCAATGGAGCGAGCAACCGCGCTATTGGTCGACATTTGTGGTGGTCAAGCTGGCCCTGTTACTGTGGCGGAAGCGCCGCAGCACCTGCCTCAACCTGCCACTATTTTATTACGCCGCAGTAAGCTTGATAAAATCATTGGCATTCATATTGAAACCGCAACGGTAGATGAGATCCTAGCTCGCCTTGGTTTCAGCGTCGAAAAACAAGCGGACGACTGGTTAGTCACTACGCCAACTTACCGCTTTGATATGGCGATCGAAGAAGATCTGATTGAAGAAGTCGCGCGCGTATTTGGTTATAACAACATCCCTAACGTGGCACCTGTGGGCAGCCTTTCGATGGGGGAGCACCAAGAATCACAATTGCCACTGTCACGTTTACGTAATGTGTTAGTGGACTTGGACTACCAAGAAGCCATTACTTACAGCTTTGTGGATCCTGATAGGCAAGCCCTATTATTCCCACAAGCGGAGGCGTTAATTCTGCCAAACCCTATCTCAAAAGACATGTCGGCGATGCGCGTGAGCTTATGGACAGGTTTGTTAGATGCGGTGTCATACAACTTAAACCGTCAGCAAAACCGTGTACGTTTATTTGAAACGGGGCTGCGCTTTATTCCTGATCAAGATGCAGAAAACGGCGTGCGCCAGCAAGCCATGTTTGCAGGTGTTATCACGGGTAAAGTCAGCGAAGAGCATTGGGACTTAAGCAATCGTAACGTTGATTTCTTTGACCTAAAGGGTGATTTAGAGTCATTGCTGGCGGTCACGGTTGACGTAGATAGTTTCCGTTTTGAAGCCACTGAACACAGTGCGCTGCACCCGGGGCAGTCTGCTGCGATTTATCGTAACGATGAGTATGTAGGCGTGATTGGTGCAATCCACCCGCAGTTTGAGAAAAAATTAGGTTTGAATGGTAGAACCTTAGTTTTTGAACTAGAGTTAGATAAAGTTGTTAGTCGTCAACTACCTGCGGCTAAAACTATATCTAAGTATCCTGCCAACAGCAGAGATATAGCTTTAGTGGTAGATGAAGCCATAGAATCTGGGAAAATTATCAAATTTATCCAAAAAATTGGCGGAAATCAGATAGTTGGCGTAAACTTGTTCGATGTATACCAGGGTCAAGGTGTCGTTGAAGGGTCTAAGAGCCTCGCCATTAATTTGGTACTTCAAGATACCGATCGTACTCTGGAAGATAAAGAGATCGCCGATGCGGTAGACAACATTGTTTCGGCGGTTAAATCAGAGTTCAACGCATCCTTGAGGGATTGATCTATGGCGCTTACAAAAGCCGAGATTGCAGAACGCCTGTTTACCGATGTTGGTTTGAGTAAACGAGAGTCGAAAGAAATGGTCGAATCATTTTTCGAAGAGATCAAGAAGTCGTTAGAAGCTGGGGAGCAAGTTAAGCTCTCAGGCTTTGGCAACTTTGACCTTAGAGACAAAAATGAACGTCCAGGACGTAACCCGAAAACGGGCGAAGATATTCCTATCAGCGCGCGTAGGGTTGTCACTTTCAGACCTGGTCAAAAACTGAAAACCCGGGTTGAAGATGGCCTAGAGAAGAAATAATAAAAACCGCCTTAATGGCGGTTTTTTATTTTTAATCAATCAGTTAGAAGGTTTAATTCGACCTAAACTGTCGCCTCAATAAGAAACCTTAACCCGCCTCACAGTTCGACCATAGTGGCATATTAATATTTTTTTAACCTTGCTATTTTTGCTTCATTATAAGCACAAATAAATCAGTATCCCGATGCAGAGCAAAGCTTACCAAAATATCGTTATTCTCACTGGCGCCGGCATCTCAGCCGAGTCTGGCATTCGCACTTTTCGTGCCGATGATGGTCTGTGGGAAAATCACAACATTGAAGATGTCGCCACGCCCGAGGGCTATCAGCGCGATCCTAAATTGGTGCATGAGTTTTACAACCACCGCCGCCATCAGTTGCAACAACCTTATATTCAGCCTAATCCTGCCCATGAAGCACTGGCGAACTTAAGCCAACATTTCACTGGCAATGTCACGATTGTGACGCAAAACATTGATGATTTACACGAGCGCGCTGGAGTGAGCGACATCATTCACATGCACGGTGAATTACTAAAAGTGCGCTGTCCGCATACGCAGCAAACGTTAGATTGGCGTGAGGACGTGAGCGCAGCCGATTTATGTAATTGTTGTCAGTTTCCTGAGCCTTTGAGGCCTCATGTGGTGTGGTTTGGCGAAATGCCGCTGTATTTAGACCGCATTTATCATCAACTATCGCAAACCGATTTGTTTATTTCTATTGGCACTTCGGGCAGCGTTTATCCCGCAGCTGGCTTTGTACAAGAAGCCGCTAGCAATGGAGCTCACACCATTGAAGTGAATTTGCAAGCCAGTGAAATCAGTCACCAGTTTAAAGAAATACGCCAAGGCTCCGCGGGGGAATTGGTGCCTGCTTTAGTGGCAGAGTTATTGGCAAACTAATTCATCATTTTGCTTTAACATCTTGGCCATAGCTCTTAAAATGCACCCACTAACGGATAGATGAGTGCATTATGAACCAACCGCAAAAGCTCCCTCAAATCGAAGTCGGCGGCAATTTACAAAAATCATTAGAGCAAGGGTTTCGTTTAGACCTGAAGAAGGTGTTGTCTGAGTCATTGCAACTCACAGTAAAAAACCTCGGTGTCATGTTACTGGCAGGGATTGCTGCGCTAGGCTTGATGATGCTAGTGAGCAGTTTAGCTATCTCATTCGCCGAGAGCATGGGCTTTATGCCGGAGCAGCTTGACGAAGAAGGTAACCCCGTCATTTTTACTAAGCCGATGATGGTGGTTGCGCTATTGATTGGTTTGTTTGCACTGCCGCCACTGACGGCTGGCTTTACCATGATGGCTATTAACCATGTTGTAGGCTTAAAAAGCAAAGCCACCATGGTATTTGATTTTTATAAACTGACGCTACCTTTGGCAACCGCTTTTATTGTGCCGAATTTGTTATCCGGTTTGATAATGAATCAAGACATGATCACCGGGGTGAGTTTAGGCAGTTTAGTGTACATTCCGTCTATATATATAAGCGCCGTGTTTGCCTTTACCATGCCATTGATGTTGGAGCGTAAGATCCCTGTGTTTCAGGCTTTGCCACTGGCGGCTAAACTGGCCCATAAAAATATTGGTCAGTTATTTATTTTGCACGCCATTATCAATTTTGCCATGTTGTTTGGTATCGTCACTTTAGTCGGCATCGCTTTTGCCGCACCTTTCGCATTTACCTTACAGGCGGTTATTTACCGTGAAGTCTGTGGTATTCGCTTACGGGTTGAGGTTAACCAAGATAGCGATAAGCCAGGCACATCAAATTCAAGTGATGACGATGATCAAGATAAGGGGCAGTTCAGTGCATAAAGTAGTGATTGGTTTATGTTTACTTGTCAGCAGTAGCGCCTTTGCTGCTGAGTCTAAACTTAAATACAGCGAATTTTATAAGCGTCTTGCTGCCATCGAGAAAGAGCAACTTAGCTTGGTCTACACGGCGTTTTACTTGTTTCAAGCCGACAGTGAGCAGGCTTGCTTTTACCAACAAGGCCAGTTACTGACGAATAAAGAGCAAGTGGCGGTATTGCAGGCAAAAAGCGGCGAGATTTTAATGCCATTGTCGCCAAAATTGAAACAAGATAAAGCCGATTTTATTATGACTTTTGATCAAGTGTCTGATTGTCGCTTGTCTATTCAAACCCTTGCCAGACCCGTATCCGAAGGTCGCCTCAATACGAGTTTGTTGATGGACATCAACACTGAAATGCACACCCTGATCAACAGCAATGCGGGCTTTTGGGGAAGGATGTTTATTCCTGAGTATTTGGGCCTAAATATTGAATTTGATAAGCAAGGTATTCGCGACTTGCCGCAAGAGTTTATCGACCGATTACAAGCCGGACGATTAACCTTGAGCAGCGCCGAAATTGCATTAATGGCGGAGCAAAATGTCAGTTTTGACGCGGATATTAAGACCATTAAGCCTTGGTTAGCAGCGCAATAAACTTATTAGCCATAGTTATAAAAAAAGCGCAGTGCACCACTTCGCTTTTTTGTTCTTCATGTAAGGTAGTTTAACGCGGGCGGTTAGCCTACGTTAACGATTAACTGAGCTCTACTACTTGTACCACGGCCTCACTGGGCTGGTGTTGTGCCAGACGGCGCTGCTCTTGCTCATCGGCTACGTCTTCATGGTCAAACGCGGTATCGCCACCGGCAATCACGCCGCTTTCTTTGCTAACAGACTTAAAGTCAAACAATTCATGATCCATTAAATGAGACGGCACAATGTTCTGCACGCTGCGGAACATGCTTTCGATACGCCCCGGGTAACGCTTTTCCCAGCCTTGTAGCATTTCTTTGATCATTTTACGCTGCAGGTTTTCTTGGCTTCCGCATAAGTTGCACGGAATGATGGGAAATTGCTTTATCTCTGCGAAGTGTTCAATGTCCGCTTCTTTACAATATGCCAAAGGACGGATCACGACGTGTTGGCCATCATCGCTGACCAGTTTAGGTGGCATCGATTTAAGCTTACCGCCATGAAACATATTAAGCAGTAAGGTTTCTAAAATGTCATCACGGTGGTGGCCCAACGCAATTTTGGTTGCACCTAGCCGGGTCGCCGTAGAGTATAAAATACCGCGACGTAAGCGTGAGCATAAAGAGCAGGTGGTTTTACCTTCTGGGATCTTATCCATCACGATAGAGTAGGTGTCTTCTTCGACGATTTCATAGTCAACACCCAGCGCTTTGAGGTACTCAGGTAATACGTGCTCTGGAAAACCTGGCTGCTTTTGGTCCAGGTTGACCGCAACCAACGAAAAATCAATCGGCGCATGCGCTTGTAAATGCAATAAAATGTCTAACATGGCGAAACTGTCTTTACCGCCAGATAAGCACACCATGATTTTATCGCCGTGTTCAATCATGTTGAAATCAGCAATGGCTTTACCTGTTTCACGGCGAAGGCGTTTAAACAGTTTGTTTTGGTTGTATTTGGCTTTCGCCTCGGGGGATTGGCTCATGCTGTAATCTCGTCAAAATGGGTCGCGGTATTATAACCGCGACGCGTTATCAGGCAAGGGCTGAATGGCAGCAAAAAACGCCGAAGCTAAGCGACGGCGTTAATCTAAGGGAAGACGAGGAACTAGGGTTGCGCGAGGGGCGAGACGTAATCTAAAGGTTTAAGTGCTAACAAGTCGCAATCAAGCATATCAATCACGTGTTCCGCCGTGTTGCCAATTAACGCTGCACTGATACCGGTTCGCCCTATGGTACCAAGCACCACTAATTTAGCCTCTAATTCGGCGGCCAATTGAGGGATAACTTCTTCCGCTAAACCTTCTTTTACATGAAGTTGGTTTTCAGCAATACCATGTTGCTCGCCATGCTCAATGGTCATTTTAATATGACGTTCTTTGATCGCATCGTTGTATTCAACGGGGTTGAAGTCCGGTAGCTCAACAGCAATGTTAACCGGGGTACTTGGAAACGCATTGACAAGATGAACACTGGCGCCAATCATGGCCGCGATGTCGACACTTTCTTGGGTAATTTTATCATTGAGTGCCAGGTGCTCATCGTCTTCTGCGGTCGCATGGATAGCGGCAACGATATTGCCGCCTTCTGGCCACGCGTGATCTTTAACTAAAAGCAGTGGCTCGGGGCATTTACGCAGCAAATGCCAGTCTGTTGGGGTAAATATGACCGACTGTAATTTCGGATGGGCGTGGGTGCCTTTGACGACAAGATCGTGGCCAAAGTCTAAGGTTTCTTGAATGACGCTTTCAAACGGGCGATTGTGCCAAATTACTTTAACTTCAATGTTGAGCCCTTTTTGACGATAAGGGGTGGCCAATTCATTGAGCCATTCTTGTTGTTGTTCTATTACGCTGGCGCGCATGGCCTCACGTTCGTCGGCCGACAACATGGTGGTCATTTCAAATGAAAAGTCATAAATAGACAGAAACAGTTTAAGTTTACATACATCTTCGTGTTGCGCGATAAATGCGGCGCGAGACAGGGCGTGTTGTTGTTCTTTGGTAGGGTCGATGACCACTAAGATATTGCGGTATTTAATCATGATTCCCCCAACTTGGCGTTTTGTAGGACTAGTTATAATCTAGTTCAAAATGCCAATTACGTGGGGGAGTTAGATCAATTTATTGAAGTATTATCAATATTTAGAGCATTATTCTGGTTTTACTGCGCCAGCAACTTCTGCCAGTTTGTCATGATCTTTAATGGTAATGTATTTGCCTTTTACCGCAATCATGTCACTTTTTTGGAAACGACCCAACAAGCGGCTGATCGTTTCAACTGTTAGCCCTAAGTAGTTACCTATGTCGCCACGTGTCATCGACAAACGGAACTCTCTAGGCGAAAACCCGCGCTCTGAGAAGCGTTGTGACAAGCTGTAAATGAATGCACCTAAGCGTTCCTCGGCGTTCTTCTTCGACAGCAATAATATCATTTCCTGGTCACCCACGATTTCGTTGCTCATCATGCGCATGATTTGTTGACGCAGTTTCGGCATTTGACCGGAGAGATCATCCAGGACATCGTAAGGAATTTCACAAATCATCGAGGTTTCTAATGCTTGTGCAAAACTAGGGTGTTCGCCGGTGTTAATGCCGTCAAAACCGACTAAGTCACCCGCCAGGTGGAAACCTGTAATTTGCTCATCACCCTGCTCAGTAATAGTGTAAGACTTTACGGTACCAGAGCGAATAGCATAGAGCGCTTTTAGCTCCTCGCCAGCCTTGAATAACTCTTCGCCTTTTTGGATCGGTTTTTTACGCTCAATGATGCTATCAAGCTGATCCAACTCAGTTTCATTTAAGCTGACCGGGATACATAATTGGCTAATACTGCAATCCTGACAATGGATTTCACAACCGCCAGATTGCACACGTTTTAGGGAAGGGTTTTCCGACTTCATAAGCACTATTTCTATTCTTGACTTAGGTCAAGATTGTAACATTTATGGGTACAATATAGGTAGTTTAGATTTGTAGAAAAACAAGATAAATTGAGTGAAAAGCGAATAAAGCAATCAATAAGCCGGCAAAATAGCGAAAATACACTGCATTTAACCAGCGCTTTAAGGTTTGCGTCGCAACGCCTAAACTGATCATGGCTGGAAAGGTACCGACAGCAAAACCCGCCATAATGACTAAACCGTTAAAAGCGCTACCACTGACCGCGGCCCAAGCTAAAGTAGAGTAGACCAAACCACAAGGCAACCAACCCCAAAGCAAACCAAAAGGTAATGCATGCCAAGGGCTGCGCAGCGGCATAAATTGTTTTGCTAGTGGCTGAACGTGTCGCCACACTTTTTGCCCGGCGCGCTCTACTATGGTTAAACCTTGCCACAGGCGGCTAATATACAAAGCCAGCATGAGCATCATCAAAGCCGCCAGCAATCGCAATACAAGCAGGCCAAATTTGGCATCGAAAAACTGGCTGAGTTCTTTGGTGGTGGCCGCAAAAAGTAAGCCTATCAGGCAATAGCTCAACCCCCGGCCTAGGTTATACAAAATCAAGCTTAACCAAGTATTGAATCGACTCGGAGGTTGGGGAGACTGTCCTACTTGAGTTGGCGCAACGTTATAAGACAGTGCGCTGGCGAGGCCACCGCACATCATTAAACAATGGCCGGCGCCTAGCAGGCCAATTAGCGCAGCTGCAAAAAAGTCACTCCACATGAGATGAGGGTTTAGATTTTATCTGTGGTTTGGTGCCAGACTTAGGTTGGTCTTCGTCAAATAAAATGTTGACGCCTTCGCGGTCTAAGTCTTCAAATTGATCAGATTTTACCGCCCAGAAAAACAATACCACGGCAACAGTGACAAAAATGATGGCAATAGGGATCAGGATATAAATAATGCTCATGACTTTAATAGCCTCAAAGAATTACTGACGACAATAACTGAGCTCAGTGACATACCCAACACCGCGATATAAGGCGGCACGTGGCCCGTTGCTGCCAAAGGCACAATCGAAATATTATACCCCAAAGACCAGGCTAAGTTTTGCCAAATAATGCGTTTGGTTTTAATGGCTAAATCACGGGTTTGTTGCAGCTTGTTCAGCCGTTCACCGAGTAAAATTACATCGGCAGAGTTCTTTGCGATATCACTGCCACTGCCAATCGCGACAGAGACATGGGCTTGAGAAAGCACGGGGGCATCATTGATGCCATCACCCACCATTAAGGTTAACTGACCTTGTTGTTGCAAGCCTTGCACTTGTTGCTGCTTTTGCGCCGGTGTTAATCCGGTGTGAACATGATGCAGGCCAAGTTGAGTCGCCACTATGTTGCCTTGAGCTGAGCTGTCACCGGTTAGTAGACTGGTTTCTATGCCTGCATCGTGTAGCGTTTGTAAACTGGCCTGTGCGTCTTCGCGAATTTTATCGGCTAACTCAAACTCCGCAATAAGCTTGCCTTGCAAGCACATATACACCACTAAATTATCGCTTTGTATCGGACCGGGGTTATGTTTGCAAAATGCGGCAGTGCCAAGCGTAAGGCGTTGGTTTTGATATTGCCCTTCAATGCCTTCACCGGGGTGGTTGTTCACACCCGTGACCGTTTGGCTGGCGTCTAAATAGGGCTTAAAGGCTAAGCTAATAGGGTGTTCTGAGTGTTGCTCTAGCGCGCTGGCAAGGCTTAATACTTGTGCGGTTTGCCAGCCTTCATAAGCGTTAGTATTAACCACTTGAAATTCACCGCGGGTCAGGGTGCCGGTTTTATCAAATAAAAAGTGATCAACTTTGGCGAGGGTTTCTAACACGTGCCCCTTTCGTACCAAAACGCCCATGCGATTAAGGTGCGCAGTCGCGCAGGTCAGCGCAGTAGGCGTAGCTAAAGAAAGGGCGCAAGGACAGGTTGCCACAAGCACAGATAAAGTAACCCAAAAAGCGTGTTCAGGGGCAATGACATACCAACTGACGTAGGTGACCACTGATACGATTAACAAAACGCCCACAAAATAACGCGAGATGTGATCTGCCACAATCTCAATTTTTGGTTTGTCGGCTTGGGCAGAGTCTTGTAAGCGCATGATGTCTGAAATTAAGGTGTGTTGGCCCACTTTATCCAACGCCACTTTCACTGGACTATCAATATTGATGGTGCCAGCAAAAACCGTGTCTGCAACCGTCTTGAGCAAAGGCATGTGTTCGCCGGTGAGCATCGACTCTTCAAAGCTGGACTTACCTTCAATGATATGGCCATCTGCAGGCAGGGTTTCTCCCGGTTTCACAAGAATAACTTGGCCTGCTTGTAACTGCTTCGCAGGGACATGAGTGACTTGTTCATTGTCAACCAGCCATGCCATTTTCGGCATCAGTTTAGCCAGGTTATTGCCGCTTTCAGCTGCTTTTCGCCGAGCTCTAAGCTCAAGCATTCGACCCAATAACAAGAAGAAGGTAAACATTGAGATAGACTCAAAATATACTTCACCTGTGCCCATGATGGTGGCGTAAGTGGAGGCGATAAACGCGCCTAACAGGGCGATAGACACAGGAATGTCCATGCCTAAGGTGCGATTTCGAATATTGCGAAGGGCGTTGAAGTAAAACGGCTGCGCACTGTACAGCAATACAGGCGTCGCCAATAATAAGCTTACCCAGCGGAAATACTGGCGAAACTCTTCTTCCATGCCGGTGAATAAGTCTGCGTAAAGGGCTACAGCAAACATCATCACTTGCATGGTGGCGATACCAGCCAAACCAATTCTACGCATGTAAGCTTTGACTTGCTGTTTGTATATTTTTTCTTGTTCGTCAGGCTCAAACGGGTGCGCTTGATAACCGACCTTGGCAATGTTTGCGAGGATTTCGCTGAGTTTAAGCTGCTCGCCGTGCCAGCGCACAGTGGCGCGGTGTAAGGTAGTGTTGACGTTGATAAAATCGAGGCCGGGCAGGGTACGCAGTTGTTTTTCGATTAACCAAGCACACGCGGCGCAAGTGATACCGTCAATAGAAAGCAATACCTGTTTGTGCTGTTTGTCTTGTTGTACAAAATCGTTTTCTACTTCTGCCACATCGTACAGGTCAAGCTGTTGCAGTGCTTCGGGGACTAAATTATCAAACCGACTGGCGGTTTCTGTGCGGTGCTGATAATAAGATGTGAGGCCGCTGTCGACAATCGTCTGAGCAACGGCTTCACAACCCGGGCAACACATCTGGCGAGGCGCACCGTCAATGTCAACTTGGAATTGACTATTGGCGGGAACCGCTTCACCACAATGAAAACAAGCGCGTTTACTGCTTGCCATCTAGTAATGCCTTTTGTGCCGGAAATTCTATGTCTTCTTGCACGCGCCAGCTACCGTCAAAAGGTTCAACCCGCACGCTCCATTTACCTTGGATAGGCTGTGGCAGATCAAAACGGTATACCCCATTGGAGTCGGCACTCAGCATCAGGGCAATGTCTTGCTTGGCCAGAGTCGGGTGGTACAAATTGAATTTAAGCGCGCCTTGGTGATTGTCTCCACCAGAGGCAAATGAAACTTCACCTTGATCATTTTCAAGAGAAACATTGAGGGTGATGTTAGCGTCGAGTGCGGTTTGGAGCTTAGATAAGTCAGCATTAATTGCTTTACCGGTTTTGTAATAGTCTTCCGCTACCAGGTCGACTTTGTTGTCATGAGCGATGATGACAGTGGTGATGCCGGCAATCACAGCGGCTAAAGGTAATAAGATGATTAGCCAAACAGGGCTTTGGTGGAACCATTTATTTTTCACTTGCACACTCCTTAAAATTGCAGTGCGCAGTGTAACAAAAAGGCAAAAAAAAGCCCCGAAAAATCGGGGCTTTTTATCAGAATATAATACTATTCTTTTTCGTTCGACAAGGAGTAAACGTAAGCAGAGATAATTTGTATTTTATCTTCGCCTAAGATGTCTTTCCATGCTGGCATTACACCATTACGGCCGTGACGCAGAGTGGCTTCAACCGCTTTACGTGAGCCGCCGTATAACCAGATGTTGTCAGTCAGATTAGGTGCACCCAATGCTTGGTTACCTTTACCGTCAACACCGTGACAGGCCATACAAGCACCAAAAAGCTCTTTGCCTTTTTGCGCTTCAATCGCGTTGACTTTACGACCGCTGAGGCTCAAAACATAAGACACCAAGTTTTGCATGCCTTCGCCAGCCAGCTGCTCTTCGCTCAGTAGACCACGAACAGGCATCAGCCCTACGCGACCTTCCATTAGCGTTTCTTTGATCTTGTCGCCGCTGCCGCCATATAGCCAATCGTTATCGGTTAGGTTAGGGAAGCCGGTGGCACCTTTCGCGTCTGAGCCATGACACTGGGCACAGTTTTGTAAGAATAAGCGTTGGCCTACTTTTACCGCTTCAGGGTTATGAGAGATTTCTTCGATAGGCAAGTATTTACCGTCGTCGCCGTAGGCGAGGGCTTTAAATACTTCACCGTACTTCTCTTCCGCTGCGTTTACTTCACGTTGGTACTGAGAGTTAGACTCTTTTGCACGCTCGACCGATTCAGCTTTAGAAGTGATATCGTAATCGGCACTGGTCCAACCTAATAGACCATTGCCGAAGCCACCAAACGATGGAAACAACAGTACATAAATCAAAGAGCCAACGATGGTAAAGGCAAATAAGCCTACCCACCATTTAGGCAAATCGGTATTTAACTCTTCGATGCCGTCGAAGCTATGTCCCATGGACTTACCTTCTTCAACACCCATTTTATCTTTTGCACACCAGTACAAAAGAATGGCACACCCAAAAATTACGATTAACGTAATTACGGTGATCCATACGCTCCAAAAAGTGCTCATTATTTCGCTCCTGCGTTCTTGTCTTCTGCACTTGCTTTGAGGGCTTGTTCGTCATCTGCGAACACGAGATTAGCAGCTTGCTCAAAAGACGCTTTGCGCTTGCTGCTGTATGCCCAGGCAATAATTCCAATAAAGATTACAATTAAAAAACCTGTGTAAAGGCCACTGAAAGTGCCGTAATCCATATTAAAACCCCTTATTTAAGTGCATGACCTAACGATTGAAGGTAAGCAATGAGGGCATCCATTTCGGTTTTGCCTGCCACTGCAGCTTCAGCGCCAGCGATGTCTTCATCACTGTACGGTACGTTGAAATAGTCACGGAAAGTAGACAGCTTTTTAGCCGTTAACTTGCCGTCCAGTTCCGTCGTCTCAAGCCATGGGAAACCAGGCATGTTTGACTCAGGAACAACAGAACGAGGATCGATTAAGTGCGCGCGGTGCCAGTCATCAGAATAACGTTGACCGACACGTGCCAGATCCGGACCTGTTCGCTTAGAGCCCCACAGGAACGGATGCTCCCATACGTGCTCACCGGCTACTGAGTAGTGGCCGTAACGCTCAGTCTCACTTCTAAATGGACGGATCATCTGGCTGTGACAAACGCTACAACCTTCACGGATATAAATATCACGACCTTCCATTTCTAACGCCGTGTAAGGGCGTAAACCTTCGATTGGCTCAGTGGTTTCTTTTTGGAACAGAAGCGGGGTAATTTCCGCTAGACCACCGAAGCTGATTGCAACCACTACAAGGATCGCAAGCAGGCCAATATTCTTTTCTACCTTTTCATGTTTCATTATCGCGATTCCTTATGCTTCTTGCACTTCTGGCTGCAGCGAGCCTTTTGGTGCAACTATGGTCTTATAAGCGTTGTATGCCATGATAAGCATACCGGTTAGGAAGATCGCACCACCTAAGAAACGTACAAAGTAGAACGGGTATGAAGCTTGTAGTGACTCTACAAAGCTGTAAGTCAAGGTGCCGTCAGAGTTAACCGCGCGCCACATTAGACCTTGCATAACACCTGAAATCCACATTGCGACAATGTAAAGTACTGTGCCCACAGTCGCTAACCAGAAATGCACATTGATAAGGCGAGTACTGTACATCGCACCTTGGCCAAATAGGTTAGGGATCAAGTGGTAAACCGCACCGATAGAAACCATGGCAACCCAACCTAGGGCACCAGAGTGAACGTGACCTACGGTCCAGTCAGTGTAGTGTGATAAGGCGTTAACCGTTTTAATTGCCATCATCGGGCCTTCGAAAGTAGACATACCGTAGAACGACAAAGAAACAATTAAGAAACGAAGAATAGGGTCATAGCGAAGTTTATGCCATGCACCAGACAGCGTCATAATACCATTGATCATGCCACCCCAAGAAGGTGCGAATAGAATCAATGACATCACCATACCCAGCGACTGTGCCCAATCAGGCAAAGCTGTGTAGTGAAGGTGATGAGGACCGGCCCAGATATAAACCGATGTTAACGCCCAAAAGTGAACGATAGACAAACGGTAAGAATAAACCGGACGACCCGCTTGCTTTGGTACGAAGTAATACATCATACCCAAGAAACCTGCAGTCAGTAGGAAACCTACGGCGTTGTGGCCATACCACCATTGCACCATCGCATCGACAGCACCGGCATAGACTGAATAGGACTTCATCATGGCAACAGGCACCGCAGCGCTGTTAACTATATGAAGAACCGCAACAGTGATAATGAAGCCACCGAAGAACCAGTTAGCTACATAAATATGCGATGTCTTACGTTTTACGATTGTGCCAAAAAAGACAATGGCGTAAATCACCCATACCACGGCAATCAAAATATCGATTGGCCACTCTAGCTCGGCATACTCTTTAGAAGTGGTATAACCCAGTGGGAGAGTGATCGCTGCCGATAGAATGACTAATTGCCAGCCCCAGAACACAACTTGTGCCAGAGGACCACCAAACAGTTTTGTTTGACAGGTACGTTGAACAACGTAAAAGGAGGTTGCCATCAAAGCACACGTACCGAAGGCAAAAATTACGGCATTAGTGTGAAGAGGGCGTAAACGGCTATAAGTTAGCCAGGGAGTGTCGAAGTTTAAAGCTGGCCAGATTAACTGGGCCGCAATTAATACACCAACACCCATACCAACAATACCCCAGATGATAGTCATCACGGTAAATTGGCGTACAACTGCATAGTTGTAATCGGGTTGAGTTTCTATTTGGCTCGTCATTATTTTTGCTTCCGCTGCTGTCCATTGTTAATTTGTGAAAGGGCTCACAGAACAATTAGCAAACATTTACATCAATTTACATTGGCTACCCAATCTGGATTGGAATGTAAGACGTAAATATTCGGTGCGAATTCTACTCCAGTTCACGTTACAATAACAGTCAGACTCGGGGCTAAATTCTTATATGCCAAGAATTTTGTTAACTTAAACGCCAAAAGTTTGAGCAATTGTATAAAACCTACTCAAAATAGGGTTATTGAGAAAAATGAAATGAAATTAGAACTAAAGCGTATTTTACAGATTTTATTTGTTTTAACGATTTTAGGTGCTGCATTTATCTACCGCACCTACCAAGGAGAGCCGGTATCTGATCAGCCAGAATCTAACTCTGAGCCAATGCCTGAGGTTGCTTTGTGCGACTTTGCCAAAGGATGCGTGATCCATGATGCCGCCGGCGATATTAGCGCTCAGTTACAAGCTGGCAATGAGGTGTTAGCAGAAACACCTTTTAACTTGACGTTAACTTTACCAGAAGGCGCGCAGTTGAAATCGGCTAACATCACTGGCCATGATATGTTTATGGGAAAAATTCCGGTTAAATTTAACAAGTTAGAAAACAACCAACAGTATCTCGCCGAAGCCATGGTTGGCGCTTGTGTTACTGAGCGAATGCGCTGGAATTTAGCCCTTGAAATTCAACCGGTGCAAGGCGAGCTGATCGCCAAACAATTTGTGTTTGAGATTGAGCGTCATTACTAATAATGACGCTCAATCAGTATTTGCTGACACAAAAAAGCCTGAGTTAAACTCAGGCTTTTTTGTGTCAGTCTTAACATGCACAGCGATCAGGACTGATTAAAAGACTGCTTTAACTGCGCCATACCTTGGGCAATGGTAATAGGCGCATGATAGCCAAAATCGCGCTTCGCCGCGCTAATGTCAAACCAGTGACTGGTTGATAATTGCTTCGCAACAAAGCGTGTCATGGCAGGCTCTTGCTGCAATGATGCAAAACGATAAACGGTCTCGAGCGCTGCGCCAATGCCATATGCCAAAGAGGCGGGCACACGTTTACTGACGGCGGGTAGCTGCGCCGCCGCTAAAATGTGGTTGAGCATTGCGGCCATGGTAATAGGCTCATCATTACTGATGAAGTAGGCTTTGCCCGCGCACTTGCCATCTTGGTGTAATTCTTGTGCTGCCAAAAAGTGGGCGAGCGCGGCGTTTTCCACGTACACAGTGTCTACTAGCTTATCTTCTTTACCCACTAGCGCCAGCTTGCCTGCTTTTGCTTTGGCGATCACTCGGGGGATCAGGTGGGGGTCGCCCGGTCCCCAAATGAGGTGTGGTCGAATGGCGCAGGTTTTAAGTTGTGGGCTATTTGCCGCTAAGACAGCGCGCTCGGCAATAATCTTGGTGCGGGTGTAAGCATTCAGGGGGTGGCTGCAATAAGGCGTTGATTCATCAACGCCATCTTCATCTTTGCCAGAAAATATTACACTTGGCGTACTGGTATAGACCAAATGCTTGATCCCTAAGCTTTGGCAAGCATCAATGATATTTTGATTACCGGTAACATTAGTGTCGATGTACTCTTGTTCATCGCCCCATACGCCGGCTTTGGAGGCTACGTGGAAAACCGTATCGCAATTCTCCATGGCTGTGGATATCGCGACTTTGTCGGCTAGGTTGCCAATAATCACGTTCACGCCTAAGCGAGATAACTCAGGGTGTGGACCACGCACTAGCGCGTTGACTGCTATATTGTGTTGGCGCAATAAACGCACCAGGCTCAATCCAAGGAAGCCCCTTGCTCCAGTGATCATGACTTGTTGCATCATTGTTTCTCTAATTCTTGTTGGGCCCAGACGCTGAGTTTCTCTCGAAAAATTTTGGCGTTATGCCTGACGTCTACCGGAAAAGCGCGGTGGAAAAAAAAGTGTTGTATTTGCTTGGTGTGCGCTTGCTGAGCCGCCAGTTGTTGTAATTCAGCAATGACCTGCGCTTTTTGTTGCGTATCGAGCGGAGTATTGGCTTCAATACAAAGGGCCGCTTGGGCTGTTTGGCCAACGCTGACTTCTACCAACGCAGTGCGACTCACCTTGGTGTGCTCATTAAAAATACGTTCGCAGCAAAGGGTAAATAGGTCGCCGCTTGGTAAGCTTACGCGGTGAGATTTTCGTCCGCACATCCACAATTTTCCGGCATCATCAAGATAGCCTAAATCACCCATGCGATGGTAGTGGCCACCTTGTATATCGTCGTCAATTTTTGAACTTAACGTTGCGTTATCACGATGGTAATACTGACGAGAGACCACAGCGCCTTTGACAATGATTTCACCAATTTGGCCTTCCTTTAACAGCTGGGCTTGGCTAAGCAGAGCGATAGGCTCATCCGTAATCGCAATGATGTCGATGGTGACATCGGCGATAGGATAACCGACACAAATACCACCACCTTCTCGAGTGTGTTGCTGCGTATCACGGAGCAGCTCATGACTGCCTATTTTGCTGATTGGCAGTGACTCGGTCGCGCCGTACGAGGTCCAGATTTCAACCTTGGGCATGAGCATAGATTGAAATAATTCAATGGATTCAGGCGTTGCGGGCGCGCCGGCAGAGATAACCCGTTTGATACTCTTGAGCTGCCAATGTTGCGTGTTACCTGCTTGGCCTAAAATATTCAGTAACGCCGGGTTAGCAAATAAATTAGAACATTGGTAATGATCAATGGCGTGCTTGATATAATCAGGGTTCGCCGTGATGGGTTTACTGGCATCCATGTCTGGGATAATGGACGCCATGCCAAGCGCGGGCCCAAATAACGCAAACAATGGAAATGTTGCTAAATCGCGCTCACCCGGGCGAATACCGTAATCGTCTCGCAAGGCGGCAATTTGTGCATTAAACATTTCATGACTGTAGACCACGCCTTTTGGTGTACCTGTGCTGCCACTGGTGAACAGGATCGCGGCCATGGCATTGGCTTCATGAGCGGGCGCCACAAAGCTGCCTTGATTGGGGTATGTTCGTTTAATGCCTGCAAAGGTGGTTAACCAGCTATGTTTGGCCACAGCTAAGTGACTTTTTATCGACGTTTTACCCCAGCCAAATAATACCCTGGCAATATGGGCTTTACTAATGCCAATAAAATGATCGGGCTTGGCTTCTTCAAAACATTGCTTGAGGTTATTAATGCCCATGCCTGGGTCGACAAAAATTGGCACCGCACCTAAGCGAAACAGGGCGAAGGTAAGGGCAAAAAAGTCGACGCTTGGGGTGACCATTAATACCACTTTATCCGTGGCCTTAATGCCAAACCCTTGCAATGCCCAGCAGGCATGATCACACTCTTGATCGAGCTGACTAAAACTTAATTCGGTAAAGGAGGCTTGTCGGCTAAAACCGAGGTGATGTTGGATGGCAACTGCCAAAGCGCTCGGCTGCGCTTTGGCCATATGGGCGAGGTGATTGGCTATATTTTGCGGATCACGCATCACGGGTGTTGCCGAATAAACTTACAAATAAGGGGCACTAATTCTTCTTGCGCGTCTTCTAACACGTAATGGCCACAGTCTGGGTACTTATGGACCTGTGCTTGTGGAAAATGCGCTTGCCAACGGTGTAAGAAATGTTGATCAAATACAAAGTCCAACATGCCCCAACCAAGAAATACCGGGATGTTTTTAAACTGCTGTAAGCTTGACTCTATGCTAGAGACAATTGGGTAAGCCTTATCGCCCGGTTTTAATGGAATGTCTTGTACAAATCGCACGGTGGCAATTCGGTTTTTCCAATTATTGTATGGCGCCACATAAGCCTGGCGAATTTCTGCGTCCATCGGTTTGCGTTTGACGCCAATATGAGACGCTAAGCTACTGAAGGCGTTGATGCCACGGATCATGCATTCGCCGACAAAAGTATTGCGGCCAAGCCACAAGCGTTTGGGTAAACGCTTGCTGTTAGGCAAATGGAACGCCGCAGTATTAAGGGCCACAATTTGCTTGATTTGCTGAGGGTGGCGCGCCGCGTACCCCATGCCTATCATGCCACCCCAATCGTGCACCACTAAGGTGATGTTTTTGTTAATACCTAAGTGTTTAAGCAAGGCCGATAAATCGTCTATGCGTTGCTCTAAGGTGTAGTTGTAATGCTTATCGCTGGGCTTATCTGACAAACCCATGCCGATATGATCTGGCACTATGGTTTGATGGTCGGCTTTTAATTGCGCTACCAAGTTGCGGTAGTAAAAGCTCCAGCTGGGGTTACCGTGCACCATGACGACAGGATCGCCTTCACCTTCATTAATATAATGATATTGATGGCCATTTATGGTCAGGTAATTCGGTTTATAAGGAGAATACTCTGCTGCTGTTTTCATTACCAAGTTAATCCCAACATCATGCAATTTAGACCGCTGCCAATACCTAAAAATCCGACTTTGTCACCCGGCTTTAGAAAGCCTTGTTCGTGCGCCATCGCGGCAGTTGCGGGTAGAGAAACCGTGCCCATATTACCCAGCTTTTGGTAGCTAGGGTATTCTTTTATGGCCGGAATCGATAACGCTTCAAGCACATTTTTGCGATTGGCGGAGCCAACCTGGTGACAAATCACTTTGTCCACTTGCTGTGCTTGCCATCCACTGGTTTGCAGCAGTTGGCCCCAAGTTTGTTGAGCCAATGCCACGCCATGTTTTAGCAAGGAAACCGCGTCAGTACGCATGGTTTCTTTAAAGGTGCCTTTGCTGATTTCTTCTAATCCCCAGTAACATAAATCATAATGCTCTGGTGCGGCTAATGTCGCGGCGCATTCGAGTTTGTGCGCACGTTGGTTGGCAAGGGGCAAGCTGCCGTCCGTGAGCAGCACGGCTACCGCGCCTGAGCCGCCGGTCAAAGTTGCCAAGCAAGATGCAAAATTTTGCATGCTAGGGTTCGTGGTCATCTTTTGGATCGTGGTGTCAACAATGTCTCTGGCTGACTCACACGACACCACTAAACCTGCTTTAATCTGACCCAATTGTATCCGGTTGGCAATATCTAACATACCTGACAAAACACCCAAGCAGGCGTTGCTAATGTCGTAGATACTGGCTTGTTGCTTAATGCCCAGCTCAGCCGCTATGCGACATGCGGTGGCTGGCTCATGCTGATCACGACATACGCCAGTGTACACCACCGCGCCAATGTCTTTAGTATCCACCTGTGTTTCGGCGAGGGTTTTTTTAGCTGCGGCAATGGCCCCATCACTGACTAAGGTGTTGTTTGGCCACCAGCGACGCTCTTCAATGCCTGTTAATGCTGCCAATTGGCCACTTGGGATACGAAATTTTTCGTATAAGGGCGCTAGCCGCGCTTCTAAACTGGCACTGGTGACCGGTATAGGCGCTAATTCATAGGCGATACTATTAACGAAGACGTTGCTGTAATTCATTGACTGATTTTAGCCTTATAAGATCTAGGGTCGTAAAAAAATGGCTCATTGGAACAAGAAAAAATTTAAGATGCAATAACTACTCAATGAATTTTCTACCTGTTGCTTCATTCTTTGGCTGTTTGTTGATATTTTCACCATTTACCGACATCTATTGGACATATTACGCGGTAAAGATTGATGTAATAAGGCCATGTAATATATAACAGCTTTTTCTTATTTCGCCATGAGTATGCTTATGTCTGCGCAGACAAACTTGAGTCAAACATTTCACTTTCCCGTGCAAATCTATTATGAAGATACTGATTTCTCTGGGGTGGTGTATCACCCAAACTTCCTCAAGTACTTTGAACGGGCCAGGGAGCATGTGATAGGCGCGCAAAAGTTGCAACAACTGTGGCAAGAGCAGGGAATTGGCTTTGCCGTTTATCGGGCCGATATGGGTTGCTTTGAAGGGGTCGAGTTTGCCGATGTGGTAGATATACGCACTCAGTTTTATTTTGATGGCCCATACCGAAGCGTGTGGTTGCAAGAAGTTTGGCGCCCAGGTGCGAGCAAGGCGGCAGTGAAAGCTGAAATAGAAATGGTGTCGATGAACAAAGACAAACAGCTGTGCCCACTTCCAGCGGATGTATTGGCATTGTTAGGCCAATAAGCGCGGCTAAAAACAGCAAGACAGCGCGCTAGCCATCCTAGTAAAAATGCAAGTTGACAGCTTTGAGTATGGCTTTATGGGTAAGATAAAGCCATTTCGGCATTATAAAATGGCTTGTTCTATGGTCAAGGGCGTGGCCGTTTGTTGTGACAACGCCATGTGTAATCCCGGTTCAACCGAAAACCATTGGCCGTAAACATCTTGGATGTTTTTGGTTGACGCCAATTGACGACCTAGCGAGTCTGGGTGAGATTGCTGGCTGACCGTGGTGCGATTGACACGAATTTGGCCATTACCATAGTCCGTGAGCAACTCTTGGTAATCTTGGTCAATTCGAATGTCTTCCAGTTTAATCCTAAGGCCTGTGCCTAATAGCTTGCCAGTGGCTTCTTTTAACGTCCATAAACGGTAAAAGTAGTGACGACGGTGCTGTTTTTCTAACGTTTGAATATCTGCTTCTTCACCCGGCCCAAAGTAGTTTTTAACTATGGTGAGGTAATTCAGGCTTAAGTCGTGCTTTTCCAAGTCCAAACCCAAAGGTTCGTTATGTAGCGCTACGGCCACATAAGGATAGCTATACGAAATGCTGATGTGAGGCATTATTTTGTCGACAAAATTGTAGTGACTGCAGCTTAACGTTGGCTGTCCCGCGTCATTATGCTCGATGATCCAATCGACGGGCTCAATGTGAGGGGCCAATTTAAACAAAGCTTGACGAATAAGAATACGCGCATAAATGCGAGAAAGGTTCTTTTCTTCGTTCTGGCTTTGACTTAACAGCTCTATTTCTTCTGGTGTAGACCAATGTTTACTTAAAGAAGTAAAAGAAAGTTCTGTCAGCATGTTGATATCAGTATAAATCACTGCGACATTTGATAGATCTAGATCATGTTTTTGCACGATAGTTACATACAC
Source organism: Motilimonas pumila (assembly GCF_003596335.1). GTDB lineage: Bacteria > Pseudomonadota > Gammaproteobacteria > Enterobacterales > CBDFNC01 > Motilimonas > Motilimonas pumila. The sequence goes on from NZ_QZCH01000028.1 coordinate 36,750, forward strand.
CTCTCGGAATTAGCTATATTAGGCACTGCTTGCTGTTCCGGCACGTTGTATCGAAATAGAGACTCAGGTATCCTAGCCTCGATTTAATTCTTGCCTGTATTTTGGTGGCAATTTATCAGACTTTTACTAGTAAAAAAGAACTAAATGTATCAAAAACATCAATTCGTACCGCATCTTTGTGTGAGATCAATACATGACTCATAAACGCCATGCTAATGCTACCACGACTTTAGAGATGCGTGAATTTATTCAACAGTCTGATTTACCGGTTGCCAAGTTAGCTAAAATTCTCAACATCAGCGAGTCCACAGTGCGAAAGTGGAAAAAACGCGACAATGTTGAAGACGTTTCCACCAAGCCCGTAAGACTTAATACCACATTATGCCCTGAGCAAGAATATGTGGTGGTTCAATTAAAAATCATTTTACATTTCAGTTTAAACAAACTGTTAAGTGTGACCCGTACGCACATTCACCCACAAATGTCGCGTTCGGCACTGGCTCGTTGCCTCAAACGCCATGGTGTATCGCAACTTGATGCCCAGTCGCCAGAGCCATTAGCAACGGGTCGTTTCGATGAGTTACACATCGGCCAAGACGAACACGATTGTCAACACTTTTCAATCAACCAACATACCCTCGCGGATGCTTTACAACTCAGCACAGATAATAAACAAGCTGTGGTGCAAGTGTTGGCCAAGCAAATTCCTCCGCAGCATTGCCAGGGCGAAAAGACGTTTATGTTTGTTGCCAGTGACCCAACGACAGACTGGGCATACGTTGACATTTATCGTGACAGCGCCAAAGCGGCGTCCACCCGTTACATGCGTTACGTATTAAATCACGCGCCTTTTCATATGCGACGCACCCTTGCCAATAACTATGACGTATTTCGTAAAAAATTTGGCTCGCAAACCGTTTTTGAGCTAACGCCCTAGTCAGTGGCTTTCGCTCCCGTATTTAAGCAAAAAGAGAACATCATGTCGGATAAACCAGATCAATCTAAGCCTGATATTGCCATTGTTGGCATGGCTTCCTTGTTTGCAGAGTCAAACAATTTAGATGCCTATTGGGAACTGATCAGAAACAAAGTTGACGCCATTATCGATGTGCCGGCGAGTCGCTGGCACCTTGATGATTATTTTGATGAAGACAAATCTGCTGCCGATAAAGTCTATTGTCGCCGAGGCGGCTTTATTCCTGACATCGATTTCGATCCCATGGCCTTTGGCCTACCGCCCAATATCTTAGAGTTGACCGACACGTCGCAACTTTTGTCATTAGTGGTGGCCCAAGATGCGCTGCAAGACGCGGGACTCAGTGACGCAAGTGCAGAGCAGCGAAACCGCATTGGCGTGGTGCTAGGTGTCGGCGGTGGTCAAAAAATCAACCACAGCTTGAACGCGCGTTTGCATTATCCGGTTTTAAAGAAAGTACTGCTCAATAGTGGCGTTCCCGCTGGGGACGCGGACATGATCGTTGAAAAATTCAAAAGCCAATACGTGCATTGGGAAGAAAACTCATTTCCTGGCTCTTTGGGTAACGTGATTGCAGGGCGCATCGCTAACCGTTTTGACTTAGGCGGTATGAACTGCGTGGTTGACGCGGCGTGTGCCGGCTCGTTGGCCGCCACCAAAATGGCGCTGTCTGAATTGTGGGAAGGGCGCGCAGACGTGATGTTAACGGGCGGCGTGTGCACCGACAATTCACCGCAAATGTATATGAGCTTTTCGAAAACCCCTGCTTTTACCGACAACCATGTTATCCAGCCTTTTGACAAAGACTCTAAAGGCATGATGATAGGTGAGGGCATAGGCATGGTCGCACTCAAACGTTTGGCTGACGCTGAGCGCGATGGTGACCGCATTTATGCCGTAGTTAAGGGCGTAGGTACCTCGTCTGACGGCAAATTCAAAAGTATTTACGCGCCGCGCCCAGAAGGCCAAGCAAAAGCCCTCAATCGCGCTTATCAAGATGCTGGTTTTGCGCCGCATACGGTTGGCTTAGTCGAAGCGCATGGTACGGGTACGGCAGCGGGAGACGTGGCTGAGTTTGAGGGCTTAAAGCAAGTGTTTGCCCTTGATAACCCTCAAAAGCAACATATTGCCCTTGGCAGCGTGAAATCGCAAATCGGCCATACCAAATCCACTGCGGGCACGGCAGGCTTTATCAAAGCTGCTTTGGCGCTGCACCATAAAGTGTTGCCGCCTACCATTAACGTCAACGAGCCCAACCCTAAAATGGCGATTGCTGACTCGCCGTTTTATATCAATACAGAAACGCGTCCTTGGATCAGCCAAGGTGTACCAAGACGAGCAGGCATTAGCTCGTTCGGTTTTGGCGGTACCAACTATCACGTGGTGTTAGAAGAGTATCAAGGCGAATCAGCGCAAGCCTATCGCTTTAACGCCAATGCCGCGCCTATTTTAATGGCCGCTGAGACACCTGAGCAATTATTACAACTGTGTCAAACTTGGCAACAAGAGCTAGTCAGTGACGAAGACTTTCGCCGTTTTCGCGGCCAATATAAGGTGCAACCCCTTACCCCAGAATCTGCTCGCCTGGGCTTTGTTGCAGAAACCAGCGCGGCTGCCAAATCTTTGTTAACTGAAGCCGTTAACCAACTGCAGCAAAATTCAACGTCGGCGTGGCAAAATGCGGGTGTCAGCTTTCAGCCCCAAGCCATCAACACGAACGGCAAAGTGGCCGCATTATTTGCGGGCCAAGGGAGCCAATACGTCAATATGGGCCTTGAGCTTGCTAATGCGTACCCTGTCATGCGTGAGCACGTTGCACGCTTAGACGAATTGCTGGGCCAGCAAGGGCAAACGCCATTAAGCCAGGTGCTTTATCCTATTCCTGCGTTCACCCAAGCGCAGCGGAAAGAACAGCAACAGGCAATGCAAAATACTCGCTATGCGCAACCTGCCATAGGCGCATTTAGCTTATCAAGTTATCAATTGATGCAGCAAGCGGGCTTGCAAGCAGACTTTTTTGCCGGCCACAGCTTTGGCGAATTAACCGCATTGGCAGCAGCCGAATTAATTGATGACGCGGCCTACTTAAACCTTTGTGTACAAAGAGGCTGCGCCATGGCCGACGTGCCTGCAGGACAAGACTGCGGCGCCATGATGGCGGTGGTATTAAACGATAAAAGCCAACGAGAAGGCTTGATGACCTTGCTTGAGCAGCAAGCTAACGCATGGCTGGCAAACGATAATTCACCGACTCAATTGGTATTAGCGGGTACCGCTGACAGCCTTGCATCATTAGCTAACGCGCTAAAAGCACAAGGCATTAAAACCGTCCATTTACCGGTTTCTGCCGCTTTTCATACCCCACTTGTTGAGTTTGCTCAGTTACCTTTTGCTAAAGCCATTGAAGCGACTAAGTTTAAAGCCAATAAGCAGCAAGTATTTAGCAACATTACCGCGCAGCCTTATGGTAAAACCGCAAAAAGCGTTAAACAAAGCTTTCAACAGCACATGCTGAGCGAAGTGAAATTTGCCGACCAGCTGGAAAATATGTATCAAGCCGGGGCGCGAGTATTTGTTGAGTTTGGCCCAAAAAGTATTCTGTCGCGCTTGATAAAAGACACCTTGAAATATCAAGACGTGGTCACAGTTGCCGTTAATGGTAATGCCAAACAAGACAGTGACAGCCAGCTAAAACAAGCCTTGATTGAGCTGGCTGTATTAGGTATTGAGCTGAGCGATTTTGACCGTTATCAACTGGCCGCTAAGCCAGTTAAAGCAAAAGGCTCCCCTTTGACCATTTCGCTGGGCGGGCAAAACTACCTGAGCCCTGCGACTAAAGACAAAATGCAACAAGCCTTACAGCAAGGTCACGTTACCGTGTCCGAGCCGCAAATTATTGAAAAAGAAATTATTAAAGAAGTCGTTAAACATGTTCCTGTAACAGCCACACACAACGACTCAACACCACTAAGTGAGCCTCAAGCTATGAGCCAACATGCGCCATCTGCAGTGAACCCACCGTCTGAACTCGCCCAGCTACTCCAACAGCAACAAACCGCTTTGGCACAAAGCATGGCGATGTTCCAACAGCAGCAAAACCAGTCGATTGAACTGCAACAAAACTTTATTCAACAAAATGCACAGCTTAGCCAGCAACTGCTGCAGCTTATGGCCGGCCAAACACCGACGGCAAACATCGCCCCGGCAACAGCAGTTCAGTCGCAAGTGCAACCTGGTCTACAGCCATCACCGCAAGCGCCATCACAAATGGCTCAACCACAACCACAAGCTAGCTTGGCGCCATCAACTCGCGCGGAAGAGCCTCTTGTTGCCAATGAGTCGCCGATGGCGTCGACTGCGAGCAATACGTTTGACGCTACGTCCATTGATTACCCAAGCGTGAATGACACTGCAGAGCAGGCACTTGCCTCAGCATCCACAGCGGCAAATTCCGCACTGAGCAGCGAGCAAGTTCAGCAAGTCATGTTGAGTGTGGTGGCTGAGAAGACGGGCTACCCCGCTGAAATGCTTGAGCTTGGCATGGACTTAGAAGCTGATCTTGGTATCGACTCGATTAAACGCGTTGAAATTTTGGGTACGGTACAAGACAACTTACCGCAGCTGCCGGCACTGAATCCGGAAGATTTGGCTGAGTTAAGAACCCTGGCTGAAATTGTGGCATACATGCAAAGCCAACTAAGCCCCGCGTCGCAACCTCAAGCTGAGGCGGCCGTCAATGCGGCTACTGCTACTGCTTCCGTGAGCGTACAAAGCGTAATGATGAGTGTGGTGGCGGATAAAACCGGTTACCCATCGGAAATGCTTGAGCTGTCAATGGATTTAGAAGCAGATCTAGGCATCGACTCGATTAAACGCGTCGAAATACTGGGCACAGTGCAAGATCAACTGCCACAGCTTCCTGCGCTAAACCCAGAGGACTTGGCCGAGCTTCGTACTTTAGGTGAAATTGTCGATTACATTAACCAGCAAGATGGCCAGTTAGCAGCGAGTGCGTTGCCACAACAAGCACAAGCGGCAAATGTTGAGCAAAGCGCGCAGCAAGTGCAGCAAGTAATGCTACAAGTGGTGGCAGATAAAACCGGTTACCCTGCTGAAATGTTAGAACTGACGATGGATCTTGAGGCCGATTTGGGCATTGATTCTATCAAACGCGTTGAGATATTAGGCACGGTACAAGATCAATTACCTGCGTTGCCAGCGCTCAACCCCGAGGACTTGGCCGAGTTAAGAACCCTCGGCGAAATTGTGCAATACATGAACGCACAATTTAGCCAAGATGCAGCGCCTAGCGTTGCTTCTTCGGCGACCGAAAACAGTGGGGGGCTAACGCCGGCGCAAGTTCAGCAGGCCATGCTGGAAGTAGTGGCAGACAAGACCGGATATCCAACAGAGATGCTTGAACTTACCATGGATTTGGAAGCCGATTTAGGCATCGACTCTATCAAACGGGTCGAAATCTTAGGCACAGTGCAAGATCAATTACCGGCTTTACCCGCTTTAAACCCGGAAGATTTAGCGGAACTGAGAACATTGGCCGAGATAGTGCAATACATGAATGCACAATTACCCCAGAGTAATGATGTTGCGAGCACGCAAAGCGAAGCTGTGATCAATACTCAAACCCTAGTGCCAGCGGCGGCAGAAATTCAACAAGCCATGCTAAGTGTGGTCGCCGATAAAACCGGATACCCGGCAGAAATGCTTGAGTTAACCATGGATCTTGAAGCAGATCTGGGCATTGATTCCATCAAGCGCGTTGAAATTCTTGGTACGGTGCAAGACACATTGCCAAGTTTGCCCGCCCTTAACCCTGAAGATTTAGCTGAGCTACGGACTTTGGGTGAAATTATCCATTATATGGAAGCCCAATTAGCCGCGAACTCAAACGCGGCGAGCGGCGTTGACAATAGTAATATAGCGCCAGCAAGCGGGCAGGAGGGCACCGACGTCCCTTTTCAATATGCCCTGATGAGACCACTTGCCCCGCTTAGGGGTGGTCAGGCTTATCAGGGCCAAGTTATCATTTTCGACGACGGCCGCTGCGGTGGATTGGTTGCTGAGAAGTTATTACAACAGGGACTGCAACCAGAGTTAGTGGTGTTACCGGATCATATTTGTGCGGCTTCAACCGTCAGTAGTGATATTACGCGCCATATTTTAGTCGACGACAACGAAGCCAGTATCGCTGAGTTTTGTCAGCACTGGCTAGCAACGAATGTAGAACCATTGGCTTTTGTTCAGTTATTCGACAGTGAGCTGCCAGCGTCCGCTTTACTGCAAGTAACAGCAATGGCGTTATTATTTGCCAAGCACTTACAACCGCGTTTATCTCAAGCTGGAAGCCGATATCTTAGCGCCGGCGAGCTGGACGGTGGTTTTGGCTTGCGTCAAGGTTTGAGCCAAGGGCTGCAGTACAGCGCCGCGTTTGCAGGTTTAACCAAAACCCTAGCGCAAGAATGGCCTGAAGCAGTTTGCCGAGCACTGGATATTGCCGGCTCGGATAAGCCAAGCTTCGCTCAGACTGTTGTCGCAGAGCTACTCGCACCACAGCAAGAGGCAGCAGAAGTGGCGTACCATCAAGGTGAGCGGATGGCCATTGTGGCGCAAGCAAGCCATGAGTCTTCTGATCATACTTTAAGTCACTTTCCGCTTAGCTGCCAAGATGTGGTGTTGGTGAGTGGCGGTGCTAAGGGCGTGACGAATGCTTGCGTTGCTGAGCTTGCGGCGCACAGCAAAGCCAGTTTTATTTTGTTAGGTCGCTCTGCAGCTGTCGCGATCCCTTCATGGGCTCAAGGCTTGAACGATAAAGCCTCGTTGCAAAGTGCTGCGCTGGCTTATTGTCAACAGCAAGGGGAAAAACCAACCCCCGCCAGTTTATCGAAAATGATCGCACCGATTTTATCGCAACTTGAGATTAATCAGGGCATTGAAGCTATCACCGAGGCGGGTGGCCGGGCTCATTATGCGGCGGTTGATGTGACCGATGAAGCGGCATTAACTGAGCTAGTCGCGAGCGTGCAACAAACTCAAGGTGCCATTACAGCCTTGGTGCACGGAGCTGGCGTATTGGCTGATGGATTGATTGAAAACAAACAGCTAGAAGATTATCAGCGGGTGTTTGCGACCAAGGTTTCAGGTCTGCAAGCCTTGCTGCACGCCACCAAAGACTGCCAATTAAGCCACATCGCGGTGTTTTCATCCGCTGCCGGGTTTTATGGCAATAAAGGTCAGTCTGATTATGCCATGGCTAACGAGGTGCTCAATAAAACGGCTATAACGTTAGGCCAAGATCGGCCGCAATGCCGGGTGTTAAGCTTTAACTGGGGCCCGTGGGACGGTGGCATGGTCACGCCTGAGCTGAAACGCATGTTTGAACAGCGCGGTGTCTATGTGATCCCCGTTACGGGCGGTGCGCAACTCTTTAGGCAGCAAATGCTGGCCGGTGACGCTAAGCAGGTTCAGGTAATTGTTGGCACTGACATGGCGGGTCAAACTTCTCAAGCAGAGGAGATTGCGAAGGTAAAAAAGTCTCTGGCTCAGCGTCTTAATAAGACGCTGAACCTGGCTGAAAATGGCTTTTTACAGCTGCACCGGATCGCGGGGAATGCGGTGCTTCCGACTGTGGTCGCGACCGCGTGGATGCGCCAAGGCATTACTCAACTGTTGCCGGCGGCGTCTTGTCAGCAGGTGGTGGACTATCAGCTTTACAAAGGTATAGTGTTCACTCCTGAGGCAGACTCGGTGAGGTTAACCTTAGCTTTTGAAGTGTTAAGCCAAGGTGGTACGCACTGGCAAATTAAAGCCCGCATAAGCTCGCAAGAGAATAACCGCGAACGCCTGCATTATGGCGCGGTGCTGCATGTCAGGGTGCCCGTGAACACGGCAGCTGCTAACACTGCAAACCAATACGCAGAAATGGCGGAGATAGTGCAAGACGGTGAAAGTGAAGCGCAAGTAACGGCTTGGTTAGCACAGGGACAGCCAAGTACTTGTTATCAAGACGGAAGCTTGTTTCATCAGGGGGAGTTTTGCTTATTACAGCAAGATCTTTGTTGCGATCAAGATGTGTTAATCCAAAGCATGTCTGTTGCAAACCTAAGCGCTGACTTTTTTGGACAATTCAGCCAAGACATGACCGCAACCAGTGCTAGCGTGTTGGCAGAAGATGCCATGTACCAAAGCTTGTTGGTTTGGGTTTATCGCCAGCTTGGCAAGCAAAGCTTGCCAGCCGGTTGCGGTGAGATACTTTACGCGCCGCAGGCGAAAGATGTTGTTGGCCTAACGGATTATGTGGCTTCTGGCGCGGAATGCGTGCTGGTTACACGTATCAAACAGCACAATCAATTTGAGGTGATTGCAGATATCCGCTTGTTAACGCCTAAAGGGCAAGCTTTATTGGTGATGAAACACGCCAAAGTGGTCTTAATGCAAGACCAAATAAGTCAACCCAAGGCCAAGCAAACGGTGGTGAAGGTTTGATTGCAGCCCAGAAGCTTTTCAACCCTCATCACTGCCGGTGTTTATGGTCGAGTTTGCCAGAAATCGATGCGTTCATAGCCTGCAATAATGGCTGTGAGCGCCTTGCACCTCAGGGCCAGCAGTAATGGCGTGGGTTAATTTAGCCTTAGTGTCGGCAAAAATTATTTTGCCTTGTACGGGGGGGTGGCGAGCGTGGTCACTGGAGCACTCTGCGGCGCTCAACCTGACTGAGATCCTACAAGAAATACAGCTGTTTGAGCACCATGGTCGCTCATTACAGTCGTGGCAGCCGAGCGCAAATATGCTGGTATTGCGCTGTGGCAGCTCCTTTGCAGACGCTCGCCATAGCGAACTGGATGTGGCAATTGAAGAAGGCGTCGCCAAGCTTGAAACTGAGCTATTAGCCGCGGGCGCTGAGCGTATTTTGTCACCCGATCATCTATTTCGACATTGCCAGCAAAATGCCATGACAAGTAATGTGTGTGTGTTGCCACTCAGTTTTTCGCCAGTGTCGCCAGACAAGCAGCAAGTAGCATCCGTGACTTTTGGTTTAACCGGCGCCGCGCTTGAGCTAGAGATAATGGCCATGCCACAAGCATTGGCAGACAAAAAACGCTTTTTTTGCAAATGGCTAGCGAAAACTGATGGTGTATTACTGTCACAAGCCCAAACATTTTCTGAGCCTTTTCATCAAGCCATGTTACTGAGTTTATTGGCGTTAAAGCAGCGTTTTGTCGATGGCGATTACTGGTTTAGCTCGCATGAGGTTGCCCGGTGCATCAAAGTCGATCAATGGTTATTGAGTGAAGGCAACCTTACGCCAAACCATCAGCCTTTACTTGATGGTCAACATAAAATGGCGCTTTTTGTCGCTGACACGCCCGTTGATTTATACCGTCAGTTATCCCTCGCTCAAAACGAAGCTTGGGACTCCTTTAGTGTGACGCCAGCCAGTCTGGCGCATTGGCAACAGCAAAGTGGCTGTAAAGCTATTATCATTTGGCAGCCAAATAGCACGCAGTTTAACCAAGAAATTCAATGGTTAATTAGTAAATTCAAGCAAGATCCGCAGCAAAACTTTTTCAAAACGCAGCTTGGCTCGTGTTACCAGTTAGCAAAACCCATCCCCCAGGGTACGAGCTGTTTGGTCTACCCAGGTGTGGGCACCAGCCACGCCACACAGTTTCAGCAGCTTGCTCGCTTTTTTCCTGCGATTTACCAAAGACTGGATAAGCATGGCCAGTTAAAACCCTTGTTAGCCCATGATGCGCTAAGGCGCGGCGATGCTATGACGCTGACGGAGTTAGCTGTGGCCGGTGTTGGCGCAAGTTGGCTCGTTAGTCAGGTTTGGCAACAAGGCTTAAAGCTGCCAAAAGATGCCGCTCTGGGTTACAGCATGGGTGAGGTAAGTATGTGGGCTAGCAGTGGCTGCTGGCAAACGCCTGAGTTATTGGCGCAAAAACTGCAACAATCTTATATTTTTCGTCATGGCATTACGGGCTCTTTGACCAATGCACAAACGTTATGGCAACAAACGGACATAGAGTGGGGCAGTTATGCTGTGCGCCTATCTCGGGCTGACTTTGAGCAAGTTGCGAATGATTTTCCACGCGCTTGGTTAGCCATTAGCCACGGTGATAACGGGGTACTCGTCGGAGACAATACCCAATGCCAAAGTATCATGGGCCAGTATAACCTTCGCGGCATTAAGATACCTTTTGTGACCGCGATGCACACGCCAGTGGCGCAGCTGTCTCATCAAGACATCAGTGACTTGTTTACCTTAGCCACCTCAGACGAAGCTCCGCGGTTGCTTAGTCAAACCCAGTATTTTTCAAGTGCTCATCATGAGTCATCGTCATCCCAGTTGGTGTATGGTGAGGCCAGTATAGCGAAGGCCATTGGTGATGCCGTGGCTACCGGTTTTTGCCAGTCGCTCGATTTTGCTAGGCTCATTCAACAGGCTTATGACGCCGGCAGCCGGCATTTTATTGAGATAGGACCGGGGCAAGCTTGTACCAGTCACATTGGTAAAATTTTAGCCGCCAAACCACACCTAGCGTTGGCATTCGATGCGTTAAAACGCAGTGAACACATGCATTATCTCGGGTTGTTTGCAGCACTTTTGTGCCACGGCTTTAAGCCAGATACTCGCGTCTTATTTCCCAATTATTTATTACAACAGGACCAGCAATGACCGCAATTGCGATTGTGGGGATAGCCAATTTATTCCCCGGCAGTGACACGCCAGAGCAGTTTTGGCAAAACTTATCCCGCCAGCAAGATAACCGCAGTGAAGTGAAGCCTGAGCGCCAAGACGCCCAGCCCCATGATTTTGATGGCAACAAAGGGGATAACGATAAACACTATTGCCATCGCGGAGGCTACATAGAAGACTTTACGCTGCAATCGCACCCTTATGGCATTTCGGCCGACCAGTTGCAGCAGTTAGATTGTCACCAGCAATGGCTTATTCAAGTGTGCCAGCAAGCTTTGGCGGACGCTAACATCGGCTTACAACACCGCGTATTGGCGCAAGCAGGGCTAGTACTTGGGGCACTGTCTTTCCCAACACAGCGTTCAAATGACCTGTATTTGCCCTTGTATCATCAAGCTGTCAGTGCAGGACTTGCCCATGTACTGCAACAGCAAGGTTGTATTGAATCCGACAAGTTTTCGCTGGATAACTTTCAGCAGCTTCGCGCAGCCGGGCCAGAAAATGGTCTGATTTCAGGTTATGGTGCCAGTTTAGTGGCAAAAGCCCTTGGTTTAGGCCAAGGTCACTACGCGCTAGATGCGGCGTGTGCGTCGTCGTTATACAGCGTCAAACTGGCTTGTGATGCGCTAAAAGCGGGTCGCAGCGACATAATGTTAGCGGCGGCGGTGTCAGGCTCAGATCCGTTTTTTATCAACATGGGCTTTTCGATTTTCCAAGCGTATCCCGAAAACGGCGTGTCGGCGCCGTTTGATACTCAAAGCCAAGGATTGTTTGCCGGTGAAGGCGCGGGAGTGTTGGTTTTAAAGCGCCTTGAAGATGCTCAAGCAAACAATGATCGTATTTACGCCACCATTGAGGGCGTAGGTTTGTCGAATGATGGCCGCGGCCAATTTGTATTGAGTCCAAATTCAAAAGGCCAAGTGCTGGCCTATCAACGTGCTTATCAAGAAGCGGCGATTGATAAAAGCCAAGTACAATACGTTGAATGCCATGCCACGGGGACGCCGTTAGGAGATAAAGTTGAACTTAACTCCATGGCGCAATTTTTTGGTAGCGCGGCAGAAAGCCCAAAAATTGGCTCGGTAAAAGGCAATATTGGCCATTTACTTACCGCAGCAGGCATGCCAAGCATATTAAAAACCGTGATGGCGATGCAGCATGGCAGCATCCCGGCCAGCATAGGCATTCAGCAAGCCATTGCGTCAGCGGACAACAGTTGGGGTGAAAAGCAATTATTAACCCAGCATACGCCATGGCCACAAGGTGACAAGCTAGCAGGCGTGTCGGCCTTCGGTTTTGGCGGTTGTAATGCCCATTTGTTGATTCGTGCTTATGATGAGCAGTCAGGCGAGCGCCATGACAGTAACCACAAGCAACCCGCTGCTGCTTTTGCGGCCCCGTGTGCGATGAATGTCATTGGCGCCAGTGCTCATTTTTCCGGTGCGCAAAACCTGCAAAGTTTACAACAAGCGGTGCAAAGCAATACGTCCTTGTTAAGGCCATTACCGGCGCAACGCTGGAAAGGCTTAGAACAGATATTGGCGCCGCAATATCATGCTGGTAAGACGATAACCGGTGGGTTTATTGATCACTTTGAGCTGGACTTTATGCGTTTTAAAGTGCCGCCTAATGAAGATGACCGTTTAATTCCTCAGCAACTTTTATTGATGAAAGTGGCAGACCAAGCCATTCGCGATGCCGCTCTTGCTGCCAGTAGCAATGTTGCCGTATTGGTGGCCATGTCGGCCGAAGCTGAAACCCACCAATTTCGAGGCCGGGTAAACTTGCAAACTCAAGTACCTAACAGCCTAGCCAAAGCCGGTATTTCGTTAACCGAAAAAGAACAGCAAGCATTGCAACGCATGGCCATGGATAGCGTTCTTGGCGCAGCCAAACTTAACCAATACACCAGCTTTATTGGTAACATCATGGCTTCGCGAGTGTCGTCTTTGTGGGATTTCTCTGGGCCTGCTTTTACCATCTCTGCTGAAGAGCACGCGGTGTTTAATACGTTGCAAGTTGCGCAGGACCTGCTGACCAATGGCGAAGTGGATGCTGTAGTTGTGGCCGCTGTCGATTTAGCCGGCAGCGCCGAGAATTACTTGTTACGTCAAGAGCTGGCGGCGCAACGCGGACTGGCTTACCACGGCTGCGTAGGCGAGGGCGCTGGGGCCCTAGTATTGACCCGAGCATGTCATGCTGAAAATGAAGACAAGTTGACTGCTGAGACGGCGGCTTATGCGGTGATTGACGGCCTGCGCTTTAAAGCTGATTCGACGTCAAATGACGCGGCCATTAGCCCGCTACTGACAGCGCTTTACCAAGATAGCCGCCAACAGCCCGATTTTATTGATGTGGCAGGCGCCGATAATCACGATGCGCAGCAACGCATCACCCAGAGCGTGAAGCAAATGTTGCCCTCGTCCCAGCGCCATGACATCAGCACTTTGCTGGGGCACACCTATGCTGCCTCAGGCATGGCCAGCTTGCTCAATATTATTATTCAATTACAAAGGGAAACGGCTTTGCCAGCGTCAAAGGCAAATGGCCTGATGGGCGCGGTGCATCAATTAGCAGTTGACGGTTGTGAAAGCCATATTTCGCTGCGCAGCGCCAAGATAAGCAAACCGATTAGCAGCGCCAAAATGGCGCCACAAGGCTTGATTAAATCCGTGCAATTAGGCGGCCCAGCCATCACTCAAACCATTATTGAACAAGGAGCGGCTTTGTTATTGTCATCCCGCAAGCAAAATAAGCCAACTCATGACAGTGGCGAAGCGCTGAGCGTGTTTGCGCAGCAGTTACAAGACAGCCAGTGCAGGCATTGGCTTGGCGCTAATAGCCGCAGCGGCCAAGCTGTCCCTAAGCCACGCCAAGTGATCTGGGACTACGATGATTTAGTCGAGTACTCTGAGGGCAGCATTGCCAAGGTATTTGGCCCAGACTATGCCATTATCGACAGTTATGCTCGTCGCGTGAGGTTGCCCACTACTGACTACTTGCTGGTTACAAGGGTGACCAAACTTGACGCCGAGATAAACCAATATCGGCCTTCAACCATGACCACAGAATATGACATTCCAGTTGATGCGCCGTATTTGGTGGACGGTCAAATTCCTTGGGCTGTTGCGGTTGAGTCTGGCCAGTGTGATTTAATGCTTATCAGTTATTTGGGCATTGATTTTGAAAACAAAGGTGAGCGCGTTTACCGGTTGCTAGATTGCACCTTAACTTTCCTGGGTGACTTACCTAAAGGCGGTGAAACGCTGCGCTATGACATTAGCATTAATCATTTTGCCCGGAACGGTGACACCTTATTGTTTTTCTTCTCCTATGAGTGTTTTGTGGGGGATGAAATGATTTTGAAAATGGACGGCGGTTGCGCCGGCTTTTTCACCGACCAAGAGTTGGCTGATGGCAAAGGCGTGATAAAAACACAAGATGAATTGGACGCCTTGGCTAAGATCAATAAAACGCAGTTTACGCCACTGTTAAGCCACTCTGCCACGTCGTTTGACACATCGCAAATTCGCCACCTCATTAGCGGCGACGTTCATCGCTGTTTTGGGGACGAATATGCCACCGATACTGGGTCTTCACTGTGTTTTTCATCAGACAAGTTTTTAATGATAGAGCAAGTGAAAAACATCCAAGTGAATGGCGGCGCGTGGGGCTTGGGAGAACTCGTCGGCGAGAAGCAATTAGCGCCTGACCATTGGTATTTCCCGTGTCACTTTAAAGATGATCAAGTCATGGCTGGCTCTTTAATGGCGGAAGGCTGTGGTCAGCTATTACAATTTTACATGATGTATTTAGGCTTACATACCTTGGTCGACGAAGGGCGATTCCAGCCTTTAGCGGGGGCGCCGCAGAAAGTACGCTGTCGCGGCCAAGTATTGCCACAAACTGGCACTTTAGTATATCGCATGCAAGTTACTGAAATTGGCACAAGCCCCATGCCTTATGCGAAAGCGGATATCGACATTCTACTCAATGGTAAAGTCGTGGTGGACTTTAAAAATCTTGGCGTGACCATTAAAGGCAAACCGAAACGCCTGCCTGGACTTGCGCCTTTGATGGCACAAGTGCCTGATACGCAAGCCGCGAAAATAAAAGGCGTGACACCGCTGCAACACGTTGCCGCGCCAATGAGCCATGAAAACCGCGTGCCAGACACCTTGCCGTTTACGCCTTATCATTTATTCGAATTTGCTACTGGCGACATATGTAACTGCTTTGGCGAAGAGTTTCGCATTTACGATGGTTTGATCCCCCCACGTACCCCTTGTGGTGATTTGCAATTAACTACTCGGGTAATTGACGTACAAGGCCAGCGCGGAGATTTAAAAAATACCGCAAGCTGTGTGGCGGAATATGACGTGCCCACCGGTGCTTGGTATTTTAACGAAAACAGCTTTGACCAGCTTATGCCTTATTCCGTGCTGATGGAAATATCGCTCCAGCCTAATGGCTTTATCTCAGGTTACATGGGCACGACCCTGGGCTTTCCTGGTACTGAGCTGTTTTTTAGAAACTTAGACGGTCAAGGAGAGTTACTGCGCAAGGTGAACCTGGCCGGCAAAACCATTACCAATGAATCGCTACTATTGTCTACCGTGATTGCCGGCAGCAATATCATTCAGTCCTTTGAGTTTGTACTGTCGACTGATGGTGAACCTTTCTACAAAGGCTCAGCGGTGTTTGGATACTTTAAAGAAGCGGCGTTAACTCATCAGCTGGGCTTAGACAATGGTCAAGCACAGCAGCCTTGGTATTTGCAGCCGGCCAACCAGCAAAGCCAATTACCGCAACAAATCATTGATTTAACCGATGCTAACCATGCACTCTTTCAAGCCAGCGAACAGCAACCTCATTACCGTTTAGCGGGGGGCAGATTAAACTTTGTCGACAAGGTGGTTATGATCCCAGAGGGGGGGAGCCATGGGCTGGGGTATTTGCATGCTGAACGCCAAATTGACCCGACCGATTGGTTCTTCCAGTTCCACTTTCATCAAGATCCAGTTATGCCTGGCTCGCTTGGCGTTGAAGCCATTATTGAAGTTATGCAAGTGTATGCATTGCAACGTGGGCTAGGGCAATCATTGCCGGCACCAAGGTTTAGCCAAATTTTATCGAACATTAAGTGGAAATACCGTGGTCAAATTAACCCACTGAATAAGTCCATGAGTTTGAACGTGCACATTACAGATATACAACAACACGATGATCACTTTGTGCTCATCGCCAATGCCGATCTATCAAAAGACGGCTTAAGAATTTATGAAGTAACAGACGTTGCCATTGCAATAGAGTCGGCGCAGACCGAAACCGAGGCTTAATAGACATGAATAGATTGAATGATAACCCCCAACACCAACAAACATTAAGTCAAATGCAACAAGCGTGCTTTGTGTTAAGTGATAACGCGCAATTAACCTTGAGCCATGATATTGCAAAAGCGAAAGCCGAAAACATCAAGGCATTTGCCCCCGCCTGTGACGCCAAGGATCTCGGTTCAAATGCTTTTAAAGCAGATCATGGTGTGCAGTATGCTTACTACGCTGGTGCCATGGCCAACGGCATTGCCTCGGAAGAAATGGTTATTGCCTTAGGAAAAGCCGGTTTTTTAGCTTCTTTTGGTGCGGCAGGCTTAGTGCCAGCGCGAGTGGCTAAAGCCATCGATACCATACAGCAAGCGCTTCCGAGCGGCCCTTATGCGTTTAACCTTATTCACAGCCCAAGTGAGCCAGCGCTCGAACAAGGCTGCGTAGAGCTTTATTTAGATAAAGGCGTTCACACGGTAGAGGCATCGGCTTTTTTGGGCCTTACTGAACACATAGTGCGCTATCGTGCTGCGGGGCTCAGTCAAGACAACCAAGGCAACATTATCATTGGCAACAAAGTGATAGCCAAGGTATCACGTACGGAAGTGGCGGATAAGTTCTTATCTCCTGCGCCAGAAAAAATGCTTCAAGCGCTGGTGGCAAAAGGTCAAATTAGCGCGCTACAAGCCAAACTTGCTAGCCAAGTGCCCATGGCCGATGACATTACCGCAGAAGCGGATTCAGGTGGCCATACTGATAACCGCCCTTTGGTTACCTTACTTCCCACCTTAATGCAGCTGCGAGATGCAAAGCAACAGGCATATCAATTCAGCAAAAAGGTCAGAGTGGGTGCTGGTGGAGGTATTGGTACGCCCAGCGCGGCATTAGCGACGTTTGCAATGGGTGCGGACTTTATTGTGACAGGCTCAATTAACCAAGCGTGCATCGAAGCTGGAGCCAGTGAGCATACAAAAAAACTACTGGCAACCACGGAGATGGCAGACGTGACCATGGCTCCCGCGGCTGATATGTTTGAAATGGGCGTCAAGTTACAAGTTGTTAAGCGAGGCACTTTATTCCCGATGCGCGCGCAAAAACTGTATGACTTGTATATGCAATACGACAGCATTGATGCCATTCCTCAAGCAGAGCGTGAAAAACTGGAAAGCCAAGTGTTCAAAAAACCGTTAGCGCAAATTTGGCAAGATACCGTAGCCCACTTTAATACTCGTGACCCTAAGCAGATAACGCGGGCGGAGAATAACGGCAAACGCAAAATGGCGCTGATTTTCCGCTGGTATTTGGGTCTTTCAAGCCGTTGGTCCAACCAAGGCGAAGTTGGTCGAGAGATGGACTACCAAATCTGGGCAGGCCCAGCCCTCGGCGCATTTAATGCGTGGACGCAAGGCAGTGCATTGGCACAATACCAGAACAGAAAAGTGGTTCACGTTGTAAGTGAATTGCTTAATGGCGCGGCATATTTACAGCGGATACAACTACTCAAGAGCCAAGGAGTGAATTGCGAAGGCCGCTTGAATCAGTACCAGATTAGTTAACTCACCACGCGAATTATTAACCTTCTAACATGATCATTATAACTGTATGCATATACAGTTATAATGAAGATTTAAACATTTACTTCGCTTATTCTCGTTAATACCATTCTCGAATAATACATGGTGCTTATCTAAGGTATTGAAAAGTATTGCGTTAAGATTCTGCCCCTGTGTGTTAAACGAGAACTTTATGCTCGTTTAATACCTTTTCTCGCTTTCCCCCACAAAATTTGCCGTCAGCGTTTGTAGCGATTAACCTAAACTGTTAAATTTATATGCATTTTTTAGCAATAGGCGTGAAAATTTCAGTCAACATGGTTTGTGTATAGACGGAATGCTCGCTAATAAGCTGTTATGTTTCTTTGGAGTGTTCTGTTACATGGATTCTATTAATCAGTCAGTATTGTTTCATGGATACGAATTAAGTGGATTTTACAATGCACTGAGATGCTCTATTGGAATTCCAAATCGTAATTTCGATGCCACGATTTTTTCAAAAAATGGTGAATGCTTAGAAATAATTATTGAAGAGCAAATCAACTATATTAAAGAAAAAGGAACATTTAAAAATCAGAAGGTTGTTGATTATAATTTCATTGAAACCCTCTTTAAATCTTTTATCTATGATCAGCTAAGTGAACTTAATAAAGAGCAATTATATAACCTTGATTGGAATTTAGTTGAGCACTATGGGCTAATTTCTACAGCTGAGAACGAAAGTGGATCCTGGAATAGATTAATTAGCCAAAAACACACTTTATTAGAGTACATAAATGAGAATGGGTGTGAAGCTGTATTGTTTTTTGTTGAGCATGACGGTTTTGTAGTTATTACTTATCTTGCTCAAAGTGAGCCAGAAACATAACAAGAGACTATGGCGTCAATAGTTAATTTACCACTTTTGGCGCTTCCCATAACGCTCCATTCCGCAGCATTGAA
>NZ_QZCH01000029.1 GCF_003596335.1 Motilimonas pumila
CTGAAAGAAAATCAGCGGTCTGAAATGTGAACAGCATGAGCCTTTGTCGCACTGAAAACTATTTGATCAACAACGCCCCAATGAGCCAGGAATGTAGAAATTCTATTTGTTTCAGGATGGTATTGATAAGCTTTAGCAGCATGTTTTTTGAGACGTTTAAAAAATTCAGTTTACATAGGCAGAAAATTACCACGTTTTCGATAAGCCTGATGAATGGACTTTTTTACTTATAACTCACGCTAAATGGTTATACCTTGATGGTTATTGATATTTACAGGCTCTATTCTTTGGAAGTTGCTATGCAAGAAGGGGTTTCTGAGTCAAAAAACAAAAAAGCCTGAAAGGCGAACCTTTCAGGCTTTATAAAATGGTGGCCCCTCCGTGACTTGAACACGGGACCTACCGATTATGAGTCGGGTGCTCTAACCAACTGAGCTAAGGGGCCTAATTATTGTTGCTTTTAAGGGCAGAAAACAAGTTTCTGGCTCGACATCCTTATCTTGGTTCAACCAAAGTGGGTTGTAAACACAAATTGATAAAAGGTCGATTTATTCTTCTTATTAAGCGGGTTGGATTATATATAGCATGGGCATGGCTGTCTAGCGGTGGCTGATCGTTTGCTGTTTTATTCGCCAAAAAATGGCGGCTTTTGCTGATATTTGTGCGCTTTGTAGTGATAAATCATGGGCAATAAAAAAGGAAGGCAAAGCCTTCCTTTTTAGCGTCAGTGTTAACCGTTGGTTTTACTCATCGAGGAAGCTGCGAAGCTGCTCACTGCGGCTCGGATGGCGTAGTTTGCGCAAGGCTTTCGCTTCAATTTGACGAATACGCTCACGGGTTACGTCAAACTGTTTACCTACTTCTTCTAACGTGTGGTCGGTGTTCATATCGATACCAAAACGCATACGCAATACTTTAGCTTCGCGGGCGGTGAGGCCTGCTAGTACATCATTGGTCGCATTTTTCAAGCTTTCGCTTGTGGCAGAGTCCACTGGTAGGTGAATGGTGGTATCTTCGATAAAATCGCCTAAGTGCGAATCTTCATCATCACCGATTGGCGTCTCCATAGAGATTGGCTCTTTGGCAATTTTAAGCACTTTACGAATTTTATCTTCTGGCATGACCATGCGCTCTGCCAATTCTTCAGGAGTTGGCTCACGGCCCATTTCTTGAAGCATTTGGCGAGATATACGGTTCAATTTGTTGATGGTTTCAATCATGTGAACCGGAATACGAATAGTACGTGCCTGATCCGCAATCGAACGTGTGATTGCTTGACGGATCCACCAAGTTGCGTAGGTTGAGAACTTATAACCACGACGGTATTCGAATTTATCGACGGCTTTCATCAAGCCGATGTTACCTTCTTGGATAAGGTCTAAGAACTGTAAACCACGGTTGGTGTATTTTTTAGCAATGGAGATAACCAGACGTAAGTTAGCTTCTACCATTTCTTTCTTGGCACGGCGAGCTTTGGCTTCACCTATGCTCATACGACGGTTGATGTCTTTGATAGTCGTAATGTTAAGACCCGTCTCTTCTTCGACTGCAGTCATTTTAACAATACAACGTAAAACCTCGTCTTTGATGATGCTTAACGAAGCGCTGTAAGGCTTATCGCTGGCGATGGCATCTTCTAACCAAGAGCGGTCAGTTTCATTACCAGGGAACACAGAGACGAATGCTTTTTTCGGCATCTTACACTGGTCAACAACCATTTTTAGGATCAAACGCTCTTGTACGCGAACACGATCCATCATTGAGCGCATGTTGTTTACCATACGGTCAAATTGTTTTGGGATCAGGCGGAATTCGCGGAATACGTCAGCGAGCTCAATAATGGCTTGTTTTGACTTTTTATCTTGGCGACCGTGCTGTTCAATGATGCGTAATAGCTTATCATGAGCATTGCGCAGGTCAGTGAACTTCTCTTTTGCCAGTTCCGGATCTGGGCCTTTGTCGGCCTCATCTTCTTCTTCATCGTCGTCAGAAACGTCATCATCTTCGTCCTCGAGATCATCTTCCGATAATTCTGAGCCGATGTGGGTCGCGGTTGGCGCCAGCGTTTCTTCTTCATTCGGGTCGATGAAGCCTGAGATAATATCACTTAGCTTGATTTCTTCTGCTTCGTAGCGGTCCCACTGATCTAATAAGTAGTGAATCGCTTCTGGGTATTCAGAAACAGAGGTTTGAACTTGGTTGATGCCTTCTTCGATGCGTTTAGCGATGCTTATCTCGCCTTCGCGGGTCAACAGTTCAACGGTACCCATCTCACGCATGTACATGCGCACAGGATCGGTAGTACGACCAATTTCAGATTCTACAGACGCAAGCGCCTGAGCCGCGGCTTCTGCTGCGTCTTCATCCGTAGTATCTTCCGTCATCAATATGTCGTCATCTTCAGGCGCTGATTCAAGTACCTGGATGCCCATGTCGTTGATCATTTGAATGATGTCTTCAATTTGATCTGGGTCGACAATGTCTGGTGGTAAGTGATCATTGACTTCGGCGTACGTAAGGAAGCCCTGTTCTTTACCTTTGGTAACCAGAAGCTTTAACTGAGACTGAGGGGTTGGCTCCATAGACTCCATCCGATTGAGGGGTTTAAGGTTAGGTGCAAAAATGCAAGTGCGCGATTATAAATCCTTTGCACTTAAGATGCTAGCTTGGCGATGCGATCTTTCTGCTTTGGATCAACTCTGTGAGTTGTTTTTTTTCTTCCAAACTCAGTTGTCCCGTGCGCGCCTTGGCTAATAACTTTTCTTCTTTTTGCTCGATGTAAATCGACAGTAATTTATCTAATGTATCTAAAAATACAGCTTCTACCTGTGGTTCATCGATGTGGTGATCCCACATCGCCAATTTTGCAAGCTGTGCACCTTCTTGAGTGCCACGCCAGTGCTCTATTAACTGGCCTGTTGTTATATGGGGTTGCTGCTGGCACATTTCAAGTATTTGTGCAAAAAGAATGCTACCGGCTAAGTTTAGTTCATTTATTTCTGGTAGGGGCGGTAAATCCTGTGCCAGATTAGGATATTGAACGACTAATGCAACTGCCAGCCTCATTGGCGTGACCTTTTGTTTTTGTTGCGGTTTTTTTACAGCTTCTGTTTCTGTTTTAGGCAGTAACTTGTCGAGGCCGGCTTGGTCTACGGCGAGCAACCTGGCCAACTTCTCCCGCATCATCTGACTAAATACGCCTGTGGGCAGTTTAGCGATCAGCGGAAATGCCAGTTGCGCTAATTTTGTTTTGCTGTCAGAGCTCGACATATCCACTTGTTGCAACAAGTGTTCGTATAAAAAGTCAGACAAAGGTGCAGCTTTGCCTAGGCGGGCTTCGAACGCTTCTTTGCCTTCCTGTCTCACCATTGAGTCGGGATCTTCCCCGTCAGGTAAAAACATAAACTTAAGGGCTTTACCATCGTGTATATAGGGCAGAGCATTTTCTAATGCACGCCAAGCGGCGTCACGACCTGCACGGTCACCGTCATAACAGCAAATCACTTCGTCAGTAGTGCGAAACAGGGTTTGAATATGCTCAGGCGTAGTGCTGGTACCCAAAGATGCCACCGCGTAGTCAATGCCAAATTGTGCTAACGCAACCACGTCCATATAGCCTTCAACCACCATGATACGTTTAACGTCTTTATACGCTTTTTTAACTTCATACAAGGCGTAAAGTTCGCGACCTTTATGGAAAATAGGCGTTTCAGGTGAGTTAAGGTATTTTGGCGTGCCGTCACCTAATACTCGGCCACCAAAGCCAATAACGCGGCCACGGCGATCCCTGATCGGGAACATAATCCGGTTTCGAAAACGGTCATAACTGCCACCTTGCTCTTTGGCAATGAGCATTCCGCCTTCAATAAGCTGTTTTTCTGCAGCGCTTTGACGGCCAAAACGCTTACGCACTTCATCCCAAGCTTCGGGAATATAGCCGATGCCAAAATGTTGGCATATTTCGCCGCTGAGGCCGCGGCCTTTTAAGTAATCGACAGCATGCTGATGTGAAGGCTGACTTAACTGCGATTGATAAAACTGACTGATTTGCTCCATCAGCTGATATAAGTCTTTTTTGCCTTGCACTTGAGCTGGGGTTAACTGCGGACCACTTTGTTCTCTCGGCACTTCTAGACCAAGGCTACTGGCTAACTCTTCAACGGCGTCTGGAAATTCTAAGCCGTCATACTCCATCACGAAACTGATGGCATTACCATGAGCACCGCAGCCAAAGCAGTGGTAAAATTGTTTTGATTGGCTAACAGTAAAAGAAGGAGATTTTTCGTTATGAAAAGGGCAACAAGCCTGGTGGTTTTGGCCTGCTTTTTTCAGTTTTACTCGGCTATCGACAACGTCAACAATGTCAGCTCTTGCTAACAAACTGTCAATAAAATCACGTGGTATGCGACCCGCCATAAAACCTCATAAATAAACAAGCCGCAAACTTCCGAAAAAGTTGCGGCTTATTAGAATTCAGCATTGACTTGGAACTAAGACAGACGAGCGCGTATTTTGCCGCTGATTTGTCCCATGTCTGCTCTACCTTGAACTTGGCTTTTTAAGGCCGCCATGACTTTACCCATATCTTGCATGCCTTGTGCACCGGTTGATTCCAGTGCAGCATCTAAGATAGTTGCCAATTCTTCTTCAGTAAGAGGAGTTGGTAAAAAAGCTTGAAGAACTTCAAGTTCTTCACGCTCTTTGGCTGCTAAGTCTTGGCGATCAGCTGCTTCGAACTGAGCAATAGAGTCTTTACGCTGTTTGACCATTTTGGTCAAAATCGTAATCACATCATCGTCATTCAACTCTGTGCGATCATCAACTTCGCGCTGCTTGATTTCAGCCATCAACATACGAATGGCACCCAAGCGGACTTTGTCCTTCGCGCGCATTGCTACTTTTTGTTCTTCTTTCAACTGCTCTTTCAAGGACATCTCGAACGCCTATAACTTAGATTAGTATAGACGAACGCGACGTGCGTTTTCGCGAGCAAGCTTCTTCAAGTGACGCTTAACTGCTGACGCTTTAGCGCGTTTGCGAACTGTAGTTGGCTTTTCGAAGTATTCGCGACGGCGAACCTCAGAAAGGATACCTGCTTTTTCGCAAGAACGCTTAAAGCGACGTAGTGCTACATCAAACGGTTCGTTTTCACGTACTTTTATTACTGGCATATGCCCATCACCTCAGGGTGTTATCTGTGAAGCCGGTCGTAGATTGACCAGTCTGTTTAAAAATGGTGCGGAATTTTAATCTGATCTAGGGGCATTTGTAAACCCATTTAATTCGCTCTGGTGAAAAAAGCTTACGAAAGTTACACTATGCGAGCTTTTTGAAGGAGTGTATATGCGAATTTTAGGTATTGAAACATCTTGTGACGAAACGGGCGTGGCGATTTACGACGACCAACAAGGATTATTGGCACATCAGCTTTACAGTCAAGTAAAATTACATGCTGATTATGGTGGTGTCGTGCCTGAACTTGCGTCGCGCGACCATGTTCGTAAAACCATACCTTTAATTCAGCAAGCATTGGCTCAAGCTAATTGCAGCAAAGAAGACATTGATGGCATCGCTTATACTGCGGGTCCTGGCTTAGTGGGGGCCTTATTAGTAGGGGCAACCATAGGTCGCAGCATTGCGTATGCCTGGGGCAAACCGGCGGTGGCGGTGCATCATATGGAGGGGCACTTATTGGCCCCCATGTTGGAAGACGACGTGCCAGAGTTCCCATTTTTAGCTCTATTAGTCTCTGGCGGTCACAGCATGATGGTTAATGTACAGGGCATTGGCCAATATGAAGTATTAGGTGAAAGCATTGATGATGCTGCAGGTGAAGCGTTTGATAAAACGGCGAAGCTGATGGGCTTGGATTACCCTGGAGGCCCCTTGTTGGCAAAACTTGCTGAACAAGGCACGCCAGGCAGGTTTCGTTTTCCAAGGCCGATGACCGACAGGCCGGGCCTTGATTTTAGCTTCAGCGGTTTAAAAACGTTCGCAGCGAATACCATTCGTAGCGAAGGAGATGACGAGCAAACCCGAGCGGATATTGCTTTTGCATTTCAAGATGCTGTGATAGATACCTTAGCCATAAAGTGTAAGCGCGCACTGAAGCAAACTGGGTTGAAGTCGGTCGTCATTGCTGGCGGGGTGAGCGCTAATAAGCAGCTAAGATTACAGCTAGAAGCCATGATGACGAAGCTGCAAGGGCGAGTGTATTATCCACGCACTGAATTTTGTACCGACAACGGTGCCATGATTGCTTACGCAGGCATGCAGCGCTTAAAAGCCAAGCAGTTTGAACCTTTATCCGTGCAAGCCAAACCACGCTGGCCTATCGACACCTTAGCGCCGCTGTAGGCAACTTTACTTAACATGAACGGCAAACTGTGGATTTAGCTTACCGCTTTCGTATTTGTTCGAATACGCGTTATTGGGGCAAATACGGTGATGTTTGAGTGTGAACTTAGCTCATGTGGTGACTATTTCATAGCGCATTTAACGTTCAAATTTATCATCCACAGCTGACTCTTGTTTGCTAGGCGTAGGCTCTGCGTTAGGTATCTCTTGCGCAGCGGCATTGCCTTTTACGGGCAAGCGCTTCCAAATCTTCAACTCTTTGCCTTGCCATAACCTAGCAATGTTTTGATGGTGTCGTAATATCACCAAGCAGCCCAGCATCGCAACGGGCAGGGTGTATTCCGGTTTTATGAAGTAGGTGTATAAAGGGGCGACCAAGGCGGTGATCAGCGCAGCCAAGGAAGAATAACCAAAGAGTGCGACCACGACTAACCAAGTGGCTAGTAGTAAACCTGCTACGTCCATGCCTAATGGCAGCATGGTACCAAACGCAGTCGCGACGGCTTTGCCACCTTTAAAATGGAAAAATACTGGGTAAATATGCCCCAAACATGCTGCGATCCCGACAAGACCAATGTAAAAAGGGTCTAATTCCGCCCAATAAGCCAGATATACGGGCAGGGTGCCTTTGAGTAAATCAAACAATAAGACCCACGTCGCGGCTTGGGGGCCGCCAAGGCGAAGAACGTTAGTGGTACCAGGGTTGTGAGAGCCATGTTTGCGAGGATCAGGAAGGCCTTTTAAACGGCACAACAGCACCGCGCTGGAGATTGAGCCAGCAAAATATGAAATTAAAATAAAAATAATCACGCTAGCAGTCATAGATTGCAGTTTTTCCCTGTCAACTTTTGCGCTATTATCGCCATCCCTACAGGCTATTGATGATACGCTTAATTTTTCATCTTCGATAGTCTTGCCAATGATATTTTATAGCGAGGATAGTTTCATGGATCGCGTTTTTATTCACTCATTAGAAGTCTTATGTACCATAGGTGTATATGAGTGGGAAAAAACCATCAAACAGAAGTTAGTGTTTGACCTGGAATTAGCATTTGATAATCGTCCTGCTGCAAGCAGTGACGATATCCATCTTGCCCTTGATTATGCAGTACTGTCACAACGAGTATGTGAGTTTGCAAACAATAATACGTTTGAGCTGATAGAAACCATGGCAGAGCGTGCTGCGGCGATGATTTTGACAGAATTTAATGTCGCAGGCGTAGAGTTAACATTAAGCAAACCTGGCGCTGTGCCGATGGCTGCAAATGTTGGCGTGAAAATTGTTCGTGGCCAATTTTAACATGGCCCGAATTTTTATTAGCGTAGGCTCGAATGTCGACCGCGAACAACACATTCGAGCGGGCGTTAAAGCCTTGTATCAAGCTTTTGATGAACTGGAGATCTCTTCCGTATTTGAAAGTGAGCCGGTAGGGTTTAATGGTCATGCGTTTTATAACTTTGTGGTTGCGGCTTCTACCGAGCTCGAGGTGTTGGCAGTGGTTGCCATACTCAAGCAAATTGAGCGAGACAATGGCCGTTTAGCCGGAGACAAAAAGTTTGCGCCTCGCACCTTAGATTTAGATCTCTTGCTGTATGACGACCTCATTACTGAAGTTGGGGTACAGCTTCCTCGCGGTGAAATTCCACATAATGCCTTTGTGCTTTGGCCGTTGGCCGAGCTTGCTCCCGATCGCATTCACCCAGAACTTGAGCAAAGCTATGAAAAACTTTGGCAAGCGTATGACAAATCTTCACAAAAGTTGTGGAAAATCCCTTTTATTTGGAACTCTTAGGAAGGAAGTATAAGCATGACAATGCTTGAAATAATAGTACTTGCGATAGTGCAAGGCTTAACCGAGTTTTTACCTATCTCAAGCTCGGCTCATCTTGTTTTACCCTCACAAGTATTGGGCTGGCAAGATCAAGGTTTAGCTTTTGACGTTGCTGTGCACGTGGGAACTTTAATTGCGGTTGTGCAGTACTTCAGAACAGAAGTGACGACCATGGCAGGCGCTTGGTGTAACTCGGTTTTAAAGCAGCAGCATAACCAAGACAGTAAATTGGCATGGTGGATCATTCTGGCCACTATACCGGCTGGGTTAGCGGGGTTATTTGGTAAAGACTTTATCGAAGCTTATTTGCGCAGTGGCTATGTCATTGCCGCGACAACTATCGTATTTGGTTTATTACTGTGGTACGCCGATAAAACGGCTAAGCAAACCATCAACGAATATCAAAGTGGTTGGAAAAAAGTCTTAATCATTGGTGTCGCGCAAGCCATGGCGCTGGTTCCAGGCACTTCACGCTCGGGTGTGACCATGACAGCAGGTTTGATGCTTGGCATGACGCGCAAAGCCGCGGCTCGCTTTTCGTTTTTACTGTCGATTCCACTGATTTTCCTTGCCGGTAGTTATTTAACCTTAAAGCTGTTTACCTCTGGCGCGGACGTGATTTGGTCCGATATGATCCTTGGTGCAGTGCTTTCTTATATTAGCGCGTTAGTGTGTATACACTTATTCCTCAAGGTGATCGAACGCATGGGCATGTTGCCGTTTGTGATTTATCGTTTGCTCTTAGGCGTTGCTTTGCTTGTAGTTCTGACCATATAGCCACTGTACATTTGCTACTCAAACAGCCACTTATTGTGGCTGTTTTTGTTTCTGCTCAATAAACGCCTGCAATGCTTGTTGCCGCTGGCGATTTAGCTCTTGCTTGATCTCTGCGCCTTTAAAGCCGCCTTGTACTATGGGCTGCACCGCAATACCGGCGGCTACCTGATAAGCCTGACGGCAATAATCGGCCTCTTCATACGGTTTATCTTCAAATCCTAACCGGCCGGTTAAATCAGCTTTACAAGCCAATAATAACTGCTCAAAGCGTGCTGGTTTTCGCCATGCGTCGGTTTGTTCAAAAATAGCCAGAAGGCCTGCGCTGTCGAGCTCATAAATATGGTGGATCTGGCAATGTTGCTGACTCATCATCAGTGCAAGGTCACGGCAATGGTTGGGAACTTTGAAGCGATCGCATACTGCTTTTATTAAGGGCAGGCCTTTGCTGCCATGATGTTTATGGCTTGGCCATAACTCGGCGGGGGTAAGCGCTTTACCAAAGTCATGGCACAGGGCGCTAAAGCGTACTGCCAACTCGTCTGAAAGCAGCGCTGCTTGTTCGACTACCATCAAGGTATGAATGCCGGTATCTATTTCAGGGTGCCAACGTTTAGGCCCTGGAACCCCAAATAAGTTATTTAATTCCGGCAATACTTCTGCCAGGGCGCCGCACTGCTTTAATACTTCAAAAAAGCGACTTGGTGAAGGTGACATCAGCGCGCCAGAGAGTTCTTGCCAAACCCTCTCAGGGGTAAGGAAGCGCAGCTCACCTGAGTGACTAATGTTTTGCATCAAGGTCAGTGTTTCAGGAGCGACTTCAAAACCCAAGTGAGCAAAGCGCGCGGCAAATCTTGCCACCCTGAGAACTCGCAGTGGATCTTCTGCAAAAGCGGGGGATACGTGGCGCAAAAGACGTTTTTGAATATCTTGTTGGCCACCATAGGGGTCAATAATTTCGCCATTATGGCCTTGAGCCATAGCATTAATGGTGAGATCTCTGCGCTGTAAATCTTGCGTTAAGGTCACGTCTGGGTCAAAAAAACACTCAAAGCCTGTATAACCTTGACCTTTTTTTCGCTCGGTACGTGCCAGCGCGTGCTCTTCTTGGGTTGTCGGGTGTAAAAATACCGGAAAGTCTTGGCCAACTCGCTGAAAACCTTGTTGTAACATTTGCTTAGGCGTCGCGCCAACCACCACAAAATCGCGGTCTTTAAGCTGGATGTTGAGTAATTGGTCACGCACGGCGCCACCGACGAGATATATCTGCAAAAAAACGCTCCCTTACCTTGCTGTAGAACCCATTATAAACCTATCTGAAACTGATCTTCATTCCCTTTAAAAGAGTAGAAATGTGTGACTTGCTTGTTTTAGTTCAATCAAGCTGTCTGATATAGTGTGTCTCTCAAAGAAGGATTGCAGTGAATCTATGTACAAAGAGTTTTTTGGTTTAAAGGAAAGCCCGTTTTCAATCGCGCCCGATCCTGATTATTTATATATGAGTGACCGCCATAAGGAAGCATTGGCGCACTTAATGTATGGCCTTGATGCTGCTGTCGGCGGATTTATTTTATTAACCGGTGAAGTGGGTACCGGTAAAACAACCGTGTGTCGCTCTTTACTGCAAGAGTTACCCGTAAAAACCGAACTGGCGTTTATTCTTAACCCGTCGTTGACCAAAATCGAACTGCTTGCGACTATTTGTGATGAATTCGGTATTAAATATAACCGAGAGCGAACCAGTTTAAAAAACTTGTTTGACGTGATTGCGCGATTTCTGCTGAAAAACCATCAAGAAGGCATTCACTCGGTACTATTGATTGATGAAGCGCAGCATCTAAGCCCTAAAGTGCTAGAGCAACTACGCTTACTGACCAACCTAGAAACTGACCGTAAAAAATTGCTGCAAATCATTTTGATTGGTCAGCCAGAATTGCAAGCTTTGCTTAAACAAGAGCAGTTACGCCAATTAGCACAACGTATTACCGCCCGTTACCATCTATTACCTCTGGATAAAACGGAAGTCTGTCATTACGTTAGGCATAGGTTAAAAGTGGCTGGCTGCCAATTGCCGGTATTTAATAACCGCAGTTTGGTGGAGATTCATCGTCAAAGCGGTGGCGTACCTCGCCTGATTAACCTGATTTGTGATCGGGCTTTATTGGCAGCCTATGCCAACAGTGATCATAACATTACGCCTTCACTGATAACCTCTGTGGCGACAGAGGTCCGAGGTGAAGACGCCGTGAAAACCCTTAACCCTCGGCCTCTTATTTATGCGGGAGCTGCACTTTCTGTTGCCTTAATCGCAGCTTTGTCCGTGCCTTATGTGATGGGCTTTATCAATAGCCATAAAGCCGATGCTGAGATGCAAGTGATGCAGCAAAATGTGGAGGCGGCACAGGCTATTTCATTGCCACCAGTACCAGAAGAGCAAGCATTGCAAAACCCCTACGTGGCACCTGTTCAGCAAGCTGAAGGCAGCCCACAGCGAGAACCTGATAGTTCTGGCACCGGAGAAAGCCAAGAAACCGTGGCCAGTTTTAGCGCCGCAGAGCCGATAGTGGTTGGCGCAGTACCTGAAGGGGTCGAAGATTTAGCTTCGATAGATGTTCAAACTCCGGTTGATATGCAGTATCAACGCAGGCTGGAGAAAGTGGTAGCTGATAGCCGCTCGATGGAGCCGGCAATGCAAAACTTATATCGTGTATGGGGTTATGACGTACCGCTACAGGATGCCCGCTGTGAAAATGCCATAGCCGCTGGCTTACATTGCTTAGAAGGGCGGGGCAGTGTTCGCAGCCTTAAAGAGATGAATCACCCAGCAGTGGTAAAAATGCTGGATAAACGCAACCAAACTTACTTTGCCACGTTAACTCACGCCAAGCCGGTGATCTTTGCTTCGGGCGGGGGAACGAAACACGGCTTTGTATTGTTGATTAATGATAAACGCGTGAAGGTCAGTGAAAACTGGTTCAATGAACATTGGAGCGGCGAATACACCTTATTTTGGAAAGCGCCAGCGGGTTACGAGCGAGCACTTGGACTTGGCGCGGAAGGCGCCGCTGTGCAGTGGCTTGATGACAGTTTGGCCCAAATTTATAACCAAGACTATCGTTCGACACAAAGGTTTGATGGGACCTTACAAGAGCGTGTAATGCGTTTTCAAAATGAGCACAACCTCGGTGTTGATGGCATTGCCGGGGTGCAAACGTTACTGCGTATCAATACGGCTGTATTGCCTTATATGCCAAAGCTATTGACTGAGGGGTAAGGATGTCAACAATACTAAATGCCTTAAAAAAGTCAGAAGAGCTACGCAACGAGACCACGCCGATGCAGTCACTTGCCCGTGGTCAAGCGCAATATCAGTTTCCCGTCTCTGAAGATACGGGGCCCGCTATTTGGCCTTACGTGTTATCTGGCGTACTGACAACGGCGATTATTGCCGGTGGCATTATTTGGTACATCAGTAGTGATAGTGGCAGCGTATTTGCTTCGCTACCGGCAGCCGAGCCCACTGTGGCCGAGCTGCAAACTGAAGATAACACATCAGTAGTTAATCAAGCTGGCAGTGGTAACTCACAGGCCAGCCAACAAAAAAAATCGGTTCGCTTTCTCGAGCAAGAGGTGGCAGCTGGCGGAGATGAAATTGCATTTTTACCGGCTAAAGAATACAAAACGGTTCCGCTACCTGAATACAGTGCTCCGCCCAAACCGGCGTTTAGGGTGGGGGCGAACGTCAGCGACCTAGTACAAGATATTCCAAAGGAGCCGGTCACGGTTTCTGGCCAAAAAGATGATATTTTGGGTGATATTGACTTATCAGGCACAGATCCCGCTCTGGCGGCGAAAATCCGTGCGGCTTTAGCGGTTGAATCACCAGCAACGAATGTGACCGAGACAGTCCCTAGCAATAATGTCGATTACTCCGATGTATCGGCCGAGCTCGCCCGTAAATTTCAAAAAGCCCTCGACAGTAATATTCCTCTGGATCAAGAGCCTGAGCCCGTAGCTGCCACTGCTGGTGGCGGAGCCATGGATATCACTCAATTACCCGATGACTTGCAACAACTTATTAGGCCGTTTTCGTATAACTCTCACGTTTATTCAAGCAACTCAAGCAAGAAGTCGGTGAGCTTTAATAATAAAAAATATCGTGAAGGAGACGAAGTCAGTAATGGCTTAGAAGTGATAGAGATAAGGCCAAATGATGTAGTGCTGCGAATTAATCGCCAAAGCTTTAAGGTATCGGCGATGACAGATTGGCGAGGATATTAACGCTCAACCTCTAATAAGGCCACTTAGTGGCCAATTGAACAATAAAAAAGGCAGCTATATAGCTGCCTTTTTGTTGGAGAGTTTTCTTTTTACACCCAGTTTGGATCTTTACGTTTTCTGCGGGGCAAGAAAGGAATGATAAAGCCGATAAAAACACCTGCACCTAATACCGCTCCACCATAGCTTAACCAACGCATTTGCACGTCTTCGCTTTGGTTATCGAGCTGAGTTTGTAATTGAGCGTTGTCGGCTTTTAGTTGAATTATCTCGTCGGTCAGAGTTTGCTTTTCTGACATTAATGCGGTGATGGTATTATTTTGTTCACTCAACGCTTGGTCTTTGCCTATCAGCACTTGGTTATTGCTTTGCTCGATATTAGCTAAAGTAGCTTGTGTTTGCTCTAGCTCGGCAATGACCTTAGGCAGCTGTTTTAGTGCTGGTTCTTGTTCTTGAACGTATTTGGTTTCTACCCAACCCACACGGCCTCTTTCATCTTCAATTTGAGCAAAACCTGTATTAGTGTCGTACTGTTTGACTTGCACCTTGGTACCGGCATTTACGCTGCCAAGAATGCGGTATTGAGCACTCGGACCTGAGTGGAAATAGACAAACAGTTCGTCACTGATAAAGCGATCGGCTGCTGTGACTGAGTAACTGCTGAGCAGCAGTGTTGTAAATGTGAACAAAGAGGTAAGTATTTTCACGTATCGATTCTCGAAGCCTTAGAAGTCTGCTGCAAGTTTAAAAACTTCGTCAGCAATGAACAAGTATGAAAAGTGTAAAAGGTCACGTTCCCTGCCAATTTTTTTAAAAAATGACGACCGAGAGTGAGCAATAATGAGCAAAAGTTTATCGAAAAAAAAAGCGCCTCTCGGCGCTTTTTTGTTAAGCGATAAACATGCCTCTGAGCATCCAGAAGAACATGATAGACAGTACGGCACCTATTGGTAGCGTGACTACCCAAGATACGACGATACTGCGAACAACACCAAGGTTTAATGCTGCAATGCCACGGGCCATGCCTACACCTAATACCGCACCAACTAAAGTTTGTGTGGTCGAGATAGGTAAGCCTGTACCCGATGCAATTACCACTGTAGTGGCTGCTGCAAGCTCAGCTGCAAAGCCTCGGCTTGGTGTAAGGTGGGTGATGCCGTTACCTATGGTAGCGATAACGCGCTTACCAAAGATGGCCAAGCCTAATACGATACCTAAGCCACCCAATGGTAAAATCCACCAGGCCAGTGCGGCTTTACCGGCAATTTCACCGTCATTGTGCACTATGCTTACCACTGCGGCTAATGGGCCAATGGCGTTTGCAACGTCATTAGAGCCGTGAGCAAATGCCATTGCACAAGCCGTGATAACCATCAAAATAGCAAACACTTTCTCAACGTTGGTGTAGTGCATTTTTTTGTCGGCTTTTGGATCAATTTTAATACGGCTAATGAAGTATTTGCCTATCATAGCTACCACAATACCGACCAACACGGCCAAGCCATATGCTTCCAATGTATCAAAGTGTATGCCTACATGTTTTAAGCCTTTCTTGATGGTCACAAGGGACATCATAAAACCCGCTAAAAACATATAGCCAGGAACATAGCGCTTGGCGTTGCGCAGAGGGTCTGCAGTATTAAATATGAGGTTTTGCGCACTCATAAATATGGCATAGGAGATTAAACCCGCTATTAATGGTGTCACTACCCAGCTACCAACAATGCCCGTTACCTTGCCCCATTCAACAATGTCAGGGTTCACACCAACGGCCGCGAACCCAACGATGGCACCAATAATTGAGTGAGTGGTTGATACTGGCCAGCCAAAGTATGACGCGATCAACAGCCACAAACCTGCGGCTAGCAGAGCTGAAATCATACCAAAGACGAGCAACTCGGGTTGATCAACAAAGGCGGCGGAGTCGATAATACCTTTACGTATGGTAGAAGTAACTTCACCACCCGCGAGGTATGCACCGGCGAACTCAAAAATCATCGCAATGATGATAGCTTGTTTAATGGTTAAGGCTTTTGAACCTACCGACGTTCCCATTGCGTTGGCAACGTCGTTAGCACCAATACCCCAGGCCATAAAAAAGCCGAACAAGGCTGCGATAATAACCAGGGTCGTACCGTGTGTGGCTAAAATTTCCATAATCTAACTACCTGTGAAAACGTTAAGAACGCGCTAGCATAAGTTCCAGACGAGCACCTACACGCTCTGCCTGGTCTGCAAGGTCACCAACCCACTCGAGGATTTGGTACAAAAACATCATGTCGATGGGGCTGTATTGAGTTTCGATTTTTTGTAACTCACGACGTAGCTTAATTTGTAAGCTGTCAGTATCGTCTTCGATCTCGTCTAAGCGTTGGATCATTTCTTCTACGAGTTCTACTTCACGGCCTTTAAAGCCAGTTTCAAGAAGTTCGTCTAGCTCGTTGATGGCTTTTTTTGCTTGTTTCGTTGCATCAATACAACGGCTCAAGTAAGCCATAAAGTCTGCTTGGGTAGCGCTTGGTAAGTGTAGTTGACGACCAAGCACACGACCTGAAATGTCTTTCGCGCGGTTGGCAATTTTGTCTTGTTGGGTGAGTAGCTCCAACATATCAGTACGTTCAACTGGGATGAAGATACCACGAGGTAGCTTTAACCTAATTTCACGTTTAAGGGCGTCAGCCACTTTTTCAATTTCGGAGATTTTTGCTTGTTGTTTTCTTGCTTCTTCCCAGTTGTTTGCGTTAGCGGCTTCAAAAAATGGGATGAGATGTTTACAACATTCGTGAACTTTATTGATATGCTCTTGTAGAGGCTTGATCGGCGACTTTGCGAAAAGTCCTAAAATAGTATTTACTGGCATTGCCAATTACCTGTTTCGGTGAAAAAACACACGATTGATAGATTGGCGCAAATGTTAACTTATGTTGGCGGGCATGAAAACAGCTAAACTGGCTAAATGAAAATTTAAATTTGGTTTGAGCCTTCATGTTTATTAATTAATCTTCATAAAGATATTAAAGATCATATGGATACAGAGATAGAGATAAAGTTTTTTGTCTCCCCGCAGGCGGTTGATTTAATGCCTGAGTTATTTGACAAATATCAAGTTTGTTCAATCAATAAACAGCAATTGAGCAATGTGTACTTTGATACCAGTGAACGCGAGCTGCAAAAAGCGGGCCTGGGTCTTCGAGTTCGTTGCTTTGACGATAAAATAGAGCAAACGATTAAGCTATCTGGCTCTGTAGTTGGCGGCTTACATCAGCGCCCTGAATATAACGAATCTATCGCTTCTAATCGTCCAGAGTTATCCCGTTTTAAAGCCGATATTTGGCCGGAAGGTTTTGAAGCCGCTGACCTGCAAGCTCGAATTAACCCTGTATTTAGTAATGACTTTGAAAGGCAAACTTGGCTAATTGATTGCAATGGCAAAGGTTTGGTCGAAGTGGCGTTTGATTTAGGTGAAATTTCTACCGCTAATGGTCATGAATCCATTTGTGAAATCGAACTGGAGTTACTAAAAGGCTCTGAAGAAGTATTGTTTTTGTTAGCACAAGACATCGCGACATTGCCAGAGGCCCGCTTGGTAAACCAAAGTAAAGCGCAGCGGGGTTATGCATTAGCGCAAGAGCAGCCTCTGCAAGAACAAGCCTTAGATTATGTCAGCGTTACCGCGCAAGGCTCGGTATTGCAAAACATGCTGGCTGCATTTCAATACGGTTTGTCTTATTGGCAACATCACGAATATCTGTATTTAGCCCATAATCAACTTAGCGCATTGATGAAAATGCGTGATGGCATCAATTTTATCCATCAAGCTAGCGTGACTTACTTACAAGCCATGCAGCAAACTCAATATCAAGATTGGCTGGGAGAGTTAAATTGGCTGTCGAGTAAATTATCTTGGTTGGATGAGTATTACGCTTTATGCACTTTGACCGAAAATAAAGGGCACTTCATTAAAAAATTAAGTGACTACAAAGGGTTAAAGCACAGCTTAAAAGATCAATTAGGGCGTTTGCCAGATGAAACCGCGGTCAAAGAGTTGATCACTTCAACCCGTTATTGTCAGTTGGTGCTGAATTTGACTCAGTGGATGCTGGAATGCAGCAAAATGCCGCAAAATGCGGTGTTAACACAAACCTTTGAACCTTTTGCCGAAAAAGTGTTAGCGAAAAGTTGGCAAGAGTTATTAGGCTCAAATTTAGCTAATGACGGCGTTGAACTCGCGCACTATATGGCAATGAAGGGTCAGTTAAGCCGCAACCTCATGGTTGGCACGTGTGTGGGTGCCTGTTTTAACGACGATGCTCGCGATGAATTTCGTTTTCCTTGGCTCGATATTTTACGGGGCATTGAAGATCTGGAGTTACTGCTGCCTGTATTTGATTATGGGCAACAGCTTGAAGAAGGTGAAGAGAAAAAGAAAGTGTTGAAGTGGGTTAAGCGCAAGCGGCAATCCATTTTGCACGCGATGGACCTATCTCGCAGCCAAGCGCTACAGTTTAGCCCTTATTGGCATAACGAAGCCTAACCCAATCTCTGAATCAATCTCTAAGAGGGCGCTTAGCCCTCTTTTTTTGCGCTTTAAACGGTCGCCTGCCTGCGTTTGTTGTTTGTTGTTTTTGTAACTGCGCTATTTGTGCCTGTAATCGCTGAACTTCATACAGCAAGGCTTGCTGTTGGGGATCCGGTTTTACTTGTGGTACTAAAATAGATGCCATCAGCCCAGACACCGCAGCAAAGGTGCCTATTCCAGATAAGATAATAAAACTGGCGACGATTCTACCTGCGTCCGACACCGGATATAAATCGCCATAACCTACCGTAGAAACCGTGACTATGGTCCACCAAAATGCGTCAGCCGCTGTCAAGATGGACGCGCCAGGTGCGTTAGACTCTACCATTAAAATACTGATTGAACCCACAGTGAGTACGCTAATCAACAACAGAATCACCGAGGCAATGGTCGTTTCTTGATAGTGAGACTTCAACAGTTGTAATACGTTTTTACCTTGGTATAGCGCTTGCGTAATGCGGATGATTTGTAACAGTCGAAAGTAACGTAAATGCTCGCTCAGCGGCAGAGATGCTAAAATATCTATCCAGTGCTGTTTCAAATACTGAGCCTTATCTTCGCTAAGGGCACAGCCATAAGCGAGGTGAGATAACAAGATACAGCATACAAGGGTATCGAGTTTAAACAGTAGGTTAGCGGTTTCGGTACCGACGTCAAACCACAGACGGGTGATGATTAAGCCAAGCGTAATGGTCGATAGCAGCATCATCGTAATATCTAATGGCGATATTTTTTTGCCCTGTTTGTGAGCTTGCATAGATATTTTATCTCTCAGTATAAAGTATGATTATAGTGACTACCAAAAATAAGGCTATCAACATAACTTATTGTAATTATTGATAGCAACCCCTTAACTTTTGAGGTGAATATGGCTGTAACTGCACTCAATGTATTAGAACAAAAAATTGCTGACATCAAACTTGTGCCGAAGATGATCTTGTTAATGCTGTTTAGTACTGTGTTGATTATGGCCAAAGTGGTGTTTGATGCACAACAAATCAAAGCTCAGATAACCATACAGCAAGAGCATGAATTGATTCAAAAAATTAATTTGGCTGAAGGGGTAATACGAGCAGCCTATGAACAACAAGCTGTCCTCGGGGGGGAGCCGCAAGCTAAAGCTTTTGCGTTGGAAACATTAGCGAATATGAAATGGGCCAACAATGGCCATTTTTGGGTATTGCAGCAAGATGGCGTGGCATTGTTGTTTCCTGGCCAAAGCAGCCTAGAAGGACAAAAAGCATTTTCTGCTTTTGATGGTGTGCAGCAGCAACTAGAGATATCAGCCGGTAATGGTCAAGGCTTATTGAGTAGCAAGCTTGGTAAAGAATCTGTCACTATCGCCACACAAGGTTTTGATTTGTGGTCATGGAGTTTAGCCGCTGCGGTGAATAGTCAAGAAGTCGATGAGGTTTATTGGGGCGTAATCCAACGCGGTATTATGGAAACCGTGATACTTATTGTCGTGTTTGTTGTACTGCTTATTTGGGTGGCTCAATTGATGTTAAAGCAAGTCAATGCGGTGACGCTAGGCCTAGATGCATTGGCAAATAAAGACTTAACCGAACACGTGAATTTAACTTGTAACGATGAATTTGGCTCCATTGCTAGCGGTATTCGCACTACGGTGTCTAATTGGAAAGCCTTGTTGCAGCAGCAAAATATTTCCTCTGAAGAATTGCTGGATATTTCTGACCAGCTCACCGTTTGTATGGAAGCGGTGCAAGAGTCGATTGAAGAAGAGTTTTCTCAAGTGGAAGAGCTTGCCACCGCCATGAACCAAATGACTAATTCGGTGAAAGAGGTGGCCAATAGTGCTGCGACAGCTTCAGCTTCGACCATTGAAGCGAATCAAGTTGCGCTAGAAGGTAACAGCTATGTGGAGTCGACCATAGGCACAATTAACTCGCTCTCAAGCAATATTGATGAATCTTCTAAAGCGGTTAATCAAGTCGAAGAAAAAGTCTCTAGCATTGGCAGCGTGGTTGACACTATTCGCGGCATATCTGAGCAAACTAACTTATTGGCACTTAACGCAGCCATCGAAGCGGCGCGGGCTGGTGAGCAAGGTCGAGGTTTTGCGGTGGTGGCAGATGAAGTGCGCAATTTGGCACAGCGAACCCAAGAAGCAACGGTAGAAATTCAACAGATGATAGAGCAGTTGCAGCGAAGTGCTAGCCAAGCGGTTTCTCTGATGACCACCAGTGTGGAAGAAGCTAACCA
The DNA here is from genome assembly GCF_003596335.1 of Motilimonas pumila. Classification (GTDB taxonomy): domain Bacteria; phylum Pseudomonadota; class Gammaproteobacteria; order Enterobacterales; family CBDFNC01; genus Motilimonas; species Motilimonas pumila. The sequence continues at coordinate 20,044 of NZ_QZCH01000029.1, forward strand.
CAGCGTGGAACAAGTTGGACAAGCGGGCAATAAAATAGACTTTATCGCCGGACAAGTACAAAGCATTGCCGACTTGAACAATCAAATTGCTTCTGCTTCGGAAGAGCAGTCCTGTGTGGCTGAAGAAATGAATGGCAACATTAATGAAGTGAAAGAGTTAGTTGAGGGCTCTGTGACGGTATTAAAAGAGCTCAATGAAATGGCTGGTATCATCGCAACCCATTCGCACGCTCTGGCCAATGAGATAAAAAGTTTTAAAGTGTCATAATTCATTGCTACTCAATAGCAATAAAAAAGCGCCCATTGGGCGCTTTTTTCTTTCTGGTATACACGCTGCTATTCAGCTTGTTGACCGGTGTAGTCAGCCAACTCTTCCATCACTTTTCGCTTGATTTCCAGCTGCTGCTCCGGCTCCAGGCTGTAACGCTCGGCTAAACGCGCGTAATCTTCGCCATTGAGGGACACGGTGAGACGTGGCCGTTTGGGTTTACGGTTAACAGGTAACTCCAGAATATGGCGAATTTGATCTGACGGACTAATGCCTTCATCTAACGCTTGTTTACGGATGCAATATTGCACCTTTTCATCCATGTCAAAAGCCACTTGTACCGCTTTGGCGGCTTTGGCTGATTGTTGCCATTTTGCGGGCAGTTTTCTTTCGCTCATGACTGCCTCCTTTAACTTTTTGGCCAAAGCTCAGCAATGTCTGTGACTGGACGTTTCAAGGTTAGGTATACATCGGTATCACCATTTTCGAATACATAAATTTCCAGCCAACGCATTTCTTGCTCACCAAATAATGCAAAGTACTCAAATTGTCGTCCATGGGCCTGGTCTGTGAATGCGGGTGGTTTTTGACCGCGATAATCTTGGTCGTGGAAATAACCTTGGGTTGCAAAGTCTTGCTGAACGTAGTTGTTGGCGATCATAGGCCCAAACGGCGAGTCTTGGGTTAGAGGAGTTAGGTTTGCTGACCCAGGCTCATCAAAAATCTCAGCAAAGGCGTCCATATCGAACAAGGCTTCAACGTCTGCACGGCGCAGTAACACGCTTAAGCCAACATGATCGCGATCTTTTTCGTCAAGCAACAAAAAGACATCTTGCTGCGATGCACCACGACAAATTAGTCGGCTTTGTTGGCGAAATTCAAACTCTTGTGTTTGTACTTCTAACAACTCAAACTGTTGTTTTCTAAATGCTTCAGGCAAAGCGAAGCTGTCGCTCATTTGCAGTAAATCACCCACTTGCAAGGCTTGCGGGTGGCTTAACTCGCGGCCAATTTTTTCAGCCGGTTTACCAAATAATTTTTTGAGAAAGCTCATTAAGGCTCCTTAGACGTTAAGGGGCTAGAAACAAAAATAGGTGGCCGAGGCCACCTAGTTCGCTAATATCGCGAATTAGCCTTTATTTTTTAGCCGCTCAAGAACAGCGTTAGCACTGCTTTGCTGCTGGCCGATGCCGGCATCTTTTAGCTTGTCTTTGAGTGACTGGTCACCCGACTCTGCTTGCAGTTGTTCTGCAGCTGCGAGCTTATCATCAAACATCGCTTGCTTTTGCTTAATGCGCTCAAGAGACTCTTTTGCGCTGCACAAGCTAGAGTTGCTTGAAGTAAAGTTGTCTGTGATAGCGGCCGTAGCTTTTTGTACGCTGGCGGTCGTTTTTACCATGCTAAGCTGGCGTTGATAGTCTGCCACTTGACGCTCACTTTTCTTGATTAAATCTTTCAAGCGTGTCGCCGCTGAATCGTAGCTAGCGTGAGCGGTAGTTTGCTCTTGTAGCTCAAGTTCAAGTTGCGCGATTTTCTCTGCGACTTCTAGCGCCAATGATTCATTACCTTGGCTTAGCGCTTGCGAAACATAGCCTTCGTGCTCTGTGATGTCTGTCTTGAGACGTTCAAGCTCACGGTTGGCTTGCATCTGCTTGGCCATCACTTCCGTTAAGTCGCGTTTGGCTTTGGTCAGGTGGTTTTCTGCATCACGAATTTCCTGTTCGAAGATTCGAGTTGAGTTAGCGTCGACAATTTCTTCGCCTACCTCACGTGCGCCACCACGAACAGCGGTGATAATTTTCTTTAAAATACTCATTAATTACTCCTTAAAGCGTTACTTGAGGTAGTCTGACATTTCGCTGATAACTTCAAGGCTGTTATCACTTAAAACACTGACTTCATGTTCAATATCTTGCAACGAAGAACTTTCTGCTAATGCGCCAAAGATGACATATTTTTGCTCGATACGAGCAAATGAAGACAATGGCATTGGAATGTTCATTTCTAGCATCGCTTCCATCATTTCTGGTTTCTTACCTTCGATCACCTCATCTTCACCCCAAAGGTAGGAAATACATAAGATTTGATCGCCTGTGACAGAAATAAATACTGGAATTTCTTCACGTCCTTGAATGTCTACTCGTAATACGTCTACGTCGCCGGCAATAGGTACACAGTCAAACGTTAAACCGGTATCAGAATGATCCGCTAGACCATTTAAGTAGGTTGCAATTTTGTGGATGTTCATTAAGTCTCCTTGTAGACATATTATGTCTGTGAGCTAAACTTTAGGTTGTTAGACATAATATGTCAAGTGGCGAATGTGAATTTTTTATCAGCGCAATTTGCTACCTAATGAATATCTTGTTTATGGTGGGTTTTTTCAAGCTTAATCTTTTGATTAATTTCCAAAATGCTGCACAAACCTTTGCTAGCTGGTAGAGTGAAGGCATCTTTATCTAGCCTGCACTTTGAGTAGAAACGATATGACGCAACTGACCGATATAGCCCAACAACAATTTCAACGTTTTGCCGAATTAACCGATGTCTCCGTCTTTAGCCCTGCTCAGCAGGCGCAAATCAAACAAGCTTTTGGTTTGAGTGATTTTATTGCCAATAGTGCCCAGCAGCAGCCAGAACTGTTGCTGGAGTGTTTTGAGCAAGGTTTGTTTGAGCAATCTCAGCGTTGCCAAATTATCGAGCAGAGCTTAGCGCAGGCGTTAAGTGAATGTGACCAAGAAGCGGCGTTTCATCGTTGCTTGCGTTTATTTCGCCGCAAACACATGGTGGTTATTGCTTGGCGTGAGTTGCTAGGCCTGGCTGATTTAGACGAAAGTTTGCGTCACACGTCGTGTTTAGCTGACGCGCTAATTGAGCAAGCCAGTCAGTGGGCTTACCAAGATCTGGTTAAGAGCCAAGGCCAACCGGAAAATGATCAAGGTGAACAACAGCCATTTTATATCTTAGCGATGGGAAAGCTGGGCGGAAAAGAGCTGAATTTCTCTTCTGATATCGATCTTATCTTCACTTTCCCTGAAAACGGTGTCACCAAAGGGGGGCGAAAAGAATGGGCGAATCAGCAATTTTTTATTCGTCTGGGTCAGAAGGTCATCGCAGCCTTGCATCAGGTTACGCCAGACGGCTTTGTATTTCGGGTGGATATGCGTTTAAGGCCATTCGGCGAGTCAGGACCTTTAGTGATGAGCTTTGCTGCTTTTGAGGATTATTATCAAACCCAAGGTCGTGATTGGGAGCGTTATGCCATGGTAAAGGCGCGTGTGATTGGGCCTGAGTCTCCTTATAAGCACGAATTAGAAACCTTATTACGACCTTTTGTGTTTCGCCGTTACATTGACTTCAGCGCAATCCAATCTCTGCGTCAAATGAAAGCGATGATCTCAGCTGAAGTGAGACGAAAAGGTTTAAAAGACAATATTAAACTGGGCGCGGGTGGTATTCGTGAAGTGGAGTTCGTTGCACAAGCTTTTCAGCTGATCCGCGGTGGACGAGAGCCCTTATTGCAGCAAAAAGGTTTGAGGCAAACCCTTAACGCCCTTAAAGATCTTGATATCATGCCTACTGAGCGAGTCGATAATTTGCTTGCCAGTTATCAGATGCTGCGCCGAGTAGAAAACGTATTACAACAAATTGGCGATAAGCAAACGCAAACCTTGCCAACAAATGATCTGGACAAAGACCGTTTGATTAGTGCGTTGGGTTTTCCTAATTGGGACTCGTTTTACCAAGAGCTAACGGGCGTGATGGCGCAAGTTAACCAAGAGTTTGACTGGGTGGTAGGTGATGAAGAGCAAGACGAATCGGAACAAGACGGTCGCATTACTGAGCTATGGTTGCATGAATTAGAGCAAGACGAGGTAGTAGCCTTGTTGGCGGACTATGATTTGTCGCAACAGGACGCAGAGCAATGCCACCGTTTGATCGTGAACTTTAAGCAAGAAGCGCAGCGCCGAGCCGTGGGCCCAAGAGGGCGAGAAAACCTTAAACGATTAATGCCAGCGTTAACCTGCAAAGTGCTATCAAAGAAAGATCCCATTGCGCTAATGGACCGCTTGGTCACCTTGATAACTCAAGTGATGACGCGGACCGCTTATATTGAGTTGCTTAACGAAAATCATGGCGCCCTAAAGCAGTTAGTTCGTTTGTGTGATGCCAGCCCACGTATTGCTGCACAGTTGGCACGGCATCCCATATTGCTTGATGAGCTGCTTGATCCTCAGCATTTGTACAACCCTACGCCTATCGAAGAATATAAAAGTGACCTTCGCCAATACATGTTGCGGATCCCCGAAGAAGACATGGAACAGCAAATGGAAGGGTTACGACAGTATAAGCAAATTCAGCGTTTACGTATTTCCGCTGCTGATATCGCCGGTGCATTGCCGTTAATGAAGGTGAGTGATCACTTAACTTATTTAGCCGAAGCCATTATGGAATACGTGGTCAATATTGCTTGGTTCCAATTGGTTGAAAAATATGGGGAGCCGTCCAACTTGATCGGCTCTGAACGGCGCGGCTTTGCGGTTTTAGGATACGGTAAACTGGGTGGTTTAGAGCTGGGTTATGGTTCAGATCTGGACGTGGTATTTATTCATGATACCGAGGTATCTGGGTATACCAATGGTAAAAAAGAAATCGACAATAAACAGTTTTACCTGCGTTTAGGCCAACGTATTTTACATTTATTTAGCAGTCGCACGTCCTCGGGCATCTTGTATGAAGTCGATATGCGCCTCAGACCACAAGGGGATTCTGGCTTGTTGGTGAGCTCGCTTGCGGCTTATGACGCATATTTGAGTAAAGACGCTTGGACTTGGGAGCATCAAGCTCTGGTTCGAGCGCGCTGCGTGTACGGTGACAATGAAATCCATCAAGCTTTTGATGCGGTTCGTTTACGTCAGTTGGCTAAAGAAAGAGGCAAAGCTGAGCTGGCAAAAGATGTGGTAGACATGCGTAAAAAGATGCGCGATCACTTACTGCGTGGTGAACAAGACCAATTTGATTTAAAGCAATCACCCGGCGGCATGGTTGATATCGAATTTATCGCGCAGTTTTTGGTGCTAGCAAACACGCACCAAGCGCCGGCTATGGCCAACTGGTCTGATAATATTCGTATTTTTGAAACTTGCGTTGAGCAAGGCTTACTGACGCCAGAGCAAGGCGCATTATTGTCTGAGTGTTATTGCCATATCCGCGACGCGGCGCATAGGTTAACGCTCAATAAGCAAACGCGTATCGTCTCAAGTGACTTATTTGCTCAAGACCGCGACCAAGTCGTCTCGTTATGGAATAAGCTCGTGGCAGACTATTACCCTGCCATTGACGCGAAGTAAACCGCGTTTTGTAAGTATGGAATCATGAGAATAAAAAACGGCGCGGATGCGCCGTTTTTTCAGGCCTGACAATGATATTTATTTATACAATGACGTTTCACCTTCTGGCCGTGTTTTAAAGCGGCGGTGCAGCCACATGTATTGGTCTGGCTGAGTTAAGATCATTTGTTCTATTTCATGGTTAATACGAGCAGCATCGGCTGTTAGGTCTGCGGTTGGAAAACCTTGCAGCGGCGCTTTAGCAATCATTTTATAGCCTGCATTTCCTGGCAGGCGTTGCATGAAAAAGGGAATCACGACCGTGTCTCCAATTTTGGCTAATGCAGAAGTTCCGGTCACGGTAGCCACTTTATCAACAGCAAAAAAAGGCACAAAGGCGCAGCGTCGGCGGCCGTAGTCATGATCGGGTGGATACCATAAGATCTGTTTATTTTTGAGTGTTTTAAACATGGTTCTGAAATCACTTCGGTCAATCATACCGCGACTTAAAGAGCGGCTTCTTCCCCAATAAAACCAAAAGTTTTGCAGTGGATTATTGTGCTTGCGATAGACACCTGTCGGTTCAAAGTTAAGGCCAGCGCTGCGGGCATTAATTTCCAGAGTGAGAAAGTGAGCGCCAAGTAAAATCACACCATGGCCTTTTGCTTGAGCTTGCTCGATATGCTCAAGCCCTTCTACTTGTAGGTGTTTGCGAACTCGCCAATCAGGCCAAAACCAAGCCATACAAATCTCAAACAGTGCAATGCCAGTATTTTCAAAATTACGTTGCAGCAATTGTTGTCTTTCACTCTCAGGCATATCAGGAAAGCATAAAGCTAAATTGCGTTCAGCCACTTTACGCCGCGAATGAATGCGTTTCATTGCAAAGCGACCTAAGTGTTTACCCAAAAACAGCATGACTCGATATGGCAGCAAGGACACCAGCGCCATGAATAATATTCCTAACCAAACGCCCCAATATTTAGGGTGTATAAAACGCAACTCGAGTTGTGGTTGACTCATCGATATTTAGACCATTATTTAGGCGCAAGTGCGCAGCAAACTATTGAACAAGCATCAAAAATATAACGTGATATTCTAACAGCGATTGTTTTGCAGTGGCTAAGTTTTTTCTACACTGTGATACACTGAGAGTAGCTTAGAGAATGAGAGTGATGAATGAAAATTACCCTGCCTGAATTTGATAACGCCAACATTTTAGTGGTTGGCGACGTAATGTTAGACCGCTACTGGCATGGCCCTACGGGCCGAATTTCCCCTGAAGCTCCAGTACCTGTTGTCAAGGTTGAGCAAATAGAAGAGCGCCCTGGCGGCGCAGCTAACGTGGCCTTAAACGTGGCGGCTTTGGGTGGCAAAGCTACTATTGTCGGCCTAACGGGGCAAGATGAAGCCGCTGAAAACCTGGCCCGCAGCCTTGAAAGCATGGGAATAAGCGCAGACTTTGAGCGTGTTAGTAGTCATCCTACCATTACCAAATTACGGGTGTTAAGCCGTCATCAGCAACTGATTCGGCTCGACTTTGAAGAATCGTTTGCGGGGCTTGATTGTGAGCCATTACTTGAGCGTATTCGCCAACAGCTGCCGCAAGTTAAAGTCGTGGTATTTTCTGATTATGCGAAAGGCGCGTTAAACCAAGTCAGTGACATGATTACCTTGGCCAAGCAAGCCGGTGCCCAGGTCTTGATCGATCCTAAAGGGTGCGACTTTGCGAAATATCGCGGAGCTGATTTATTAACGCCTAATTATTCAGAGTTTGAAGCCGTTGTCGGCCATTGTAATGACGAAGCGGAAATCGTGAGCAAAGGCCAGCAATTATTACAGCAATTTGACATTAAAGCGCTATTAGTCACACGCAGTGAACACGGTATGACTTTGATTCGTCAAGGGCAGGACGCGTTACACCTTTCGGCGCAGGCTCAGGAAGTATTTGATGTGACAGGCGCTGGCGATACCGTGATTGCGTCGTTAGCTGCTGCCTTGTCTGCTGGCGCGGAACTGGAAACTGCATGCGCCTTAGCCAATGTTGCCGCTGGTGTTGTAGTTGGCAAAATTGGTACATCAACGGTAAGCCCAATTGAATTGGCCAATGCTGTTTATGGGCAACAAGAAACAGGCTTTGGCGTAGTATCGCAAAGTCAGCTTATGGCGGCGGTAAATGCTGCTCATCGACGTGGTGAGAAGGTAGTGATGACCAATGGCTGCTTCGATATCATTCATGCGGGTCACGTATCGTACCTGAATAGCGCCAGAGAGCTGGGTGACAGATTGATTGTCGCGGTGAACTCAGACGAGTCTGTGCGTGGCTTGAAAGGTGATGGTAGACCCGTCAATCCACTAGAGCGGAGAATGGCGGTGTTAGCCGGTCTCGGCGCCGTAGACTGGGTGGTGCCGTTTAATGAACCTACACCGCAAAGTCTGATTGCGGGTGTGCTGCCTGACCTATTGGTCAAAGGCGGCGATTACCGGCCCGAAGACATTGCTGGTGGGCAAGAGGTGATAGCCAATGGTGGCGAAGTGCAGGTGTTGCAATTTGAAAACGGTTGTTCTACCACAGAGATCATCAAGGCGATTCGTCACCAAGATTAACGTTGTGGCTCAGCTTCAGGTGATTTAACAACAATAAAAAAGCCGCCAACAGGCGGCTTTTTTATTGCTTTGGCGTCACAGGCTACTTTTTGGCAACCATTAAACCGGCATTGATCAGCTGGATATCTTGCTCAGACAACACGCCTGCGGCGTATTTTAGGTTGAGCATACTGATGATGTAGTCATAACGCGCGTTAGACAGTAGATCTTTAGACTCATAAAGTTTACGGGTGGCGTCTAAAACGTCAACTATGGTACGCGTCCCTACTTCAAAACCGGCTTCAACGGCTTTTAGCGCACTTTCAGAAGACACTACGGTTTGCTCATAGGCTTTGATAGTACTGATAGATGCTGCCACGTTGTTGTAGTTACTGCGAATTTGCGTTTGAACACTGCGGTAAGTTTTCTCTAGCTCTTCGCTGGCGGAAACATAATTGAATTGTGCCTGTTTAACACGAGATGTGATGGCACCACCTGTGTACAAGGGCATATTGAAGTTCACGCCTATGTTGCCATTGGTGAGGTCACCATCAGGCGTAAAGTCATTTTTGTAATCAGTGCCGTTAACACCAACACCTGCAACTAAGTCGACAGTTGGTAGATGGCCTGTTTCTGCGAGTTCAATTTGTGTTTTGGCGATGTCTTTGGCAATACGTTGAGTGTGCAAGGCTAAGTTTTCGTTTTCAGCTTTTGATAACCAATTGGCAGAGCTGCCATCTGGCATCATAGGGTCAAAACGGTCGATATTAAGCACATTGATGTTGCTAACCTCAACGCCGGTAAGCTCACGCAGCGCTTCATAGCTATTGGTCAAGGTGTTTTGCGCTTGAATTTCATTTGCCAAGGTACGGTCATGTTCAGCTTGGGCTTCATGAACGTCGGTGATCGCCGTGAGACCCACTTCAAATCGTTGTTTGGTTTGCTCAAGTTGACGAGACACCGCGCGCTTGTTTGCTTTTACCGCAGATAAGGCGTCAGTTGCTCGTAATACTTCGAAGTATGCTTGAGACGTACGCAGGATTAATTGCTGAGTTTGATTGCCGTATACCGTGTCTGCTTGGGTCGCCGCTTTTTCGGTAATGGTTAGCGTGGTCCAGTAATCTTGACGGTACAGCGCTTGACTTAATGAAACGTTGGCGCCGTAGTTAGCGTTGGTGCCTTGGTCACTTTTATTGGTTTTGTTATAACCTGCGGTCAAGCCTAAGCCTATTTGAGGCAATAAACTGGCGCGGCTCTCATTGACTTTTTCGAAAGCTGAATCACGATCTGCTAATGCTTGTAAAATTTGTGGATCTTTTACTTTCGCTTGCTCGTAGATTTGTTCGATATCATCTGCAAATGAGACATTGCTTAGGCTTGATAAAGCCACCAAAGTGGCGACATTAAGCAGAGTTTTTTTCATTTCAACCTTTCCTTTCACAGGCTCGCGCGTCTGTAATGGTTATGTTTTAAGTATAAAAATTGTCTCACCAATAGCAGCGAGATGAAAACGAGTTTATGGTCTTGCAGTCATGGCAACTATGATCCTCGCCATGTTTTTTATAGTATGGACTGCTGTTTCCATATAATAGCGCAAACTTTAAAAGTTTACGTCATAACTGCTGCAACAATATCAACCTTTTCAGGACTATGTAAACCATGAAGCCAGAGTTAACAAAAAATAACTGTTTTAACAAAGACGATGTTGAAATTATCTCAAAGAAAAAATTGTACCAAGGCTTCTTCGAGGCAAACAGTTATCGCTTTAAGCACAGGCTATTTGCCGGCGGGTGGAGCCCTGAAATTGAGCGTGAAATCTTTGAACGTGGCCATGCCGCGGCGGTATTGTTGTTTGACATAGAAGCAGATGCCTTTGTGTTGGTTGAGCAATTTCGTTTTGGTGCGCTCGAAACAAGTGATACACCTTGGCTCTTGGAAATGGTGGCAGGCATTATTGAACCAGGAGAAGTGGCTGCAGAAGTGGTAGAGCGTGAAGCGCAGGAAGAAGCCGGCGTCGTCATTAGCAATATCATGCCAATGCTCAGCTATTTAGTGAGTCCTGGTGGCTGTACAGAAAAAATAGACTTGTTTGTGGCTCAGGTGGACAGCAGTCAAGCGCAAGGAATACATGGTTTAGAGGAAGAGGGTGAAGATATTCGCGTGCAAGTTGTCAGTCGCACCCAAGCCAATGAATTACTAGAACAAGGCGTTATCAATAACGCTGCCACTGTGATTGCGTTACAATGGCTGCAACTAAACTTAGACAAGGTAATACGGACTTGGCAAAGCCAGGCTCCGGCTTAAGGGGACGCTGTGACCATAAAGGGTAAACAAGCATACACGCCGAACCTTGGCAAATTTATGCGCTTGTGTGAGACCAACTACATACAGTTGATCAATTTGTTGCCGGCTAACTTTACCCAGCGTCAAGGGTTTGATTTTTCTGCGGGTGAGGGCATTCATTATCAAATTCATGTGCTAGAGCAGAGCCCTTATACCAGTTTACTAAAAGTGCAACAATTAGCGGAAAATCAACCTCACTATATGATGCCAGTGATACGGGTACGACTTTATCACGACGCAAGGCTAGCGGAAGTGTGTGCTAGTCAACATATTTATTATTTGGAGCCGAAATATGATTACCCAAATGATAAAATGCACCACAAAGACGAAAAACTTCAAGTGAACTTGTTCTTAGCCGAATGGCTAAAGTTTTGTATCGAACATGGCTATTGCCGCCAGCAAATTTTTAAAGCGAATGACTGAACAGATTTTACAGCTAGCGACAGACAAACAAGGTGATTTAACCTTACTGCAAATGACCGACACCCATTTGTACAGTGAGCCAGATGGCGAGCTGCTAGGGGTCAATACTCGCGACAGTTTCTTAGCTGTAATGGAGGCTGTGTTGGCGCAGTCTCAGCAATATCAAGCGGTATTGGCTACGGGTGATATCTCTCAAGACCACACGGAAGCATCTTACCGTGTCTTTACCGAGCAGGCGAAAAAATTAAGTGCGCCTTGCTTTTGGTTACCAGGTAATCATGACTTCCAGCCTGCCTTACAAACCGAGTTTGCCGCGGCGGGTATTTCAGCTTGCAAACACATTATTTCTGAATACTGGCAGTTGGTGTTATTGGACACTCAAGTGGTGGGCGTACCTCATGGTCAAGTTTCTGAACAACAGTTAGGGTTTCTGAAACGCGCGCTGGGTCAGTATCCAGACAAACATGCGTTGGTGTTATTACATCATCACAGTGTGCCCGCTGGTTGCGCCTGGTTAGATCAACACAGTCTAAAAAATGCGGATGATTTGTTTGCCGTGCTAGCACAGCATGACAATGCGAATACACTATTGTGTGGTCATATTCACCAAACCATGGATAAGCAATATCAAGGGGTTAGACTGCTTGCAACGCCTTCTACCTGTATTCAGTTTAAGCCTAATAGTGATGATTTTGCCCTTGACCAGCAAGAGCCTGGTTGGCGTTACCTTACGTTGAAAGCCAATGGTGAAGTTGACACTCAAGTACACCGTCTCATCGATGCGGGTTTTGTGCCTGATGCTAACGCCACAGGTTATTAATGCAACCTGTCATTATTTACATCCACGGTTTTAATAGCTCTCCGCAATCATTTAAAGCGGTGCAGGTTAAGAGTTACCTTGATACTCATCGCCCAGATATCATCTTTGAGTGCCACCAAATGCCAGCTTACCCTCAGCAGGCTTGGCAGTTTATTGAGTCGATTGTGGCCCGCCATCAGGGTGCCAATATCGGCTTTATAGGCAGCTCTTTGGGCGGTTTTTTGAGTACAAAAGCCTGTGAACACTTTCATTGCCGTGCTGTTTTGATTAACCCTGCGGTAAAGCCTTATGAGCTACTTGTAGAATATTTAGGCGTCAATACCAACCCATACACCCAACAATCCTATGTGCTTACAGAGCAACACATCACTGAGCTGAGACAGCTGGATGTAGCCCATATTTCACGCCCGAGTGATATTTGGGCATTGCTGCAAACCGCTGATGAAGTGCTTGATTACCGTCAAGCTGAGCTAAAATACCAAGCATGCAGGCTTACCATAGAGCCTGGTGGCGATCATTCTTTTGTGGGCTTTGAACGTCATATCAGTGATATAGTCCAATTTCTAGCATTGTAACGGAAACACCATGAGCAACCAGTATAACTCTGATGCCATCGAGGTATTAAACGGTCTTGAACCTGTGCGCCGTCGCCCAGGCATGTATACCGATACCCAGCGTCCTAACCACCTTGGCCAAGAGGTAATCGATAACAGCGTCGACGAAGCTTTGGCTGGTTTTGCCAGTAATGTCACTGTGGTGTTACATGAAGACCACTCGTTAGAGGTCATTGATGATGGCCGCGGTATGCCTGTTGATATTCACCCCGAAGAAGGAGTGTCAGGGGTTGAATTAATCCTTTGCAAATTGCATGCGGGGGGCAAGTTCTCGGGCAAAAACTATCAATTTTCTGGTGGTTTGCACGGCGTAGGTATTTCCGTGGTGAACGCTTTATCAAGTCGAGTTGAAGTCAATATTCGCCGTGAAGGACAAGTATACAGTATTGCCTTCGAGCACGGTGATAAGGTCGAAGACCTCTCGATCACCGGCACTTGTGGCAAACGTAACTCGGGTACTAGCGTGCATTTTTGGCCTGATGCACAATATTTTGATTCTGCCAATTTCTCGGTTTCGCGTTTATTGCATAACTTAAAAGCCAAGGCGGTGCTTTGTCCTGGTTTAACCATTAAATTCAAAGACAAGGTGAATAAGAAAGATCACCAATGGTGTTACCAAGATGGCCTAAAAGACTACCTGTCTGAAGCGGTGAAAGAGTGGACATGTCTACCCGAAAGCCCGTTCATTGGCGCTTTTTCTGCCAATACTGAAGCGGCAGACTGGGCGCTATGCTGGTTGCCAGAAGGTGGAGACAGTATTGCTGAGAGTTACGTTAACCTCATTCCCACCGCTCAAGGCGGTACTCATGTGAATGGCCTGCGCCAAGGCTTACTCGAAGCCATGCGTGAGTTTTGTGAGTTTAGAAACTTGATCCCGCGTGGCATTAAGCTGACTGCGGATGATATTTGGGATAAGTGTGCTTATATCCTGTCAGTCAAAATCCAAGACCCTCAATTTGCCGGTCAAACAAAAGAGCGCTTGTCGTCACGCCAATGCGCAGCGTTTGTTTCTGGCGTGGTTAAAGACGCATTTAGCCTGTGGTTAAATGGCCACACTGATGTGGCTGAGCAGTTGGCTGAATTATGCATCAGCAATGCCCAGCGCCGCCTTAGACAGAGTAAAAAAGTGGCTCGTAAAAAGGTCACGCAAGGGCCTGCTCTGCCTGGTAAGCTCACCGATTGTTCCAGCCAAGAGCCGTTGCGCAGCGAATTGTTTTTAGTGGAGGGTGACTCTGCTGGCGGCAGCGCGAAACAAGCCCGAGATCGAGAGTTTCAGGCCATCATGCCGTTACGCGGTAAAATCCTCAATACGTGGGAAGTCGAAGCGGGTCAAGTGTTGGCGTCTCAAGAAGTGCATGATATTTCTGTGGCCATTGGCCTTGACCCAGACTCGGAAGACTTATCTGGCCTGCGTTATGGAAAAGTGTGTATTTTAGCCGATGCCGATTCTGATGGACTGCACATTGCCACCTTGTTGTGCGCGCTGTTTGTGCGTCATTTCAATGCCTTGGTCGCCGCTGGTCACGTGTTTGTCGCGATGCCACCTTTATATCGCATCGATGTTGGCAAAGAAGTGTTTTACGCCCTGGATGAAGATGAGAAAAACGGCATATTAGATCGCATCACCGCCGAAAAGAAACGCGGCAAAGTTAACGTACAACGCTTTAAAGGTTTGGGTGAAATGAACCCGCTACAGCTGCGTGAAACCACCATGGATCCTAATACTCGGCGGTTAGTGCAACTGACCATAGACGACAGCGAAGAAATGATGCAAATCATGGATATGTTGCTGGCGAAAAAGCGCTCATCTGATCGTCGTGAATGGCTAGAAAAGAAAGGTGATATGGCGTCAGCTTTATTCGAAGACTAAGCTTGAGACATGAGTGCGATTTGAATATGACACTAAGATGACTGTTTATCTAAAAAACTTAACAAAAAAAGTATAAATGACATCATAACTACTTTTTAAACGCACATTCTAAGACTTTCATACTAGGAAGAGGGCAAGTTCTCAGCTAGAATTTTGCCCTCATATATTAGAGTGGGAGGATATTCTATCTGAATATGTCTGTCACAAGGCTTAGGGCGTCGCGGTGAAATCAGGTATTAATTTAGGCTTAGGTAAAAAAGTAATGGGAGTAACATTTTTGTTACTGCTGGTTATTTTTACCGGTTATACCTATTTAAACCTCAACAATCTGAGTAACTTTTTCGAGTTAGAGCGGCGCGTTGTATTTAGCTACCAAAAGCATCAAACCCAGCAATATTACGAAGAAATTTACAGCCGCGTGGACGCATTAGCCAGCCAACTGCAGGCCAGTAACCGCATTAGCTCAGTCAACCTCTCCAATGATAAAAACCTAAGACGCATTGTGAAAGAGATCCGTGGCCGTAAGTCGTTACCGGTTAATGCCTTATTGCTGGTGGACCCTAACGGTGAAGTGCTTGCTCGGTCTAATGAGATGAGCTTAGATCGCCAAACTCGTTTATGGATTGCCAACGCCGAGCAGCATAACAGTGAGCACTGGTTTGTGTTTTGCCGTAACTCGTGCCAAGTACTGTTTAAAAGCGAAGCTAAATTTGGCGCGGGTAATCAGTTGGTTTTTGTCTTACCGTTTGACAAAATGCAGCCGCTTTCCACTTCTGATGCCAGCAGCTTTCAAATTCTTCTGGAACAAAAATCCAACGGCGATATGCAATACGTATTTACTCGTAGGGTGCGTAATTTCGATTTCAATTTACTCAAACAGCACCTCACAGTCGCGTCGGTAAATCGCGGGGAAGGCAATGTTAACATTGGTCCGCGTAATTATGAATTTCGTGGCTACAAAATCTACAACACCAACTTACCTGGTCAAGCTTACTTCTTAATTGTTAATGATATTAGTGACTTACATGCGCTACTAAAAGGTGCAACCTACAACAACGTGATCTATGGTGTGGGTGCTCTGATTTTAGCTATCTTACTGATGTTGTTTTTGTTGCGTAAACCCTTACGCCGGATCCGTCATATCATTCAATCTTTGCCTTTGTTGGCCCGCTCTCAGCACGAAGAGTTTCGCCGTATCGTTGAAGATCAAGGCATGCAGGAACAGTTTGCCGATGAATCGGATGAGTTAGGCCAAGCCAGTATATCGTTGTCGCGTCAGCTGCAAGAGCTGGAGGGTGAACTGGTTCAACGTGCCGACGAGCTAGAGTGGCTGGTTAATCATGACCCGCTCACCGAGTTGCCTAACCGGCGCATGTTTAATATTGAAATCATTAAGCGTTTAGAGCAGACCGAACAAGGCTGTCTATTGTTTATGGATCTCGATAACTTTAAATACGTCAATGATATTAGCGGTCATACGGCCGGTGACATGATGCTTACTCAAGTCGCTAATACGTTAGAAAAACTGTTGCCAAGCAACGCCTTGTTAGCACGGATCAGTGGTGATGAGTTTGCCATATTCTTACAGGATGTCGATCTCGGTGCTGCGCAAGTTGTAGCACAGCGTATTTTGCAGTTAATTAGCGAAGTGTGTGTGGCGGGGCGGGAAGAAATTCACATGGCGTCGGTCAGTATTGGCGTAGTGGCTTATCCTGAGCACGGGTTTAGCTTGTCGGAGCTGCTTTCAAAAGCCGATATAGCCATGTATCAGGCAAAAGATTTGGGTAAAAATCGCTTAGCAGTGTATCACTCAGAAAATGTTGGCTCTAAAGTGAATAACGATTGGTATTGGCTAGCCAAAGCGCAACGTGCGATTGAAGAGAACTTATTAAGCCTGCATTTTCAGCCCATTTATAATAATCAAACTAACTCGGTTGGCCACTGGGAAGTGTTACTGCGGGTACAAGATGAGAAAGGTGAGCTATGCTCCCCTTACCAGCTTATACTCGCGGCAGAAAAAAATGGCTATATTACCCAGCTTGATCTGTGGGTCATCAATGCTGCCCTCGATCAATTATTGGCTAATCATCAGCGGGGCATTAAGCAGCGTCTAGCGATTAACCTTTCGGCCAAGTCGTTTAGTGATGACCAAGCCATCATGCAAATTAAACATGCAATTGTCAGCCGCGGCGTGGATGGCTCGCAGTTGATCATTGAAATTACGGAAACCGCCGCCTTGTCGAATATGGTGCAAGCGGTTGAGCATATCAATGTGCTCAAGAGTTTAGGCTGTGAAATTGCCCTGGATGATTTCGGGGTTGGCTACTCATCGTTCCATTCACTGAAATCACTGCCATTAGATTATATTAAGATTGATGGCTCATTTGTGAAAGACTGCCCGCAGCGCCCAGATGACCAAGTTTTTATCAAAGCGTTGATCGATATCGCTCACAACTTCGGGCACAAAACCGTGGCCGAATTTGTTGAAAACCAAGAAATACAATTAATGATGGCGTCGTTTGGCGTTGACTACTCTCAAGGCTATTATATCGGTAAACCTATGCCTGCAGAGCAAGCGTGGCCATCGACCCAAGACCAGACACAAAAATGCCACTAGGTGGCGTCATTTATCTTTGATAAATCACAAAAATGCCTCACTGGCTGCGATAATTCATCAATTGTCCACTGAGCCTGCAAAGGATTCATGTATAGTGTAGGCGTTTGTCTCAATTTTCAGGATTCCCTGGCGATTATTGAAAGGAAATAGTTATGACGGATGCCGCTGATATGAGCTTAGATGGCGTCGAGCAGTTACCGCTGCGCCAATTCACAGAACAAGCTTATCTCAATTATTCAATGTACGTAATCATGGACCGCGCATTGCCGCACATCGGCGACGGCTTAAAGCCGGTGCAGCGCCGTATAGTTTACGCCATGAGTGAATTAGGCTTATCCGCTGCAGCCAAATACAAAAAATCGGCTCGAACCGTCGGTGATGTACTCGGTAAATATCATCCTCACGGTGACAGTGCTTGTTACGAAGCCATGGTATTAATGGCGCAGCCATTTTCCTATCGTTACCCGTTAGTCGACGGCCAAGGAAACTGGGGCGCGGCAGACGATCCGAAATCCTTTGCTGCAATGCGTTATACCGAAGCCAAACTGTCTAAGTTTGCTGAAGTGCTATTAGCAGAGCTTGGCTCTGGCACGTCAGATTGGGCGCCAAACTTTGATGGCACCTTAAGAGAACCTAAGGTACTGCCTGCGCGTTTGCCGCATATTTTACTCAATGGCGTCACCGGCATTGCGGTGGGAATGGCCACGGATATTCCGCCTCACAACGTAAAAGAGCTGGCAGCAGCTTGTTGTCATTTATTGGAAAAGCCAAAAAGCGAACTCCATGACTTGATGCAGTTTGTAAAAGGGCCTGATTACCCAACTGAAGCTGAAATAATCACCCCTGAAAAAGACATCGAAAAGATTTATCAAACGGGGCGTGGCAGCATTAAAATGCGTGCAGTTTACAGCTATGAAAATGGCGAAGTGGTCATCTCTGCGCTGCCGCATCAATGTTCGGGAGCAAAAGTGCTAGAGCAAATCGCGTCGCAAATGCAGGCTAAAAAGCTGCCTATGGTGGCAGATTTACGCGATGAGTCAGACCATGAAAACCCAACCCGATTAGTGATTATTCCTCGTTCAAACCGAGTGGACGTTGAGCAATTAATGCAACATTTATTTGCTTCTACTGATTTAGAAAAAAACTATCGCGTTAACCTGAATATGCTGGGGTTGGACAACCGCCCACAAGTGAAAGGGTTAAAGCAAATTCTCAGTGAGTGGCTGACCTACCGCAGGGAAGTTGTGCGTCGCCGCTTGCAGTACCGATTAGACAAAATACTGGCTCGCTTGCATATTCTTGATGGCTTGTTGGTAGCTTATCTCAATATAGATGAAGTCATTGAGATCATCCGTAATTATGATGACCCTAAAGCAGAGTTAATTAGTCGTTTTAACCTCAGTCAAATCCAAGCGGAAGCGATTCTTGAAATTAAGTTGCGTCAACTGGCTAAGCTGGAAGAAATTAAAATCCGCGGCGAACAAGATGAGTTAAACAAAGAGCGTGAAAAACTAGAGCTGACACTTGGCTCTGAACGCCGAATGTCGACGTTGTTGAAAAAAGAAATTCAAGCTGACGCAGAGAAGTACGGTGATGAACGCCGCTCACCCATCATCGAACGCAAAGAAGCCAAAGCCTTATCTGAAAAAGAGCTGATGCCAAGTGAAGCCGTGACCGTAGTATTGTCAGAAAAAGGCTGGGTACGTTGCGCCAAGGGTCATGATGTTGATGCCCAAGGTTTAAGTTATAAAGCCGGCGACGGGTTTCTGGCCAGTGCTAAAGGCCGCAGCAATCAGCCTTGTGTCTTTCTAGATAGTGGCGGGCGCTCCTTTGCCCTTGAACCTCACACTTTACCGTCAGCGCGTTCACAAGGAGAGCCGCTAACAGGGCGCTTCAACCTAACGCCTGGAATGGAGTTTGTGGCTACGATAATGGCGAGCGATGACAGCAACTTCCTGATTTGTTCTGATGCCGGATACGGTTTTATCGGACAGTTTGCCGATATGGTGAGCCGTAATAAAAACGGTAAGGCATTATTGAGTCTACCAAAAGGTGGCCAAGTGATGGCGCCACAAACCGTTGCTAACTTCGACAATGATAATTGTTTAATTATTACCAATGAAGGACGTATGTTGCTATTTCCTGTCAGCAGTTTACCGAAATTAAGCAAAGGTAAAGGCAATAAGCTAATAGGCATTGCAGCTGCGCGTGTGGCTGAACGCGAAGAGTTTGTTACCAAGATAGCCTTAGTACCGCAAGGGGCAAACGTTACCTTATTTGCCGGTAAGCGCAAGTTAACGTTAAAACCGAACGACTTAGAACACTACGCCGGAGAGCGTGGTCGCAGAGGTAATAAACTGCCTCGAGGCTTGCAACGTGTTGATAATTTAGAAGTGGAACCTATAATCACCGAGTCTTTGCCTGATGATGCAAATACATCATCACCAAACCCAGAATAAGAGGCCTTTATGCTGTTTGTGTTACGTGGCATTTTGCTCACGATTTATTTTATTTCAATTTGTGTCATTGGCACGGTGTTTAGTTTGTTTAACCCCCGTAATCCAAAAAACACTTCTCGCTTTGCTCAGTTATTTGCCAAAGCGGCACCCTTTTTAGGCATTAAGTTGGTGGTGCGTTTACCCCATAATGCCAGCGATCTTGGACCTGCGGTGCATATCGCTAATCACCAAAATAACTATGACATGGTGACCTTAACCGCCGCCGTATTACCTGGCGTGGTTTCGATCGGTAAAAAGAGCCTAGCTTGGATCCCCTTCTTCGGCCAGCTATATTGGCTTACCGGTAATATTTTGATTGACCGTGATAACCGTGGCCGCGCCATTAACACCATAGGTACAGTGGCCGATAAAATTAAGCAGGGGCACTTGTCAGTAATGATGTTTCCTGAAGGCACTCGCAGCCGAGGTCGCGGTTTTATGAAGTTTAAAACAGGCGCTTTTCACACGGCGATTCAAGCCGGAGTGCCTATTGTGCCTACCGTGGTTTCTGATACCCATGATCAAGTGAATTGGAATCGACGTGACAATGGCGAAGTGATTGTGGAAATGCTTGAGCCAATAGAAACAAAAGGTTACACAAAAGCAGACGTACGCGAACTGATGGCTCTATGCCAAGAGCGCATGGAACAGAAGTATATTGAGCTAAGTGAAGAGGCTAAGCGCCATGGCAATGGTGCAGCCAAGGGGAAAGAGGCATGAGTGATTTTGACGCGTTATTGAAAGAGTTTGAACAAGAAGGCATAGAAACCATTGAAAGCTTGCTGGAAGACGGCAGTGATCCTGATGGCGAATACATGATAGAGCACCACATTGCTTCAACGGATTTTGATACCTTAGAAAAAGCCGCAATAGCCTGCTTTAAAAAAGGCTATGAGGTGACAGATCCAGAAGAACTTGAGTTGGAAGACGGTTCAACCGTGTACAGCTTTGACGTAGTGGTAGAAATGGAACTTTCGCCAGAAGCCATTCTTGAAGATACAAGCGTACTGTTGCAGTTATGTGAGTCATTTGACATCTCTTATGACGGCTGGGGCACGTATTTTGAAGAAGAAGCTTAAAACCTAAGCTGCTTAAAAAGCCAGCAAAAGCTGGCTTTTTTTATGCTTAATTTTCAAGTAGATAAAACCAATAATGAAAGCCTTTCACGGAGGGCATTAATTTTATTCAACATTTAGCGCTGGGAAATGTGACCCAGTGCATGTAAAATACTTGCCTTAATTGATACCCCCAGAAGTAATTTGCATTTAGTCAGGAGATACGGATGCTAAAGCGTGATATGAATATAGCTGATTATGATCCAGAGTTATGGGAATCCATGACCAATGAAGTGGTTCGCCAAGAAGAGCACATCGAGCTCATCGCCTCTGAAAACTACACAAGCCCACGTGTAATGGAAGCGCAAGGCAGCCAACTGACTAACAAATATGCTGAAGGTTACCCTTACAAGCGTTATTACGGCGGTTGTGAGTACGTAGACATTGCTGAGCAATTGGCTATTGACCGTGCGAAAGAATTATTTGGTGCGGATTACGCAAACGTACAACCTCACGCTGGCTCACAAGCGAACTCGGCGGTTTACCAAGCACTATTGAACCCAGGCGATACTATTTTAGGCATGAGCCTAGCTCACGGTGGTCACCTGACTCACGGCGCATCTGTAAGCTCTTCAGGTAAAATCTACAACGCTGTTCAGTACGGTATTAACCCAGAAACTGGCAAGCTAGATTACGATGAAATTGAGCGCTTGGCTGTAGAGCATAAACCAAAAATGGTTGTGGCAGGCTTCTCTGCTTACTCAGGCATTGTTGATTGGCAGCGTTTTCGTGATATCGCGGATAAAGTTGGCGCATACCTTTTCGTAGACATGGCACACATTGCAGGTCTAGTTGCGGCGGGTCTATACCCGAACCCAGTGCAAATTGCTGACATTACGACGACAACGACTCACAAAACACTTGCGGGCCCACGTGGTGGTTTGATCTTAGCGAAAGCCAACGAAGAAATTGAGAAAAAGCTAAACTCAGCGGTATTCCCTGGTGGTCAAGGCGGCCCTCTAATGCACGTTATTGCTGCAAAAGCGGTAGCATTCAAAGAAGCGATGGAGCCAGAGTTTAAAGTTTACCAGCAAGGCGTATTAGATAACGCAAAAGCCATGGTAGAAGTATTTAAAGCGCGTGGCTTTAAAATTGTTTCTGACGGCACCGACAACCACTTATTCTTGGTTGACCTAATTGGTAAAGAGTACACAGGTAAAGACGCTGACGCAGCCCTAGGCCGTGCGAATATCACTGTAAACAAGAACTCTGTACCAAACGATCCTCGTTCTCCTTTTGTTACTTCAGGTTTACGCGTAGGTACGCCTGCACTAACACGTCGTGGCGTAAATGCCGAGCAAGCGGCTGCACTAGCAGGTTGGATGTGTGACGTACTTGATAACATCAACGATGACGCTGTTATCGAAGAGGTTAAAGGCAAAGTGGTTGAGCTGTGTAAAGCGAACCCTGTTTACGCTTAATTAAGTTGTGCGACACGCAATACTAAAAAGGCTGCCAATAGGCAGCCTTTTTGAATTAGGTCGTGTAACAAGCTATCAAGCCTACTCAATACCTTAATAATTATAACCGCTTTGGCATCAGCGACTGAAAGTCTTGAATGGAGTAAGACAATAGCTGTGTGAACAATCAATAACCAACATCGGCGATGCGCTACCTGAGAGTGTTAGGGGTAAACTCTGAGTACAGAATTGTCAGTACCAAACTCATTTTTTACATAAGCATCTGCCTGCCAATCATTATCAAACACTTCTGAACCATCAGGTTGTACCAATTTGAAACGGTACTGAAATTCAGTTTGGCCATCTGTTGCCACATCAAGCGCGGTTTTGAATTTACCATTTTTGAACTTTTGTAGTTCAATAGGTAGCCACTCATTGAATTCCCCTACAAGAAATATCTTATCGGCATCTTTCGCAGCTTCTTTTTCAACTTCAAAAGTTACTTTGACAATAGGCTTAGATTTTAAGAAACGTTTTGTTACAGGCATGTGTACTCCGGTTAAGTCAGGCAAACAAAATTTTATAAAGCAGATTCTGATATTAGTATTTTTTAACACTGCAGTGACTATAATATTAAACTAAAAAGTGTTTTTGCAAAATTTTTGCCGTAAAGTCCTTTTTTAAATAAAAACCTCGTGGTCGAGTTTGAATTTTTTGTCCATTCAATCCAACTGCGTCTGTGAGCGCTTTGCCATTAGCCGCTTTTGGCCTTAGTTGTAATACCTCACCGTGGCGAGCTGTGATCGACTCAATCTTACCCAAGGCGATAAGTTCCATTATCTCCTCCCAATCTTGCTGTAGTTGCCCTTGTTCATGTCTGTCTGGTTGCCACAGTAGGGGGGAGCCAACGATGCGGTCGGCTAAAGGAATTGACCTACTGCCTTGCACGGGAAGCCATAACACGGTTGTGAGCTTGTTACGAACGTTCGAGTTTTGCCAACAGATACCGGCAGTATTAACAAGGGGAGCAACACACACAAAGGTGGTTTCCAGTGGCTGCCCAGCATCGTTGATGGGGATCGTTTTTAACTCTATGCCTAAATGTGGGAAATCTTGCTCTGGCTTACTGCCTGCACTGGCACCAAGGTGAAGTTCTATCAGTTGACCCACCCAGCCTTTATCTCGAGTGAGATCTTTAGGCACCGTTATCGCGAGTTGCTGCGCTAATTCACCAAGGCTCAAGCCTGCGATTTGCAGCGCTCGTTGCATCAATTGGTCAAGATTGTTCGGTGGTGAGATATTCACAGCAGTTGAGATCCATAACAATGACAGGCTATCTATTATACTGACTAAAGCGAGGCAGTACTAATTGGTGTTTTTTTGAGCATCTTTTGGGGTTGGTAATTTATTTTCAGTACTTGATTTAAGTTATTGATTTATATTTGTTTAATATTTATTTTCTATCTTGACATTGGCTTCGCTTTCCGAGAATGATGAAATTAACGACTAATTCTATTCACATGCACAAGTTTATCCACAGAAATCTTGGATAAGTGATCTTTTGCGTTAATAACTGCGCCTAATTTTACCTTTAACGTCAATTTTGGCGATGTTTTAAGCAATTGAATCGTCATTGTTTCGGTTTTAGACTGCAATTTTGTGGAAAAAAACGGATTGCATAAAAAATGCTCAGCATAGGTTATTCACAGTGTGAATAAAGACTTTATTACTGTTTTTATGTACAGTTTTTTTGTTTTTTTATTACGGGTTGAATATTATACTGTTGTTATATATTGTTTTTTTTGTTTTTGGTTATTAGGTAGTAGGCGTACTTTACGTATGATATTAACTTGATGGATCAGTTTGGCACTCACTATTCACAAAGTTAACCACAGCTAAAGTGCATAACGTTTAGTTGGAGAATGAAAAAATGCATTTCAAATGTGCATAACTACTGCTTGTTTAAAGAGTTGTTCATTAATATGTGAGCGATCAAGCGTTTGTTTGGCTTCGAAGAGTCTTGTGATTGCTGCGATCCCTGTTATATGAAAGAATCAGCTTTATTATATTTTAAGCCTATAGGTGCATAAGTGATTGATGCCGACGGTTATCGTCCTAATGTGGGCATTATTATCTGTAACCAAAAAGGGCAGGTAATCTGGGCCAAGCGATATGGCCAGCACTCTTGGCAATTCCCCCAAGGCGGGGTCAATAATGGTGAGTCTGCAGAACAAGCCATGTACCGAGAGTTATTTGAAGAAGTCGGTTTGCAAAAAAATGACGTGAAAATTGTTGCTGTGAGCCGCAATTGGTTACGTTATAAGTTACCCAAACGTTTGGTACGTTGGGATTCAAAGCCTGTTTGTATTGGTCAAAAGCAAAAGTGGTTTTTACTGTCGCTGCAAACAAAAGAGTCTAAAATCAACCTTGGCGCGTGTGGTCACCCTGAGTTTGATGATTGGCGCTGGGTGAGTTATTGGTATCCCGTTAGGCAAGTTGTGTCGTTTAAACGCGACGTTTATCGCCGAGTCATGAAAGAGTTTGCCCCTTTTGCTTTGCCTCACAAACGTAAAGAAGACAATGACAATAAACGCAAAGACAAGCGTAATAAGCATAAAGGCAAACGTCGGCGCCGTAACTATCAGTAATAAAGGTTGCGAGCCATATAGGTATCAAGGAGCAGATAGTGTTAACCCAACTAAGGGACATTGTTGAACAAGTCAACGCCACGGATTCTCTAGACAGCGCTGCGCAAATCCTGGTTCAACAAATTCGCAGCGTTATGGCTGTGGACTGCTGCTCCGTTTACCTTACTCAAGCCAGTGAAAAACGCTTTAATTTGTCTGCCACTGACGGTTTAGAGCGCTCCGCCGCAGGCAATATTAGCATTGCTTTTAATGAAGGCATTGTTGGCTTAGTAGGGCAAAAAGAAGAGCCGATTAACCTAGCTGACGCTCAGGCTCACCCTAGGTTTAAATACTTACCTGAAATTAAAGAAGACAACTTCCGAGCATTCTTGGCTGCGCCCATTATTCATCAACGTCAAGTATTAGGCGTGTTGGTTGTACAGCAAACCCAAGCCCGTGAGTTTGATAAAACGGAAGAGTCCTTCTTAGTCACCTTAGCGACGCAGCTGGCGAATGTTATCGCTCATGCACAAGCCAAGGGCCTTGTGTCTGCTCAGCAGCAGCATAAAAAAACCATTAAATCATTGCGCGGTATTGCTGGTAGCCCAGGTATTGCCATTGCTAATGCCCATGTCGTGATCCCCAATATTTGTTTGCAACAAGTGAGTAACGAGCCGTTACCAACTGCCGATGAGACGACGATCTCCGACGAGGTAGACGCATTTCAACAAGCGGTAAGAAACAGCAAAGAAGAGATTGCTAGTATCGCATTGCGTTTAAAGGGGCAATTGCCTCAGGAAACCATGGCAATATTTGACGTTTACCAGCAAATGCTCAGCGAGGCTGATTTAAGTGGTGAGGTAAAACGTAAGATACAACAAGGCTACAGTGCAACCTCTGCGGTAAAACTTATCGCTGAGGGGTATATTGAACGTTTTCAAGGAATGTCAGATCCTTACCTGCGAGAGCGTGCGTCAGACTTAAGAGATGTGGCTCAACGTTTATTAAGCCATTTATCGGGCACCGCTTTTACCGCTAAAGTGGCCAGCGATATTATTTTAGTGGCGGAGGAAGTCACCGCGACTATGCTGGCAAATGTGCCAAGAGGCCACTTAAAAGGTATTGTTTCGGTTTCTGGTTCGGCTAACTCTCATGCCGCAATATTGGCCCGCGCTTTAGGTTTGCCCGCCTTGATGGGCATGGCTTTGCCAATCGAAAAAATGGCCGGGAGCACCTTGATTATTGATGGTTACAGCGGGGAATTATACGTTGAGCCTGAGCAAGCGGTATTGCAAGAGTACGTGGGCTTGCTGGAAGAAGAGCGCGAGCTTGATAATATTATGCAAGATTGCTTGGCGGCCCCTGCGGTAACCAAGGACAATGTAGCGGTTGAAATGCTACTTAATGCCGGTTTAAGCGCTGACACCGAAATTGCGATTAATGAATTTGCTGACGGCGTAGGACTTTATCGCACTGAAGTGCCCTTTATGTTAACCGAGAGTTTCCCAACCGAATCTGAACAAACAGAGCGTTACAAAGGCATTTTGCACACTTATCAAGGTAAGCCTGTGACCATGCGTACCTTGGATGTAGGGGGGGACAAGCAATTACCTTATTTCCCGATTGTTGAAGAAAACCCATTCCTTGGTTGGCGCGGCATTCGCATTACGTTAGATCATCCTGAAATTTTCTTAGTGCAAATTAAAGCCATGCTCAGAGCGAGCATTGGTGAAGACAACTTGCAAATCATGCTGCCTATGGTCAGCGGTTTACAAGAGGTTGACGACGCGATTCGTTTGATTGAGCAAGCGTATTGTGAAGTACATGAACAAATTCGAGATACAGGTCAAATACTGCGAGAGCCTAAACTTGGCGTTATGCTCGAAGTACCTGCGGCGTTATTGCTACTGCCTCAACTTGCTCAACGGGTCGACTTTTGGTCCATTGGCAGTAATGATTTAACGCAGTATTTGCTTGCCGTTGACCGGAATAATCCAAGAGTGGCAGGCCTGTTTGACAGTTTTCATCCGGCCGTTTTACAAGCCCTTAAGTTTATTATTGAACAAGCTAAAACGCACCAAGTACCAGTGAGCTTATGCGGTGAATTAGCAGGCGATCCTCTGGGAGCGGCGGTATTATTGGCAATGGGCTATACCAAACTCAGCATGAACACTTATAATATTGCCCGTATTAAGTTTGTGATCCGTCACGTGAATGTGGCAGAGTTAAAAGAATTACTGCATCAAGCGTATCAATTGAATAGTGGTGCAGAAGTGCGGGCGCTGTTTTCCCGATACCTTGAACAGCAGGGGTTGGGCGGATTAGTTCGCGCAGGCCGCTAAGATAACCTTTCTTTACATTCAACTTGAGTGCTTTTTACTGGCCAAGCAGGCTAGAATAAAGCCTTTATTGTCAGGATTTAAAAAACATGTCTGAAACCTACTGGTCTTTTCCCAATATTGACCCGGTGATTTTTAGCGTTGGCCCTTTGGCTATTCGCTGGTATGGAATGATGTATTTGCTAGGCTTTTTGTTTGCTTTGTGGATGGCTAACCGCCGCGCAGCAACACCTGGCTCAGGATGGACCAAGGATGAAGTCAGTGACGTGTTATTTTATGGCTTTATGGGCGTCATTTTAGGTGGCCGAATTGGCTATGTATTGTTTTACCAAACCGCCAGCTTTATTGATAACCCATTGTATCTATTTCGTATTTGGGAAGGCGGAATGTCTTTCCATGGTGGTTTGTTAGGGGTGATTGCAGCCATGTTTTGGTTTGGCCGTAAAACCAAGCGGCCTTTCTTTGCGGTTGCTGATTTTGTGGCTCCGTTAGTGCCGGTTGGCCTAGGTGCTGGGCGTTTTGCCAACTTCATTAACGGCGAACTATGGGGCCGGGTCACAGATAGCCCTTGGGGCATGGTATTTCCCAATGCAGGCCCTTACCCTCGTCATCCATCTCAGCTATACGAGTTTGCGTTAGAAGGCATCGTATTGTTTATTATGCTTTATTTTTACTCTAAAAAGCCTAAGCCATTAGGCGCGATCGCAGGTTTATTTTTAGCCGGTTACGGTACTTTTAGGTTTATTATTGAGTTTGCCCGTGAGCCAGATGCACATTTAGGCTTATTAACGGCAGGACTGAGTATGGGGCAGCTATTGTCGTTGCCAATGATTATTTTAGGGGGAGCATTTATGGTTTGGGCCTACAAGAAGCACCCATTGCAAGCAGCTAAAGGGGCCACGCAATGAAAGCATATTTAGCATTATGTCAGCGTATTATTGATGAAGGTGTTTGGGTAAACAATGAGCGCACAGGTAAGCGCTGTTTAACTGTGATAAACGCTGAGTTGCAATATGACGTAGCCAATCAAGCTTTTCCTTTGATCACGACCCGCAAAAGCTATTGGAAAGCTGCGATTGCTGAGCTATTAGGTTATATCCGAGGTTATGATAATGCGTCTGATTTTAGAGCGTTAGGTGCCAAAACGTGGGACGCCAACGCCAATGAGAACCAAGCCTGGCTCAATAACTCTTATCGTAAAGGCCAAGATGATATGGGGCGTGTTTACGGGGTACAAGGACGCTCTTGGGCCAAGCCTGATGGTGGCGTGGTCGATCAGCTCGGTAAGATTATTGATGATTTATGTCGTGGTATCGACGACCGTGGTGAGATTTTATCTTTCTACAATCCAGGTGAATTCCATATGGGGTGTTTGCGCCCTTGTATGCATACTCACACTTTCTCCGTGTTGGATGGTACCTTGTATCTCACCAGCTATCAGCGCTCTTGTGATGTTCCTTTAGGGCTTAACTTTAACCAAATTCAGGTTTACACCCTTTTGGCACTGATGGCACAGATCACCGGCCTCAAACCAGGCCAGGCCTATCACAAAATTGTCAATGCGCATATCTACGAAGATCAGCTTCCATTGATGCGAGATGTGCAGTTAAAGCGTGAACCTTTTGAATCACCTAAGCTAGTGATTAATCCTGATATCAAGTCTTTGAAAGATCTTGAAACATGGGTCACGATGGACGATTTTGAGGTGATAGGTTATCAGCATCACGAAGGCATAAAATACCCATTCTCTGTTTAAACGTAGCCTTGCGGATTGATATTTAAACGTATCAAGGCAATGACAAGATTGACTCAAAAAAGCCACCGCAAGGTGGTTTTTTTTCGCGTTTTTGTCTTCATCTACTAATCTTAAAGGTGTTTTGTACTCTATTTTGCGTTTGTTCAAGGATGGTACTCGATGGATCTGAAGTTATGTTGCGATGAAATCGTTCAGCAAGATTCTATCAAACACTTATATCAAGCCACCTTTTCTTTGTTGCGCCGTTATTTTCCCGCCGTTCATGCT
Organism: Motilimonas pumila; assembly: GCF_003596335.1. Taxonomy (GTDB): domain Bacteria; phylum Pseudomonadota; class Gammaproteobacteria; order Enterobacterales; family CBDFNC01; genus Motilimonas; species Motilimonas pumila. Next base: position 48,917 of record NZ_QZCH01000029.1, read on the forward strand.
TATTGGTTTAGTCCTGTAGGTGACTGGCAAGTGAAAGCTTGCGCTGAACTGACTTCCGACTCGTGTAAGTTGAGTAAAGTAAGTGAACCTGAAGCAACACTGTTATGTCATCGTACAAGCTCTGGTGAAGCTGCTTTTAATGAATTACGTGCTTGGTTACAGCCTTTGGCGAGTCAATTTTCGTATGAACGAAGTATGGTAACAGCTTGCCATAATCAGCAAGACTACTTGGTATTAGCGCTGCCACAAGCGGTGGAAGCCCACTTGATGCTAGTGCTTAAGTTGAGTGAGCCTGTGTTGCTTAATGACGCGATGCAAAGCACAGCGCATGTTTGTTTGTTACAAATTAGCCGGCAACAACAAAAGTTAGAATTTAGCCACCACAGCCATCAGCAATTAAGCCTAAAGCATAATCTTGAAAGTGAAGTTATCGAGCACATATATCAGAACCACTATTTGCTCTCATTCACTCAAAAGCTGCATAAAAGCATCATGGATTTGTCACAAATCAAACATTTAGACAGCTTATATCGAGGAGTCGTGGAAACTTCTCAGTCGCAATTTGAACTGGATAGGGTCGCGCTTTATTTATACCAAGACAGCAGTAAAAAAGTAATGCCCAGTTATGGCGGCAACGTGCAAGGGCAAGTTGAACCATTGCCTGACGACGGGCTATCGTTGGCCGACTACCCTTGGGTTGAGAAATTATTACAACAAGGGCAAGTGTTTGATTTAACAGAAACAGTGCCCCTACAGAGCCCTGATGGAAAACAAGTGATGGGGTGGCGTTTGACCCTGCTTTTAATGGACAAAGATACTTGTATCGGTTGGTTGCAAATCGACAATTCGATTCGCCATAACCCGTTATTAAAACATCAAAAACGGGTGTTAGGCGTGTTTAGCTCTAGCGTTGCACAGCTGCTTAATGCCATGCAGCAAGAGCAAGACTTTAATGTACTGTACGAGATTAACCAAGCGCTTGCCAAACAGAGCAGCTTGGATAATGTATGCAAAAAAAGCATTGAGCTAGGCAGAGCGTTTTTGCACCTAGATAGAGCTGCGCTGTTATTGGTGGATCCTACACAATGTTATGTTGTGGGCACCTGGGGCACGAACCAACAAGGCCAGGTGGTGGCTGAGCATGGTTTTAAGGAGGCGATTGAGAGCGTGCCCAGCTATCACAGAGGAATGGTAGAGCATGATTATTTTGAGGTGAATCACGGTTGCACGTTACATTACAACCAAGATCCTGTGGGTAACGGTAGCCACGGGGTTTTCAGTTTATGGGACGAGCAAAAAATATTGGGTTTCTTAGTGGTGGATAACCTGTTTAGTCAAGCGCCATTTACCGCTCATCAAGTAGATGTGATTAAAGTATTTTGTCAAAACATTGCCCAAATTATGGCGACACGTCGGGCTGAGTTTGCGCTCAAACAACTAAACGAAGAGCTTGAATTAAGGGTGCAGCGCCGGACGCAAGCACTGGAGCAAAAACAGCAAGATTTAGCATTGTTAAACAAAGAGTTAGCTAAGGTTTCAGCAACAGACGCCTTGACCCAAATCGCCAACCGTTATCACTTTGATAAAGTTTATCGTAAAGAATTGAGTCGTGCCATTCGTCAGCATCGCAGCGTGGCTATTATTATGATAGACATAGATTACTTTAAGCAGTTTAACGATATTTATGGTCACATTCGAGGCGATGAATGCCTTTACCAGGTGGCGCAATGCTTAAACGACTGTGCCCAGCGTGGCAGTGATTTAGTGGCGCGCTATGGCGGTGAAGAGTTTATTATTTTATTGTCGGATTGCCGCTTGCAGAATATTTTGGAGTTAACCCATAAAATTAAGCGCGAGATAGCTAAGCTCGGTATTTGTCACGAATATGAGCAAGCGAACAGTCAACTCACCATCAGTGCGGGTTTTGTTCTGCGTCAGCCCCATTTAAAAACCATGGCCGATGATTTGATTGACATGGCCGATCAAGCTTTATATCAAGCCAAACGGAGAGGGCGAAATATTATCGTCAATTATGACGACGGGGTAGCCAATAAAAATCCGGCATTACTGCCGGATTGATTTAGCCTTGAGGTATTAAGCGTCTTTTTTGAAGATTAAATCCCACACGCCGTGACCTAATCGGTGACCTCGGCTTTCAAACTTAGTCAACGGGCGCCATTCTGGTCGAGGCACATAATCCGCGCTTGTTGATGTGTTACTAAAACCTGGCGCTTCGTTGAGTTCAATCAGCATGTGCTCAGCATAGTTTTCCCAATCGGTGGCCATATGAATGATTCCGCCAACGGCCAACTTTTGTTGTAAGCAAGCAAGAAACTCAGGCTGTACAATACGGCGCTTATGGTGGCGTTTTTTGTGCCAAGGGTCAGGGAAATAAAGCTGAAAGGTATCTAAGCTGCCATCTGGGATCATGTCTGCCAACACTTCCACCGCGTCGTGTTCAAAAACCCGTAAATTCGTGATACCGGCTTCTTCAGCATCCGCCAAGCAAGCACCAACGCCTGGGCCATGAACTTCAATGCCGATATAATCACGCTCTGGGTTAGCCTGCGCCATGGCAACCAAAGATTTACCCATACCAAAGCCCACTTCTAGTGTAATGGGGGCTTGACGACCAAAAACTGCGCTGAGATCCAGTAGTTGTTTTTGATACTCTAAGCCCATAGTGGGCCACACGCGTTCAATGGCATTGCTTTGCCTTGCCGTCATTCGGCCTTCACGTTTGACGTAGCTTTTGATCCGGCGCATTCTTTTCTCTTCTGGCTGAGCAGCTGTTTCCGGCTTTTCTTGTTCAGTCATTTTGGGGTACCTTGGTGTTGGCTTTGCTGTTGGGGCGTATTGTATAAATATCGCCGAATGTCAGCCAGTAATTAAGTAAATTAAGCGGGCATTATGCAAACTTATGTCTGTTTAGCAAGTCAGAGCGTGGTTTCTCCCTCCTGGTGAGTGGAGTGAAAGGGCCTATCGCGCGTAACGAGAAATGAAAATAGTCTTGGCGCGAGGCCATTGCTTGTTTATGCTGGCCAAAAAAATGAGCAATACGTGTTATGCATTCCCTATTTTCGGACAAAATTTTAGCTTGGTACGACCAACATGGTCGTAAAACGCTGCCTTGGCAAAAAAACAAAACCTTATACTCTGTATGGGTATCGGAAATCATGTTGCAGCAGACTCAAGTCACCACAGTGATTCCCTATTTTGAAACTTTTATGACGCAATTTCCTGACGTTGTCAGTTTAGCGAATACCCCTCAAGATGAAATGCTGCATTATTGGAGTGGACTTGGTTATTACGCCCGGGCGCGAAACCTTTATAAAGCCGCTCAGGTTATTCGAGACCAATATCAAGGCCAGTTTCCAACCGACTTTGAACAAGTACTTGCCTTACCAGGCATTGGCCGCTCTACCGCAGGAGCTATTCTCTCTTCAGTATTAGGACAGCACCACGCGATTTTAGACGGCAATGTTAAACGCGTGTTGGCGCGCCATCATGCCATTGCAGGGTGGCCGGGGAAAAAGCCCGTAGAAAACGCCCTTTGGCAGCGTGCGATTGAGCATACGCCGGAAATGCGTGTAACCGATTTTAATCAGGCCATGATGGACATGGGCGCCATGATCTGTAACCGCAGTAAACCGCAATGCGATGCTTGCCCAATTGCGGATACTTGCGTTGCTTGGGCCCAAGGAGAGCCAAAAGCTTACCCTCATTCGAAGCCGAAGAAACAGCAATCCGTAAAGCGCGCCCGGCTTATTATTGTACGTGATGGTAACAAGGTATGGCTGGAAAAGCGTCCGCCAGCAGGCATCTGGGGTTCGCTTTGGTGTTTTCCGGAAGCGGCGGATCTCACAGAACAGCAGGAAATTTTAAAAGCCATTGGCGCCGAGCAGTATACTGAGCAATGTTTACCTGAGTTTAGGCATACTTTTAGCCACTACCATTTTGATATTCAGCCGGTATTAGTCGATGTATCACTCTGGAATACACGGCAAGTAATGGAAGCTAAGGAAACACTCTGGTATAACTTAGCCCATCCACAGGAAATTGGCTTAGCAGCGGCAACTTCTAAGTTGTTAAGCGCTCCTGAATTTGAAATGGCTTGAAGGTGAATTAGAGATGGCAAGAACAGTTTTGTGCGCGCGTTTGCAGCAAGAGTTACCTGGGTTAGATTTTCAATTAATCCCCGGCGAGCTAGGCAAGCGAGTATTCGACAATATTTCAAAGCAAGCTTGGACTGAATGGCAAAAAAAACAGACCATGCTAATCAATGAAAAAAAACTTAATTTGATGAATGCGGACGACCGTAGCTTGCTTGAAGTAGAAATGGTTAAGTATTTATTTGAAGGACAGGACGTTGATATCGAAGGTTATACGCCGCCATCTGAATAACTGTGTTCACGTGACACTGGGAATGAGCTGCGTGTTATTAGCAGCTTGTTCTTCCCAATCAGAGATTCAATCGAGTCAGATCCAAACCCGTGCCGACTTAGACAAGTACCTGGCCACTCGGGCGCAATATCACATTCAACACCCCGCTGATATCACCAAAGATACCGAAGCTTTTGAGAGCCTCATTGGTCACTTTTCGCGTCAGGTATATCAAATCTGGGGACAAAAAGACGGTAAGTTTGCCAGTAGTAAGCACTACGTCAAATACACAGACAATTACTTGAGTCGAGCTGAAATCGATTTTGAGCGTGGTATGGTGACGGTAGAGACCATTTCAGCCTTGGCGCCGAAAAAACACTTACAAGAAGCCATAGTGACCACCTTGCTCACGCCTGAAGACCCTAGTTCGGTGGACTTATTTTCCGATCGTGCGTTTATTCTCGGTGGCGGAGATCCTTTTTTATACGGCCAAGTACGAGACCAAGACGGTAAACCCATCCAATGGCAATGGCGGGCTAACCGTTACGCCGATTATTTATTAAACCAAAAGCTAACAACTACCCATTACAACGGTAAAAAGGTGTGGTCAGTGCAATTTCCGCTGGAACAAGACCACCAAGCTCAACGTGAGTATAAATATGCCCAACTGGTTAAAAAGTACAGCCGAAAATATAACATCGATGAAAGCTTAATTTATGCGGTGATGAAAACAGAAAGCAGCTTTAACCCTTATGCCGTGTCACGGGCGAATGCGTATGGTTTGATGCAAGTGGTGCCGGCTACTGCAGGCAGGGATGTGTTTGAAAAGGTGAAAAAGCGCAGTGGACAGCCGAGCCGTGAATATTTGTTTAACCCGGAAAATAACATAGATACAGGTACGGCTTATCTGCATATTTTAAAAACCCGTTACTTGAAAGACATTAAAGACCCGGACTCATTGCGTTATGCCATTATTTCGGCCTATAACGGCGGAGCTGGCAATGTGTTTAAGACATTTCATCGTGACCGTAAACAGGCCCCTAACGTGATTAACCAGCAATCGAGTGGGCAAGTTTACCAATCTTTGACAAAACAGCACCCATCGCAAGAATCAAGGCGTTATTTGTATAAGGTGAACAAAGCACAAAAAGCGTTTTACACAGGCAGCATTTAATTAAAACCCGCCACAAAATGGCATAAATGCTGTTTTTTTTAGCGAACTGATGAAAGCTTGTGCAAACAGCACAGATAAGCGTGAAAATTTAAAAAAATAGTTGACGCCAGCAATCAAAATCTATTTAATAGCGCTCCGTCGCCCAGATAGCTCAGTTGGTAGAGCAGGGGATTGAAAATCCCCGTGTCCGTGGTTCAATTCCGCGTCTGGGCACCAT
>NZ_QZCH01000003.1 GCF_003596335.1 Motilimonas pumila
AGGCTTAACCATACAACACCTAAGCGGTGTTGAAGCCAAAGAATTACGAAGTGCTTGTGAACGAGAAGTTTGAGAACTGATAGCGGCTTTCCGAATTAAAGTTTATGCTTGGCGGCCATAGCGCTGTGGCCCCACCTGATCCCATGCCGAACTCAGAAGTGAAACGCAGTAGCGCCGATGGTAGTGTGGGGTTTCCCCATGTGAGAGTAGGTCACCGCCAAGCTTTGAATTAGAGAAAAGGCCATCCTGACGGATGGCCTTTTTTTATGCCTGAAGAAAAGTTAACGACGTACCATTGAGCCTCTTGCATGAGTGCCAGCCCCGGCTAACTATTTGTTCCTGATATGTATATTGTCTGCAATAGCATGCTCTGCATAAGTATGTATCAGGTACAGTCTTGTCAGCTTCCTTTATCCGCACATCTCGTGGATCACTTTCCTCCATACTCTGCCTGCGTATGTGCACCACACGCTTACTCATCGTTAACCCAATATTAGTAAGCCAGATACTGGTAATAGACTATGACCAGTATCTGGCGTTAAGTTGTTTCAGGGCATTCGCCAAGCTGGTAAAGAAACTGATGTTACAGAGAAGGTCACACTCGCTTGGAGCAAGCATTTAATGATGAGTATTTAGGGACGCTGCGGTTAACTGGGGAAGCTGTGTTGACTATTATGGTTGTTAACAGTTTACGGTCATAAAGTGTATTGACTCGATGCTGGGATATAAAAAAAGCAGCTCTCGCTGCCTTTTTATTGCTAAAGGCTAGTAACGTTGTCGTAGTGCCTTCGCCGCGCGCATAAAGATAATTAGACCAATTACGATGAAGAATATACACACATAAAGTGGCGTTCGATCAAAGGCATTTGGTAGGGCTGTTGTCGGATCCGACCCTAGATAGATAATTTCGACCTGATCACCGACCGCAGGCGGTTTAATATATGGCAAGAGATCCACTTGATACTCTTTCCCATTTTCAGCGGTGAAAGATACTTTAGGTATTTGATCCACCCAAGTCTCCTCTGTGGCCTCATCAGTGAAAGTTACGCTGTTAACTTCAAGCACGGTCGATTGCGTTACTATGCCACCAAAGTGAAGCCTGGCGGAATTGATGGCGATGATTCCTGGTACTATGATTAGAAATAATGACATTAACACCATCAGCCTTGCAACGTTTGACTCGCTACCATGGCCTGGCACAAAATGGTTCATATCACTCATGTAAAACTCCTAAAGTAAGCCATTTATTAAGGCGTAGCCTGCGGCAAAGAAAATGGAAATAGTAATCAGAGGTATCAGGTTCCACCTTGTCAAACCGGGTTGTAATAATGCTTGATGCGGCTTGTTGGGGTTGTAGGCGACTTCTATCATGGTTTGTTCGGGGTAGTGCTCAAGTACGCCGTCACTGGCCACCATCAATTTGATCACTAAATCCGCAGCAGTAATTTGATTGCCGGTGTAATCTACTCGCTCCACGTTGTAGCGGTATTTAATTAAATCTCCTCCCAAAGCGGTTCGCCCTTGCCAATACCCCGCTTTTTTCACCGCTAAGCTGTTATAAGTAATCATCGCCATGCGAGTGGGCCAGCCCTTGCTTTTTATTGCTTTAAACAACATGTAAGCCACAGGCAGCAATGCAAGCACAGCGCCGGCTATAAACAACCAACCTAAGTATATTTTTTCCATAATACTTCCTATTTTAACTCGCCGATATTGTACTTACCTGGGCGTGCCTTGTCGTTAGTTGCGTTTATTTAAATCCGGTTTGTCGCTATGCCAGTAAAAAGTTTTACTACCTTGTTAAAGCTTGGTAACCAATATTCAATAGGATAGCAAGCTAAGTGCGAGGCATATCAACTATGTGATCTGTATTTAATGAGCGACAGCTGTATTAGGGATACAATGTTTAAGTATGCTTAATAAAATACAAAGGAATGTTTCATGTTACGTATATTGATCTTATTAACCCTCGCGATTGCTGCGCCTTTAAAAGCCAGTAGCGTGCCTGATGAAGTGAAATCACAAGTTACAGAGCGAGCTAATGAACTGAGCAAAGCGACGATGTCAGCCGATTATCAACGGGTAATTGCGATGACTCACCCGAAAATGATTGCCAAAATTGGCGGTCCGAGCATGGCTAAAGATATTGCCTATGAAGCCGTTCGCCTACTGAACGAACGCGGCGTTGAAATTGCGGGCCTTAAAATTAATGAACCGACGCACTATTATCACTTATCTAACACCGAAGTGGTTGTCGTGCCAACCGAGCTGGCACTAACCAGTGGCACTGGCAGGGTTGAAACAAATAGCTACCTTTTGGCGGTGCGAGAACAGGATAAAGGGTGGCTATTTATTGATAGTAACGCGATTAAAAATTTGGATGATCTCAAGACGGTATTGCCACAGCTTCCAGAAGAGTTTACTTTACCGCGTAAAGAAGTCAGGTTTATTCCTGTTGCCAAAAATAACTTAAAGTAATTTATGCTAAAAAAGCTGACCTTAGTCTGTGTTATAGCCAGTTTGTCGGCGTGTTTAGATCCAGAATCTCTGGCTGAAGACCGCTTACATCTGGCCCTGGACAAAATAGAGCAAGCCGAAAGTGCCACAACGGATGTAGCAAGAAAGCGGCTCTATTACTCGGCCTTAAGTGATGTTTCCAAATTACAAAAACAGTTTCCTGAGACTCGAGTATTTAAGCAGCTCAGTCAAGGCGTCCCATTTGATGTGAGCAATATCGAAGCGCGGGTTTTACACGCTAACGCCAAGGGGGCGGGGCATGTTACTGCGCCCACGCAAACCATTGATTATTTTAGTTTGGCATTAAGGCTCAATGAACAGCAGCCTGAATTTGCGCAACTACGTGGTTTATTAACCATTTGGCAAGGTTTGCAACGGGTACCTGATCATCCCGAACGGGCGGCAGTATTACCTACTTTGTTAAACCTAACCGCAAAAGAAACTGAAGCACGGTTATTATGCCAAGCCTACCAAGCTATTGGGCTGGTAGAAGCGGAGCACGATGCGCAATATTGGGCGTCGAGGATAACCGATTTACTCGAACAGCAGTTAAATCAAAAAGACCGCGCAAGTTGTGCTCAAGCGTATTTCACTTTGGCCGAGTCTCAGGTAGACGTGGCTGCACTGAGTAAAGCGTGGGGTATCCGTTTAGCCGATAACCAAAGCCAACAAGCGGTAGCCCTTGCTCAAACCCAGCGAGTAAAAGACGGCATTAAAGTGGCTCAGGCAATAGCTGACCCTTTACAGCAGGCGCAGACGTTTGTGGCGATGCTGACCTCTGCGCCTGAGTTTGGCCCCTTCAGTGAGCAGCTGCTAGGGCTTAGTCTTACCAGCGTGGACACGCTCAAGGCGACAGAGCAGAAAGAGCAGCTGTATTTGTTGCTACAGAGTTATTTATTAGCGCAACAGGTATTTGGCCCGGCTGCTCAAATACACCCATTATTTAAAACCCCTCTCAATCAAGCTCACAGTTTGAGCAATATCAGTTTGTTTCAATATTGGCATAGCCAAGACTCGCAATACCTCGCTAAGCTGGAGCAGTCATATCAAGACTACTTAGTAGCAAGGCAAGCGGCAGAGAAACAAATAGGGTTTCATGAACTGATGGACATTTGGCTCAATGAGCAGATCAAGGCGAGTTCTTTGGGAGTTTATCAAAACCTCAGTCAAGCCCATTTGATGAGGCTGTTTAGGCAACCTGAAAATCCACAAGCCGTCACTGAACGTTTACAGGAGCTATATCAAAATAGTCCTACAGATATTCGCAGTGAGCTAGGCTTTGTGCCCGTAATGATTCAACTATCACAGCAACAAAACATACCTAAGCAAAACTTAACGGGGCTGAGCAATCAACAAGCCGAACGAGTGCTTGCGGTATTGTTAAAAAGCCAAGATCAAACTTGGATAACGACCTGGCTCAATCTTGATTTACCCGTAGATATCAAGACCGAGCACTTGCTCCAATTTGCCAAAGTGTCTCATTAAAGGTTGATCGGCTTTTTCTTTACACTTGCCAAGCTATAAACCAGCAAAGCGGACCAAATAAAACCAAAAGTGAGGCCTTTGCTCACGGTTAACGTTTCGCCATAAAAAGTAACCGCCAGCATAAACATCAATGACGGCCCTATATATTGGAAAAAACCCAAGGTAGAAAGCGCCATTCGCTTTGCTGCCCCCGCAAATAATAGAAGTGGGATAGTGGTTATCGCGCCTGCAGCAAATAATAATACGTTTAATGATAGGGGGTTTTGAGTCAGGTTTGCGCTGTCACTTGTGGCAAAGCAGCATAAATATAATAGCGCGACAGGCAGCAACAAGGTAGTTTCAATAAACAATCCTGTCATGGCATCCACTTCCAACCGTTTGCGCAGTAAGCCATAAAAGCCAAAGCTAAATGCAAGGGCGAGGGCTATCCAAGGCAGGGCACCAAAAGTAACCAGCTGTATTAATACCCCTGTCATGGCCAGTGCGACTGCGAGCTGTTGTTTACCTTGTAAGCGTTCCCCTAAAAAGAGAAAACCTAGCAGAATATTGATAATGGGATTGATGAAATAACCCAAACTTGCGTCCAGCATACGGTCATTATTGACTGACCAAATAAAAATCCACCAATTACAAGCAATCAACAAACAAGTTAAACATAAGCCAAGCACAAGTTTGGGTTGTCTCAATGCGGCGACAAGACGGGCACGGCCTTTCAGTGCAATAATGATCACGAGCAATAATAAGCATGACCAAATAACGCGGTGGCTTAAAATCTCATAAGCGGGAACACCTTCAAGGCTTTTAAAATATATAGGCGCAATGCCCCAGAAGGTATAGGCACATAAGGCGAAGATAATGCCTTTGTTTTTTTCACTCGGCGTTTGAGCTGGCATGGTCGTGTCTTATTAGACGGGTCGGCTGCTTATTTTATCAAAAAAAGCACATTTAGCCAGCCCGGTGGTCGCTGGCTAATGTATCAAACTGTACTTTACCAAGATCCTTAGCAGGCATGCCCGTTAAACACACTTAAGGCACCATGAGGAGTTGTATGTAGTCGGTAAAGCCTTGCCACAATGGACTGAGTAATTGAGTGGTTTGCCAAGGCGACAACCAAATAAAAACAACCAAAAGCAGCAAACACAAAAATGAATGTTTACAACCATTTTCGAACATTAAAAAGAGCTTATTCATACGTCACCCCCTTAGTTGTTTTTCAAGGGTGATTATATCTAACTCAGTGATAAAACGCTGGTATATGGGTTATTACCGAAACACTCATTAAGCGTAATTTTATTACTTAAGTCATGCTTGTTGGCGTTGTATTTTAGCCCAATAAAAACCGTCAAAGCCTGTCTCAGATGGGCTGATGGTTTGTTGCTCTAAAAGTGTGAAGTTGGGATTGTTTTGCAGAAATTGCTTCACTTGTAATTCATTTTCAATCGGTAGAATAGAGCAAGTCGCGTAAACCAAAATGCCTTCTACTTTGAGCAGCTGACTGTACCGTTGCAGAATATCTTGTTGCAGTTGAGTTAAGTGACCTAAGCGCTCGGCGGTATCGTGCCATTTGGCTAAAGGTTTACGCTTTAACACGCCGAGCCCAGAGCAAGGCACGTCCAGCAAGAGTCGGTCTGCTGTCATTTTACGACGCTTGATGGTTTTGCTGCTTTCGATTAAGCGTGTTTCAACATTATGCGCGCCGGCACGTTTAGCCCGTTGTTTTAGGTTTTTCAGTTTCCATTCTTCTACGTCCATAGCCAGTAAGCGGCCACGGCCTTGCATAGCTGCTGCGAGGGCTAGAGTTTTGCCACCATTTCCGGCGCAAGCATCAAACACCTTCATGCCGGGTTTTACGTCTAAAGCAGCGGCAACAAGCTGTGATCCCGCATCTTGTTGCTCAAACCAACCTGACTGGTATGCCTCAGTTTGAAACAGCGCCCCTTCACTGAGTATGCTTAAAGCTTCAGGTGCATCTGCCACAGTCTCACTGGCAATGCCTGCTTGTTGTAGCGAAGCTTGCAGTTCGTGTGAAGTGGTTTTTAAGGTGTTCACTCGAATAAAGCGACCGGGCCTTTGTGCCATGGCCTCGCGCTCTTTTGGCCAAGCAGCCCCTAATTGTGACTGACCAAGAGATTCTAGCCAATCAGGACAACCTTGCCATAATTGTGATTGTTGTTTTGCTTGGGCAAGGCGTTCGTCGAATTCAGCGCGATTAAGCATGGCTTGCTTGAGTAGCATAGGGGCGTCTAATTGCTGAAGGTAGTGCCAAACGGTCAGCAGTTTTTCCGGCTGCTCGCTGGCTTCATCTTGTGGCACATCAGCGAGATAACAAAATAGGTTTAACCTGCGTATAATATCACCGCAGCACTGACTGATTAGGCTTTTGTCGCTTGAGCTAAGGGCTTGATTAGCAAAGTGTTGGGAGTAAGCCCGATCCAATGATGTAAATTGAGATAACACATGGCTTAAAATCTGAGTTACGAACTCAGCTTGACGAATCGATAAAGCAGACATAACAGCTCCTAACTAGGTGAGCCCGGATCATAGAAGGTGTGAGCCTTGGCTGCAACTATTTGCGCGTTGTCGGTTACTTTTCTGCAGGCAAAAAAATGCCGGTATTAGGATACCGGCGAAGAAGGAAGAGAGATTAGGAATTCATGCTTGAATTCATGATTTAATGATAAGCTTTTTAGCTTATTTAGAAATAGGGGATTACCCAAACGGCAGTCTGGGATAGTCTATGACATAATAAAGATATTGAAGAAACCGGCCGTGCCAACGGCCGTAAGCTGGAACACAATGAAATATATTTTTCCCTTTTTTACCTGGCTAATTTTGGCGTGGCCAGCACAAGCCAATATGTACCTTATTCCAGAGGATGGCAGCCGCTTGATTGGGCAGCTGCAAACCCATGAGGTAACACGTGGCGAGCACTTCCATGAAATTGGACGTATTTATGGTATCGGCATGTTGGAGTTGATGGAGGCGAACCCTGGTATTGATCCATTCTTACCAGAGGCCGGTACTCAGCTGATTATTCCGACCATGATGCTGTTGCCCGACGTTAAACGTAAAGGCATAGTGATCAACTTGGCTGAGTTGCGTTTGTATTACTTCCACCGCGGTGGTAAAGAAGTCAGCGTGTTTCCTATCGGCATCGGCCGCATTGGCCGTGCTACACCAGTCATGACCACATCTATCAGTAATAAACGGGCTAATCCAACGTGGACGCCAACTGCCAATACCCGTAAAGAATACGCAGCCAAAGGCATTACTTTACCGGCCGTGGTACAAGCAGGCCCAGAAAACCCATTAGGTTTGTACGCGCTGCGCTTAGCTTATGGTCGAGGTGAATATTTGATCCATGGCACCAATAAAGATTTTGGTATTGGCATGCGTGTAAGTGCTGGCTGTATTCGCTTAGAGCCACCCAACATAGAGTGGTTGTTTAATCAGGTGAAGCAAGGTGATTCGGTGAAGATTATCAACGAGCCTGTCAAGCGTTCGGTTGAGCCCAGCGGTGAGATCATTGTTGAAGTACATTCACCATTATCAAAAACCGAAGACAGCGAACCAGAGCAGTTAGAAATTAGCGACGAGATGATTGCTTTTGTGACTGAGCATGAAACGGACGTAGCTGCGGTTATTAACGCTTTTGATAAAATGAACGGTTTACCGTTAGTCTTAGGCACCAAGCAGGTAGAGGAAGTAGAAGAAATCGAATATAACGAGGAATTGTTCTAAAGCTGATGCTTGGGAAATGCAGTTAGCATCACTTGGGTGATGCTAACTGAAGACTCATTACTTAGAGTAAGAGCCAGCGATGTTGTCGATACGGTCATTAGCGCGCATTGCTTCGCTGCTAGCATCCATAGCGGCAGATTTCGCATCACTTACTTCACCAGCTAACACGGCTTGCTGATCTTTCAGAGAGCTTACTTCAGTTGTTAGCATATCAACTTTGTCGCTTAGTTCTGCAATCTCAGCTGTGTTAGAACAACCAACCATACCTAAAGCTAAAGTAGCACCAACAACAGTCATAAGTTTACGTTTCATTATGTCATCTCCGGTTATATATAGTGACTTAGATCTTGCATACAAAGTATGGCACACATGATTTAAGTTGTTGCATTAATTCATAAATTCAGTGAGTTTATGAGTTGCCATGGCGATTCTCCCACCAATTCTTCGACAAATCAATGGCTTCTGCCTGTGATCCCACTAAATTAAGCTGTTTTACTAATAAAGCTGTGGTGGCAATGACCGCGTGTTCACCATAATTGTTGGTCACGTCCCCCTGCCACATCGCTGCGAGAAATTCGCCGCTGATATCACCGTGTTTGCCAGACTCACCTTCGAGCAAAGTTGGCCATTCTTGCTGAAAGACTTCGCCTTGTTCAACGCCCCACAACCGGCAAGCCGTGCGAGGGTTGCGTTCACTTTCTCCGCCTTCACCTTTAAAGCAAATCATATTTTGGTCGCCAACCAATGCTGCCGCTTGAGCGTGAATTTTTTCATAACCTTGATGAAATACACCGTGAATGCCAAAAGGTGCCGCTGCGGGGTTAAGCGCTCGAGCCACGGTATTGAGTGGTGTGCGTAGCCCTACTTGGCTTCGCAGTGCGAGCAGTTCATCCATAACGGGACAGTAGGCCGTTAATGGTAAGTAAGCGATATTGTCTTGCATGAGCAATTGCTTGGCGCTTGCAAAGTCAGTGGCTTGGCCAATATTGAGGTGTGGACAGGCGGTCACAACTTGAAATTTAACTAAATCCACCGTGCTGTGACCCGTTAATAGTACTTTGTAGCCTTGTTGCGCCATCAACTTTGCAGCTAACAATAAGTAAGGCGGTTGGCGTCTTTTGCCGGCAAAACAGGGCCAGTCAATGTCTGCAGGCAATTGTTGCCATTGCGGGTCTAAATGTTCGCGCAAGGCGCTGATGTAACCGGCTGCTTCTTCTGCCGTTTCGCAACGGACACGTTGTAACATTAACAATACAGCCATTTGCAATAAGCTAGCTTCGCCTTTTAAAAACAGTTGCATAGCCTGATGGGCTTCGGCTTGAGTTAATGGTCGGCGGCCTTTTTCTCCGCGGCCAACTTGCTTAATTAGCTCGGCAAATGCAGACATGAGGTTTCCTTAAACAGCAGAAATAGAGAATGGGAATTAAATAGCATTTTTACTTTTTTGTCAGCAATGATCTGAAAAGTCGCCTTTTTTACTTTCATTTTGTAGATAAGCTGGGATACTCACACACTGTTAATGAAATAACCATCTTTAGGATAGAAGAAACATTATGACAAACACTAATCAGAAATTGGGACTGATGGTCAGTGCTATTATTGGTTCTGTTTTGATTGCGCTTGGAGCGTACCTCATCTACTACGTGCTACCGAGTGCCCTCGCCATTATTACAATGCCAGCGCAAGCACCGTTTATGCAGGAATTGTTTAATTGGTTAATGATGGGGTCTGAGCAGTTGGCAAACCAAGTCAACATTGAATTTTACCAGATTTTCCAAGCAGTGATAAAAGTGATTGTGGTAGTGGTGTTTATCTATGCGTGTGTGAAGTTTATTGGTCTTGGTGCATTGATCATCAAAGAAGGTGTCGGTTTGATTCGCGAAGGCATTAAAGCGTTAAGCGTTGCAAATAAAGAAGACTAAAGCTGATACGTGTTAGAGGGAAAAGCCAGCAAGGCTTTTCCCTAAATACTAAATGACGCATTAAATAAAAATTCTTGCCCGCAAGCCCACTACCCATGCATCGTCTTCGTTCGACATAGCAGGATCTTTGATATATTGAATGTCTGGTGTGATTTGCACATGATCACCAAATTGCATGTTGTAATATAACTCAGCAGTAAATTGTTTATCGCCGCCAAATGCTACTTCATTGGTTTCAGCCCAGTTCATCGCAAAGCCCAGATTATTGGTTGGTTTACCTAAGCCAAAATAGCCGACGCCTACACTGATAGACTTATCGTATAAGGCGACATCTCCCTCTGAGAAACCTGCTCGTACGAATGGCATGATTTGCGGCGTAACGAAATAGCTGGCTGAAAAGTTAATGCCTTTGCCCCCTTCACCCGTCGCATTACTGTGGCGAGTATCTTCACCAAAATCCCACACGGTAACGTGCACATTGTCGGTATATATTTGCTCTTGAGAAGCGGTCCAACCAAGCTCAAAAGTGGTTAAAAACTCACTTTCGTTAAAGGCGGTATTAAAGCCGTCAAAAATATCGTCAGACTGACCATTGGCGTCGGCAATGCCTGCCACGGCGTAAAAGTTGTCGGTGAGCATGTGCCCAGCGGATATCGCCAGTATACCGTCATCGGGTAACCCCATGGCGCCAGCGCCGGTTTGGAACGCCAAGTTTTGAAAACCGGTCCAAGGACTGCCAAGGGCATAAGTATCGACGTAGTCGGTGACGTCTTGCCAGCCTACAATTAAGGATGTGCGGCCACCGTTAAATTTTTGCTTCCAGTGCAGGTTTGTGACTCGAAAGCCCTGGTCGCTATAAGCTGCGCCTATCATACCCACGTAGCCTAAGCCCTCTGGGCCGCCACTCACATCATCAATAAATGCCAAGTTTTTAGGTGCGGTTTGAGTGTAGCTATGTCGATGCTCAACTTTCCAAATTAAGCTACCTGTATTGCCCGTGTCTTTGCCGGTTAGCTGCCACGCGCCATAAAAACGCGCTACGCCAGAAGCTCTGTCTACGTCGTTACCTTGAGAGCCGTTGGCAGATGCGACGCCGAACATGACGTAATCTAAGCCAAAACTCAAGCCTTTACTGGCAAGGTCTTCACGCCAGGTTTTTTGGGCTGCCTTTTGCTCAGCGATGGTATTGTCTACCGAGTCAGGACTTTCAAAATTAGCTGCTTGCAGTTGCATACTGGCTGCGGTGAGCAAACTGCCTACTAGGATGACGGATTTCATGGATAGTCCTCTTTAAAACGGCAAGTATTGCAACGAATTAAGGTTGATACACTTCAATGTGCTGAGCTTGCATATGGTATTGCGCTTCTACCGCACCTTCACCGTCACTGAATTGCACGTCTTGATTAAATGACTGTTGAGCTAATTTACCCGCCACCATAATGGGGGTGCTCATCGACACCAGCTCAAAGCCCTTAGGGTAGTCAACTATTACAATTTGGTTGGGCGGCGGTGGTGGCGTGTGAATGCAAGCGCCAGCGGTTGGCACTAATAAGAATTGGGTGACTTTGCTGTCGGTCATCTCCAGTGGCACTAAAAAGCCTGGGATTTGACCTGTTTGGCCAACAATATCAGGGTTTACCTGGCGCGCTTGGTTAGCTTGTTGCTCCATGATGCGTTGGCGAGCTTGTTGCAATGCGTCGACATCAATATTGGCTGCTTTTAATTCGGCTTTAATTTGCGTAATTTCTCGTTGGTGCGCAGCACTGGGTTGGTAATCTTTGTTTTGCTGCTTCTCTCGAAAGCGAATGAGGGTGGCCACGTCGTATAATTGGTCTTGGCTCAGTGCCGCAAATGGGTTGTTGGCAATGTTGGTTTCACTAGGAGTCAGGTTATCCCAATACCAAGTTGGTAAGGTGTTAGCCAGGCTGTGACAGCTAAGGGCGGTAAACAGTACAAACAAACAAGTTTTAAGGTATTGCATCTTGGCCTCCTAAGAGCGGTGGCAAAGGTGCCACCGCATAGATGTGATAATTGATTGGTCTAGGCGATTATTTGTCTAGCGTGTTGCGGTAAATCACCCCGTCTTTCATCACTAGCTTCATTGAGCTGATTTCTTTGTACTCAGGATCAGCATCAAACCACTGCTCGGTACCGCCGATAACTGAGATATCTTCCAGAGGGTTACCGTCGACCAAAATTAAGTCAGCGATAGCCCCTTCTTTCACCACACCCAGCTCTCCTTTAGCAGGGTTACGTGGGCCTGATTCGGCCAACAGCTCTCCCGCGGTAGACGTCATTTGTTTGAGCACTTCAAAGTTGCTGCCAAATTGCTGGGTACGCCACCAAATTTCGTAGCGACGCGCGCGCTCGGCATCAGAGTTAACACCGACGTAATCAGAAGCAAATACCACTTTTACTTTGTGTTTCACCAAGTCTTTACCAAAAGAGGCATACTTGGCGGTTAGCTCGTTGATCATTGGCAGCTTCTCTGCAGGCATCAGCGGGTTCTTGGCTAAATCAGGTGATACCCCCCACATTTGTGGCACAACATAGCCACCTTCTTTGGCGATGCGCTTCATGGTTTCTTCGCTAATAAAGAAGCCATGCTCAAACGATTTCACGCCACAGTCTAATAAGCGATTCACCGAACGGTCATTAAAAGTATGGGCCATGACATAAGTGCCCCAATCTTTGGTTGCTTCGACAATGGCACAAGTTTCTTCTGCCGAATATTGGGTTGTGTCGATAGGGTCAAAGCGTGATGAGCCACCGCCGCCGGCCATGATTTTAATTTGGGTCGCACCGTTGCGTAAGTTTAAGCGGGTGGCTTTAAGCACTTCAGGTACACCGTCGGCAACGTTACCTATACCCATCACCTCAAAGTTGGACACATCACCGTGGCGGGCACTAGTAAAGCCTGCGTCGGCGCGGTCACGGAAATCACCATGGCCGGAAGTTTGTGAAATAAAAGCCCCTGATGGGTAGATCCTTGGGCCGTCGATATTACCTGCTGAAATTTCTCGCGCAAGGCCAAATGCTGGGCCGCCGGCATCACGTACCGAAGTAAAGCCATCTTGTAAAAAACGCTCTGCCACAGTGACTGCATTGATGGAAATATCGGTGATATCTTTGTTTTTTTCGATAGTGTCGAAGTTATAGTTGATCATGATGTGCGCATGGCCATCGATTAGGCCCGGCATTAAGGTTTTACCCTTTGCGTCAATCACGGTGGCATCTTTATTTACGGTAATGTTGTCATCATCGATATCTTTAATCTTATTGCCTTCTACCAAGACGTTTTGGCCTTGGTAGAGCTTGTTATCGACGCCGTTAAAGATACTCACGTTTTCAAACAGAATTTGTTGCGCGGCTTGCTCAGCGGCTGACACGCTAGTGATGCCCATTGCGCCGGTCACCATTAGTGCTAGGGTGCATTGCTTAAAAATTTTTTTCATATTGGCCTCGCCTCTTGAACTGTATGATTTTTATCACTTGTATATAAAGTGATGGTCGCTATTCTAACCAAATTAGGTAGCGCTTTAATCTGATTTACTCTTTTGGTTAACAATTTTATAACTTACGATTAGTTTAGTCGTAAGTGCTTTGTTACACGTTAAGCCAGAGTGTTTATGCTAATTCTTTCTTCTATTATCAGTTGCGTGTTACACGTTTGTTGTAGCTGCACTGTGCTGATAAAGTCATAATAAAATAAACTCGCATTATTTTTTGCCATTTCGCGCCACGCTTTTTTGTCATCTTTTGATGTGTTTTGATGCTTTTAAATGCTGTAGCAAGATAGTTTTCGCACTTCCTGCTTGAGCCAAGTAGAATAGCCAGCGGAATAATGTCGAATGAAGTAGGTAAACATGGTTCAGCAAGATGTGATCATTATTGGCGCGGGGGCCGCTGGCTTGATGTGTGCTGCCACAGCGGGCTATCGAGGTAAGTCAGTGTTGGTGCTTGACCACGCTAAAAGGGCAGGCCGTAAGATCTTGATCAGCGGTGGCGGCAAATGCAACTTTACCAATACCAAGGCTGAGCCTCATAATTTTATCTGCGACAATCCGCACTTTGTAAAATCAGCCTTAGCGCGATACCCCAGTACAGACTTTATTGAGCTGGTGGAGCGGCACGGCATTGACTTTGAAGAGCGAAAACATGGCCAACTATTTTGCCTCAATGACGCCAAAGACATCGTCAATATGCTGCTAACAGAATGCGAATGGGCCGGCGCGCAGGTTCAGCTTCGTACTGAAATTTTGGCCATTGAAGACCAAGGTGAGCAAGGTTTTGTCGTGCGCACCAGTCAAGGCGAGTATTTAGCTAAAGCGGTAGTTGTGGCGACAGGTGGGTTATCCATGCCTAAGCTGGGCGCGACGCCGTTTGGTTACCAAATCGCAGAGCAGTTTGGTTTGGCTTTGAAGCCGACCGTCGCAGGTTTAGTGCCTTTTACTTGGCACGCCAAAGAAAAAGCCATATTTGAACCATTATCAGGAATTAGTTTACCTGTAACTGTCAGTGCTGAAGATGGCACTGAATTTTCTGAAGACATGCTCATTACCCACCGCGGTTTATCTGGTCCTGTGATGTTGCAAGTGTCTTCTTACTGGCAGCCTGGCGAAGCGATATACATTAACCTTTTACCAGGGCAAGATGCCCATGATTTGTTGCAACAAGCAAAACAACACTCACCTAATCAAAGCCTCAAAAACACCTTGTCGCAATGGTTTGCAAAACGCTTTGTCGAAGCTTGGACGAAGCACTTAGCGTTAGAAGACAAACCGCTTAAGCAATTTGACCACGGTCCTTTGCAATTTCTTGCTGACAACCTCAATCGTTGGCCGTTAATTATGAACGGCACTGAAGGCTATCGCACTGCCGAAGTCACCTTAGGCGGTGTCGACACTGACGAGCTGTCTTCTAAAACCATGGAGGCTAAAAAAGTACCCGGGTTGTATTTTATTGGCGAAGTGATGGACGTAACGGGTTGGCTAGGAGGTTACAATTTTACCTGGTGCTGGAGCAGTGGCGTTGCTTGTGGTTTAGCGGTATAAGTCGCCTGCTTACAAGCTCGCTATTTGCGTTTTTTGGCTGCTTAACTTGATGGGTGTTGGGTTAAAGTAAAGCGCGTAACTATCTACGGGCAAACGCCCTTCCTTTGCCTTGCCGTAAGCACCGAGCTTCGGCGGTTTAGCTCAGTCGGCTAACGGTAAATCACCCATTTTACTGCCAGTTTTGCCCAATAAAAGCCTCAAGGGAAGGTGTTTACCTATCTAAAAACTCATTAGTAAGTGGTTATTAGTATCGTTAAATGTGTGGGATTCTGCTGTGAATTAAGATATTCAGCGGAGTTAACATGTATAAGCAACGAGTCAATGTTGCGCTTATTTTAAGCATGATGTTTGTAACGGCAACCGCTCAGGCGGCATGGCTGGGGATTGTTGGCTATGAAAATGCCAGAACGGTACAACCCAGCAAGAAGCAGGACACTCAACAAGTGGAAACCATACTGCAAGGGGTTAACCTCGACATGTTGGGCATGAACTGGAATAACACTTTGGCGGCTAAGTGGAAGTCTGACGGTGAGCTAAGCGTGGTGCGCAATTGGGCTTATGGTTTTTGGGATGCAAACCACGGCATGTCGATAGATTTAATCAAAGCTGATTGGAGCGGGAAGGGGCCGGTTATCGCGTCCTTGGGCTACGCTTATCAAAATAAATAGGATGGCTTTTCGCTGCGATTAAACCCAGCGCTCGCAAGGATAGACAACAAGCTCGCCGATAACAAAAGCGTGACAGACACGGGCGATCAGCTGAATGTTAAGTTGGATTATCAAGTGAATTCGCGCCTGAGCATCGGCTTTCACCCTCAGTTTGCGTATTGGAAATCGGACGATATGGGCAGTACGTTGAAGTTGGATATGAACGCCACTTTTAATGTTAGTCAAGGTAAACGCCATAAACTGATGTTAGTGCATGAATGCTTTCTGGTAAATAATCGCGCGTCGGGAAATAAAACTCGTTTTGTTGGTGAAGGCTCGCCAATAGGCGGTTACGTGGCCGGTACTGAATCGGCCATTAAGTTGCGTAACGTTTATGTCTTTTAGTTGCGTGTTTTTGTCAAGGATCAGTGAGTGTGCCATATGCTTTATTGGGGTAGAAGCTTATGGCCTGTAAATACCCCGGTAACAGTAGTTACCGCCTCACAGCAGCACTTTGCATGCTTTACTCTTGTGTACTAACCGCTTTAATAACCGCTACTGAGCTCAGGCTACGTTGAGTTTATCGCGGCCTGTCGTGTAATTAATACCTGCATCGGCTCTTGGTTCATGCTTCGCCACAGCTTGCTGCCACAACCTCTCCTCATGCCGTGCAGCACGGTTTTCTAAATATTAAATACCGCAGCTTGCTTACCGAGTCGAAAGCAATTTTCTCTCAGCATGTGAATTTAATTCACATCTTAATGCTGTCTAGGTTTCTTCTTTTTCATGTCTTGCTTGCTTAATATTACCTCATCAAACGTTATGGGAGGCCATCATGAAAGTCAGACAAATTGCAGCCATTGTGGCTTTGTTATCTGCTCCATATTACGCCCAAGCGTGTTTGGCCGACGGTGGCGTCGACGGCGCCATATTTGCCTCTCCCGCGGGTACATTTGAAGTGGCTGTGGCGTTTCATCAAGCTCAGAAGCAGGGTGAAATCAGCCGCAGTAATCAAGCCAATTGGCTTACGGTGCAGTTTTTATTGATGCAAAAGCTACAAGCCGGATACAGCAACCAAGTATTTGATGTCACCTTGTTTGATATGGCGGGCCAGCATTTTTATCGCTTGATTGGCGACGGTAAGCAAGTGCGCCTGCTGCCTCATGAAATTCCAAATAAAGACTATGCCGAAGTGGTGGTAACAGACGTTGACGTATTAACCGCCATGGTGCGAGGCAAGCTGAGCTTTAGCCAGGCGCAAACCCTGGGCGTGGTATTTAACGCCGAGGTATCAACTCCCTTTGAGCACCTGATGCAAAAGTCCTTTAGCTGACTCAGACACAAAATAACGATACGCAAATAGCGAATTAAACAACGATTAATTTCACACTCTCAATAGGACAGAGGTTGGTATGAAACATTCTTTACTCACATTACTTATTACTGCTTCGCTCACCGGCGGAGTTTATGCGGCTAACACCGACAATGACAGCTTTTCGGCAGCACAAAAACCGGCGAGTAAACACACGGTTGAGTTTCAGCAATCTCTGCGTAAAACCTTGCCGTTTGCCGATAAAGAAGACTGGGATCTGGCGAAGAAGGGCTTTATTGCTCGGGTGGACGACCTTGAAATTAAAGATGCCAAAGGCAACGTGGTGTGGGAGTTAGGCAGCTACGACTACCTTTTGCAGGGCAAAGATTACGACTCCATTCACCCTTCCATGCAACGTCAAGCAGAGTTGAACATGGAGCATGGCTTGTATGAAATTTTACCGGGTAAGGTTTATCAAGTGCGCGGCTATGACTTAGCTCAGATCAGCTTTGTGCGCTCAGACAATGGTTGGATTATATTTGATCCACTCACCATACCAGAAACCTCTGCCGCCGCTTATGAGTTATTTAAAGCCCACGCTAAAGATGGCGATTTACCGATTAAGGGCGTGGTTTACTCGCACTCTCACGGTGACCACTTTGGTGGCGTGAAAGGCGTGGTGAGCCAAGAGCAAGTTGACAAAGGTGAAGTAGAAATTTTAGCGCCACGAGCATTTTCTGATTTTGCAATATCAGAAAACGTATTAGCCGGCAATGTAATGGCACGCCGAGTGGTCTTTCAATACGGTAACACCTTAGAAAAAAGTCCTACAGGCCAAGTGGATGCGGCTATAGGTAAGGGCGTGGCCAATGGCGGTTTGTCACTTATTTTACCCACCCACCAAGTGGAACAGGACATTGAAACCTTAAGCGTCGATGGCTTAGAAATGGTGTTTCAAAATGCCCCAGACACTGAAGCGCCGTCGGAAATGAATACCTATATTCCTAAATATAAGGCGTATTGGGGCGCAGAGACCACAGTGTCTGGTTTGCATAACGTGTATACCTTACGGGGCGCATTTGTGCGCGACACCTTGCAGTGGGCAGATACCATCAATGAAGCCCTGTACATGTTTGGCGGAGAAGCTGAGTTATTATTTGCATCGCATGGTTGGCCACGCTGGGGCAATGACAAGATTCAAGCTTACTTACGTGGTCAGCGTGATATGTACGGCTACCTGCATGATGAAACCTTACGCTTGATTAATCATGGCGTTAGCATTACCGACATTCAGGACGAGTTTTACGTACCCAAACCGCTGGCAGACCAATGGTATACCCGCGGCTATCATGGCTCTTACCACCGCAACGCTAAAGCGGTTGCCAATAAGTACATTGGTTATTTTGACATGAATCCGGCCACCTTGTTGCATTTGAACTCGGTTGACCAAGCTCGTAAATACACCGAAATGATGGGCGCAGATGCGATTTTAACCGAAGGCAAAAAAGCCCTCGCGCAAGGTGAATATCGTTGGTGTGCTACTGTGGTTAATAACCTAGTGTTTGCTGAGCCAGACAACATGCAGGCCCGTTACCTTCAAGCCGATTGTTTTGAGCAGTTGGGCTATCAGTCGGAGTCTTCTGGCGAGCGAAACGTATTTTTGGCAGGGGCCTCGGAGCTGCGAAATGGCATTGTGGAAGTGCAGTCAACTAAGGCGGTCACGCCAGATTTGATTCAAGCTATGCCGGTGCGCGATTTCTTGAACTTTATGGCGGTGCGCTTTAATGGCCCGAAAGCGGCAGAGCAAGGCTTTACCATGAATGCGAACTTAATTTTGCCAGATGAAGACGTCAAGTTTGCGATTGAAGCTAGCAATGGCCGAATGAGTAATATTCCGGGATTTGATGTGCCTAACCCAGACTTTACGTTAAAGGTGAACCGCACAGACATCACCGCGATGTTGCTGCAGCAAACTACGCTGCAAGAACTGTTAAAATCAGGCAAAGCAACGGTTGAGGGCGATATTAGCAAACTCACAGAGCTCACCAGTTACTTGGATGACTTTGCTTTCTGGTTCAACATGGCCTTGCCGCAAGACCATAGCCCATACAGTTACGGTAAAGCAAAAACCGGCATTTCACCGATTAACCGATAACTGACTCGGATAACACCCACAAGCCCCTTGCTAATAAGGGGCTTTTTTTGTTTTGATGGTGCAGTACTTTCATTGCTTTGGTCGCCATCATGCCTAAATCGACCCATTTCGACTTAAACTTATTGCGGGTTTTCTTGAGCGTTTATAAAACCGGCTCTTATTCCGCGACTGCCGAACAGTTAGATCTCACGCCATCGGCTGTGAGCCATGCCATTAAACGACTCAATGCAGAATTAAAAGAAGTGTTATTCCAGCGTAAAAGTGCGGGGGTTGAGCCGACTTTTGTTGCCCATGACTTTTACAAGCAAGTCAGCCCTGGGTTTGCTGAAATCGAGCGCAGCATTCTCGGATATGAAAAATTTTGTCCGACCGATGCAAACCGCACCTTTAGAGTGTTTGTGCCAGACGTATTTATCGCGAATATGATTACTCGCTTGGAGCAAATCAATACCAGCAATAGTCAAATCATTTGCGTGGCTTTGCCACTGGAACAGGATGTTATCTACCAAGCGCTTACCACGGGCGAAGTCGATCTGGTGGTGGATTATATTTCTCCAGGGTTAGGCGGGATAGAGTCTAAGCTGGTGGTACATGAAGCGGTTTGTTGTGTGGCGAATGCCAAGCATCCGAGAATAAACAAGGCGGTGAGTTACCAACAGTATTTTGAAGAAGTGCACGCAAAGTTAAACTTACACCGCTTTGACTCTCGTGCGGCAGAAACGCTTGCCATTGCCGCCTTGCCCGAGCGTAAAACACACAGCGAGCATAATTCGCTTTATTCCATGTTATTTACCGTTGCCAACAGTGAGGCTATCGGCATTTGTCCAGAGCGTTTAGCTCAAGAGTTCAGCAATCAGTTGCCACTGCGCATCATGCCAGTGCCGTTTGAGGCCAGACAAATTGAAGTGTGGGTAAATTGGCCCAAAAAATTGGCCACTAACCCTGCAAACCGCTGGCTCAGGGATATCATTATGGCTTCATTACAACGATAAATGGCGCGACAGTTTGGCTGCGACTATTTTGGCCGCTGCACCGCAAACGTCTCAGCTAGACTGCTATATTCGCCGCCGCCTAAACGGGCGATGGGGTCCACTTTTAAGGCATCAACTTTAAGCCTGTCAGTGCTTGGGTCTATCACGCTCGGGTCGATGTGAACCTGTTCTATTTCTGCAATGATTAAGCTTTGCGGCGTGTCACCTATTTCTTGCAATTGATACAAGCTACAACCAAAGGCAATTGGGCAATCTGCGACGCGGGGTAAATCAAAATCAGCAAAGTCCACCAGCGCGATATTGTTGACCGCCACTTCCGACTCACCATGGTCAAGGGTTGCAGCAGATGCCGTCATGGCCTCGCTAGACGCGGTTGCCGCGATATGCACCACCATTTTGCCATGAGCTTTAACGTTACGAGTGGTGTCTTTGATGTCGCCATTGGGCTTTTTTCCCACTGAAAAAAGCAATAAAGGCGGCGCGCTGCAAATGGGCGTGAAGTATGAAAATGGTGCGAGGTTATAGTTGCCTTGCTCTTCTCCTGCAGGACTGGAGTCTGTTAGCACCCATGCGATTGGACGAGGGATCACGGTTTGCGTCATCAGGTGGTAAATTTGATTGGCAGAAAGTGCCTCCATGGCTTGCAGCATAGCGTGTCCTAACTTGTTGAGTGGCTGGTAATAACAGTGAATTACCCTAACAAGCCAAGGATTAAATAGGAAGCGCTAAATCGCAACAAGCCGGTAATGTCGAAATGACATTACCGGCTTGTTGATCGGATGATTACAAGGACGCGCTGCAACTTAGTTAAACCAAGTATTGCCCATGAAAGCGCAGGTGGTCTGCAATAAAGGTCGAGATGAAAAAATAACTGTGGTCGTAACCTGGCTGCATCCGCAGTTCAAACGGGCTAGTGAGGTTTGCAGCCGCCGCGATTAAGGTATCGGGCTTTAGCTGCTCGGCTAAAAAGTCGTCTTGATCGCCTTGGTCAATCAAAATGGGCAAGGTAGCTTGGCACTGGCTCAGTAGTTCACTGGCATCATATTGGCGCCATTGAGATTTATCACTGCCTAAGTAAGCATTGAATGCTTTTTGGCCCCAAGGGCAATGCATGGGGTTGGCGATGGGGCTAAATGCCGAAATAGAGCGATAACCATCTGCGTGTTTGATGCCTATGGTCAAGGCGCCGTGTCCGCCCATGCTGTGGCCTGCAATGGACTTTGCTTGGCTTACAGGAAAATTAGCAGCGATCAGTTCTGGCAATTCTTGGACTATGTAGTCCAGCATTTGATAATGCTTATTCCATGGGGCTTGTGTCGCATTCACGTAAAAGCCGGCTCCTTGGCCTAAATCGTAGCCGTCATCATTGGCTACGTCTTCACCACGAGGACTGGTATCAGGTGCGACAATGGCGATGCCCAGTTCAGCAGCGGTGCTAAAGGCTGCCGCTTTTTGCATAAAGTTTTCGTCGGTACAAGTGAGCCCTGAAAGCCAATACAGCACCGGAACAGGGTGCTCTTGGTTAGCATTTGGCGGTAAAAAAATGGCGAAGGTCATTTCACCATTAACGCTACTAGATTGGTGTTTGTAACGTTTGTGCCAACCATTGGCTACCTTGGCTTGTTGGATTAATTCAAGTGGCATAATTTCTCCCAAAACTCAGGGCGCTGGATGCGCCCTGAAACAGACGTGAGCTTATTGGTTCATGTGGATCACGGTACGAATGCTTTTGCCTTCATGCATGAGGTCAAAGGCTTCGTTGACGTCTGCAAGTCCCATGGTGTGGGTGATAAACTCTTGCAAGCCGAACTCACCCGCCATGTAACGCTCGACAATTTCAGGTAGTTCAGAGCGGCCTTTCACGCCGCCAAAGGCTGAGCCGCGCCATACTCGGCCCGTTACCAGTTGGAATGGACGAGTTGAGATTTCTTGGCCGGCACCGGCCACACCGATGATCACCGACTCCCCCCATCCTTTATGGCAACATTCAAGGGCTTGGCGCATCACGTTAACGTTACCAATACACTCAAACGAGTAGTCCACGCCGCCATCTGTCATGTCTACTATCACTTGTTGAATTGGCTCGTCGTGCTTTTGCGGGTTGATCAAATCCGTGGCGCCTAATTGCTTGGCTAACTCAAACTTACTTTCATTGATATCCACGCCAATGATGCGGCTAGCGCCAGCCATACGGGCACCAATAATGGCGGACAAACCAATGCCGCCTAGGCCAAATACTGCCACCGTGTCGCCCGGTTGCACTTTTGCCGTGTTGAGTACCGCGCCCATGCCAGTGGTTACACCACAGCCCAGTAAACACACTTCTTCTAATGGCGCGTCTTGGTTTACTTTTGCCAGTGAGATTTCCGGCAAGACGGTAAATTCTGAAAATGTTGAGCAGCCCATGTAATGGTAAATAGGCTCGCCGTTAATGGAGAAGCGACTGGTGCCGTCTGGCATTAAGCCTTTGCCTTGCGTTTCACGTACCGCTTGGCACAAGTTAGTTTTGCCTGAAGTACAAAATTTACATTTACCACACTCGGCGGTGTATAGCGGAATGACGTGATCACCCACCGCCACACTGGTGACGCCTTCGCCAACCATTTCAACGATACCACCGCCTTCATGGCCCAAAATGGCAGGGAAAATTCCTTCAGGATCATCTCCAGATAAAGTGAATGCGTCGGTATGACATACGCCGGTTGCGACGATCCGTACCAATACTTCGCCGGCTTTTGGTAACTGTACATCTACCTCTTCCATTTTTAGTGGTTCACCGGCGGCCCAAGCTACCGCAGCTTTAGATTTAATAGAGGTTTGTCCTGGTTGAATATCGAGAGGCATATTGTGCTCCTGAACGTGTTGGTAAGGGGGCAGAGTCGAGCTGCTGATTTATGTTGAGCATAGTAGGTTATTTCTATTTGGGAATAATTAGGCTAAATTGAAATTCATTATTTCATATATGTAATAATTACAGTTAAGGGTTAACCGAATGAGCCGTTGGCAAGGGGTGTCAGAATTTGTCGCTGTGGTGCAAAGTCATAGCTTTACCGGCGCAGCCAATAAGCTCGGTACCAGCGTGGTACAAATTAGCCGCAGAGTATCGGCCTTAGAAACGCGGTTAGGGGTCAAATTATTACATCGTACCACCCGTAAAGTTTCCCTTACGACCGCAGGTGAGATTTATTTCAATCAATGCCAATTGCTGGTGGAGGGCCTTGAAATGGCCGAGCTGGCAGTGACACAAATGCAGCTCACGCCTTCGGGGAAACTCAAAATTACGGCGCCCATGACCTATGGGGAAAAGTTTATTGCCCCTGTGATACTGGACTTTTTAGCCGCTTACCCTCAAATTGATATCGAGCTGATATTAACCAACCAAACGTTAGATCTCATCGACAATAATATCGACATTGCCATACGCTTAGGCCACTTGACGGATTCAAGTTTAAAAGCTCGTAAGTTGGCGACGCGGCAATTGTATGTCTGCGCCAGTCCCGCTTACCTTGAACGCAGCGGCGAGCCCCATACTTTGTCCGAATTATCCCAGCATTCTTGTTTGGTTGGCAGCGTCGACTTTTGGCGCTTTCGCGAGCAAGACAAAGGCAAGTCTCTTAAAGTGTCTGGGCGGATAAAATGTAACTCAGGTTTGGCCCTGTTAGAAGCCGCAAGCAAAGGCGTAGGCTTAGTGCAATTGCCCGATTATTACGTGCGCCGTGGTTTAGATGAAGGCTCACTGGTAGAGGTGCTGCAGGCTTATCGAGACCAACCTGAAGGCATTTGGGCGCTATTTCCGCCGACTAAACGTACTTCGGTCAAAGTGCGCTTATTGCTCGACTTTTTGGTTGAGCGACTGGCTGAGCCAAGCATGTTATTGGATGTATAACAGGCGCTTAACTGCTTACATTTATTCACAAAAATAGAATTTTTATTAGCGGGTTAGGTGTGCTTTTTATCATGCTTATTTGCTGAAATAAACGGCATATTAATTAGATTTTGTTTAGACTGATTGTTGACCAACAGCAGGATGAGCTCCTGCTTACGATTCACTTGTCAGGATGACAAGTCTAAAGTAAAAAGGATTTTACGATGAAACATGAGCCCCATTCTCGCGGTAACGTGAGAGCGGCAGCCGCGCGTTTTTTTACGCCTCATCATGCTGCTGACCATAAAACTATTTTGACCAGTGCAACGATTGCATTGGCCGTTGCTAGCACATTTTCTTTTAACGCGAACGCGCAAGCTGTTGAATGGGTGGCTGGACAAACTCGGGTGAGTAATGGCGAACAAGTTATTTACCAAGGGCAATGTTACCGCGCTCAAAATAATCCTGGTACTTGGGAAACCCCAACCTCTTCAGCCGCGTGGTTTTGGACGCCAGTTGAATGTACAGACACGCCAGTTTCGCCGCAGCCATCTGTGGCCCCCACGCTTAGCCCTACGCTAACTCCTACTGTTAGTCCTACTGTTAGTCCTACGCAGATACCGACTCCCGCCCCTGAAGGTGTGGTTGAATGGCAAGCGGGCAAAACGAAAGTGAGCAATGGCGACTTAGTAGAATATCGCGGCCAATGTTACCAGGCGAAAAATCGCCCTGGTGTTTGGGAAACGCCTGTGGCAACGTCGTGGTTTTGGCAAGTGGTGGAGTGCCCTCAAGCGCCTGTGCCTACTGCCGTTCCTACATCAGTACCTACTGCTGTACCAACAACGGCACCTACGTTAACGCCAACGCCGTTCCCAACTGTTGTACCCACTTCAGTTCCAACGCTAGCGCCTACGCCGTTACCAACTGTTGTACCCACTTCAGTTCCAACGCTAGCGCCTACGCCGTTACCAACTGTTGTTCCCACTTCAGTTCCAACGTTAGCGCCAACGCCATTACCAACGACAGAGCCCACCATCATTCCTACACTTGCGCCTAGTGAGCCGCCTGTTGCAGGCAATATTTGGTATGTCTCGCCTGACGGCAGCGATGGTAATGATGGCAGCATAGACGCGCCTTTAGCCAGCTTGAAAAAAGCCGGTACTAAAGCGCAACCCGGCGATCGCATTGAGCTACTCAGTGGTCGTTATCAAACCGCGCAAGTACTTGATAAGGTAGCGGGAAGCGCTCAAGCGCCTATTGTCGTTAGCGGCAAAGACGTGGTCATTGATGGCACCATTGATATCAATAGCAGCTGGAAGCGCTATCAAGGCAATATCTATCAAACTCAGCTTAATCAAGACGTGTGGCAGCTTTTTGTGGGCGATGAAATGGTGATGTCGGCCCGTTGGCCGAATGCTCAGCTAAAAGATGGCTCGTTGTGGGATATGCAAGCGACATGGCGTCACCAAGCACCTGCCAGCAGTTTTGGCACCATGATTGATGAGCGGCCCTACCAGAGTATAAAAGTCAGTAACAATGGAAATACTTATACACCATTACCAGTAGGCGTCAATTCTCAATCACTGGCTGATAGTGACATTGATGCAACTGGTGCCATTGCGATTATGAACATTGGCTCTTGGTTAAACTGGGCGCAGCGAGTAGAAAGTCATAACGCTGGCAGTGATCGTTTTAGCTACAGTACTGATTTTACCGGCTCTGGCTCGGCGATGAAAAATGCGGCCAACAACATCTTAAACAATGACAGCTTTTGGCAGGCAAAGAACGTCAAATATGAAGAAGGTCATTATTATCTTGAAGGTAAGTTAGCCTTTCTTGATAGCCCGAACGAATGGTTCTATGAGCCGAGCACTAAAACTGTGTATTTGTGGGCGCCTGAAGGGGTAGACCCGAATCAGCTTGAGGTGAAAGCTAAAACACAAACGTATGGCTTAACGGTGCGAAATGCCAGCCATGTTCAGTTTGAGCAGCTCAACTTTTTTGCCACGGCGTTTACCGTGGTCAACTCTCACAACGTGGTCTTTAAGGACATTACGGCGCAATATTACGCCTATTCTAAGCGCATGTTAGGCCAACTTACGCGACCTGAGACGATTAAGTTTATTAACAACAACAAAGCCATCACTGAAACGAATAATGCCATTGTTGACAGCTACTTAGCATATACAGATGGTCCTGCTTTTGAGTTCATCAAAGAAACTTATGACACCATAGACAATAACTTGATCCACGATATCGATTACTCCAACTTAGGCACAGGGGGCGAGGGCAGTTTAAACATGGCGCAGCAAAGCCGTGGCATAGTGTTTACCAATAATACCTTTCATACCGCGGGTAACTCAGAAGGAGTAAGAGTGGGGGCTGAGTCTGTGGTGCGTGGTAATCGCGTTTACAATACCAGCTTATTACAGCACGACGGCGCGGCAATCAACGTTGGCGTTGCAGAGCAGGCAGGCACTGAAATAGCCTACAACTGGGTTCATGACTCGCCGAAATCCGGTATCCGTTTTGATGGTGTCGAAGGCGCCGCGAAAACCGGCCGGGATGGTGTTGTACATCATAATGCGGTATGGAATACGGCATTTTCTATCATCAAAGGGAATTACCAAGGCACTTATAACAACCTGATCTTTAATAGTGATAAAGCCGATCTTATTATCTTCAATAAACAAGATGCTGGTGGCATTAATTTAGCTTCAGAAACGTTAAATAACTTGGTTGGCTCACTGCAAGGGCGAAAATCGGGTACCCCGCAGCAGCTTGAAGTACCGGGTTTACAAGGCAGCAATGTGTTAAGTCAGGATATGTCGAGTTACTTGCAAGGCCCTGCTTGGGGAGACTTTAGGGCTTGGCCTTTGGCTGGTTTAACCGATGCCGGAGAGCAAGGGAGCTTGTTTGCCCTAGGTTATCAAGAGAGCAATCCAGATATTGGTCCATATGAAGCGGGAGAGACGTATTGGATCCCCGGTCATGTGCACGATCGGGCTGAGCATCCTGTGCCATTTGACACTGCAGACAGTGTGAGCTTAACGCCAACGCTAATGTTTAAGTTGGCAAAAGGGTCAACGGGTAAGGTGTACTTTGGAGACAATCCCACTTCGTTGACTTATTTAGGTAGCGAAAGTGCATTGCCATTAACCGCACTGCAACCTGCGACCACTTACTATTGGCGTGTCGACAGCCAGCACGCTGGTATTACCCAACAAGGGCAAGTGTGGCGTTTTACTACGGCTAATTAGCTTTAGCATAACTTGCTAAAGCTCCATGGTTAAAAGGCACTGATATCAGTGCCTTTTTTTATGAGTTATTACTGGTATTGATAGCTGAGTGTTAAACCTGAGTAGCTGGCATATGCTTTTGTTCCCCAATGCCATGTGCCGGCCGCTGGGTTAGTAATGGTGCAGGTTTCACTGTTGCCGTTTTTATAAGGGCGACAGTGATAACTTGATGACGTGGGTTTGCTGGCGCTGCGCAAGTATAAATCAGCATCGCCACTGCCACCTGAGATGGAAACCGTGAGTTGGCTAAGGCCCGTTGGCAGGGTGAACTCGCCATATTGCCAATCGCCTTTGTTCGCGGCGAGGTTAGTAATGGTCTCGCCACCAGTTTGCCCGCCGCTGTCGCCTTGGCTAAAGCTGGCTGTTAGGTTGACCCCGGCAAAATTGCTGTAACCTTTAAGGCTAATGTAATAAGTACCACTGCTTGGCGTAGCAAAACTGCAGTTTTCTGTATTGCCATTTTTGTATGGGCGACAGTCGTAACTGTTGCTGCTTGGGCTACTGCCATGTTTGACGTATAAGTCGGCATCGCCAGAGCCTCCTGAGATATTGATGGTTAAATTTTTGGCGCCGGCAGGGATGACAATCGTGAACTCTTGTTTTTCACCTTTATTGCTGCTAATGGCGGTTTGGGGCACGCCATTGGTAAGCTGGTTATTGCCACTTGGCGGTTGCGTTGGTGGTGGGGTTGGCCCAGGTGTAGGTGGCGGCGTTGGCGTCACAGAGCCGTTATCAATCCGGCTGAGGCCGTTACTGGCTTTTACTAAGGTTAATACCTCACCTACTTCCGCAGCATTCCACCAGGCCACGTTGCTCGGCAGCGCTAACGGATTTGCTTGGCGCTCGCTGTTGGACAAAGCGTAAGCGCTATTACTAAATTGTGCGGTGCGCACTTCGACTTTAGCGCTGCTCACGCTCAGAACCTTAAATTGCTGAATACTCGCCAGATCTATGGTCCATGACTTAGGATCGTTGGCCGAGCGTGCCGGCGCCCCCCAGCTGCCTTCACCCACAAATACGGTACCGCCTGCGTCAGTGGCGCTAAAGCCATTGCCGCTGGGCTTTAACGGTCGGGTTATTTTATTGATGTGGGTGTCTGACTCTACCACTAGGTTCATTTTATTGTTGTAGAAGGTTTGCGCCCACCAAGTATGCAAAATGGTATTGTCAGACTTGCCCGTGTAATGTGGAAACATGGGTTTGTGGTACTGGGCAATACGCCAAGTTGCACTGCTGCCTTGACTGGCCAAATCACTTGCTAGCCAGTTATTCATGGCGCTGGCATAACTTGACCAGCCTGAGTTTTTAAACTGACTGTTTAAAGTGTATACCCGCAGCAGCGGCGAGACATTAAACGCGCCGTAAGTGTCGTTCGCGTTACATTGACCGTCTTGATTAAAGTCGGCCCCAAACACCTGACACAAGGTATTGTAGTTATTGTCTTCATGGTTGCCGTGGGTCGGAATAAACGGGTAAATACGCTTAAAGCTAACGCCGTCGATGTTATCGCTAGAGAAAGTCAGCTGCCAGTCTGCTAGGTAGCTACGCATTTCGGATGCACTATTGGCATTGGTGAAATCGCCGCCATGCATCACAAACAAAGGGCGGATTTTGGCCACTAACTTGTTGCCATTGCGGCGGTTGGTCCAACCAGTACGAGTATCACCCCCGGCGATAGCCACAAAAGGCGTATGGCTATTGGGGGCCGTTTTAAACCAGAACTTTTGGCCACAGCCCGTGCTATCACACACTTGGTAATACACTGGCGAGTTAGCCGGTAAGCCGGAGAGCTTAACAAAGTGGTTGGTTAGGCTGCCAGCAAACGTGCGCGTGGCGCTCAGCTCTTGAAGAGTCCAGTTAGTGTCGTTGCTGTTTAAACCGTATCTGACGTAATGATTGCTGCCGCCATTAGGGCTAAAACCAATGGTGGCTTGAGATTGCGGTGAGGCATCCCAGATTAGTCTGTGATACTGGCTGCCTGCTTGGGCCGTACTGGCCGCACAAGTAGCCAGCGCTAGCAATATACTCTTAGTAACGAGTTTCATTATGTGTTTCCTTACTGTCTATAGTTTGACGTTTTAAAAACAGCTAATGACGGCAAGTATTTCATTACATCAGCTGAGAAAGTGCATCACTGAGTCATTTCAACTCCTGCGGGAGCTTGGTCTGATACCAGTAATACAAAAGCTGCGTTGCGATAAGGTAAAGGAGTGATATCACCTGAATAGAAGTTAATAGCTAACGCCCCTTGGCCTAAGTGTTGGTAAGCGCCAGCAAGGGCTTGGCTGTGATCGGCGCTCCAATAGTCGCCGGCTTTAATATGAGGGAAGTAATCCACGGCCATTTTAGCCTGCTGCGCCCTGTCATTACTTTGCAATAGGGATTGTAACTCCTCTATTTGAGGTAAACGCCAACCGGCGACATTGCAAAGTCGTTGCTGATTGGCGCGGCGGACCAAATCTTGGCTATCACAGCGGGTAGACTCAAAGTAACAGTCTCCCAGGTTAGCTGCGCCCCGCTCCAGTCCTGCTTCTGTTTGTTGCCACCACGAGTAACTCCAGTAACCGTCATGGATGTTTTCGTTATCGGTTTTTACTTCCCATAAGCGCTTATTTTGTTTGTCCCAGACGCATGCCCAAGGGCCTTGCCAAGGCGTTAGCCGCTGCCCTTGTGGGCTGATTTTTTGCCAGCGGCTGGCTTGACTAACCGCTGGTGTTGATGGCTGCAGCCATGCCAGTAAGCAGGAAAACAGTAACAGAATCAGTAAGGAATACAGAGCTCGCTGTTTCATTGCCATTCCTTAGACGGCGTCGTGGCCATGGCAAACTCTACTGCGCCGGCGGCATCGCGCTGCTCTGGGTAATGCAGTTGCACTGCTCGTTGGTGGCGAGTATGGGCGGTTTGTGAACTATCAAAAGCAGAAACCCACAAGCAAGTACCGTTGGCTAATTCCACATCATGGGCTGAGCCTGTGTTGTGTTTCCTGGCTATTTCTAAGGTCCAGTAGCCTTGTTGCCATTGGCCTTTAGCTGCAACATGGCCTCTGTCCCCTTCAAATTGGTTGGAGCGATATAACACCGAGGGCAGTTGTGTCCCTAGCGGGAAATGATCCAACTCTGGCTGGTACGGTTGGCTGTCAAACCATGGTAAAAATGCCGCATGGTGAGGCTGGGTTAAGTAATCAGGATTCGGCAATCGCTTGGGGGTGACAGTGCTAGGAGAGTACCATTGCCAGTTCATCACATATCCGCCGCTTTCTTTGCCGTCGGCATGATAGCCGGCAGTGTAACGACGTTCACCACTGCGCATTTGTAACAAAGGACCAAAGTGATTGTCGTCAGCTTGGCGTTTATGATCCGTGCGCACGGCTTTCCAATGCCACAAATCTCGCACCTTGCCATCTAGGCTTGCGTGGTAGCCTTTGCCGTGCCAGTTCGCGGGTTTGTCCGCAAATGGTTGGAGGCCTAAATGGGTGGTGTTGTCACCGCCATGACCACATTGCTTGGATAACAGCACCGCAAACTTGTCTTCATAAAACTCGGTTTCGTCAAAGTGATAAAAGCCATTTTGTTGTACTTTCCAACCTTGCGGTGTTTTCACCAGTGGCAGGTGTTGCAAGCTTTGAGTGGGGTCAAACCAGCGAAACAAGAAGTAGCTTTCGTTAGCATTGGCGGCCGCTTTAATGGTGACATTCGTGCTGCCATCAATAAAGTTGGCACCGCCACTGGTATGTATGGTGATGCTGGGCGCGTGTTGCCAAAAATCTTCGTTGGCCTGGCCATCAATGTGCACTGGGGTGGTGTTGGTTAACGCCAGTAGTTTTAACTCTTGGCTATTGTTAGCAGTGACGAGTTGATACAAGCCGGTGCTGGTGATTGCTAACAGTAACAAGGCCATCGCTGTGGCGCGCTGGCTGTGAGGCTGAACTAAGGGAGTGAGTAAGCGCTGAATCAATAAACGACCGTATTGCAGCACGTATACGTAGCTGTGCAAGAGTAAATACAGCAATAAGCTCAACGCCGCGTAGTAATGTATTTGCGCCATGGTGACGGGCCACATTTGTAGCCAGAGCAACGGCCCGGAGCAGATTAAGCCTAGCACGGTAATATAACCAAAGCGGTTGACCCATAAGTGGTATTTTTTAAAGCCTGCAAGGGGTTGGCGCATGGCTTTTGAGTGCGTCACTTTGGCTTGATACAGGCGAAAGATGAAGTAAGCAAGCACGCATACCATAAAACAAGTTGTGGCCAGTAGGTGCCATTTATGCATATTGCCTTGTGGCAAAACCGGCGAGAGCCAGTGCAGATAAGTGTGACTTAGGCTCGCTATCCTTAGCCCAGTCAGAAGCGCGGCAGTGGCGGCAAAAATGGCAACTAAGTGGATAATTAAAAAGACGTTTCTGCTTTTTCTTGTCACCGTTACGCTCTCCAAATGAAGTTAGCGGCAGAATATACGGCGAGAAATTGACAGCTTCTTGACAGATTTAAGACGGTAATGGATTAATTCGATAATTAGCGAGGGCGACAAGCTTTCCCCGCAATAATACCAAGTAAGTTAGGCTAAGTTATTGATGATTCAGCTGGCGAAGTAACATTTGATATTTAGGGTTCGTTTTTAGCTGTTGCCGGCCTTCCGCAATAATGTCATCAATGATGGCCTTATCTAATACTAAGTCGGTTGGCACCTGATTGAACTTGTGCCTTTTGCTAGGATCTTGGGTATTGGCAAAGCTGACTTGAATAAAGTGCGGCACCACGGTGACTTGCTCATTTGATGCGTCTTGGGCCCAGCGCTGCATCGACTTTTCAAATAGCTCTTTGGTGGCGTCATTATAACGGTGCAGCTGAATGTCAGTAACGGAGTTGAGGGTTTGCTCTAATGAGGGCAGACTGGCACTTTGGCCAATACCGTGCTCTGGAGTGGTTGAGGCGTCCACCGAAATCACCACCACATGATGCTCTGATTTAGGGCGATCAATTTGCACGTGTTTGTGTAATTGCCCTAGCTCCATCATGTCGTAAATCGCCAGCAAGCCTAAGTTGTCCGTGATACCGCCATCAACCAAATGAATATATTGGTTTTTCTGTTTATTTTCGTACTCGTTGATTTCTAACATGGTTTGTTGACTGCGATACGACAAGCTTTGTGATTGGTTTGCAGCGCTTTGGCGCTGACAAGTGTCGTAGTTATTGAGCACTATGGGCTCAAATAACACAGGCACCGCAGCTGATGCCGCCACAGCATTGGCAATAGGGTAATCGTTAATGTCTGAGCACAATAAATTAAAGTACTCCTGAATAAACGAAAATCTCAGGCCCGTGGTAATGTCAGAAGCATTAATAATAATGTAAGGAGACTGGCTAAGGTCGATATCAGCAAAGGTTGCATCGCCAAACAGCTGCTCATTGTAATACTGCTTGGCGGCGCCGGTACGCCCTAAGCCACTGAACCAACTGGCTGGGTTCATTAGTCGCCCCATTAAAGCGTCACGCACGTCTTGATATAGAAAGTCTTGTTTGTAATCGGTAAAAATTTTGTCTTGATACAGGCCGTAATACGCAGAGGTGAAACTGCCTCCAGAGACAGAGCTGATCACATCGACTTCGCTGACCAAAGCTTGCTGCTCTTGATTGATGGTGACTGGGGTTTGGTGCAACTCTTCCAGCACACCATAAGATAAAGCAGCAGCGCGGGTGCCGCCACCAGAAAAACTTAAGATGATGCTGACGTCGTTATTGCTTTTGCCTATGATGCGTTTCACCGAATAATGGCTGTCACTAGGGGTGACAGCTTGCTCGCTATTTT
The DNA here is from genome assembly GCF_003596335.1 of Motilimonas pumila. Classification (GTDB taxonomy): domain Bacteria; phylum Pseudomonadota; class Gammaproteobacteria; order Enterobacterales; family CBDFNC01; genus Motilimonas; species Motilimonas pumila. The sequence goes on from NZ_QZCH01000003.1 coordinate 32,795, forward strand.
CAGGTTTATTGATGGCCGAGCAGCCTGTTAGCAAGACGCCAGCTAAAGACAAGATAGCAAGGGGTTTTAACATAACAGACTCCTCAAAGGCACTCAGCCGTGATGAACTATTTAAAATAAGCTCATGAAATACGGGATAATTAAGGCATTAGCCAAGTCAATAAAAAAGGCGCACACTAAAGGTACAATAATAAATGCTTGAGCGGAATAGCCGTATTTATTACTGACCGCAGACATGTTTGCCATGGCGGTGGGGGTTGAGCCTAGAGAGATGCCGCCAAAGCCCGCGCATACGACCGCCGCGTCATAAGTTTTACCCATGGCCGGAAACACCACAAAGATGTTAATCAGCACAGCCAGCAATAATTGCATCGCTAAGATGGCAAAGATGGGGCCGGCTAAATCAATCAAGGTCCACAACTGCATACTCATTAGCGACATCACCAAAAAGGTGCTTAACGCAATGTCGGCAATTAAGGAAACGGCTGCTGTGCGAGTGGGCCACTTGGTACCAGATATTCGTGGGTAAGTATTGGGTACTAAGTTGGTAATGACGATACCGGCAAATAAACAAGACACAAATAGCGGCAGCTGTAAGCCTGTTTGAGCGATAGCTTCATCGAGCATCACGCCGACGATGATACAAATATGAATGGCTAATACTGCGTCTAGAAATTCAAACGAGGTCATCGCTGCTTTGCCCTTGCGATCTTCCGTTTGGCCTTGACCTAAGCCTGTTTGATTTTGACCTGAGCTTAACTTGTGTTTTTTGATCAAATATTTGGCGATGGGGCCACCCATTAAGCTGGCTAAGATCAAACCGAATGTGGCGCTGGCAATGCCTATTTCCATGGCGCTTTCTAAGCCAAACTCTTCGGCCACCTTAGGCGCCCAAGCGATGGCGGTGCCATGGCCACCAATCAAAGAGATGCTGCCACTGAGCAGGCCAAACACTGGCTCTAAACCAAATAATGAAGCGACTGATACGCCGACTACGTTTTGCATCACCATAAAGAAAATGGTGATAGCCAATAAAATCACCAATGGCTTACCGCCTTTGAGCAGATCTTTTAAGCTAGCGTTGACACCTATAGTGGTGAAAAAATACACCAGCAACGCATCACGTGCGGTGAGGTCAAATTGCACTTCAATGGCGGTAAAGGCAAACAGCAAAGCCAATAAGCCCGAGACTAAAATACCACCCGAGACGGGCTCAGGGATACTGAACTCTTTTAAAAAGCCGATAACTTGATTGAGGCGACGCCCAATAAACAAGACGATGATGCCCATGGTCACGGCAAAAAAGACTCGAGATAAAGGATGTTATCTTGAAATTCCATGCGTTGCTTCCTCTGTTTAAATGGAAGTGAACGCCCGCTCAGCGGGCGTCAGTTTATGGTTACTTGCCGCTGGTACTTGTAGAAGGTGCGACTTCCCAGTTACCGCCTAACGCTTTATGCAAGCCAATGATGACTTGTGAGGTTTGCAAATTGGCTGCAACTTCACGGTCTTTGACTATGTTTTGCTGGCGCTGCGCGTCTAGCACTGCCATGTAATCGGCTAGGCCGGCGCGATATAAAGAGCTGGCCTTGTCGTATGCTTTATCCGCTTGGGTACGAGTATCCGCGGTGAGTGTTTCTAACTCTTGACTGCTGCCGTAGGCGTAAAGCAAGGTTTCCACTTCGTTGATGGCATTGTTGACCGACTGTTCATAGCTTAATGCGGCAGCTTGAAAGCGGCTTTCTTGCAGTTCGACCATGGCTTCTGACCGGCCGCCGTCAAATACCGTCCAGCTTACGCCCACGCTTGCCAACCAAGCGGCGGAGTCACTGCTAAACAAGTCGCTGAAATCGCCCGCCAGCACGCCCGGTGACCCTGTGAGGTAAAACTTAGGGTATTTATTGGCAATGGCTGCGCCCACATCGGCGTTGATGGCTGCCATTTCGCGTTCAGCAATTTGAATGTCTGGGCGGTTCTTGAGCACCTCTGAAGGCATGCCTACAGGTACTAGACCACTGAAATCGGGCAGTTCACCTTTGCCAGCGAGTAAGCTATTCATGTCGGCAGCATTGCGGCCTAATAGAATCGCCAGTCTTTGCTTATGCACGTTTTGGGCTATGTCCAATTGTGGTATCACAGATTTGGTAACAGACAATGCCGCTTTGGCTTGAGCTAAATCTAGCTCAGAGCCATAGCCACTTTTCACCACGCTCTTGACCAACTTTAAAGTTTGCTGCTGTGACTCTATTGTTTCCTGCGCAATGGCTTTGCGTTTTTCTGCGCCGCGATATTGCAAGTAGTTATGGATCACGTCAGAGGTTATTAAGGTGACCATGGCATCTTTCATGATGGCCGCTTGTTGAGCTCGAATTTCAGCTGACTCGGCTTGATAACCAAGACGGTTAAAAACGTCCACTTCCCATGAGATGTTGGCATTCACCGTAGTGAAGTCGTATTGGTTGTCTATCAAGGCACCGCCACCGGTTAAATCACCAAGGGCACCAGGGGTGACCAGTGGACCCGCTAACGGGTCGTTTTCACTGATTTGATAGCTGGTGGCGCCGGCATTTAAGCTGATAGTAGGCACTTTGAAAGACTCTATCGCTTGTTGGTAAGCTTGCGCTGCCTTAATGCGCTCTGCCGCAATCTTCAATGAGATATTTTGGCGCTGCGCTTGTTCAACCAGTTGGTTAAGTTTGGCGTCGTTAAACGCTAACCACCATTGTGATTGCACCGTTTGTTGGCTAGCTTGGGTGCCGGCCACGGTTGAGTATAAAAACTCGTTACCAACCGCATCTTGCGGTGCTTGGTACTCAGGGCCTACGGCACAACCTGCTAGGGCCAAAGAGAACAAGATGGGTGTCAGTTTAGGGAATTTCATTATGCGTTCTCCTCTGCGCTTGCTGCTGGTGCAGGCATCGCCTCTGAATTTTGTTGTTGCTCTTGTTTTTGATAAGCCAGTTTGTATAACGCAGGCATAACGAAGAGCGACAAGAAAGTAGCTGCTGCTAGGCCACCAATAATGGTTGCTGCCATTTGGTCAAATAACAAATCTGTTAGTAGTGGTATCATACCTAGCATAGTCGTTAGCGCGCCCATTGAGATGGCCATGGTGCGATTCATGGTGGCTTCTTTGATGGCGTCAGATAGGCTCATGCCGTTGCGACGTTCTAATTCAATTTGGTCCATTAACACGATGCCGTTTTTGATGATCATGCCTGACAGACAAATCACCCCAACCAGCGCCATAAATCCAAAGGCTTTGTCGGTCAGTAGTAGCATGGCAACCACCCCAGTAAAGGCCAATGGTAAGGTGCCAAAGATAATGGCTGGCTGTTTAAAGCCGTTGAACATCAACACCATGATAATCAGCATCACTAATAGTGCGTGGGGCAGCTTGGATAAAGTATCAACAATGGCTTTGTTCTCATCGTAGTACTCACCGCCCCATTTCAAGCTGTAACCGTAAGGCAGCTCAATGGCTTCGATGGCTTCACGGCTGTGTTCTCTTGCCAGTGCTACCGTGGTGCCTTCAACCCCGGCTTGTACTGTAATGGTTGGCACTCTGTCACGACGCCAAATCATCGATTCTTCAGTATCAAATTCGAAGCCGTCAACAAGCTGGCCTAGCGGTACTGAGTGAATACCTAGTAGCGACTGCACTGGTAAGCTATCTAAGTCGCCTAAGGTAACGTCGATGCCGCGTACCTGAATGGGGATGATTTCATCACCTCGCTTCATTTGGCTTAACGGGAAGCCTTCTGAAGCACGTTTAAGTGCCAGCGCAATGTCGGTACGGTTAATACCGGCGCGTCTTGCTTGGTCTTCGTTGATGATTGGCTTCACCACTTTACTCTGTTGGCGCCAGTCGTCGCGAATGTACTTCGCATTGGGATTTTGTGCCAAGATGGCTTGAGCTTGCTGTGAGAGCTGGCGTAAGACCACAGGATCTGGACCACTGAAACGGGCTTCGATACTGAACTTATCAGAGGTGGCCAGTTTCAGAGCACGAAAGCGTGGTTCGGCGTGAGGAAACTGCTGCTTTAACCAAACGTCACCGCGTTTAACCAGTTCTTGAATCGCGGCGTAATCCACCGTGTTAATCAAGATTTGACCATATGCAGGGTCGAGAGGCTCTGGCTCAACCGTTACCGAGAAGCGAGGTGCGCTTGCGCCCACATAACTTGAGAAGTTCTTTACTTCTGGTTGTTGTAATAACCAGGTTTCAATCTTCTTCATGTCGGCAGAGGTTTGCTCAATTTGAGCGCCATTAGGTAGCCAGTAATCCAAGAATACAATGGCACGGTCTGACGATGGCATAAATACCACACGCACCATAGGAATTAATAAGATGGTGATAGCAATCAGTGGGATAACGGCAGACAAACCTTTTTTCGGATTGTCGACCATCCAGTTGACTGCTTGGCGATAGCCACGTTCAAACTTGGTTGGGGCTTTATTTGCACCATTGGTATCTGGCTTAAGCCATAACCAACACATCAATACAGTGACGGTGACGGCGACTAACCAAGACAGTAGCAGCGAAGACATCATGATTTGTGGTACTGACAACGAGAACTCAGATGCGTCGGTATTTGAAATCAATACTGGCAGCGTACCCATCATGGCGATAATAGTCGCGGCAAATAATGGAATTGCGGTTTCTTTTACCGCTTCGATACCGGCTTTGGTGCGCTCTATGCCTTTGTTAATTTTTACGATGAACAGGTCAACAATGACGATGGCGTTGTCCACCAACATGCCCAGCGCCAGGATAAAGCTGCCCAGAGATACACGTTGCAGGTCAATGTTATTGAAGTTCATGTAAACCAAGGTGCATAAAATGGTTATCAGTAAGCTTGAGCCGACAATCAGCGCACTCTTAATGCCCATAAACACCCATAATACGACCACTACTATCAACACACTTTCAAGCAGGTTAGACACAAAGTTGTTGATGGATTTTGTGACTTCATCTGGCTGAAAGGCGATGTCTTCTACCTCTACGCCGATGGGCGCAGTTTGTTTAAAGTCGCTGATGGTTTGACGCAGTTGGTCGCCAAGGGACACCACGTTGACGCCGCTTACTGGGCTAACCGCGATGGTGATGGCATTTTTACCATTGTAACGGCTGATGCTCAGAGGTGGCTCTTGATAACCCATAGAGATGTCGGCGATATCGCCTAACCGAATCAAGCCCGTGCTTACATCACCGACGCCGCCTTTAATCATAAAGTTGCTGATGTCGGCAACAGATTGAAATGCGCTGCTTTGCTCAATGCGAACGCGCTCAATACCGGCTTTAAACCTACCCGCATCATAAATGGCGTTTTGGCTGTTTAGCTGGCTGATGACTTGCCCAGCTGACAGCTTGTATTGGGCTAAGCGCTCTTCAGGTAAGTCAATGTTGACCACTTGTTGTTGCACGCCGTGCAGCTCAATCTTTTTGATGCCTTTAACCGCTTTTAGGCGACGCTGTAGCTCTTGGGCGTGGTCTTTAAGCTCTGCCATGGGGATGCCTTCACCCGTAATCGCAAACAGCATGCCGTAGACTTCTGAGAACTCGTCTTGCACTATGCTGATTTGCGCCGTGGTGGGCAGTTGCAGTTTGACGTCAGCAATTTTACGACGCAGTAAATCCCACTCTTGTGGCAGTTCACTTGACTGTGTGGTCTCCACTAAGTCAACAAAAATCATTGACATACCTGGCTTCGACAAAGAGCGTAGCTCATCAAGTGAGGCCATTTCTTGTAGTTTGGTTTCGACTTTATCTGTGACTTGTTGCTCCACTTCTTTGGCAGAGGCGCCAGGGTAAAGGGTGACCACAACCGCGCTTTTAACGGTAAAAGTAGGGTCTTCTAACTTACCTAAGTTGAAGTAAGATGCGATGCCTGCAATCACACATAAGACGGTAAAGAAACCGACAAAAGTGCGTTGTCTTAGGGCGAATTCTGCGATATTCATGGCCGCCTCCTATTGCTTATCAGCGAAGATAAGTTCGCCAACAGCTTGTTCTGGTTTCAGAAAACCCACGCCTGAGGTGATGATAATGTCACCTTGTTGTAACTCACCGCTGACACAGATTTCGTCGTCGAGCATCTTACTGACGTTCACTGCGTGTGGGATGGCTTGTTGTTGTGTTACGCCATAGACATAGTGCTGTCCTTCACGCTTAAACACGGTGGAATATGGCAAGCAAAAAACGTTTGCGGCGCTGCCAAAATCTGCTTCTACAATGACAGACTTGCCGGGTAATGCTCTTTCATCTGTTTGGGTTAGGGTGAAAGTGACGGTGTAAGTTTGCTTAATCGCGTGTGGCACTGTGCCCACCTCTTTGGCTACGGCGGTCAGCTTATCGGTTTTGCCATGCCAGAAAATTTCCGCCGCTTGGCCTTGGTGAAAGTGTTGAATCAAACTTTCAGGAACATCAATCACGGCTTCTAGTTCGTCCGGGCGATGAACTTTAAAAACCGGCACGCCAGGCAATACTTGCTCAAATTGTTCGGCGTGCTGCGCGCCAATAACACCATCAAATGGCGCTCGTAAGGTGGTGTAACGAATAGCGTCTTCGGCTTTGGTAATGTTTTGTTGCACTATGCTGATGGCCGCTTTGGTGCGCTCATAGGCACTGCGAGCACGATCTAAGTTGACCGTTGCAATGGCATTTTCTGAGATGGCTTGTTTAACACGGCGCAGCTCTGACTCGGCCAGTTTGTGACTAGATTCTGCTTCAGCTAAGCGGGCTTGCAGTTCAAGTAAAGCCACTTGGTAATCGTGTGGATCAAGCTGGGCTAATATTTGGCCTTTAATCACGTGATCGCCAGGGGCGACAAATACGGTTTCTATGGTGCCCGGCACGCGAAATGCCACTTCGGCTTTGGCGGCTGATTGCAGGCTACCCGCGAAGTATTGCTGGTATTTGGCTTTATGGTCACCGAGTTCAATCACGTTAACTGGACGAGGACTTTTATCGACAGCTTGGACCTGACTATCTGTGCATCCTGTCAACGCGACCGTGAGTGTGATAGCGAGGATACTGAGTTGAGTAGGGTTGTTCATAATGTTGACCTCTTTCACGTATTGCGAGTGATAGTGTTAAAACTAAAAAGTGCCTTTTAAAATTGTCTGTTAAGCAATCATGGAAGGCTTTTATTTGATGTTTTCATTATCGACTTGAGGCCATTGATTGGTAACTGGGGGAGTTACTAGTAAGGGCTAGAAAATTTACTAGTTCGATGCTTTGCCAAAGTGATGGCTCGGCTAAACTGAGAAGGCGGTATCTTCACCTTTAATATTTCAAGGTGTTATGCTTGCTTTGGCTGATCAGTGAAAGCAATCAAGGAGTACGAGGTTGAAATTTGGAATGCATGGCAAAGCTGTTAGCTTGATATATAGCTGGCTCATATTGACTTTTTGGTTGGCTTTACCCACTCAAGCAGCTGAGCGTGACAACTTAAATATTGGCGTGGCCAAAAAAGGCTGGGCACCGTTTGAATTGGTTGAGAATGGCCAGCCAAGCGGTTACTTGGTTGATTACATGGAGCTGGTGGCAAAACAGGCCGATATATCGATAAACTGGCATCTGGTAAAAGATCGCGCCGCGTTATTACAGGCCGCCCAAAGCGGTGAACATGACCTGATAACCTATGGCGCCAAGGTTGATAAATACCGAGATAACTTTGTCTTTGGTAAAGAAATTTTACCGCGTTACATCACAGCTTTTAAAAATGAAGCCAAACAGGGACAATTTAATTTAGACACCATAGCCAACTGGGTGGTGGCTTCTCCGAAAGACTATCAAACTACGCGTTTACTCCAGCAGCGCTACCCTGAGATCAAAATATATGAAACCTTAAACGTCTCTGATTCTATCGTGGCGGTGGCCAGTGGTCAGGCTGATATTGCGTTTGCAGATCTTGCGGTTGGCCAAGATGCTTTAGGTCGTGGCTTTTTCTCTAATATAGTGATTGAGCCCGCTCCTGGTTACGTTAAAGACCTGTTTCTACCGATTCATATTCTTTATAACAACGCCTTGCCAGCAGCCTTGATTGACCGGCTTGAAACTGCAAGGGAGCAAATCAGCCCAGGAGAAGTCACCAAGCTGCAAGACAAGTGGCGCTTAAAAGCCAACTTTAATGGCCTTTCGCTGACGGATGAAGAGCTCACTTGGATAGCCAGTGCGCCGCCGATAAAGATCCCAGCGTACACAGATTTGGATCCGTTTAGCTTTGAGAAAGATGGCAAGGTTGTCGGCTTTACGATGGACTATATTCAGCTACTGAGTAAAAAAACGGGTTTGAAGTTTGAGGTGGTCAAGGGCCATGAATGGACCGAGCATGTATTAATGGCGCAAGGGCGTCACTTGGACATACTGCACATGGTGCGCCGACGGGAAGACTTAGCTCAGTTTATGACCTTTTCTACCAGTTACCTGACTAGCTCTCCTATGGTGCTTTATAGCCGCGAAGAGCAACAAGAAATCTCGTCTATCGAGCAATTAAAAGGGTTAACCTTAGCGGTGACTCGAGACTACATAGAGCAGCGCTATATCAGTGAGCACTACCCAGAGCAGCAACTTTTGCTGGTGGACTCAACCGGCGAAGGCTTAAATGCCGTGCTGAAAGGAGACGCCGACTATTACCTTTGCGGTGCAACGACTTGCGATACCTACATATACCAAAACTTCCTGTCTAACTTAGCGGTTACTGGCCACTTGGGCATTGAAGCGTTATCAAAAACCCAAGCCGTGAAAATGGCGGTGCGCAGCGACTGGCCGATTCTGACAGCTATCATTGATAAAGCCATTTTGTCGGTGACGCCAAATGAATTAAAGCAACTTAAAGACAAATGGTTAACCCGCGTTTCTCGTGAGCGACTGGTGATAGAGTCGCTGACCAAAGAAGAAGAAGCGTGGATCCGTAATAACCGTCGTTTGGCGTTCAGTTCACCGTTAAAGGCGGCCCCGTTTGGCTTTATTACCGATGACGAGGAGCTAGGTGGTATCGCTTACGATATTTTGCGCCGTTTCCAACAGCAATACGACATTGATATTCATTTGGTTAAGTATAACTCTTGGCCCAATACCCTGAATGCTCTGATTGATGGCAGCGTTGATTTCATTCCTACCATGGATGTCACGCCTGAGCGTAAAAAGCACATGCTTTTCACTGATCCCATTATTGATATTAACTTTGCTGTATTTGGCATGTTAGATAAGCCTATTGTTGATGACCTCACCGATATGAAGAACTTGCGTATCGGTATGACCAAAGGCAGTGGTATAGCCGAGCAACTGCAAACGGACTACCCCCACTTGAGGTTGATAAGCTACGGCAACTTGCAAGACAAAATACTGGCGTTAGCAGAAGGGGAGGTGGACGTTATTATTGAGAATCCGCTGACCATTGAGTATCAAACCACCTTGTTGGATCTTGAAGGCATCGTCGAAGTCGCGCCTACGCCTTACAAGTTAGAGATAGCTATCGGCGTGCACCCTTCAAAGCCTGAGCTGGTGAGTTTGTTGAATAAAACATTGGCCAGTATCAGTGATCAACAAATGACGTTGATCATCGATAAGTGGAGTCATTTACGTGTGGTGGAGAAAAAAGACTGGCTGAGCATTCTTTCTTGGGTGATTGGGACTGCCGTTATCTTGTTAACCACGGTGTTGCTATTTAGCTACTTTAAACGCCGTCAAACTTTGCAGGTATTAAAGCGTACCAGTGACAACCTGAAAAATGCCCAGCGGGTTGCCAAGCTAGGCAGTTTTGCTATTAACCAAGAAAACATGCTACTTGAACTCTCTTCTGAAGCCGCCAAAATGCTGGGTGTGGCGAAAGGTAAGACCTTGTCGCGTACCCAATACGTGCAAATGATTGCCGAGCAAGATCGTGCCGACTATGTGCAGGCACTTAATCAAGCTTTGAATACCGGCCTGCTCAATCAAGAGTACCGTCTTATTACCGGAACTGGCGAAAAATGGCTCAATGAAATTGCCGAGTTAAGCTTTGACCCGCAAGGTAAATTAGTGTCTGGGGCTGCGACCATTCAAGATATCAGCTTATTTAAAGCCAGTGAGGCGGAAGTATTAGAAAACCAAGCTGAATTGCGTAATCTCACGTCTAAGTTACTCAGTGTGCAAGAGGAAGAGCGTAAGCGGGTCGCGCGTGACTTGCACGATGATCTAAGCCAGCGGTTAGCGGTGATTGCGATTGACGCGGGCACCTTGTTGCACAAGGTAGAAGACGATAGCGTGAAAGGCACGTTGCAGAAAATCAAACAAGACCTGGTGCGCATAGCCGAAGATACCCACAGTTTGTCGCGGCGGTTACATCCGTCCATTCTAGACGACTTAGGTTTAATTGACGCGCTGCGCTCTGAAATAGATAATTTTCAAAAGCGTGAGCAGATCCGCGTGGATTTTTTCCACTCAGCCAAAGGATTTCAGGCCGACAAAGACGTGGCGTTAGTGCTGTTTCGTATTGTCCAAGAGGGGTTGCGAAATATCGCTAAATACTCAGAAGCTTCCAAAGCCGTGGTCAGCATTAATCTGGTGAAGGATTTATTGATCTTACAAGTGCAAGATGATGGCATGGGGTTTGACGTGGTAGAGGCCAAACGTTCACCAGGACTAGGCTTACAGAGCATGATGGAGCGGGCTAGGTTGATTAATGCTGAGCTTGAAATCGTTTCTGTGGAGAACAAAGGCACCACCATAGAGCTGCAAGTGCCCCTTGAGCAAAGCCAACAAGCAGATTAAAGCTGGCTTAAAAGCATCGCCTGGCCTTGGTATAGAGCCAGGCGATGAACACCAACCAAAGCTAAGCTGGTAAATGCTGGTGTAAACGCCGGCTCAGTCCCAGAAATAACGCAGTGTAGTCGCGAAATAAATATCTGTGCTGTTATCCATATTGACGATGTTTTCTGTCATAGAAAGTTCCAGTGCAAATTGGTTACGACGGTAACGATACCCAGCCACTACTTCTTGGGTGGCATCACCAAATGCGCTGTTATCATCTAATACTCCTTCGTATACATGGTATTGCAAAATTACGCCGTGGCGCTCGTTAAACTGATAACCGTAACCTGCGGCGAAGCTCCAAGAGTGTTTGTTGATGGGGGCGTCAAATACGATAGCGCCGTCGTTTCTGTGACTATAACCAAGAGAGCTGAATACGCCATGAGCGCGATGACGAAATGAGTAGTTCAGCTGTACGCCTTGCTCAAAACTGCTGCGTTTGAAAGTACCGCTGGGTACGTCATTGTAATACAAACTGCCACCTATGGCCCAAGCGTGTCGCTCACTGGCATAAAGTTGGTATTGCAGGTAACCATGAAACTCACTGCTCATGGTGTCATTTTCGAAATCCGGCAGTTCCATACCGTATGCGTGTGAAGCCATGCTAAAGCGGTGGTCGCTGACTTCATCGCGGCCATTTTGGCCCATTCCTACTAAGTCGTGAAAATCTTTGGTGAGGCCGTCTAATTTGTTATCGCCAGCCCAAGCATAGCGATACATGACTTCAGCTGAGAGTTTGTCGTTTATCTGGTAGTTGACGCCAACAAAGGCTTGGTTTTGATAATAATCAAGTTCAAATTCTGCGCTTTGTGCCCATACACTGCCTGCTGCGATGCCGGCAAACACTTCGTGGCCTTGGTCGTGAAACGCGCTGCGCAGTTGCGGTGTAAACGATAAGGATTGGTAGGGTGAAGCCGCGTAGGTTCGCAGTGGCATAAGGTTGGCTTGAGCGAGTCCTGACATTGCTGATAACGCGGTAACCGCAAGGTATTGGCTTAAACGAATAAAAGGGCGAGTATTCATGGCGTATTTCCTTATTGAACGTCTTGGGTTCAATCTCATTGGCTTTAGTTGATATAGGAAATCTTATTTTGATTGGGGCGAAATGATGACTCGAAAAATTACCAGTGCTGAGCTGGTGATTTACCAGTTGTTATTAAGGGCAAACAAAAACGCCTTTTTTACAACATAAAAAGGCGTTTTTTGAGAGGGCTACAGATTCGTTAGATGGAGTAGATATAATAAATCTGCGCTTTCATGCGAATAATGATGCCACGAATCACATCAAGAAATGACAGGAAAGGGTGGGGCTTATCTGCGCTTATCCAAGCCAGGCCCACGGCGCCAACAGGGATGTCGTAACCCACCGGTTCGAGTAATTTCAAACGTACAAAATGATACTTATTTCTGACGTTCTTTAAGGTGGTTTGTGACACTGACAGCTCTCTGCCTAAACTGCCGGCTTCTGACTCGCCAGTCGCTTCGACAATGCCTTGTACTTCAGCCGCAAATACTTTACCCGGATAAACCGGCGAGACAAATTCAGCCAGTTGGCCCGCATGCACGTTGCGTATGGCTTGATGATTTACCCGCATTAAGATGTATTTTTCATTGGTGTACATTTGCATGCGTGACAAGATGCCGACGTATTGACCTTCACGTAAAATGAAGTTGGTGACAAAGCCGTCTGATGGCGCGTACACCTTAGTTTGCGCCAAGTTCCAAATAGCTTGTTGATGCAACTCTTTGGCGGTATCAAAAGCGGCTTTGGTATTTTGTACATTGAGTTTAGCTTGCTCAATTTTGACCTTAGCTTGAGTGACATTGACACCCTGGCGTTGGACTTCATTATGTTGCGAGCTAACCTTATTCAGAGCCAGTGACACCTTGGTTCTTTGTTCGTCAATCATGCTTTCTGTGATGGTATGTTTTACCACTGCATTTTGTTTCAGGTAGCGCTGTAACATGGTGGCTTGTAATCTGTGGTCGTCTTTCGCCGACAGTAAGGTACTTTTGCTTATCTCAAGGTTAATCAAGCTATTCTCATAGTCGTTTTGCGACAATGACACTTGTTCTTGCGCGATTAAGTACGCCACTTCTGCCGACTCTTGTTCGCTGGCAGCTTTTTGCTCTTGGATCTGATACACCTCATCGTCTAACTCAAAAATCAATTGGCCTTGTGCCACTTTTGAGTTGGGCGCTATGTGAATTTTAGCCACCTTACCTTTGATTTGAGTATTACCCGGTCTGAGCTGAACATGGGGTGCTTGTACGATAGAGCCCCCGGACATGTCCATTGGTGTAAAGTTGATTAAGCCAATCCAAACAAAGCCTAACCATAGACCGCCGCCGACATAAGCAAATGCCTTAAATGGGGTGGTCCAAGGTACGCCTAGCAGGCGCAGTATGTAGATAAAAAGAGCCCAAATGGCTAAACCTTCTAACATGATTTATCTCCTTCTGGGTGAGAGCCGATAGATTGGCGTTGTTGTACTGAGGTCTTTTGTGGTTCGTCGAGGGTGCCATGTCGCCAAATGTCACGTAGCCTTATAATGGCTTTCTCAGCGTCTAAAAACGCCACGATAATCGCCAGCACCCAAACCCAGTGCCAAACAAAACCGATCCAAGTGAGTATGGTGATCAGACCCAGTTGCCGATGACCCGACTCGTGGGCTTTTTGAATTGGCAACTCGTGCAGCTTCCAAAATGCGGCAACTACCGCAACGATTACACCAACCAGTACGACAGCGGCCACTATGTGTAAACCTATGTCTGTGCCAGTGTCGACGAAAGGGGGGGCGACTAAACTCATAATTTCCTGCCTTAGTTAAATGAAAAGCTTGTGTGCCAATGCTTTTTCAAAATGTCCTAATCCTCAGTTTAAAGGCGCAGGAAAAACTAAATACTCGAAAAATTACCAGTGCAGAACGCGAATATTACCGGTTTCAATTATGAGGGAAAGGAGAAGCATGCTGGAAGCGAGTAAGCCAGTCATCATGTGAGTTACTCGCTGAGGTAAGCCGGTGCGTAAAGGGTTACACCAAGCCGTTTTTAATCGCAAAGGGCACCAATTCGCTGGCGCTATTAAGCTTTAGAACTTCAACCATTTTATATTTATGAAACTCCACCGTACGACTTGATACGTTAAGGATGTTAGCGATTTCTTTGGCTGAGTGGCTTTCTGCCAATAATTGTAAAACTTGGCGTTGACGTGCGGTGAGCAGGTCAAAGGGATCGTCGGACTGTCCTTGGTTATTCTTATAGGCATCCATGATGTCGGCTGCCAAAGTAGGGGTTATATAGGTCTTGTTCTTGAGTACGGTTTTAATGGCGATGAGCAGTTCTTCGGGGGCTGCGTGCTTGAGTAAGTAGCCATGCACACCAACATCGAGGGCCTTCATTGCGTATTTTAACTCCGGGTGCATCGTCAGTAGGATGATTTTACTGCTGCACTCACTGGCTAGAATTTTCTCGGCGGCGTTAATGCCATTCATGATAGGCATGGAGATATCCGACACTATGATGTCAGGGTTTAAAGCTTTGGCTTGTTGCACCAAAGTATTGCCGTCCTCGACGATTTCCAAGACCTCGTAATCTTGGCCTAGCAAGTTTTTAATACCTTCTGCGACCATCACGTGATCGTCAGCCAATAACACCGTTTTCTTTTGCATGTTTCTTCCTTATCGGTGGTCGCTGCTTTTACCGACTATGGTACACACCGCCGCCTTGGTATTAGCATAATATATCTCAGCTCCCCTTGAAAAGCGGCCGCGTCGTCGACCAGACCAATTTCATTCCAAATATCGCCCTGTTTGCTTTTATGAAGAGCAGCTGTAGTGGGAGATACCGCCGGCGTAATAAAAGGCTTTTGGTTTAAGGCGATAATATTTGGCTTCTATCTCTGCAGACTGCTCTTCGTAGGGCTGACTTAATACCTGCTGTAATTCGTGGATCAAGCGGTAGTCTCCTTGAGCCGCTTGTTGATAAGCTGGCACTATCAGCCATTCCCGCCAAGTATATTTAGGGTTAACTTGCTGCATTTTGCTGGCGATTTCGGCTAGGTCACCTTGCTGGCTTAGCTCAGCTTGCCAATCATTGAGCCATGTTTGCCATTTTTCATCTAGCGCCGCGGAAGTTGTTACATAAAAGCTTTTCTTTAAGGCGCTGACTTGCGTAGGCAAGTGGGACAATTCACGGAACAAGATAGTGTAATCCACTTCTGATTGCTGCATTAAGCCCAATAAGCGTGTCAGTAGTTGTGGTTGAAACTCTGTTAACCCCAGCTTACTGGCCCACATGGCTTCTAGCTGGCTTTGCATTACCTTGGCGAAGTCTTGGCGGATGTGCTCTAGCTGTTTTGCTGCTGGGTCTTCAGCTAATAAAGGCGCCAGCGCCAGACAAAACATATGAAAATTGGCGTGGGCGGCGTTTGGCTGATTAAAAAATGCAAAGTGCTGGCCGCCGCCGGTCCAAGGTTGAAACTCTGGGTCAAATATTTCACAAAAGCCAAATGGACCATAGTCGAGGGTAAAGCCGCCTGCTGCGCAGTTATCGCTGTTGAAATTACCTTGGCAAAACCCCACGCGGATCCATTGGGCAACCAGCGACGTTAAGCGCTCTCTAAAACTGCTTGCCAGCAGGATGATTTGCTCGTGAAAGCTCAGTGCTTGATCAATTTCTTGCGCGTATTCTCGCTCAATCAGGTGGGCCACTATCATACGTAACTCGGCTAAAGCATCCAGATGAGCATGGCTACGAGCACGGCGGCCAAATAACTCTACTTGGCCCACGCGCAAAAATGATGACGCCACTCGGGTGCAAATGGCCACCGGGTTTTCCTGCATGATATCGGGGTCGCTGGATTGTGATTCTGGCGAGTACCAAGGCCGAGTTACCGCTTCCGAGGCAGACGTAAATAAAGTCAGGGAGCGCGACGTGGGCACTCCTAACGCGTGCATATAGTCTTGGGCCAAGAATTCACGTACGCTTGAGCGCAGTACTGCGCGACCATCAGCGCCGCGACAATAAGGTGTGGTGCCGCCGCCCTTTAATTGCATTTCCCAGCGTTGGCCATTAAATATACCTTCAAACACTGATATGGCGCGGCCATCACCGTAGCCGTTGCCCGTGCCAAACGGACATTGCTGAGTATATTCGGTGCCATAAATCGATAACGCATAACCTGTGGCCCAGCCAAATGGCTGCATTGGGCTTGGCGCTATTGAAGCGTCACCAGAAAAGAATTGGCAAAATGCGCTATCAGCAACCAATTCATCGCGTAAGCCGAGTTCTTGAAATAATGCTCGGCTGTGACTGACGTATTGAGGTTCGGCTATTGGTGTAGGCGTGACTGGCACGTAATGGCCAGAAAAAACTTGCCTTGCGCGGTGATCCTTACCGTCTATTGTGGCATCTGGATCCTTGCACAGATTACGCATCAGTGAATAGTCGGCTAACTGCGCAAACTCATCGAAGTGAGTAACGTTTGCCTTGTTAGGGGCTTTGGTTGAGTGCGGCATAATTTTATAACCTTTAGAGTTTGAGCGAATCACCGAGAAACAAAGTATCTGGTGCGATTGCTGTTTTACGTGGTAAAGCCTAGTTTGGTTTGCCACTAGCTTCATATTAAGCTGACCTTGCTATGGAGCTACTTTTTCCACAGCACATTTATCAAAGCGCCGACCAGAATAAAGCCGCCGCCAATCCAGCTGTATAAAGAAGGAATTTCGGCAAAAATCAGCCAACCAAGTATCATCGAAAATAACACCTGCACGTAGGAGTAAGCAGTGGCCTTACTGGCGGAGGCGGACTGCATGGCTTTAGTTAACCCGACTTGGCCTATTTGGGTGAAAACGCCCACAAACAGCAATAATAACAAAGCCTCGCCGTTTGGCATGACAAAGTCATCCCCCAACAAGGCAAGAGATAATGGCAAGGCGATTAAGGGAAAATAGAAGATAATCACAGAGCTGTCTTCTTCGCGACTGAGCTGACGTACGATGACATAAGCGACACCGCTACCAAATGCCCCTAGCAGCGCGGTGCCAATACTTAACCAAGGCAAAGCATCGGCTTGGGACAAGCCTAAGCCTGGACTCACCATAATGCCTAAGCCCACTAAACTAAAACCAATGCAGAGTTTAGTTGAGTGCAAAATCGGCTCTTTCAAAAAAATCAGCGCTAAAAAAGCCGTAAACACCGGGTGTAAATATTGCAAAAGCGTGGCCTCGGCTAAGGGCAAGGTGGTAATCGAGTAATAGACAAAAATCAGGGCTAAAGCGCCTACCGCACCACGGGCAAACAGCCAGCCCTTATTATTGCCCCAGACAGAGATTTTCTTGCGGCGTACGTCACCATAACTGAGCACTAAGGAAACCAGTGCCCTTGCTGCAACTATTTCCAGCACAGGAATATCGTGTTGGCTGACCAGTTTTACGCAAGCCGACATCAGGGCAAAGCCCAAAGCGGAAAGCAGCATAAAACGTACGCTAAGCGGAATATGATTAAGCCAAGCCATGAAACAACGCCTGAGAAAATGGACAAAAACTCATGTTAACGCAAAAGCTTGACCTCTGGCAGGGCTATTTATGCATAGGAGATGTTTTATTGGTCTTAGCAACTAAATGAAAAATCTTCATTTTATTGTCGCAGCAATGCCGTAGATCTCTTCTATATTGATATTGTCGATTATTAATTTGACCGTTTCAGTTTGTCGTCGGAACGTTTCGCAACAAATATAAAAAGCAAAAGCTTGGAGATTTGCATGGTGAACTTAACAAAAACGATAAGGAAACGGTTGGCCCTATTATCCGTTGCCGCACTTGGTATTGCGTCTGCTAGCGTAACGGCAGCAGAAAAGCCTAACATTTTAGTGATCTGGGGGGACGATATTGGTCAGTCTAACCTCAGCGCGTATACCTTTGGTTTAATGGGCTATCAAACGCCCAATATAGACAGCATCGCCAAAGAAGGCATGATGTTTACCGACTACTACGGTGAGCAATCTTGTACTGCGGGCCGCTCAACTTTTATCACCGGCCAAAGCGTATTGCGCACAGGTTTAAGTAAAGTGGGCTTGCCTGGTGCAGATATTGGTTTGCAAGCGGAAGATGCTACCATCGCCGAAGTGCTTAAACCTTTGGGCTATGCCACAGGGCAGTTTGGCAAAAACCACTTGGGTGATAAAGATGAGTTCTTACCTACGGCTCATGGCTTTGATGAGTTCTTTGGTAACTTATATCACTTAAATGCCGAAGAAGAACCTGAAAACGTTGATTACCCGAAAAATCCTGAATTTCGTAAGAAGTATGGTCCTCGTGGTGTAATAAAATCGTCGGCTGACGGTAAGATTGAAGATACCGGTCCACTAACGAAAAAACGCATGGAAACGGTTGATGATGAAACCGTTGCTGCGGCAATGGATTTTATGGAGCGTAACGTCAAAGCGAAAAAGCCATTCTTTGTTTGGTGGAACGCCACCCGTATGCACTTTCGCACTCACGTAAAACCTGAGTTACAAGGTAAAACAGGCATCAGCAATTACGCTGACGGTATGATTGAGCACGATGCCCATGTGGGTCAAATACTGAAAAAAGTTGACGACTTAGGCATTAAAGACAACACCATAGTGTTCTACTCGACCGACAACGGTCCTCACGTAAATAGCTGGCCTGATGCGGGTACTACGCCATTTAGAAGTGAGAAAAATACCAACTGGGAAGGGGCATACCGGGTACCAGCAATGGTGCGCTGGCCAGGAAAAATCAAGCCGGGTAGTGTGTCGAATGAAATCATGCACCACATGGACTGGTTGCCTACCTTTGCAGCTATTGCCGGTGATGACAAGATCAAAGACAAGCTGAAAAAAGGCACTAAGCTGGGCGATAAAGAGTTTAAAAACCATCTTGATGGCTATAACTTTTTACCTTACCTCACCGGTCAAGAAGAAAAAGGCCGTCGTAATGAAATCTTCTACTTTACCGATGACGGTGATTTAGCTGCACTTCGCTACAACAACTGGAAAGCCGTGTTTATGGAGCAGCGTGTGAAAGGCACGTTAGAGCTATGGGCCAACCCTTTTACTACTTTGCGTGTGCCTAAGATCTTCAATTTACGCATGGACCCATACGAAGTCGCTGACGTGACGTCGAATACTTACTATGACTGGATGTTAGATCGTGTGTTCTTGTTGGTGCCAGCCCAAGAATACGTTGGCAAATTCCTTGCAACGTTTCAAGAGTTCCCGCCGCGCCAAAAAGCGGCCAGCTTTAACTTGGATCAGGTCATGGAGAAGCTACAAGAAACCCACAATAACTAGCATGTTTTAAAGGGGCGCTTTGCGCCCTTTTTTATTGCACTCATTGCAGGAATATTCAATGCAACCAGCGCAAATATATCAAGGTTTAGCGCAGCTTAAACAAGGGCTGCAAACTCAAGTGTTAGGCCAAGAGGGGATAGTCGATAAGCTGGTTTTGGCGTTGCTTGCCGATGGTCATGTATTACTGGAGGGGTTACCCGGCACCGCTAAGACGCGTTCGGTCAAAGCGTTAGCGCAGCTGCTGGCTTTGTCGCAAGGGCGGGTGCAATTTACCCCTGATTTATTACCCTCTGACGTGATTGGTTATGAGTCACTGGCCGGCAGTGGGCAGCAGCAATTTGAGTTTCATGCTGGCCCCGTATTTAACCAAGTATTGCTGGCTGACGAAATCAACCGTGCGCCGCCTAAGGTGCAGTCAGCACTGCTTGAAGCCATGGAAGAGCGCCAGGTTACCGTGGGTAATCACAGCCATCAAATGGATCCGATTTTTTTGGTCATGGCAACACAAAACCCGGTGGAGCAAGAAGGCACCTACCCTTTGCCAGAAGCACAAATGGACCGTTTTTTGTTTAAGCTGGTGTTGAATTACCCTGATGATGCCACGGAACTTGAAATCATCCGTTTAGTGCGCCAGCAAAAGCACACCAAGAGTCAAGATATCACCCCTGTTGAACAAGCTGGTGCACTCATTATGGCAGGCCGAGACTTGGTCGAACAGGTCTTTGTTTCGGAAAATATCGAGCAGTATATTGTGGCGCTTATCATGGCAACGCGCCACCCTGATCGTTACCCAAGCCACGACTTTAGCAAGTATATTGCTATTGGCGCCAGTCCTCGCGCCAGTATCGCATTGGATGTGGCAGCTCGGGCGCACGCGGTATTATCGCAACGGGACTATGTTGATCCTGATGATATTCGCGCTGTCGCGGTCGCGGTATTAAGTCACCGTATCAGTTTAAGCTACCAAGCCATGGCCGATAAAAAAACGGCGATTGAGGTCGTCGAACAATTAGTGACCGCGGTTGCTGTGGTGTAGGTGGCAAGTATGACAACTTTGGATCCTCGCATCTATTGCCAGTTACCGGAGTTACTGGCTTTGCAACACAAAACACGTCACTTGTCCCTTAAGCCCAGCTATCGCCCCGCAGGCATGTTGGCGGGTCAGCATGCCTCAAAAATTCGCGGCAGCGGGTTAAATTTTGAAGAGCTACGCCAGTATCAGCAAGGGGATAATGTTCGCTTGATTGACTCCCGGGCGTCTGCACGCTTGGGTAAACCTTATGTCAGGGTATATTCGGAAGAGACCGACCGGCCAGTGTATTTAGTGGTAGACCAAAGGTCATCGATGTTTTTTGGTAGCGTAAAGAAGACCAAGTCAGTGGTAGCGGCGGAACTTGCCGCGAGCCTAGCGTGGATGATTCTGGCCAATGGCGATCGCTTTGGCGGCATTGTGGTTGGCGCGCAGCAAAGCGAGCATATTTCAGCCAGACGTTCACAGCAACAAGTGCTGCATTTTCTCTCTAATTTAGTCGCCGCCAATCAAGGGTTAACCGTTGAGCCCGCTCAGGCTGACAGCTCTGAGTCGCTGTTAGCTCCGTTACTACCTTGGCTATCCAGTTTAAATAACCAAGCTGTGGTGATGCTGATTACTGACATAGATGGTTTAGACCAACAGGATATTTCCCAGTTGGAATGGCTGCATCAGCAAACCAATGTGGCTTTATTTATTGTGGCTGATGCGTTAGAGCAAAATCTAAGTCAAGCCCAAGGCTTAACTATTTCGCAAGGTAAGCAGCAAGTTAATTTGGCCATTGATGCACAAAGCCAAGCCAGTTTTAACCAGCAATTCCAAGCTAAATTCAAACAAATTCAACACGCCTTGGGGCAAAGCGTTTTACCCATTGGCTTATTAGATTGTGAACAAGACATTGTCACGCAATTAAACCTACTGTTAGGGGGGCAATATGGATGATATCAGTCAACTGGCAGGCCTGATTATGCCTGAGCAAGTTTCTTGGTGGCCACTTGCCATAGGTTGGTGGTGGTTGTTGAGTGCTATTTTTATTTGCTCGTGCTTTGTCGCTATGCGCAGATGGCATCGCTGGCAGCAGTCTTCTTATCGGCGAGAAGCTGTGGCACAAGTCGAGCAGTTATCGCAGCAGCAAGCCGCGCAGCTGCCCACCATTTTAGGCAAGGTATACACGGTGAGCTTGCATCATGTGTGCGCTGCAAAATGGCCCAGCAGTGTGCTGGAGTATTTGCAGCAGCAGCATGCACTGCCTGCGGAGCAGCAATCTCTACTGCAGCGGATTGCCTTTCAAGCCCCCGAGCGCTGGAGCATGACAGCTGATGGGTTTGAGCAGCTGAAACAGACGACTGTCGCTTGGATTAAGGAACACCGCATTGAGCCTATTTGATTGGTGGCAGGCTTTGGCAATTGAGTGGCAGTATCCTTGGGTCATCTTGGCTTTACCTTTGCCATGGTTGATGGTGCGCTTAAGCAAAGAGTATAAACAGCCAGGAGCGGCGCTTTTTGTGCCTTTTTATGACCGTATTATTGCTGCGACAGGCTCGCACCATGATAGTGGTGATGAAGTAAAACAGCGTAATAACTGGCAAACCTTAGCCTTATACAGCACTTGGCTGGCCTTGATTGTCAGCCTTGCTAGGCCAGTACTGCTGGCGCAGCCTATTGTCACTCAAAGCACTGCTCGGGACTTAATGGTAGCGATTGATTTATCACAGTCGATGGAGCAACAAGATTATACCCTGGCTTTACCCGGTCAAGAGCAAGTGAGCAAGGTTTCTCGCATCACGGCGCTGCGCCAGTTATTGCTCCAGTTTGCTGAGCAACGAAAAGGTGACCGGCTTGGCCTTATCGTTTTTGGGTCTGGGGCCTATCTGCAAGTGCCATTTACCGCAGATATTGAGTTGTGGCAGCAGCTATTACAACAAATGGATACCCGTTTGGCGGGGCCTGCCACCGCGATAGGTGATGCCATTGGTTTAAGCATTCGGGCGTTTGCTGACTCTAATACCAAACAAAAGCTGCTGTTGTTAGTGACAGATGGCAGTGACACCAGTTCGCGTCTTGATCCGATAGATGCTGCTCGGGTAGCCGGTATTGAGGGCATTCAGGTGTATACCTTAGGCATGGGCGATAAAAATACCCAAGGCGATGACAAGGTAGACTTTGACAGTCTCGAAAAAATTGCCGCCATCAGCAATGGTAAATCTTACGTCGCGGCAGACAGCCAAGCGTTAGCGCAGGTATTGACGGACATAAATCAATTAGTGCCAGCGCAATATCAACAAACCACTTATCAACCCAAAGTAGACCTCTTTATGTGGTTGATGGGGCCGGTGCTGAGCTTTTATATTGCAGTTTGGCTAGGACTCAGTGCTCGCCAATATTGGCGTTCAAGGCGACAGGAGCAAGCCCATGTGGAGTGATTTGGTGTGGCAGCAGCCGGCGTGGTTTTTGCTGACACTGCCGATTGCGGGGGTCATGTTGATGCTTTGGTTGAGCTATCAAAAACAACTTAGCTTGGCCGGTCAGGGGATCATTGCACCGCATTTAGCTCGGGTGTTTTCAGTGCAAGGGCGACGAACTAATCAAGGCTTGCCTATCGTGCTCACTTTGCTGGGGACGGCTTGTATTGTCACGGCACTCGCCGGTCCGAGCGTCCCTGTGGGCAATAAGCAAAGCTCGGATGTCCCTTTAGTCGTGGCATTTGACTTGTCTGACTCCATGACCCAAACCGGTTCGGGCTTATCTGCTTTGGAGCAAGGCCAAAGCTTGCTGAACCAATTGTTACAACAGGGCGTGAACAGGCCAGTGAGCTTAATGGCTTATGCTGGCAGTGCCCATGCTGTCTTGCCGCCAACTAAGCAACTGGCATTGGTACAACTCTACTTAAGTTATCTATCGCCAGAAGTGATGCCGCAACAAGGCAGCAACCTTAGTACCATCATGGCCAATATTGCTGAGTTAAAAAACCTTAAAGAGGATGGCTTTGACTTATTAGTCTTCACCGATGGTGGCGCCGTGGATAGCGAGAAATTTAACGCGTTTTTAAGTCAGTATAAAGCGCAAGGCGCCATCGTTTGGCTGGGACATACCGTCCCAACCGCACCTTTGAGTGAGCTTAACCTTCAAGAGGTTAGTGGAGTGGATATTTCTGCGAGCCTCAGTCGAAAAGTGGCAGCGCTTAACCAGCGCCACCGTGGCAGTGGCGAGCAAATGATTAATTTAGGTTACTGGCTGTTGATACCGTTTGCGTTAATTTTACTGTATTTCTTTCGCCCGGGCTTTAATTTGCATTGGGCTTATTCATTGTTGCTGGCCGCTAGCTTGATGCCGCCGCCGGCCCAAGCTGCTTGGCTTGATTGGTGGCTAACCCCAGATCAACAAGGGGCATATTTCTATCGCCAAGGTGAGTTTGAACAAGCAGCGCAACATTTTGCTGATCCACAGTGGCGAGGCGCAGCTTTAGTCGCGGCTAAAAAATACCCTGAAGCGATACAAGTTTATCAACAAAGCCAAGATGTCACTGGCTTATATAACTTAGCGACGGCTTACGCCAAAGCGCGTAATTATCAACGGGCATTAGACTTATATCAGTTGGTGCAGCAAATCGAACCTGACACAGACGTCGGCCAAAAAGCGCAAAAAAACAGCGTGATTATTACGCGCTTGATCGATGAAATTCAGCGCATGTCTGAAAGCCAGCAAGAAGAAAATCCCGATCCTAAAAGCATTGACCCGGATGAAATGACTGACACCAGTTTAGGCGCAGATAAACAAAGAGTGGGTAAAATAGAAGTTAAGGTAGAGCAGCTTTCGGTGGACGAAATATTGGCCAATGAAGGTAAAAAAGAGCAATGGCTACGGGATATTAGCCGTGACCCTAAGCAATTTCTTGCCGCTAAATTTCAGGCCGATTATCAGCAGCAATTAGCTGCCAACACCACGGGCGATACAGAGCAAACCCAAGACGCAGCGCAAGGAGCCGTTGATGAGTAAGGTCTCTCTTTATTGGTGGCTGATGATACTTGCTTGTGGCTTACTGATGCCTTTAGCAGATGCCGAAGGCAATGAGAGTGCAACTAGTACCGCAAGCCAAAACGCAAGGTTAACGCAGGAGGCTGCTCCCGTTCAAGCATGGGTCGATGTTGAACTTAAACAGCGCCATCCCGTAGTGGGACAAAGCTTGACCTTGGTTTATGACGTTTATGTGCCGGGGTACTTCAATGGCGCTACCGAGTTTAGCCTTGCCTCACTGAGTCATGCTCGGTTGCAGCAACGCTCGCAGTTTGCAATTAATGGGGCTAAAACCATGCATGGCGTGCAATACGCTTCGCAGCGCTGGGAAATCACGGTGATCCCAGAGCAAGCTGGCTTAATAACCATTCCCACGCAAAGCTTCAAGGTGAAATTTATTAACGCTGCTGGTCAGGCGCAGCAGGTAAATGTTCAAGCCCAAGCGATGGACATTTTTGCCTATGTCCCCTCAGAACTGGCCCAGCAAAAAAACTATTTTGTAGCCAGTGATGTGAGCTTGAAGCAGAGCTGGTCAGCTCCCAAAGCAGATTATCAAGTGGGCGATATAATCCGCCGCGAAGTCACGGTGAAAGCCAGTGATATTAGCAGTATTCAATTGCCCCATTTCCAGCCACTGGTTCCTCGAGGAATCCGCGTGACCCAATTAGAGCCAAGCCTCAAAGACAGCAATAATCGCGGCCAACAAAGCGCGACGATGACCTTAGTCTTGCAATACCACATAGCGCAAGCGGGCCGATATCAATTGGGCGGTGAAACGATAACCTGGTGGCAGCTAGATCAAGGTTTACAACAAAAATCGTTTAAAACACAACAATTTGAAGTACCGGGTTTCACTTTACAGTGGATCTGGTCAATACTGGCGATAGTCATTTTTTTATTATGTTTATCAGCCTGTTATTGGCTATATCTCAAATACAAGCGAAGTTTGACTGGGCGCATTAAGCACGCCTATCACCAGCAGCAGTGGTCGCGTTTGATAGCTCTTTTGTATCAGCGTGCTGATCGGCGCGGTGTGTTAGCCCAATTAAAACGCTTACCGGGAGGGCAGTGGCTGGTGCCATTATTTTCTCAAGAGTATGGTGCGGCGCAATATCAGCTGAGCGAGACAGAAAAAAAACAATTAAAAAAGATCTGCTAAGTGAGCTTGCATGCTGTTGATTCGACCCGTTATCGCCTTGTTGTGTTGGGTAGGCCTTGTTGTTCCCGTTGTTGCTGATGACCTAAGTTACGTTGGCAACGCCAGTTGTGGTGAGTGTCACGCTGAGCAAATGCAGCTTTGGCAGGGGTCTCACCATGCCAAAGCGATGCAAGCCGCGACGTCTAAAACCGTATTAGGGGACTTTAATCAAACCCGATTTGAAGGCGCGGGGGGGTGGACCGAGTTCAATCAAGACGAAAAGGGGTACTACCTTACCACCGGCCCTTTAGGCCAAGCGGGTAAGCGGTTTGAGGTGCCTTACGTGTTTGGCTATTATCCTTTGCAGCAGGTATTGGTAGATATAGGCCAAGGCCGCTTACAGGCGTATACCGTGGCTTGGGATGCCAGGCCGAAAGATGAAGGTGGGCAGCGTTGGTATAGCCTTTATCAAGACACCCACAGTCACGCGTCACCTTTCTATTGGCAAGGGCAATTTAACAACTGGAACGCCCGCTGCGCGCAATGTCACTCCACCGATTTACAGCGTGGTTATGATGTCGCTACCGACAGTTATCATACGCAATGGAGCGAGATTAACGTGAGTTGTGAGGCCTGCCACGGCAAAGCTTCTAATCATGTGAAATTAAAGCAAGCCAATAAAGAGGCCGTGAATTCAGGCTTTGCCAAAGCGCAATTCAAGCAAGGTTTGTGGGCTTTTAGTCCTGACCAACTGACGGCGAAATTAGTTGGCTCCAAGCCTGCAACCATAGAGCATGGTCAACCTGGACAATGCATTGCTTGTCATAGTCGCCGTGTGGCCATCACAGATGGCAATGATCCCAGCCAGTTTAACCAAGATTACATCCCCCGTTTAGCGCTTCCGGATTTGTATCACAGTGACGGCCAAATTCTGGATGAGGTCTATATATATGGCTCATTTAGTCAGAGTAAAATGGCCGCCGCTGGCGTGGTGTGCAGTGATTGTCACGACCCTCACAGTGCGAAAGTGAAAATGCTGGATAACAACCTTTGCGCTCAATGTCATTTACCCACCGAATACGATACCCCAAAGCACACTTTACACGAAGCAGATTCAACCGGTGGCGTGTGTATTGATTGCCATATGCCGTCGCAGCGATACATGGGGGTGGATGATCGTCGCGACCACAGTTTTAAAGTACCTAACCCTTGGGTCAGTGAAGCGCTCGACACGCCAGATGTTTGTTTAAATTGTCATCAGGATAAAGACAGTGCTTGGTCGCAGCAAATACTCAAAGATAAAAAAGCCAAAGTATTTGGTCATTATGATGACATAGGCTCTGCGTTGTTGTTGGCGCAAACCGATGCCATCAAAGGTCAGGCTCACCTTGCTCAACTGATAAAAGACGAACAACAGCCGCCGATGCGGCGTGCGGTATTGCTGAGCCACTTAGACTTATCTTCGGTCAGCCATTTAGAGGTGTTACATAGCGCAGCTAATAGCGAGCAAACGCTAGTAAAATTGGGTGTTATTAGTGCTTTGGAAAGCGCGCCTTCTAACGTGCAAGTGCAAATTGGCTTTGGCCTTTTGTATGACCAAGACAAAAACGTACGGATGCAAGCAATGCGCCTGCTTGCGCCACTGTTTCGTCGTGAAGTGCCCGCAAAGGCTCAACAAAAATTGCAACAAGTGGTCACCGAAGCCATTACCACCTATCAAGGTCAGCAAGATTTATTGTCAGCGCAATTAGCGTTAGCAGACATTGCTTACAAGGTGGGTCAGTTGCCCCAAGCACAGCTTCATTATGAAAATGCGCTGCAGCTGCAACCGCAATTTTTGCCTGCAAAGTTAAACTTGGCCAGTATTCTTCGCGAGCAAGGTCAGTTAGCGCTTGCCAGTCAGTTATTAAACGATATTTTATCAATCGAGCCAGAGCATGCGATGGCGCTGCATAATTTAGGATTGGTATACACTATAGAGAAACGCTGGTCGCAAGCGTTGCCAGCGCTGGCAAAGGCCGCTCAACTAGAGCCGCAACATCCACGATTTGGCTTTGTCTATTTACTGGCCCTTGAAGCGGCAGGGGAAATAACGACTGCTCAAGAACAATTAGCTCGGCTCCAAGCATTGACGCCAGACGATCCGGCTTTGCAAAAGGTAAAACAGCGGCTCTCTCATGCCGCCCCCTAAAATGATAGGTGTAAAACAACGAGGATACGACGATGAAAAAAGTGCTTTGCATGACCGCATTAACGGGTCTGTTTGCATGCTTTGGCGCTGCGGCGCAGTCACAACCTAAGTTGGTGCTGCAAATTACCGTGGACGCATTACGCGGTGACTTAGAGCAGCGTTTTCGTCATAACATGGGGGAGGGGGGATTTAATTATTTACTGGATAAAGGCATTTATTACGACAATGCCCATTATCAGCACGCTAACACCGAAACCATAGTTGGCCATGTATCACTAGCCACCGGAGCGCCGCCCAAGGTGCATGGCATGGTGGGAAACGTATGGTTTGATCGAGCTGAAAACCGTGCCGTGTATAACATTGAAGATGAGCGTTATCACTTACTCACTTCTGGCGCAGATGTAGACAAAAGCGCAGAGATTGATTCAACCCAAAAAGTCGCCAAAGGCGACGGACGTTCGCCACTGCCCATGTTGTCGAGCACCTTTAGTGATGAATTAGCGCTGGCTTATAACGGCCAAAGCAAGGTTTTTGCGGTATCGGTAAAAGACCGAGGCGCGGTATCGTTGGCGGGCCAATATGGCAAAGCATTTTGGTTTTCGAAGTCTGCTGGCGAGTTTGTTAGCAGTGATTACTATTATCAGCAATATCCTGGCTGGGTTGATGCTTTCAACCAATCGAAGCCATTACAGGGTTATCACGAAAAAAGCTGGCAGCTGTCGTTAGATCAATCTAAGTATCTGTTTAAAGATGAAAAGGGAACCGATGGAAAAACCGAGTTAGCCGGCTTTGGGACACGATTTCCACACGCTTATGGCCCAACAACGGATAAGTATTTTACCACTAAGCTGACCTTGAGTCCGGCTGGTGACGAGCTAACTTTGGCATTTACTCAAGCTTTAATTGCCGAGGAGCAACTCGGGCAAGATGCAATACCGGATTATTTAGCCGTGAGCTTTTCTTCGAATGATTATGTTATTCATATGTTTGGCCCTTCTAGTTTAGAGGCAGAAGATAACTTATTGCGTTTAGATCGCAGCATTGCTCAGTTGCTTAAAACCGTCGACGAAAAAGTGGGCTTAGAACATACTTTAATTGTGCTTTCTGCTGATCATGGTGCGCCAGATACCCCTTCCTACTTGCAAGCGATGGGAGACCAAAAAGCCGAATACTTTAATTTTCAGCTGTTGGATGCCAAAGTATTATCAGACCTGCTTTCAAAAGCACTTAATCAAAAAGGAAAATGGGTGGAGCAATACGCTCAACCTTATATTTACCTCGATCACGATCTCGTCAAGCAGCACAAGTTAGACTTAGCCAAAGTACAGCAAGTTTTGGCCGATAGGTTGAGCCAAGTGCCCAATATCCAATACGCAGTACCCACAAGCCGAATTGTCGACGGTCAGCTAGCCAATACAAGAGTGATGAATTTGGTGGCCAATAATTATCACCCACAGCGCTCTGGAGATGTGCACCTTATCTTTTCTCCGAATGTTTACATTAATGATCTCGATGGCTTAAAAGTGGCCTCTGTTCATGGCTCGCCATGGCGATACGATACTTACGTGCCAGTTGTGTTTGCCGGCATGAAATTGGCGCCAGAGCGGGTAAATCGCGCGGTCACCCCTTATGACATCGCCCCCACTTTGGCCCATTATCTGAAAATCGCACCGCCTAACGGCGCGACAGGCTCAGTATTAGAAGAAGTGGTTGAGCGTTAGCTTGCTTAAACATTGGTCGAGTTTCTATCTCTGTCCTTAACCGAGATGATAAAGCGCGATTTTTATTTTTCTTTGATTTTATTAACCCTTTCTCATGTGGCAGGGGTTTAATACCTTTGCCTCCTGCAAAGGCTAGCAATAATAGTCGCAGTATGGACAGAGTGATTCGATGCTAGGCATCGGTTTACTTCAGGAGTGGCGAAATTGTCAGGTTTGCTCCCTGCAACTGACATGATTGAAAGTAATAAATTAAAGGAAGAATTATGAACAAAACCCTAGGTGTAATCGCTTGCTCAATGCTGACATCGTCAGTTTACGCTAAACAAGTTGAAACCCCATTTACGGCCATGTTTACCACTGGGGAAGTGGTATCGGGAGTCTTATCTTATGACGATGCTGCACGTATGGATCAATCAGATCAATACTCAGCATTTTTCAAAGATAGCTCAGCAGGCAGTTATATTGAAGTTCAGCTGGGCGGTGAAACGTATCGCGCACAAGCATCTGATATGCAACCTTTAGAGATCCATGTACATACTGGTATGGGCGATGGTCGCAGAGACATCATTTTTAATCCTAATCAATCACTGATTAGCCAGGCTGGTGTATCCATCGGCGGTATGGATATCATAGTGTCAGACGCTGATGGTGCGCGCTCTCAGTTACAGTTGCCGAGTGCTATTGACATCAACCCTGTTACTGGGCCTGAGCGGTTTAACCCAGGAAATGATTGGGCAGAATTATACTTCATGAATCGCTCGCCAGACAATATTGCCGAGATCAGTGAAATCGGTTCATCGGTGTCAGATACTGGCAAAGTCAGTTATCAGTTTGAAGCCGTGGTGGAATTTGCTCAGCAGCCCCCATTTATTCAAAACCAAATTGGAAAGGGCACGATCACGTGGGAGAAACACTTACCTAAGGTAAATCAATACGGTGAAACAGGCGTTGAATACGCCGACTATTCTCCTGAAATTACCTTCACAGTTGGTGACTACACTTACCAAGTTGATCCAAACTTAATGGATGACAAAGTAACACTTGGCGTTCATGGTACGCCAGAAGGCTTATTACAAGGCGTTCACATGCATTACACCTATCCACTGCAAGGGGTAGACAGTCAAGGCATGCCAGCACCTGAGCTACTGGATTTTTCTTTGGATATTTTTATTCCACAGCCTAACCAAACTACAGATTTGAGTGTGCCTTCACAACTGCCTGTATTGACGCCAGACGTTGATGCTCGCATTCATACTCAGGCTGGAGCATTAAAATTGGTTTCATTGGAGAATGTTTCCGACTTTGTTACGGCAGAGCCTAAGGTATTTATTGAGGTGTTTACTGACTTTCCGGATACTAACTTAGTGGTTCCGGCTAAGGGCGGTAAAGTGGTGTTTGCAAGAGATGTGATGTTCAAGCAACCACCTATGCCAGCAACACCTGACGAAACATTTACCATCCGTTACGGTGAAAACATCACTTGGCCAAATGGTTTTGTGTACAACCGAACTGGTTCAAAGAAAGTGGATTTGTTTAAAGCACCGGTAAATGCACCGCTATCATTTTACGTGCCAAAACATTGGCCAGCGGGTAAATATGAATACAACATGTATAGCTATGAAGTGGATACAGGCGCAGTGGCGACCAAGACGATTACGTTCACGAAGCTGAAATAATCTAAGTCACTTGCTTCAAGGCCAGCAATGCTGGTCTTTTTTATATATGCAATTCAAAAAAATGCTGAATAGGGCCCTTGCCTTTACCTACTGCTAACTGGTCGCAGGTGAGTAACCCTTTGTGCACGTACTTTTGCGCCGATTTTACCGCTTGTATAAGTGGTTGCCCTTGGGCGAGGTAAGACGCCAGTGCAGCAGCTAATGAGCAGCCTGTGCCATGGGTGTTTTGGGTATGAATACGTGGCTGTATTAAGGTAGTGATTTGTTGCGGCGTCACGAAGTAGTCATTGCTGTGCTGGCTGTCTTGTAGGCCGCCGCCTTTGATCATCAGCGCGGTTGGGTAGCTTTGTTGCCACTGTTTAGCTTGTTGTAATAAATCGCTTTCTAGCAGTGTTGGTGCTTCGTTTAATAATACAGCTAACTCGTGGGCATTTGGGGTCATCACCGTGGCAAGTGGCAACAGTTGTTCGAGGTAGGCTTGCACTGCGTCATCCTGCAGCAGCTTGTCACCCCCTGCTGAGACCATCACAGGATCAATAACCACGTTCGCCACGTCATATTGCTTTAATTTTTTTGCGATTAACGCAATGATATCGCGATTGAATAGCATGCCAAGCTTAACGCTGGCGATGTTCATGTCAGCAAATATACTGTCTATTTGTTGTTCAATGAAATCCAGCGGCAAGGTATGAATAGCTGAAACGGCTTGGGTGTTTTGTGCGGTTAATGCCACTAAAACAGAAGCGGCGTAGCAGCCGGTAGCAGAGATGGCTTTGATGTCGGCTTGAACGCCGGCGCCGCCGCAGCTATCGGATGTTGCGATGGTAAGAACATTTTGCACATGCTTGCTCATTTTTGCCGCCTTATTTGTCAAACGAGAAGGGTCGCTAACGAGGATAATTTAGCCTTGTTAACCACCATAATATAACAAGCTATCATAGTGCAAGTTGACCAAATTTCCCTGCTTGAAAGTCGGCAACGGCTTGCTGTAGTTCTGCCTGCGTATTCATTACAAAAGGTCCCATGTGAGCGATTTTCTCGTTAATTTTTTGGCCGGCCAGCACTAACACTCCCGCTCCTTCTTCACCGCCAGTTAGCTCGATGGCAACTTGGCTATCCACTATCACCGCTTGGCCTTGGGTTAAATTTTGCTGGCTTAATTCACCGCTATGTATGTACAGCACCACTTGCTCAAAGTGTTGCAGGGCGAGGTTTGCTGTGCCGTGAGCATTCAGTTGTACGTCGGCAATAGCCGCTTGCGCGGTTAATTGATTTAACGGCGAAGTCAGCGTTTTACCCGCAAACAACCAGCTTCCAGCCAGCGCGGTTAACTTACCGCCAGCGCCATTGTCAAAATATGGCAGCGACTGGTTACTTGAGTCTTGGTATTTAGCAGGACGAAGCTTGTCCTTCGCCGGCATATTCAGCCAAATTTGAAAGCCGTGCATGGCCCCATCTTCACTGGCTAACGGCATTTCAGAGTGCATCACGCCAAAGCCTGTGCTCATCCATTGTACTTGCCCCGTACGGATATCTTTGACATTGCCCATCTGGTCTTGATGTTGAAAGCCGCCTCGCAGGATGTAAGTAAAGGTTTCGATGCCGCGATGGGGATGGGGCGGAAAGCCGCCGATGTAATCACTGGCTTGATCTGACTTTAACTCATCGATCATCAAGTAAGGATCTAAGCTGAGCTGTGTGAAATCGGCAATGCGATGGATATTAACGCCATCACCGTCTTGGGTGGCGTGGGCGCGTAAACGGCGAACGATCTTCATATAAGCCTCCTTAGTCTATGTGTGTAGCCTATCGTTTAGCTTTATCGAACTCTATTGCAATAAACTCTCTTAATCATTCTAAAAAAGTGAACCGTTGTTGAGGCGGCCTTTACTTGGTCAATTAATGTAAAGATAAAATTGATCATGCTCACAAAATAACCAGGCTAGATTGGCAATAAAAAAACTACAATAGTATTGTATTACAAATGATTGGTTCTACAGATATGAGAGACAGGCTATGAAACGAAATATTACCCTTTTAGCACTTGCCACAGCTGGCATGTTTAGCGCCGCCGCTTCAGCCACTTCCCTTGATTTTCGTCACGAATATAAGAGTGACACTAAGCAACACGCGAGTCGCGTGAAAATGGGCCATACCTTTGAAAATAACCTAAGTGTAGACCTTGAGGTGAAGTTTAAAGGTGAAGAAGGCAAGTTTATGGAAGATCTCAAATCAAACGGAACCGAAATTGGCATTAACTACAAATACCAAATAAACGATGAGTGGGCGCTTATTCCCGGCATGCCGATTGAGTTCAGTAACTCAGGCGACACCTACAAACCGCAGTTACGCTTAACTTATACGCCAAAGGCATGGGATGGTTTTTCTATCAGTGGTCGTTACCGTTTAGACATAAAGCCGGGTGAAAGTAATACCGACAATGGTGATCGCACTTTACGCCACAGGTACACAGCTAACTTTGGTTACAAGTACGAGCAATGGACCTTTGGCGCTGAGTTGAACTATTACTACTCGGACAGCTCGGATTACATTTTGTACGACAACAAGCGTACCAACTACGAAAACAATTTGACCGTACATTACAAAATGGGTGATTGGACGCCTTGGGTTGAATTTGGCGACGTCTCGGTAGACAAATACTCCAGTGACCGTGAGCTAAGAAGCCGTGTAGGCTTACGTTACAGCTTCTAATCACTCAGAGGGAGTCATTTTGACAAGTCGCGGAGGTGGCCATGTTGCAAGAATTAACGGGTAAGCGGGTACTGATTACAGGCGGGACATCAGGCGTGGGTCTGGCAACTGCGCGGTTATTCGCTCAGCATGGCGCCAAAGTGGCAATCAATGGCGTTCGTGACCCCGCACAAGCTAGCTGCATGCTCAGTGAACTGGGTGCAGAAGCGATATACCTGCAAGCGGATTTAACGAAAAGTGAGGAGTGCCAACGTTGCGTGGCGGAGTTTGTGGCCGCTTTTGGTGGCTTGGACGTATTGATTAATAATGCTGGTGGACTGGGTGAACGCCGAGGGCTGGAGGAGATTGATGACGCCTTGTTTGATCGCGTGATGGACTTGAATGCACGCTCTGCATTAATGGTGACTAAATTTGCTATTCCTCATTTACGTCAATCAGCAAAGGCCAGTGGCACAACGGCTGCGGTTATCAGCACAGGCTCTTTGGCGGGGCGTGAAGGAGGCGGCATAGGTGCGGGGGTTTACGCCGCGGCTAAAGCTTGGTTGCACGATATTCATCGCAACTGGGTAAAAGAGTTTACCAAAGACAATATTCGCTTCAACATAATAGCCCCAGGTTCAATTGATACGGCGTTTCATCAAGATAAGTCGCCCGCATTGCTGCAGCAAATTGCCGCGACAATCCCAATGGGAAGGTTTGGTCAAGTAGAAGAAGTCGCGCCAAGCTATCTATATTTGGCTTCGCACCGAATGAGCGGCTATGTCACTGGGCAAGTACTGGATGTGAATGGCGGCCAATTAGCTCCCTGATATGCAGTCTGTAGTGTGAAATTGCTCACAATTTGATATGCGTCGAAGCTTAGTATCTGATATTATTGTAATACTACAAAATCAAAGGTGTCACTTATGGCGAGTTCTTTTGTACAAATCGCGGGTTCTAAACGCAGCTTGCATGTGCAGGTCGCGCGTGAAATTGCGCGAAAAGTATTATCGAATGAACTGCCGCAAGGCAGCACAATTCCAGGTGAAATGGAATTGTGTGAACAGTTTGCGGTTAGCCGTACGGCCTTGCGAGAGGCGATTAAGTTATTGACCTCTAAAGGGTTGCTTGAGTCTAGACCCAAAATTGGCACCAAGGTTCGCAGCCGTGAAAACTGGAACTTCTTAGACGCGCAATTACTCGATTGGGCGGTAGGTATTGAAAATACCGAGAAGGTTTACCAAGAGTTCCTTGCCTTGCGCAAAGCGATAGAGCCTGAAGCAGCCGCGCTAGCCGCAAGCAATGCCACTGCTGAACAGAGGATCCAACTTTCCGCGACGTTTCAAAAGATGAGTGACATCGCAAATAACTTTGATCAAGAAGCTTGGACTGCTGCCGACATGGAATTCCACCGTTTGGTTTTTCTGTCCACAGGTAATAGTTTTTATCTGCCATTCGCGAATGTGCTGTGCACCATGTTTGAAAGTTTTATCAGTCACTCTTCGCAAGATGGCTCTACGTGCATCGATGAGCACCGTGCGATTTATGACGCCATTATGGCGGGTAACAGTGACAAAGCCCGTGAAGCCAACCAATTATTGCTTAATAACAGCAATCACCGCCTCTAGTGCAGAGCGGTACCACCTTGTTAGCAAAAGCCCGCATTACGCGGGCTTTTTTGTTATTGTGCAAATTTCTATTACTCTTATTTGTATTACAAAATAAGCTTAGCTAAAATAGTAACAGCTTGCCACTGAACCCAGGGACGAATAAATACTTGGCAAACATCGCTGCGTGACCTGTTCGCGTTAGGCAGTTGTTTAAGGTTTATCATCACATTGAGGATCTATGCCACAAACGTTAATTCCAAATATTCATCACTTTATTGGCCAGGTAGATCCCTTTGACAAGTTACCCGATGAGTTACAGCGGCAAATCGCTTGTGCCATTAAAATTACTTACCTTGGTAAAGGTGAGCAGGTGCATTTTGGTGGAGCAGTAGATGCCCGATATTTATACGTGATACGTACCGGTTCGATGGAGCAACGTAACCCCGATGGCGGTTTGCGGGCCAAGCTTGGGCCGGAAGATATTTTTGGTTTCACCTTTCTCGACCCCGGTAAAGAAGATCACCAAGACTACATTGCCACCGCAATAGAAAACACCTTGCTCTATTTAGTGCCCCACGAAGAATTGCAACGCTTACTGGAGCAATACCCAAAGTTTTCTGAGCATTTTGCCGCCAATGCCCAAGTGCGCTTGCATTCCGCCTTAGACGTACAATGGTCTGATGGTGAGAAAGGCGTGTTCGTAAAAAAGGTGGCGGAGGTGGCCAGTAAACGCGTTGCAGTGGTGGATGCTGACACATCGATTCAACAAACTGCCGATGAAATGCGTCGTATCTGCCGCACGTCTTGCGCTGTCATTAAACAAGACGGCGTGATTGTGGGGCTGGTCACTGATCGTGATATGACCAAGCGGGTAGTGGCTCAAGGCATCGACATACAATTACCGATCAGCAGTATCATGACGGTAGAGCCGTTAACCATAGGGCCTGATGATTTAGTATTGCAAGCTTCAGTGGTGATGATGCAGCACAACGTGCGCAGCTTGCCGGTTGTGGAAGACAATGAAGTCTTGGGCATTTTAACCACCACTCACTTGGTTAAAAATAATCGCATGCAAGCCATGTTCTTAATCGAGCGAATCAAGTACAGCGAAACTGCTCAGGAACTGGCACAGTTAGCACCCGAGCGCCAGGCGATTTTTGAAGCTTTGGTTGAAGGGGGCGTGAGCGCCGAGGTGATTGGTCATGTCATGACCATGATCATGGATGCATATAGCCGGCGTTTGTTACAAATGGCTGAGCGTAAGCTAGGCCCTGCACCTTGTGAATTTGCTTGGATGGTGGCAGGCTCGCACGCGCGAAATGAAGTGCATTTATTGTCTGATCAAGACTGCGCCATTGTGCTGCCTGATGATGCTTCTGAGTCTGACCGTCAGTACTTTTTGCATTTGGCCCATTGGGTATGCAATGGTTTGGCAGCTTGTGGTTACCCACTTTGTCCAGGCAAGTTTATGGCTGCTAACCCGAAGTGGTGCCAGCCTAAGCAAGTATGGTTGGCGTATTATAGCAAGTGGGTCGCCAGCCCCGAATACGATAAGTTACTCAATATTAGCGTTTTCTTAGAGACGCGCTGCATTTATGGTAACGAAGCTTTGGTCAGCGTTTTACATCAACATTTGTTGGATGAAATTGCCGCTTCAAGTCGTTTCTTACCCTCTTTGGTTCGCGATTCGGTGACTGTTAATCCGCCCCTTGGCATCTTTAACTATCTAGTGCTTGAGAAAGGGGGGGCGCATTCAAATACCCTTAACATCAAGAAGTACGCCATTACTTTGTTGGTCGATTTAGCACGCATTTATGGTTTGTCGGCGCAATGTCATCAAGACGGCACCGAAGCGCGTTTTCGCTTTGCTCACGAACAAGGCTTGCTGAGTGAAGAGATGCTAAAAAATGTGCTGGGCGCTTATGGTTTTATTAGTCAGGTGCGTTTTAAACACCAATTAACGGCGCTCAAAGCCGGTAAAACGGCCGATAATCATATAACACCCGACCAGTTTGGCAGCTTCGAGCGCAAGCATCTTAAAGATGCGTTTCGCATTATTAATGACTTACAAGAAGTGGCTAAGATACGCTTCACCAAAGACTGAGCAAGTAGGGCAATATTTATGGCACCACCTTGGCAGTATTTTCACCCTTTAAGGCGCTTAGCCCGTCGGCGTCAGCAGTATTGTCGCCAGCACGATTTACCGCCTGCTTTGGCTGCCGCGTTGAGTCAGCCAATTCCAGATGTCTGTGACGATGCCAAAGCGTTGGATTTTTTGGCGTTAGATTTAGAAACCACAGGCTTAGATCCAAGCCAAGACCATATTATCAGCCTAGGCTACTTGCCTGTGGCGCAAGGCAACATTTGTTTATCGCAAGCCCACGAGTGCCTAGTGCAAAGTGCAGAGGCGGTGAAACCGGAAACCGCTGTCATTAACCATATTGTGCCGGAAATGTTGGTCACGGGAACACCGCTTGATGAAGCCATGGATGCTTTATTTTTTGCCATGGCTGGTAAGGTTCTGGTGGCGCACGGTGCACAATTAGAGCAAGGCTTTATCAATCAATATCTGGCGCGTCAATACGGTTTGCCGGCTGCGCCTTGGTGTTGGCTAGATACGTTGGCGATTGAGAAATCACTGACCGTGTATCAAGGGCAGCATAAGCATGGCGATTTCCGTTTAGCCTCGGTGCGTCAACGCCACTGCTTGCCCGAGTACGCCAGTCATGGCGCCCTAATTGATGCATTAGCGGCTGCCGAATTATTACTGGCATTATTGCATACTTTATTTCATGACCGTCCTGCCAAAATTGGTCAACTGCCTCGGGCTCAGTGCGATTAATTGCTCCGTTTTGTTGGCTTATCTATTCGCTCCAGCCACTAGCGGTTTTTGACTGCAAGGGCGCGACTGGCGAGTCCCATCAGTGCGGCGATAGCTATGAAAATGGCCGCCTCTTGCCAGTTTGCAGCGAATAAGCTTAAAGGCAAACAGCAAATGGCCAAACCTGCCACTAGACGCGCTAAATAAGCATTTTGACGGCCGTCAATATTGGCTTGCTCTTTGAGAGAAATGGTACGGCGCATATTCATCCGAAAGCGCGACAGTACAAGTTGTCGCTGGTTAGGCTTGGACTGATAAAATAGGCTAGTAGCAATAAAGAACCCGGCGGTAATAAATACATGCCCCAATACTGTGGTGATCACTTTCAGGTCAATCAGCTCTCGCTGACTCAGTGACTCAGGGGCTACCCAAGGGCTAAACCATTCGGGGCTAAACCCAAAGTGCACCGTGGCCGATACCAGCAATCCAACCACTAAGGTTGCCCAACCAGACCAATCAGGTGTGCGGGTGAAGACCACTCCCAGTAGTGCAGGAATAGCCAGTGGAATTTGTAACATGGCGCCAAGCAACATCAATAAATCAAAAAAGCCGATGTTATCCAGTGAGGCAAAAAATAGGGCTGCGGCGACCGCCAGCAAGCCATTAACTAAGGTAGCGGCTTTACCCACTTTGAGCTGTTTGTCATCGCTCACTGGCTGACGGCTAAATTGCTGATAAACGTTTTTGACAAAAATCCCGGCGTTGCGATTAAGGGCTGTGGTCATCGGGGATACGGTCGCAGCTATCATGGCCGCCATAATTAAACCAAGCACACCTGCAGGCATAAAGTGGTCTACGAAATACAAGTAAGCGGCGTTGTTGGCTTCATCACCAAGGTTGGGGTAAATGGATGCTAAATCAACGCCATAGGTGGCTGTCACCCATGGAGGAACAAACCAAAGGATAGGCCCGAAAATGAATAAAATGGCGGTAAATATGGCGGCTTTACGGGCTTCTTTTTCATTGCGAGTGACCAAGAAGCGGTAGCAGGTCATGGCGTTATTGGTGCTAATGGTTTGCTTGGTGAGCATGACAACACCCCATAACGCGAAAATTTGCCAATAGCTAATATCGTTGCCAGCCAAAGATGTAGCCGGGAAGTCTTGCACTAGTTGTACTGGGCCACCGGCTTGCCATAATGCGGCAGCGCCAACGACCATGGTAATGGCCATTAATAAGATAAGTTGCATTACGTTAGTGGCGGATACTGCCCAAGAGCCTCCTGTTACAGCAATAAAGGTAACGATGACTCCTACCGCAATGATGGTCGTACTGAGCTCTATTTGAAACACGGCGGCGACAAAAATGGCTAAGCCATTGAGCCAGATAGCCGCAGAAAGCGTCGTTAGAGGGAATTGTAGCCAGGTATAAATTTGTTCGGAGGCAAAACCGAAGCGCTGTTGTATCACCTCCATCGGAGTGTCGACTCGCAGTTTACGAAAGCGAGAGGCAAAATAGGCCGCAGCGATAAAAAATCCCAGTGCGTTTCCCCAAAAGACTAACAACACCGGGAAACCATCTTCATAAGCTTTTGCGGCCGCTCCGGTAAAGGTCCAAGCGCTAAATTGCGTCATAAAAGCGGTAGCACCTGCCATCCACCACATCATGGCGCCACCACCGCGAATGAACTGGGAGGAATCGGTGGCAAAGCGTTTAAACAGCAAGGCGGCAATCAAGATGAAGGCAAAATATGCGCCGATAACTGTGATGTCGATATAATTCATGGCGGACGATACTCGTTTGCAAATGGCTGCTATCTGATACTGAAATGAAGTAGCAGAAAACTTGCTTGTTGAAAAAGTCCGTCCGTGGGATTAACACGCTGTTGCTGGTTTATATCAGGTCACTGCAAGTGTTATGAGAAGGTACTTGCAGTAAGATGAAAGTGAACAAAGCCAAGAGCTCAGAGTGAGGCCTTGGCGTGTTATAGCGATTGCTGAGCCTAACCGTTAGATAACGCTTACAGGGCCTTGCCAGCGAATGATATCACCGTTTACCGTAACTTGGTTTTCGGATTGTGCCGTGACGCCTACTTGGTTAGACACAGCCACTTTGATGCGGCGTTCATCGACTAACACCAATTCTACCACAGAAGCTTGGTCGTCGCTGTGCAGCACGTTAACTCGGCTAATTTTGCCGCGGGCATCTGTGCTCGCTTCTATTGCCTCGTTGAAGTAGCCGTGGGTTTCATAAGCGTTAGCAAACAAGTGATTGCTGCCACGTTGACGCAAAAGCAATACAGGTTCACTGCGCAAGTTGAAGTCAGGGTCGTTGGCGCCAGTGCGCGCAAAAATGACTTCACTGTCTGCCGTAGCACTGCTGACTAAAGAGTAATAGCTTTGTCCCATCAACCAAGACGTTAAACTTGAGCCGCTGACTTTCGCTTGCGCGACGTTCCACAGGTGCTGATAACCGTGCTCATCACCTAATGGGGCTAAGCGAGCGTGACATTCGTAATCAAAATCGGTGCGAATAATTTGGCCGCTGTAGTGTACTGGGTAGTCATAGCTGTGCTCTTGTTCGCTGATCATTCTGAACAGATCTAGTACGACCGGCTTTTCAAAGCCTTCAAGCTCCAACATCAATACGGTACGCTGTTGATCAACACCCGGGTAGTAGCCGCGAACAAACGCACTCATACCCTGACATTGTTGGTCATCGGCCATAAAGAAGTGTTGCTCGCCCCAACGCGCTTCCGCAGTGGCAGTATCACCTTGGTTTTGGCTTGCTTGGTCAACCACGACGGTATTGTGGGCAATGGTTTGCTTACAGTAGCTTTTGTTTTCAGGGATATAGCGGCCGCCAAATTTAGGCTCAATATTAACCCAACGTCCAAAGCCGTAATCGTGAATGATTTCTTGGCCATGGTTAAATAAGCTCAAATGTAAGCCGTCAAAATGGCCGTGGTCGAGCGCAGAGTGTAATTTATGGTCGCTGCCGTGTTGGCCGTACCAAAGCAGTGCCATGCTGTCGTCGTTGTGACTGTCACGGTGACGCAAAATAGAGATGCCACCGCGTTCGCCAGCAGGACCGTCGGTAAGGGCTAAACTGCCCCAGTTAAATCCAGCGATGTCAGGTTGTTGTGCCACGGCATTCGCAATGGTTTCACCTGAGCTGTGTACCCAAACCTTGTTTTGGTGCTTGGCCATGGCCAGCAAGGTTTGATCTTGTTGATAGCGTTGGAAGCATACGCTGGTGGCCAATAAGATACCTTCGTCGTTGATGTCCATGGTTTTAGATGAATCATTCAACGCCGGTAGCACGCCATTTGGAAAGGCCGTTT
Organism: Motilimonas pumila; assembly: GCF_003596335.1. Lineage (GTDB taxonomy): Bacteria > Pseudomonadota > Gammaproteobacteria > Enterobacterales > CBDFNC01 > Motilimonas > Motilimonas pumila. Next base: position 74,145 of record NZ_QZCH01000003.1, read on the forward strand.
TCATCACCGCATAAGACGTGGTTTTTATCACTTCTTGTTTGAGCTGATAAATCTCAAGCTCTGGTTGGCGACGCTCAATGGCTTCTGCAAATAAGAAAATAGGGCGTAATGAGAAGCGGTGGTAATACGGCCCCTCCATGTAATAGCCGTCAGGCGAGAATAGCTGAGTAAGCTGGGCAATAAAGCCGCCTGAGACGCTGTCGCCTTTTAAGCCATAGAGAGCTTTGTCGACGCTGGCTTGGTCATTGATGGCATAACCACAAATGCCCACCCCAGCCACGGCCCATAAGCCATGGTTATGAACGATATCAAAGTCATGAGCGTAAGTGTCAACAAACAACTCAATCATTAATTTAAATAAGTCTGTCTCGATCAGGTTTTGCTCAGCTTCTGTCAGCTCGTGGCGAATACACGAGTAAGCGCAAGACGCATACAACATCCACATGTTTTCATTTAGCGTTTGATGGAATAAACGCCCCGGTGGGTTGGAGTCGCGGCTAGTATTGAGCTCGAGAGTGGGGTAAACCTTGGCATACTCAACCAGCATCTCTTTGGCGTAAGCCAGATAACGAGGCTCTTGAGTGATCAAGTACAAGCGACCCGCTAGATCTAAGTGAATATAGTTTTGCTTATGGCGGTTATGTTCATAACCGCCGGCTTCACCGTGCCCCGGAATTTCGATGCCAATTGGCATGTAAGCTTCCAGTGCGGCAATCTCTGCCGCGATAGACTGACCAATTAAGCTGTTGCTATTTACATGCTGGCGTAAAGACTTAGCTTCTTCAAAGCTGATTAATAAAGGTTGGTAGCTCATTATTTTACCCTCTGTTCTGTCACGGCTAGGTATCCTTGCCAGCGGTAAGTTTGACCATTAAATTCGACTTGATGCTCAGTATCTGGAGTGACTCCTTCTACATTACTGACCATGATAATTAAATTGATGTTGTTGCCCGTAATCGCGACAACCGAACCGGTATCATCGCTGCCGATAATATGAATTTGCTCGACTTTACCTCGGGCATCGGTACTGGCCTCGATGGCTTCATTAAAGTAGCCGTGGGTTTCCAGCACATTTGCAAAAAGCGTGTTTTGTCCTTGGCGTCTAAGCACCAAGCCACTTTCACTGCGTAGATTAAAGCTTGGATCGTTAGCGCCAGTGCGGGTGAAGAATATCTCATCGCCGCCATGACAGGCCGCATGCCAAGTGTAGTAACTGTTGCCTTGCAACCAGCTGACACACGCGTGCTGGTCTGTTTTACCTTGTGCCACATTCCACAGGTGCTGATAACCGGCGCTGTCGCCCATGGTTTCAAGCACTGGGTGAGTCTGATAATCAAAATTGGTGCGAATGATCTGACCTTGGTATTGCAGCGCATAGTCATACTGGTGCGGCACATCGCTGTTAATTTTAAACAGATCTAACAATAAGGGCTGCGCCAGTTCGCTATGTTTAATCATCAATACACTGCGCTGTTGATTAACCCCAGGGTAGAACTCTTTGGCTATGGCACTCACCCCTTGTACGCATTCACTGTCGCCACTGAAAAAGTGCGGCGTTCCATGACGGCTGTCTGCTAACGCCACGTCAAAATCATTTTGGCAGCTGCTATCAATGCTCACTAAGTTATGGGCGATGGTTTGTCTGGCATACGATTTGTTTTCATCAAGGTAGCGCCCGCCAAATTTTGGCTCTACATTCACCCAGCGACCAAAGCCGTACTCACGCAGCACTTCTTGTCCATTGTTGAAGAAGCTAATGCCTAAGGTATCAAAGTGGCCATGGCCCATGCCATGTTGACCATAGTTCATGGCTAATTGACTGATATCTTGTTGAGCATTCTTCATTCGTAAGAACGCTTGACCACCGCGGTCGCCGTTTGGACCTTCATTGAGCTCAACGCTAGGCCAAAATGGCATGGGTACGCTCTGCGCTTCATAAGCTTTAGACAACGCCAAACCACAACTATTAACCCAGACTTGCTGCTGTATTTTAGCCATGCCAAGTAAATTAATGTCTTGTGGGTAGTGCTTAGCATAAAGGCTAACCGCCACAATCACGCCTGCGTCTTTGATGTCCATGGTTAATGAGGCATCATTTAATGCGGGGAATACACCGTTAGGGTAGGCGGTGGCAAGCATGGCTTTTATGGTTTTACCTATCACCTGATCTTTAAAATTAAAGATGTCTAGTTCGGGACGATAACGATGGACCAGCTCTGCAAATAAGCACAGTGGACGAATGGCATAGCGATGGTAATACGGTCCTTCCATGTAATAACCAGAAGGTGCAAACAGTTGACTGATTTGAGCTAAAAAGCCCCCTTTTTCGTCGTCACCGGCAAGGCCATGGATCGACATTTCGACGTATTTATCTTGTCCTGTGGCGACACCACAAATGGCAACAGCAGCCACCGCCCATAAGCCATGGTTATGGATACGGTCAAAGTCGAAGTCGTATTTAATCGTGAACATGTCCAGCATAGGTTGAAACAAACCGTCGATGATGTGCTGACGCTGCTGCGCGCTCAGCCAATGACTGATACAGCTGTAACCTAAACTGGTGTATAACAAAAACACGTGTTCATTCAGGATTTGATGGAACAAGCGACCCGGCGGGTTGGTATTACGCTGAATATGGAAGTCGAGTTGCAAGTATTTGTCAGCGTAAGCAGACAGTAAATCGGCGCAGAACTGGGCGTACTTTTCGTCACCCGTAACCAGAAACAAGCGGCCTGCTTGGTTTATAAATTGATAATTTTGCTTGTGTTTATTGTGTTCGTAACCGCCTGCCTCACCATGACCGGGTACTTCAATTGGCTGGCTGATAAATGCATCTGTGCTAGCAATAAGGTCTTGGAGACTTTTCCCCATCAGGCTTGGGCGTCCTAGCTCTTGTTGTAATTCGGTTATTTCTTCCTTGGTAAATAACACTGCATTAGGGACTGTTGGCATGATGACCTCTTGAGCATTGCGATATTGTATTATTATAAAATAATACAAATAAGACTCGCTGTCTTGTGAAAGATGAAATTTGGTGATCTTGGTCAAGTTAATTGTTGGTTACACCTGTTTTATCGTGTTTTAGCCAACTTTTATGCTTTTTTGTGTGTAAAGAAGCAAGTTAATCACTATTTATGTATGACAATAAAGCCATAACTAACTAGGATCAAGGCTGCTCTTGGAGTCTAGTGGCGCCTCTCAACCTGATAACGTAAAAAAATGCCATTTGTTGCGCCATTTTCAGCGGTATAATGGATATATTAGACTATATTTAGAGCATTTATAGACCTTTTTCTGACTTTGATTGGCACAGTTTCTGCCAAGTGGAAGGTTCTGGCTAACGACGGCTTTGCTTTCTTATATATTGTCATATTTATCTAGGGTGGATAGCCGAATCGGATGAAAATTTACCACGGTGTTAGCTTGTAAGGGTAAATGCCTATTTGTTTATGCTTAGTCAATAATTAAATATTTAAGTTGTTGTTTTTGTTGTTTTTATATTTTTATTTTCATCGCGTTAGTTATGTTTTATTTATCATATAAAGTGCTCGATAAAGCAGCAATATGATCTAAATCACATATAAAGTGTTTTTGTATTACAAATGAAATTGTTTGGCGGTAAACTGGTTTTATCTTGTAATAAGCTCACAATTTAAGAGGCCCGCTATGAATATAGACATAGTAGTTGTTCTCGCCTATTTCGTGTTTCTCATCGCAATAGGCTGGATGTTTAGATCGTTCAGTACGTCAACCAGCGACTATTTTCGTGGCGGCGGTAAAATGCTCTGGTGGATGGTAGGTGCGACCGCTTTCATGACCCAGTTCTCCGCTTGGACCTTCACCGGTGCAGCCGGTAAAGCGTTTACCGATGGTTTTGCCATCGTAATCCTATTTCTTGCTAACGCATTTGGTTACTTCCTCAACTATGTGTACTTTGCACCGAAATTCAGGCAGCTGCGGGTTGTTACCGCGATAGAAGCGATTAAAAAGCGCTTTGGCCGCACGTCAGAACAGTTTTTCACCTGGGGCAGCATGCCTGATAGCATTATTTCTGCCGGTGTCTGGCTGAATGGTTTGGCTATTTTTGTGGCCGCAGTGTTTAACATTCCGATGGAAACCACCATTATTGCCACGGGTTTAGTGTTATTAGTGATGTCGGTCACGGGTGGCTCATGGGCGGTGGTTGCGTCTGATTTCATGCAAATGCTCGTGATCATGGCGGTCACCATTACCTGTGCGGTAGCGGCTTATTTCCACGGTGGTGGTATCAGCAATATTGTTGCTAACTTCGATGGCAACTTTATGGTGGGCAGCGACCTTAATTACATGAGCATTTTCATTCTGTGGATTGTATTCATCTTTGTGAAACAGTTTGGGGTAATGAATAACAGCATCAACGCTTACCGTTACTTATGCGCTAAAGACAGTGAAAATGCGCGTAAAGCTGCTGGTCTTGCATGTATCTTAATGATTGTAGGTCCTGTTATTTGGTTCTTGCCTCCTTGGTACGTGAATGCCTTTATGCCTGATTTTGCTTTAGCGTTTGAGTCTATGGGTAATAAAGCGGGTGACGCAGCATACTTAGCCTTTGTGCAACAAGTGATGCCAGCCGGTATGGTGGGGCTATTAATGGCCGCCATGTTCGCCGCAACTATGTCGTCAATGGACTCGGGGCTAAATCGTAACGCGGGTATCTTTATTCGTAACTTTTACTCGCCAGTACTGCGTAAAGACAACGCCAGCGAAAAAGAGCTGATGCTAGCGAGTCGTTTAGCTACGGTAGCCATGGGCCTTATCATTATCTCGATAGGTCTGTTTATTAACTCTCTGAAACACCTAAGCTTATTTGACATCGTGTTAAACATCGGTGCCTTGATTGGCTTCCCAATGCTGATTCCTGTACTGCTTGGTATGTGGATCCGTAAAACGCCGGACTGGTCTGGCTGGGCAACCTTGGTTGTGGGTGGCGTGGTGTCTTACATCTTTGGTATTGCCTTAACTGCGCAGCACATTGAAAGCATGTTTGGTCTAGACCAAGCGTTAACTGGACGTGAATGGGCTGACCTGAAAGTGGGTCTGAGCTTAGCAGCACATGTGGTGATTACGGGTGGTTTCTTTGTTTGCTCTCGCTTCTTCTACAAAGGTTTGTCGCCTGAGCGTGAAGCAGAAGTGGAAGAGTTGTTCCGCGATTGGAATACGCCTGTAACAGCTGAGGGTATTGAGCAACAAAACCTGGATACCAAACAGCGCTCTATGTTAGGCAAGCTGATCAGTGTGGCAGGCTTTGGCATCATCGCAATGGCCTTGATTCCAAATGAAGCTTGGGGCCGCGGGTTGTTTGTACTGTGTGGCACCATGGTGCTTACAGCGGGTATCTTATTGATACAAGCAGCTCGTAAGCCTAACAGCGTTGCGCAAGCGTAACTGAGCCATATCAAGCAGGGGGCTTTGCCCCCTTTCTTAATCCGGTCCGGAGTTATCATGATGAACAAATTAAGTCTTATTGTTATCACTGCGCTTGTCAGCCAACCGGCCTTAGCGTTGACCTTAGAAAAAGACCAGCTTTTACACAGTGACCGTTTAGCCTTGGTAGATAGCAGCACCATCAAAGCCAATGACCGCGCTAAAACGGCGCAGTTAAAGCAGCAGCTAGAGCACTTAAAAGCGGGCCAAACGCTAGTGATTCCGGCAGGTAAATACCAAGATTTAGGCATAGTTGAAATTACTGCCAACAATGTCACCGTGCGTGCAGAGCAAGCGGGTGCAGCTTGGTTTACCGGCTTAGTACAGCTTAAAGTCAGCGGTGATAACGTAGTGCTAGATGGCCTTGTGTTTACCGAAGGTGGGCCTGCTGAGCGCTTTGGCGGTATTCGCTTTCATGGCACTGATAACGTACTGAAGAACTCAACCTTTAAAGACTTTAACCATGACTACGTGTATGCACCTGATGACAAGCGTCAGGAATACCCAAAATACTTGTGGCTGTCTATTTGGGGTAAACAAGCGCAGCTTGTGAACAATCGCTTCGAAGGTAAATACAAGCGCGGTACTTTAATTGGCGTGCAAAAAGATGAAACAGCAGATAATCACATCATCAAGCACAACCTGTTTTATAGCCAAAAACCAAACCAATACAATGAGTTTGCTATTGATAAAGCGATTCGATATAACGCCAATAGTTGGGAAGCGATTCGCATCGGCGACAGCAAAGCTTCGCAGTGGCCTTCGCATACCTTGGTAGAAGAAAACTTATTTGTGGATATGGACGGTGAGCGCGAGATGATTTCACTGAAGTCTGGTGACAACATCATTCGTGGCAATACCATTTTCAATAGCGCGTCGATGATTTCATTGCGGCACGGTAAAAACAACACGGTTGAAAATAACGTTATCGTGGGCAACCACAAGCAATTAACGGGTGGTATGCGTATTTATGATGAAGATCATGTGATTCGCAATAACTACATTTCGGGCACCCGTGGTCGTGAAGGCGCGGTTGCCGGTAATGCAGACGTGCGGGGGGGGATCGTTATCAATACTGGGATCATCGATTCAGCCAAAGGTGAACAGTTAGACCAAAACATCAAAGGTAAAGAGCTCAATAAACAATGGACGCCGAAGAACATCACCATTAGTCACAACACTATCGTGGATGCTGACTGGGGAATTGTTCACGGTAGCCAAGGCCACCGAGTGAGCTTATTTGATAATAAAGAAGTGGCTAATATCTTTGCTGGCAACAGCATTTCATTTGACCACAACTTGGTGAAGACCAGTCATCCAGAGCAGGTCGCGGTGCGTGCCAGCGAACATTACCCTTTGCTTAACGCCAGTTATGAGCAAGAGATGTATCTGGGTCAAGTGATAGAGCCAAAGCAATTGAAGCCCTTTATGCAACAAGGACCTGAGTTAAAACAAAAGAACGGATTTTCTTATCTTCTAGGGCAAGGTGCTGACGTAACCAAACTGAAGGTTATGACAGCAGACACTGTTGGCCCTGATTACCAAATTAAATAACTATTAGAGGAAAATACTATGAATCCATTTTTTGTTGCGAACGACGTACCTTGGGAAGACTTAGGCGATGGCATTAAACGTAAAATTGTGGGCTATACCGACGACCTTATGGCGGTGCACGTACATTTTGCTAAAGGTGCGGTCGGTACTCCCCATGTACATGAAATACATGATCAAATAGGTTATGTTGCGGAAGGCAGTTTTGAAGCCGAAATTGATGGCGTGAAGAAAATCTTAGTCAAAGGGGACGCTTACATTGCCCCGAAAAAAGTCATGCATGGCGCCGTGGCTTTAGAAGAGGGCAGTGTACTTATCGACGTGTTTACCCCAAAACGTGACGACTTTTTATAATTGAGAGGGTGTATCTATGTCGAAATTAAAAATCGCATTAATCGGCGAATGTATGGTGGAGCTGCAGCAAAGAGCAACTGGCCTTAATAAGGGCTTTGGTGGTGACACATTAAATACTGCAGTGTATTTGTCTCGACTCACTCAAGGTCACGACGTGACCGTAAGTTATGTCACGGGTCTGGGGCAAGATAGTATCAGCCAAGAGATGCTAAGCCATTGGCAAAAAGAAGGCATAGATACTCACTTAGTACAAAACTTGGCAGATAAGCTACCCGGACTCTACATGGTAGAGACCGATGAGGAAGGCGAGCGCAGCTTTCTGTATTGGCGCAATGATTCTGCTGCGAAATATTGGCTGAACCACGCTGACCAAAGCGTGCTGGACGAGTTAGCCGGATATGACGCTATTTACTTGTCTGGCATCAGTTTGGCTATTTTGTCTGCTGACAGTTTGGAGTTGCTCTTTTCGGTGTTGGAAAAATGCCAACAAGCTGGGGGGAAAATCTTGTTTGATAACAATTATCGCCCGCAGCTATGGCAAAGCAAAGAGCAGGCTGCTGCGGTGTACCGCCGCTTACTGGCTTTGACTCACACCGCGTTATTAACGTTTGACGACGAGCAAGCCGTTTATGGTGATACTGACGTTAGTCAATGTATTAGCCGTACCCAAGCCTTAGGGGTGGCAGAAATTATTATCAAGCAAGGCGGCAAAGAGTGTTTAGTCGTAGTGGGCAATGAGCAACAAAATGTTGCCGCCACTGCGGTAGCTAAAGTGGTGGATACAAACGCCGCGGGAGACTCCTTTGCGGCAGGCTTTATGAGTAAGCGTTTATTGGGCGCCGACGTTATCAGCGCTGCGCATAAGGCGCACCAAGTGGCAGGCACTGTGATTCAGCACCAAGGCGCGATCATTGACGCTAAGTACATTAGCGCATTAGTTGACTAATGGCTCCTCAAAGTCAGCCCGCGTAAAAATTAGCTAATATAAACAGCATCAGAAATAAAGAATTTGAACATAAGGATTAACCATGAGCTCGATTAACGAAAGATTAAAACAATTAAAAGTAGTCCCCGTCATTGCTATTAAGAATGCTGACGATGCTGTGCCACTGGGCAAGGTATTGGTAGAGAACGGCCTACCGTGTGCGGAAATTACCTTTCGCACGCCAGCAGCGGCGCAAGCCATTAAAAACATGCGTGAAGCTTTTCCGGAAATGCTCATTGGCGCCGGTACCGTATTGAACTCTGAGACGGTAGACGCGGCTATCGACGCTGGCGTGGATTTTATCGTCAGCCCAGGTTTTAACCCTACCACGGTTAAATATTGTCAGCAGCGCAATATGCCGATTATTCCGGGTGTGAACAACCCTTCTTTGGTTGAGCAAGCCATGGAAATGGGCCTCGATACCTTAAAGTTCTTCCCTGCGGGACCTTCTGGTGGTACTGGAATGTTAAAAGCACTGACAGCGGTATACCCGGTGAGCTTTATGCCTACGGGTGGGGTGTCTGCAGATAACATCAATGATTACCTAGACATTAACGCGGTACTTGCCTGCGGCGGTACTTGGATGGTGCCAGGCAAGCTGATTGATAATCAAGAGTGGGATCAAATTGCGGCCTTAGTAAAAGAAGCCGTTGCCGCGCTGTAATGGTGTATCGCTAAAACCCTTGGCGTAATAGGTGACTGTAACGAATAAAAAAGCCCGTCTTTAGACGGGCTTTTTTATAATTGAAGCTTATTTAGTTAGGCAGAAAACAATTTATCTTACGCCCAGTAAAATCATGCCTGGCAGTACGAAGAAGGTACCGAGCACATAGCTAAATGCCAGCAGTTTATTCTTGGTGCCAACCTCGGCTAAACGTTCTGCCGCTTTAATCGGTAATTCACGTAAGAAAGGTATGCCGTAAATCACGAACACGGCCAAGAAATTAAATAGGAAGTGAACCAAGGCTATGGTGAGGGCTGCTTCTGCTGCTGCCCCTGTGATCGCTGTGGCTGCCAGTAACGCCGTAATCGTCGTACCGATATTTGCGCCCAAAGTAAACGGGTAGATTTGACGTGTGCTGAACATACCGCTACCTGCCAATGGAATCATTAAGCTGGTTGTGGTTGAAGACGATTGCACCATCACGGTGACAGCAGCGCCAGAAGCGATACCCGTGATAGGGCCTTTACCAATTGCGCTATGAAGAATGTTTTTCGCACGACCAACCATGACTTTTTTCAGTACTTTACCTAAGTAAGTCACCGAGAAAAGAATGATTAAGATACCGGCAACAACCATGGCAATACCCGCGCCTTTGCCTGGAATAAAAGCAAACGCGTCGCTGATCATACCCACAGCAGGTTTTGTCAGTGGCTTCATAAAGTTAAAGCTTTTAATCGATAAATCTGCGCCGTCTACAAAGAAGTGAGCCGTTGCTGAGGCTAATTTTTGCAACACGCCAAACATGAGCTCTAATGGCAGGAAGATGGCTACCGCAATTAAGTTAAAGAAGTCGTGAACGGTGGCAGCGCTAAAGGCTCGTTTAAAGTCTTCTTTGTCACTAATGTGGCCAATGGACACTATGGTGTTGGTAATTGTGGTGCCCATGTTAGCACCCATGATTAATGGAATAGCCACAGACATCGGCAGGCCACCCGCCACCAATCCTACAGTCACGGCGGTAACCGTGGATGAAGACTGTACTAATGCGGTTGCAAGTGTACCGAGTAACAGCGCAACCAGAGGGTGGCTGGCAAATTGAAAGATTTGTTCAGCGCCTGCAGCGCCACCTGAGAAAAGTTTGAAGCCACTACTGACTGTGCTCACTGCTACTAACATGCAATAGACAAGTGCGACGACGAAAGCCCAGTTTAAAATAGATTTATTGGTCTGGCTCATGGTGAATATCCTTACGGTGTTTATTACAACTGCGTTGCATTTTTTTGACAAGCGGATTTAATCAGAGTTTTATGACATTAATGTTTCAGTTGTTGCATAAGTGTCATATTAATCATTTGATTAGTTAATGCTTGATGGTTTAATTTAATTAAATCAGACTGTTATCTTCATTCTTGCTTGGCTTGAAGAATTCATTTTTTTGGAGGGTTTGGGCAAAATAGGATTTGAAAAAGTGAAACAAGGTTCGAGTGAGCTCTCATGCGAGAGCCCGTTGTTACTTGATACTGCAGAGACACAGAGCCTTAACTAAACTGTCGACTCAAATATGATTGCGGTCACGCTTCTTGAACTTTCCCCCAGCTTTGGCAAAAATCCGCTCGCTCGTCGTTAGAGTAAAAAAAACGGGCATAGTCTGTTTGGTATATTTGATCTAGAAAATCAGTATTAAACTTCAGTTTATCTGATATTTCGCGGTAACAGAGATCTTCCATGCTGCGACTGCCTGATAAGTGTCTTGAAACGATTTGCTTTGGCTCTATGCCAAAATAGTCTTTAAACGCGGTTTGAATGACTTCTGAGATATCTTCTAAACGAAATAAAAGTAACTCTACATTGCCGTTTCGATAGATATTATATTTTTTATTGTGATCAAACTCTTGGGTAAAAATATCAATGTTAAAAGGGGTTTTTACGTCATCATCAAACCAGTTATCTCTGGTTAATTCGCGTCGGCTATTAAGAAACAGCTCTTGCACTTCGTTAATCGAAATAGCGCCGTTACTATAATCAGTAAAAAAATTCTTACGATAATACTTTTCAACGTCTAGCATAAAGTTGGATAGCTCCCTTCGAAGCGGGTCTCTTACCGTTACGATGACTTTCAAAGTCCCTTGATAACGGCCGCTGAGAATCGCTTCTCCTAAAACCTTAGCAATACGCATGTGACGTTGATTAACTTTGCCTAAGTGCTCATTGTAGAACTCGTGCTGTTTTTTATTGGTCTCTGGGTTGATGAAGTGGGTGTGGTAAATAGCGGAAGGCAAGCCTAAAGACTCGGTGGTTTTTCGAATTGTCATTGAGCCCACTCTGCCTGGCTGGTGAATCAATATAATGGGCTTATTTTGCTTTATTTCATGCTTTAGTTGTTTTACCTGCCGACGAGTATTGAACTCGCAAATCATGTTCCAGTAGAGCTGTTTCAGATCCATGCTAGGTACCATTGTCCATGCTGGTGAATATTATAGAGTTAGCTTAATAAGCATAGCCCTAAAACCTGGCTTAAGCCCATTAAGCCTCACAATATGTACAGAAAATCCTCACTGCTATAAGTATTTCTCAATCGGCAATAATTGAAGAAATTTCGATTGTAACCTTTGCCACTGGCCTGTTTCAGGCTCTTGTTGCCATTGTTGCTGGCCTGAATACCAGCGCACTTCGTTGTGTTCCAGCGCTAATCGCCAGCTGTTTTCTGGAGTCATGGCTTGTTGTTGTGTATCTCTGAGTTTAGCGGCAACAGTGGGACTCTTGATGATCAGCAAAGACTCAGTATTGAGGTAAGTGGAGCGCAGGTTAAAATTAAACGAGCCTATCGCGCTGATATGATCGTCAAATACGATGGATTTAGCATGTAGGCCGTAAGCGGCATGTGGCGCACATTTCGTGGCGTCTTTGGTCGATTCTAGGCACAGTGGGCTATCGGGTTTGAGCTCAAATAGCTGCATGCCATGAGCTAGCATGTCGTGACGTCGACCGGCGTAGCCAGAGTGATTAGTGACTAAGTCGTTGGATACCATGGAATTTGTAAAAGCTTTCACCTCAATGCCTTTTTGTGTGAGGCCTTGAAAGCGTTGCAGCTGTTTGTCGTCAAAGACTAAATAGGCGGACTCTATTAAAATACGCTGCTGCGATTGCAGCATTAATTCGGCCAAGGCAACGGCGGTCGCTTTGGGTTGGTCGGTATTTTCTACGTCAGCGGGTACGGGTTGGTCGGAAATAAATCGAGCTTGCACCCAATTGACGTTGGCGAGCCATTGGCCCAACATTTGGCTCGCTTGCGCTTGGGTTGTTGGTAGCGCGGGTGAGTGCTGATAATTGGGCTTTGAAATATGGCTTGGCAGTTGAGTATTAGGATCGCCGCCAAGTAATTCAACCGGATAAGACCAGCGGCTGTTCCAGTAACTGTGGTAACTCGATTGAATGTCTTTGATCACTGTGCCCATCACCATGACATCGCGGTCGCGAAAGTTAATTTCATCAGATAAGTCAAAGTATTCGTCGCCGATATTACGACCTCCGACTATCGATATGACGCCGTCGACAGTAAATGATTTATTGTGCATTCGACGATTTAATCGGTCAAAGTCGCCTAACACATTAAGCCATTTGGCTACACCACTTCGGGTCGGTATAGGATTAAACACTCTTATCGTAATATTGGGGTGGGAATCTAACGCGACCAGCAAACCTTCTCGTTCGTTGAGGTTAATGTCATCCAACATAACGCGCACGTTAACGCCGCGTTCTGCAGCTGCAAGCAAGCGACTAGCAAGGTATTGGCCTGATTTATCTGAATGCCAAATATAATACTGTATGTCGATACTGTGCTCTGCGACCTCAACCAAAGCAAGGCGTTGAGCAAGTGCATCCCAGCCAGTTTCTTGCAGCAGCACCGCGCTATCTGTGCCGGTATTCGTGGGTTTATAATTGGCTGCTATATTCGCCAACAAACTGTCTGCCGATTGAGGGCGCGCGGTAGCGTCCGTTTGATGGACTACTTCTGTAGGCAGCGATGCACAGTGGGCGAGCCCAACCAGTAATAAAATGCAGATGCTAAGGCGCTGTAGTGCAAGCATGTAAAAGCTTCCTTGAGAGTTCAAAATCGTGACTGTGTTCATCGCTGGGTCAACATAGCGACGATCGCTGTCAATCATAACGCGTATTGTTTATCGCAGTAAGACCATCTTTAGTATAGGTTTTTTCAACCGAGTTTGACTCTACTGCTGACCAGTAGGAAAGCAAAAATGATAAAGCATGGCATGGGCTGTCACCGTTTGGGCGCGAAATCCACGGTGGCCAGTTTCGCTGTGAGTAATAATGATGCTTTGCTGGTATGAAATAGCTTCAGCAAGCTAGTGCATCAGTGAGTTGCCGGAGCGTTGCTAATGGAGGCGTCGCTAATGCAACCTTTGATTACTGCACAGTGTTATTTACTTGTGCGTCCATCAAAGCTTGATAGGTAACCTCATATTAACCGGTTTTACAGTGAGCAAAAGCGGCTATTTGTTGTGGCAGAGTCGCTTCAGCAAACACTTAACACTGTGTATTGCCAAGCGTTATTCATGGATCCTTTGATTACTGCACAGTGTTATTTACTTGTGCGTCCAACAAAGCTTGATAGGTAACCTCATATTAACCGGTTTTACAGTGAGCAAAAGCGGCTATTTATTGTGGCAGAGTCGCTTCAGCAAACACTTAACACTGTGTATTGCCGAAGCGTTATTCATGGATCCTTTGATTACTGCACAGTGTTATTTACTTGTGCGTCCATCAAAGCTTGATAGGTAAACTCATACTGGCTGGTTTCACCATTAGCAAAGGTAGCATCGGCGGTGATATAGCTTGGGTATAAGGTTAAAATCAATTGCGTATTCTGATCTGCCAGAATACTCACCTTACCGCTGGAATAGCGATGTGGGGTGAAACGATCGCTGAGTAAGATGGGCTCTAAGGTGTTCAGCTCTAAGCTGCCCCCAGTGCCGTCAAACTCACTGTACAAGGCGACGTTTTTATACGTTAAGCTAAATTGGTCTCCCGAGATCCCCATGTTAGTTTCAACCGTGTCAAAGCGTACTTCATTACGCTCGCCATAGTTAATATAAAGGTCTGGGTAATATTCCGGCACTTGAATGTCTTGGGGCGATTGCGCCGCGGGCACGGTTTTCACCACGCCATTAAAGTTGGCTAACGAGCCATCCCTGTCTTTGACCCACTGCGCGGTAAACCAAATGGCACCGGTCAGTTGCGCTTCACCCGGGGTGATTTCATCGCCGGTCTCACGATTACAGTGGTTGGCCGCGAACCAATAAGACAAGACTGCTTGTTGTGATGAATCGAACGTGCCATCGACGATGGAGTGCTTTTCTTGGTGCACTTCATAGGTGGGTTGATCTTGGTAGACCTCACCATTAGTACAGCTAGTTAGCTCTGGGTTAGCTTCGTCAAAGTTGGCGTCAAAGATAACGTCACCTTTAAAGCTGTCTGCCACGTTTAACTCTTGAGTGCGGGCCAAGTTAGGCAAGGTGATTGCTGGCGGCAGATAAGGCTCGTTGAGCATATCCAATGGTGTTCTGGCAAAGTTTTCCAGTTCAAATATCACCGACGAAACAATGGCGACATTGTCTGGTGTGATTTCGAGTTGTTTCTTTTCGTAGACGTGAACCGCATTTGGGTTGTCGACATTATTTGCAGCGCTACTTCCTCCGCTGCTGCCACCACAAGCCGAAAGCCAAAGGCTGGCTAACACCGCGGTAGCATGAGTTAAATGTTTCATCCTGAAACCTCATGTTATTGATCCAGGTTGAATTATGCGCAGGACGTCAAAAAATGGAAAGACTCAATCTTATCTCATACTCGACTTTGTAGAGGGGGTACAGTGAGTATTTTCTCATTAATTAAATGCAAAGCGACCAAGATCAATATTGTAGAATTTTTATCCATTAGAATGCCTGCTACTAGGCTGCTTATAACCTGAAATTTGTGGCTATCATATTGAGCGTAAATAGAATTGCGGCTTTATTGCTAACCGGACTATAGTCTAGGTTGTTTATTTAAAATGTATGGCTCGGATGCTCAATCATTTTCACTTGGTTAATTGCTTGTCATGAACTCTCACTTTGCATCAAATACTAAAATTGACATCTATAAGCGGCGGTTATTGCCCGTGATAGTGGCTATTCTGCCTAGCTTGATGATGATTTACCTTGAGCTGGTGGACGAAAGGCAGCAAGTGGATAGCCTGTTAGAGCGCTTTGAGGTGTACAGTCACAGCGTGGCAGAAGGCACCCAAGCCATAGAGCGAGAGCTGTATCAAATCAGCAATGATTTTGATTCTTGTAATGAGGCCTTTATGGCCAAAATGAAGCAGATGGAATATCGGCGCTCGGCCATTAATGATTTTTATCTGGTCACTCCGGATAAACGCAATGCCTGCTTGCAAGACCCGTTGCCTGGGGCTTTAAAACAGCTCGATTTTACTCCTAACCAAACGCCCCAAGTAACCATGACTGAGCATGCCATGGTTTATCAAAGGTATGTACCCGGTAAAAATGTCAGTATCGTATGGGTGGTGTCCCATAGATACATCTGGGTGATGAGTCGCTGGTATTCTCATCAAAAATATTGGCTGGTACACAATGCCGATGGTAAGCAGCGTTTATATTCTAATAATGATACTTTTACTACCGACAAATCAGAGGTCGATGTGGCGGGTTTTCGTCACCTAGAGTATCAGTTGCCTGGAGATTATGGGTCTTCCATTGAACTCTATTATAAACCCGCTACTGCAGGTAACTTGTCCCGTTTAGCTTGGTTAAGAATCTTTCTAACTGCACTTATCAGCATGGTGTTTGCGTGCGTATTGGCCTTTCGCTTACGCCGAGATCTTTATCATCAAATGCTGGTGGGTTTTAACAATAACGAGTTTGAGTCTTTCTTTCAGCCCATTGTTGAACTTGAAACTGGCCGCTGGTGCGGCGCCGAAGCGCTGATGCGTTGGCACCGTAACGGTAAGCCCTACGCGTTTCCAGATGAGTTTATCCCTTTGGCTGAAAGCAAAGAGGTGGCGGCGAATTTCCACTACATCAGTTTCGATTCCGTACTGCGCTTGATAAATATGGCACCTACTTTGCCTCATGATTTCTTTTTCAGCATTAATGTATGCCCAAATGAGATCGATATTACGCAGTTAGATGATTTTAAATCTCAGTGTGATGACGAAATGCTGGCTCGAGTGGAAATGGAAATTACCGAGCGAGGCATTGTTGAGGAGCATTTGTCTGAGCGAGCCGAGATGTTTAAATTGGTCAATGATTTGGGCGTGAAAGTATCGTTAGATGATTTTGGCACAGGTCAATCTGGGCTGACTTACATCGGCAGCTTACCGTTTGACAAGATCAAGATAGACCGGCGCTTTGTGCAAGCCATAGGCACCGACTCCATTAACTTTCATATTTTGACAACCATCATCGAGCTAGCCCATAAGCTAAAAGTAGTGATGGTAGCCGAAGGTGTTGAAACCCCAGAGCAGCGAGACTGGCTCAAAGCGCAAGGCGTGACTCTGGCGCAGGGGTGGTTGTTTGCTAAAGCCCTTGAACCGCAGAAGTTTATTGAACAGTTGCCTGCAAACATTACACTCAAGGGAAAGGATGATAAGTAACGTCACGGTCGGCCCTGGGCCGATTAATCAACCTGTCTATAGCTTTTATTGGGCTAAGGTCATCGCTACCTTAGCGGTGGTGTTGTTGCACTCTCACGCCTTTATGAGCGCGCCATTGTGGCAAGATGTGCCTTGGTTGGGATTATTTCTAAACCAAGTCACTCGCTTTGCAGTGCCGTTGTTTTTTGTGATTGCCGGTTATTTAATTCAACCAAAATTGCAGCGAGATCCTTGGTCAACGTTAATGGCCTATGCGAAGCCACTGCTTAAACTTTGGTTGGTATGGAGCCTGATTTATTTTGCGTTGCCTTTTAATCTTGGCACTGTAGTTGAGCACGGTTATTGGCATGAACGTGTCGGTTATTGGTCGCAGCTGATGCAAGCGCCCTTAAATACCTTGTTTGAAGGCGGCTTGGTACACTTATGGTACATTCCGGGTTTGTTGTCTGGCCTGCTGGTGATGGCCGGTTTGATTGCAAGCGGTCGCGTACATTGGATTGGGCCGGTTGCGTTGCTGTTGTACGCTTATGCGTTAATGACCAGCAGCTATCAGCCTTTTACTGGCCTAGAGTCTGCTATTTTCCCTCGTAATGGCCCATTTTTTAGCACCTTAATGTTGGTCATTGGTTTTTGGGTTCGAGCGAAAGGTCGACCAATGAGCGTGACGTTGGCGTTCATTGTCAGCCTATTAGGCATGGCGCTGCATCTTACAGAGGCATTTTTTTTACTGCCGTTAACTGATGAATACCCTGGATATGACTTTTTATTTGCCACCCCTTTGTGGGCTTACGGCTTGTTGCATTTATGCTTGGCGTTGCCACAATTGGGGCAACGCCAAGCATGGCTCAAGTCACTCAGTGAAGCAACGCTGGGCATCTATTTAGTGCATTTGCTGGTGTTTATTTATTACAAGAACGTACTTGGTATGCTGAGCCTTTCTGGCTACTGGACAGAGTTTTTGGCCACGCCGGTGGTATTTGTAGTCTCTTATCTCATTGTTATAATGCTGCGTAAAAGCCCTCTGCACCGCCTGCTTTTAAGGTAGGGCAAGCCAAGGAAGATTTATGAAGCGTTGTTATGCTGTATTATGTTGTTTATTGTTATCTGCCTGCAGTCACACTTTATCGGTCAGCGAGTCTGAGCTGTCTCACTATATTAATGATCACGTGAGCTACCAACACGAAGATGGCATTCCAGGTTTACTTTACTTGAAAGCTGAGCTGGGCCAAGTAAAGGTCAAGTTAGGCCGGGCGCAGGCTGACACTATGGAAGTGGTCGCGCACTCGAAAATAGAATTGCAAAACCCCATCCAACCTTTTTCTGGTGAAGTAACCGTGTATTTTTCAGCCGTACCTTGGTATCACGCTGCAACGGGGGCTTTGTACTTAAAGCAAGTGCAGCTGACAAAAATTGAATCAGAGCCCCGTGAGTTAGCCAATGATGCCAACAAAGTGTTGCCGCAAATTTCGCAGACTGTGCGCGCGTTTTTAGAAACTCAACCTGTCTATGTGTTAGATGAGAGCAAGGCTAAAGAAGCTCAAATCAAAGCCGTGGGGAAAGAGATAGTGATTAAGCCGGGTAAAATAGAATTTGTCGCAGAGCTGCTGTAAGCAAGCTGAAGCGATGCCAACAAGGACGTATATGAAATTATCTCGGGCCCAGTTAGAGCTGTTAACGCATCAAGTGACGCAGCATTTTGAAGACGAGCTACAGCAAGACATCGGTCAGTTTGAAGCCGAATTTTTAATTGAGTTTTTTTGTGACAAGATAGGCCCGCATTACTATAACAAAGGCCTCTCCGACGCGAGTGTTACCGTGTCTCAAAGAGCAGAGTTGATAGTCGAGGCAATCGAAGAGCTCACCCAAGCCGATGCTTTAGCTGATTAACTCTACTTTATCATTAAAGCGGCCTGCTGCCGCGCGGTGAAAAGCGAATCAGTCGAGGTAGCGAGCTTCGATTTGTGCCAACGCGCCCTTGGCGAGAACCTGTTTAAGCTGGCCATCAAATTTATCGACCCAAGCTTGGTCTACTTGCTGCTTATTGAACGCGATGTAGATAGGAACTTCACCTAATGCTGGGCCGACAATACGCGGCACTTGATTGCCCATTTGCTTACTGTAGTAGGCGGCTTGTCTGTGATCTGCGGTGATAACGTCGATCCGATCCGTGTATAAGCTTTTAACCAAGCTGTCGGTGTTATTACGCAATACCACCTTAAATACTCCCTCGGCAAGGGCTTGATCAAATTCAGGTGCCACCCGAGCTTGTCGTAATTTTCCTACTTTAAGTGTCGCCAATTGCTTGAGGTCGCCGTCAAAGTGAATACCGTTATTATCCGGAGTCGTAATAATATGAGGCTTTAAATACAGCAATGGCGTGGCGGGGTAATGCAGCCACTCTAAACGTTCCGCCACCTTCATCGTTGGGATTAAACCTACGCCATTGGCTTTCGTCGTAAAGTGAAATGCTCGGGCCCAGCTGGTCGCATGGTATGTGGGTTCAACATCCAGTCTTTGGAAGACGAGGTTGAGTAGGTCAGGAATAATACCGACGACATGGTTTGGCTGTTGTTCGTCGGCGATGATGTAGGGCGGAAAGTCTATCGTATAGACGTCTATCAGCTTAGCTTGGGCCCAGCAATGAGTGCTGATAAGTAAACTAAAAAAGTATATTAATCTTCGAGTTAGCCTCATATCACGCCCCGTCACTAGTCTAGTTACAGCATAATGTATGTTATTTGAACAGCCAAGCAAGTTTACACAAGGAAGTAAGATTTTGTTATTGAGCACACAGAAAGAAACGCTTTACAGCTGACGCTGATTTGGCCGTGGAGAGGCCATTGCTCGCGCTTTCTTGGTAAGGGAAACTGACACTGCAAAATGCTCGAATAGTGGCTGCGAAGCGAAGGCCAGTAATGGGAGTAGGGCTTTTGGCGAGATAAGGGTTAATGCACTATACCTTGGCAGCAATAGTTTGCTGCCAAGGCATTTAACTTAAGGGATGGCGTACCATTTCGTAGGTCGACCTTGTGGAAACAGTACCACACCCGTTGAGGTATCTACCGAAGCTTCGCGGCGTAAACTTAATGTGTTGTCAGGGTAGCTGACACCATTATAGTAAAGCGTCTTCCATTGCTTGGAGACTTTGGTTTGCAGTTGTAACCAAGAATGGTCTGCGGTGGACAGCACGTATAAAGGGGAGGCCACATTTTCGGTGCGACTGACAAATTCATAGCCTTTGCCGGTACCTTCCATCACCAGTAATACACAACCTTGTTTTGAACACCAGTTCAGTTGTACTAGGGCATCATCAATGCCGTCACCGTTAAGATCATACTTCACGGCGCTGAACTTGGTATTGTTTGGGTTGGTTCTGTGATAACGGAAATATTGGCTGACTGCAGCTTGAATTTCGCGATCAAGACCAGTAGGGCCAACTGCCTCAGGAGTTAATGCTCGCTGCGTCGTAGTCGGCGGTTTTAATGGCACTAAGAATTCTTCGCCGCCGGCGGTCATTTTGTCTAACCGAATCTCTTCTTTGGCAAACTTGGTGACAATCCCCGACTTGTTCATTTGCTCGGCAAATAAGGCCAAACCTCTGCGCTTAAAGGTGATTTCTTTAGCAATGCTTTCGTCGCCAGAGCGGGTTAAGAAAATGGAGACTTCAGTTGGGTTGTTCGACTTCCAAAAGCCCGACTCTTTGATTACGTTATGATGGTTTTGAGTAATCAAACTGGCGGAATAGTCGTCACTTAAATGTAATTCAAACTTTTCATGGCTGTGGCCTGGCGGGGTACCCATGTAGTGACCTATGACTGTCGTGTCTACTTCCGGCCAAGCGGGCTCAGCACAACCTTGATACTTTCCCCAAGCTGCATCGGCTTTAGCCTGATAACCCCAATAGACATTACCATTGCCGCTAAAACAATCGCCTGGACGCAAGTTAAGGGTCAATATAAAACCGTTGTCGTTTTCGGCGCGAATGGTATTGCGCTGCGTGGTTTCAAATTTGGACAGGTTAACCTTGTAGTTTTGACTGCTTGACTGCGTCGAGAAGGTCAAGGTTTGGCCACTGACTAAGGCTTTCCAAAACGGGTTAACGCCGCGCGCTTTAAAGTGAAACCCTGTGACGGCTTTTTCACACTGCGGCGACGTTTTACTCAGCGCCATGTGGTGAACCCGGTCAACCCTTAAAGTAGCTTCCTGCTGGTTGGTGCTGGGTACAATTTCACCGGCAAACTCTACATAAGCAGGCTCATAAGCGGTGGGAGAGACCTTGTTGTAAATCATCTCTAAAGAAGGATCGAATTGCAGTTTAAAGCCGTTGTCAAAACCACATGGTGTAAACCAAGCTTCGCCGTCTCCCATCACCAGTTGGCCGCGAAAGTTGGTTTCGAGCACTTGGCTAAATGGTGTCAGCGTGATGACTTCTCCACTCGCGCTTTTCACCTCGGTAGCTGGAGGTGGCGTCGGTGATTGACTGCTGCACGACCAAATCAATGGCAGTGTGATAAGGCTAAGCAGTACTTGCTTCATGGTGAGTCCCTTTCGCTAGATCCATCTAAAAAATTGTTTTTATTGTAACAAACCCTGAATCAGGCCTAATTCACTATTTTTGTGCGCTGGTGCAAATTAGGAAAAATTTTATCTGGATTTTGATTTTAAATTTACCTTATTGGAAGAAATCGAGTATGTAATTGAGGCTCGGCACCCGATACTTATCTCTTTCGTTCAGTAATTCATGTTGCGCATGACCTATTACGATTGGCTCTTCATCAAAGCAAGGGTTGCCTGCTTGTAACAGATTTCGACAGAATTGGTCTTGGCCTGGCGCGTTTACCACCCGATCTTTGGCCGCTTGTAAAACGAGCAAAGGCGTGCGTATTTGACTGGCTTGAGTGATGGCCCGGTCGGCGGCTTGAATTGCTTGATTTACCCATTGGTGAGTGGCGCCGCCCACTTTTATTTCAGGATGACTTTCATAAAGTTGGCGAAAAAAGTGGTATCGGGATTCACTTTGGCTCAAATCATTGTTGGCAAATGGCCTGTTTTGATATGGCCCTTGCCCGGGCGCGTATTGGGTCGACCAACCCATCATTGTGCGTGATTTAATACTGGCAGCAGTAATGGAGAGCGCCATTTGTGGCCGAAATGGCCCCAGATTGATATCAAACATAGGACTGCACAAGGCTGCCTTGTCAAAACGGTCATGATGTAACGTCAGATATAAGCTCGCGATGGTTGCTCCCATTGAGTGGGCAATGAGGTGGCGCTGCGTATATTGTTCCAGCGGTAATAAATCCAGCCAGAGGGCGAAATCGTTGACGTAGTCATCAAATGAATCAACAAAACCGTGCTGTGGATCTTGCGTCATACGGCCAGAGTAGCCCTGCCCTCTGTGGTCGATAATAAAAATGTCGTAGCCTTGCTGGCTGAGATCGAATGCGAGCTCTTGATACTTCAAATAGCTTTCGATTCTCCCTGGTACTAAAACCAAAGCTTTTGGGTGGCCTTGGCATAAGCTGGCGTAGCTGATGGAGACGCCGTCCACCCCGCTAAAATGGTTGATTTCAGCGTGTTTACGCCAAAACGGTTGGATCACCGTAGCAAATTTGTCAGGTAACTCTTGCTCTAAGGTAAGGTGGTACTTGTTATTAAATGCCAATGTCTTCTACTGATGTAATCCGAGTATATTGATGTTAAGTTTACCTCAAGAGCCGATTAAGTTTCGACTTGTTCAGGTTAAGTTTTAACAATATTGGTCAGGGTCGCGATGAAAAATACTGCGTATTTACTGCCAGCGTTATCGGCACTGTTTTGGTCTGGTAACTTTGTATTGGCCCGTTATGTTGCAAATGATATTCCCCCTATCGCGCTTGCTTATTGGCGCTGGACCTTGGCGTTTATCTTGATACTGCCATTTGCCATTGGCCCCATTTGGCAGCAACGGTCGTTGATCCGACAACACCTATTACCTCTTACTTTGCTTTCTATCGTTGGCGTCGCCGGTTTCAATACCTTTGTGTATTTGGGCCTGCAAACGACCACCGCCACTAATGGCTTATTGATTAACTCTATGATCCCTATCTTAATCATAGTGTGTTCCTTGTTGATTGGCGTCAGGATCAAGCTATGGCAAGGCATTGGTGTTGTGACATCTTTTGGTGGCGTGATTTTTTTAGTATGCCAAGGAGATTTAAGCCGACTATTTAGCTTGTCTTTCAACCGTGGCGATCTTTGGGTATTACTGTCGGCATTGGTGTGGGCCGTATACTCGATTGGCTTAAAAGTGAAGCCAGCAGAATTATCAGGTTTAGCCTTTCTTGGCTTTAGTATAGGGGTAGGCAGTTGTACGCTTGCGCCTATTTATTGGTTTGACTTATTGGGTGAGAAAAGTTGGACGTTTAGCATGCAAAATGGATTTGCGATAGGCTATACTGCTGTCTTTGCTTCTCTGGTTGCCTATTTCTGCTGGAATCAGGGGGTTAAGTTTATTGGTGCCAGTACCGCCGGGCAATTTATTCATTTAATGCCTGTTTTTGGCTCTGGTTTAGCGGTGTTATTTATCGGTGAAGTGTTGGCTTGGTATCAATTGGTAGGCGCATTGGCTATTGGCATTGGTATTTTGCTTTCATTACGAACTCAATCCCGATAATACCGCCAAGTAAAGCGAGAGGTTGTTATGACACTTGAAGTATGGCTGACATATTTGATTGCCGGCATAGTGTTGAGCGTTTCACCAGGGGCCGGAGCTGTCAATACTATGTCTAACGGCATGAGTTATGGCTTTAAATACAGCCTGATTTCTATCTTGGGCTTACAGCTGGGCTTAGCGCTGCAGTTTGTATTAGTCGGCATAGGGCTAGGTGCAATCGTGGCCCAGTCTGCTTTGGCTTTCAGTATCATAAAGTGGGCCGGTGTGGCTTACTTAATCTACCTTGGCATTATGAAATTTAGGCAGCGAGGCGCATTTGACCTTAATGCTCACAACGAGCCAAAAGTACCGCCGTTTACCTTGTTTGCTAAAGCTGTTTTAGTCAACGTGACTAACCCTAAGAGCATTGTTTTTCTAGTGGCGTTATTGCCGCAGTTTATTAACCCACAAGCGCCACAAGCGCTGCAGTTTACCATTCTAGGACTCACTTCGGTGGGCGTGGATTTGTTGGTCATGCTGGGTTATGCCTTGCTGGCTACGCAGCTTGCCGTTTTTATTCGCAGTGAAAAGCACATGCGGTTTCAAAACCGTGTGTTTGGTGGCATGTTTATTGGCGCAGGCTCTTTATTGGCGGTAGCCACTCCTAAATAAGTCTGAACTTTCGCTGTTTGCCACAAAAAAGGAACCTAAGGGTTCCTTTTTTGTTGAGTATTGATATCGTTTTCATCAGTTTTGACAAAGGAATTCATGATGAGAGCTGAGATTTCCCCGATTTTACAGCAATTGAATCAAGTAATTATTGGTAAGCAGCCACAAATAGAATTGGCATTAGCTTGTGTACTCGCGGGTGGCCATTTATTGATTGAGGATTTACCCGGCATGGGTAAAACGACCTTGGCACAAGGGTTAGCAACGACCTTGGGCTTAAGTTACCAAAGGGTGCAGTTTACCAGCGATATGTTACCAGCGGATATTATCGGGGTGTCTATTTTTGACCCTAATGCGCAAGCATTTAGCTTTCACCCGGGACCAATCTTTAATCAAGTTTTACTCGCCGATGAAGTAAACCGCGCCAGCCCCAAAACGCAAAGTGCATTATTAGAGGCGATGGCAGAGCAACAAGTCAGTATTGATGGTGAAACCCATTCGTTACCGACGCCTTTTTTTGTTATTGCGACACAAAATCCGATAGATCAAGCTGGGACCTTCCCTTTGCCTGAGTCACAATTAGACCGCTTTATGATGCGCATTGAGCTAGGATTTCCGGAAATGGAAGCTGAGATGGCGATGCTTCAAGGTAAGCAGTTGCAGCACCCAGAGCAAGTCATTAGCGTGGATGATTTGTTACAAATGCAACAAGCCGTTAGACAAGTTAGCGCCAGTGAAGCGGTGTTGAATTATCTGCTACGCCTAGTTTCAGAAAGCCGTTACAACGCCACGTTTACCAATGCTCTTTCACCTCGGTGCAGTAAAACATTGCTGCAAGCGGCGAAGGCTTGTGCGTGGATGAAAGGGCGTGATTACTTGCTGCCTGATGATGTTCAGCAAGTCTTTACGGCAGTGGCTGAACACAGGTTAGGCGGCATTAGCGATGCGAAAGGAAGTGCTTTGAGCCAAACGCTATTAGCGGCGGTGGATCCTCTTGCGTAACCTAATGTCAGGCGTTAAAACTAGGCTGAATCACTATACCCAAGGTTGGCTTGCCCGGCATATTCCGTCGCAAAGCAAGGTACGTTTATCGCGCCGAAACACCTTCATTTTGCCGACGAGCTTTGGCGTTATGTTTCTGGCGACCAGCGTAACCTTGTTTTTTTTAGGCACCAATTACCAAAATAACCTTATTTTATTTCTCGCTTTTTTACTGGCCAGTATTCTCGTGTCAGCTTTGTTAGTGACTCATAAAAATATGTCAGGTTTAACTTTAAGCGCCAGCCCTGCGCATCCGCAGTTTGCGGGAGAGCTAGTGGCATTTCCATTTAAAATCTCCGGTCAGGGTCAGCATTACGAGATTGAGTATCAATTTCAGCAACACTCCTGTGATGTCAGCAGCGTTATTCAAGCCGAACAAGGTTTGGTTTATGCAACGGCTTCAAGTCGTGGTTGGTTTCAACCTGGTCGATTAACGGTTTCGAGTATCTACCCTTTAGGCTTGTTTCGTGTATGGAGCCATGTTGACCTTGATTGGTCGGCGCTGATTTACCCGGCGGCCATTAAAAATGGCATTGCCTTACAACCCCTTCCTGGCAAACAAGAGCAAGGCTTTTGTGGCACTGAAGCCGGTTTTGACGAGTTTGCTGGGTTGCGCAGCTGGCAGCAGGGGGAGTCGCTCAAGTCAGTAGCATGGAAACAACTTGCTCAGGGCCGAGGTTGGCATGCGAAAGCTTTTGAACAAGCCAAAGGCAGCCCGGTCTGGCTAGATTTAACTGCGTGTCAGGGGCACCTTGAAGTTAAGCTTGGTCAATTGTGTTACCAAGTGCTGACCTTGACCGAGCAGCAGGGATTGTTTGGGCTGCGGTTAGGCTCTCTTGAAATACCACCTGGCAGCGGTTTGAGTCATCAGCAAGCCTGTTTAGAAGCGTTAGCTTTGTATGGCGCGACCACCACTCAGCAGGGAGCACGCCATGAGCAGTAATGGTTTTTTTCAGCGCCAACACTTGCAGCTTATTTTCTGCGCGTATTTGGCCACCATGTTGTCACTTGCCTCGCAGTTGACGCCGCTGATTTTTGCGCTGACCCTTTTTTGTTTAGGTTGGCGATTGGGAATATTTTTGGGGCGGTTAAAGGCCCCTTCGCCATGGCTTAACCGAACCGTTACCCTCGTAGCAGCATCGGCAACACTAGGACTAGTGGCAAGCCAAGGGTTATTTAGTGTGATGCTGCATTTGATCATGCTTGGTTATACGTTGAAGTTTCTTGAATTAACGCAAAAGCGTGATATCAACGTTTTCATTTGCACCGGGTTCATTTTAGTCGCTACTTTTTTTGTGTTTCATACTCAAGTCTACATGGCATTGTGGGGACTTGTGTTGATGGCGCTGCATCTTATTATTGCATTGGCTTTATATGGGCCTCGTTGGCAGTGGCAGCAGCAAGGAAAAATACTGGGCAAGTTGGTATTAGTAAGCCTGCCTCTTTGTTTGGTTTTGTTTATTGTTTTCCCGCGCTTACCGCCAGTGTGGAAACTGCCGCAACAAAAAGGGGCGACGACGGGGTTATCTGATTCGGTCAGTTTAGGGGACATTGCAAAACTCAGTCGTTCCAGTGAACTGGCATTTCGAGCCAGTTTTGAGCAAACGCCGCCCAATGTTAACCAAAGGTACTGGCGAGCGATGACCATGAGCCATTATGATGGCACCACGTGGAGCCAATCTTTAGCTGATAAACAACAAGCCAACGCCCGCAGCAGTCAAGTCACAAAAACCGGAAAGGGGCAGTCTTATCAAGTCGTCTTTGAGCCCAGTTATCAAACCTGGCTGCCGAGTTTGACGCTGAGTCAGGCTGATGGGCAAGGTTTTTCGGTGTTTGATGGCAGCTTACGCAGTGAAAAGATCATTGCGCAGCGGCGAATGTTTGATTTGACTTGGTACCCAGACGCCAGCTTAACTGATGTGAATGAAAGTCAGCGGCGGCAGTATATTACACTTCCCGCTGAAGGAAACCCGCAAGCACGGCAATGGGCTGCGCAACTAAAACAAAGCCATCAAACGGCCAGTGCGCAGTTAGACGCGATATTAACTACCTTTACGCAAGCACCGTATCGCTACACCTTGTCGCCTCCTCAGCTTGGCGCTTCGCAAATAGATGATTTTTTATTCAACTCTAAGGCAGGGTTTTGCGTACATTATGCCAGCAGCTTTGTTTTTATGGCGCGCTCGCTAGGGTTGCCTAGTCGTATGGTGACCGGTTATCAGGGCGGAGAATGGGATGAAAATGCGGGGTTTATTACGGTGCGCCAGTACGATGCTCACGCCTGGGCTGAAGTGTGGCTGGATGGAAAGTGGCAAAGGTTCGACCCT
The DNA here is from genome assembly GCF_003596335.1 of Motilimonas pumila. Taxonomy (GTDB): domain Bacteria; phylum Pseudomonadota; class Gammaproteobacteria; order Enterobacterales; family CBDFNC01; genus Motilimonas; species Motilimonas pumila. The sequence continues at coordinate 101,502 of NZ_QZCH01000003.1, forward strand.
ACGGCTTATGTTTCACCTGAGCGTGTGGATATGGGGTTAGAGTCAGCGCTTCCGGATGAGTTTTTAGCCGGTGAAATGAGCTTATTGCGCCTTCGAAACAACGCTATGATTAATCAGCTTTATTTAGCGATGGCTAAATTTGATTATGCTTGGTCTGTGTGGGTATTAAACTACAACAGCGATAAACAATTACGTTTATTATCCCGTTGGTTTGGTTCAATCAACTTTATGCAGCAAGCTTGGTTATTTGTCTATTTATTTGCGACAGCGTTAGCGCTAATGGTGCTGTTTAGCCTGAAGCCTTGGCAAAGGCCGCGACTTTCAGCTCTTGATAAACAATTTTATTTGTTTGAAAAAGCCATGGGTCGGCATGATTTACAGCGGCAAACGGGTGAAACTGTCAGTGACTTTTGCAAACGCATCGGCCACAGTAAAAGGCATTGGCAAAGCACATTGACAGATTATAGCAGGGTATATAATCGGGCTAAATATGGCCAAGTGAGTGAAGTTCAATACGCAAAAGAAGTGATGAAGCTAAAGTGGCTACTGAGTAGATTAAAGTAGGCTGATAGTATTCAGCCTACTTTATATGACGCGGGTTAATTCAAGTTAGGGTATTCTTGGTCAACCACTATATGCACTTGATTGTCGTCGTTTTGATCCGCCGAAATGAAAATCAATTGACGAGTGTCTGCAGGAACATCAAGGGGAGCGTCATAAGCCGCTCCTATTTTGTTAATACAGTTCGCGTTAGCGCTGATTTTACTCACCACTAAACGATCTTCTGCTTGCGGAATATATTCCCCAGAAATTTTGTAATCACGATAGAAAGCATTTTTAATGGCCGCGATCTCGGTAGTGCCACGACAAATATAAGCATTGATACCGAAGTTTAGGTTAGCAATTGCATGCACTATGGTGAACTCGGCAGTGCCATCACTGAGCTCACTGCTGTTTCGTTCTAATAATACAAATTGAGCCGCGTAGTCATCGTTAATCGGTTGTTCAGAGCCCATCGCGATAGAGTAAAAATCTGTGTTGTCTGGGATTTCTTTTGCTGTCGGTTCGATAACTGTCGTGCCAGTGTTGGCATTTTGCGCTGAAAAATCAAAATAACCCATGCCTGGGTCTGTCGCATCCCAGTTGATAGTTTCTTGGCCAGAAACGTCTTGAAAAGCCACCGAGGTAACACTGTTAATACTGGCTTCTGACTCCATAATGTCAAAGTTAAGCATGCCGTCAGTTGTATCCGACACGAGATTAACAAAGACTGTTTCAGCACTGCGTGGCGTTGGTTCACCCTCGCTAATGTCTGAATCGTCGCCGCCACAAGCAGTTAACAGCAAAGGAGATAATAACAAAAAGTGTTTAGCAGAAAGTTGAACCATGTTTAATCCTTATTAACCCAATGGCAAGTGCCACCGGGTGTGACTATAACCAAAACAGGCGTCATTGTATTTTGCATTGATCATAGTTTTGATGATTATAATTTAGCAGGAAAATAGCCAATGTCGGCTGATGTTAAAATAAATCAAACAGCCTGAACCTAAGCTTAACCACTGTGGTTAAAAAACAGCGCTAAACATCGGCCAGCAGAGCGTTTTTGCATATCTTTTACCATGCAGTACAATAAACGCATCTTTAGCCATTAGGTGGTGTTATGCCAACAGAATTGTCTTTAACGGCCGATGCTATTAAACAATCGGTGAAGCAAGTCTTTACGGTTGAAGCGCAAGCGCTTCAACAATGTGCGCAGAGAACTGGGGACGAGTTTGTTAATGCCATCGCGTTAATGAAACACTGCCAAGGGCGTGTGATCGTTTGTGGTATGGGAAAGTCAGGTCTTATCGGCAAAAAAATCGCCGCAACTTTAGCTTCTGTTGGCACCCCTTCGTTCTTTTTACACCCAGGGGAAGCCTTTCATGGCGATCTTGGTATGGTGCAGGCCAATGACATATTACTGCTGCTTTCATACAGCGGTGAAACCGATGAAATTTTAAAAATCATCCCTTCGATTAAAGGCTTCGGTAATAAAATTATCGCTATTACGGGGGGGCTAACATCGAGCCTTAGTAAGCATGCTGACGTTGTGCTAGATGGCAGCGTTGATAAAGAAACCTGCCCTAATAACCTAGCGCCTACTACTTCAACGACGGTGGCATTAGCCATTGGTGATGCACTTGCATCAACATTAGTATTGGAAACCGAATTTAGTCCAATGGACTTTGCGCGTTACCACCCCGGAGGCAGCTTAGGTAAGCGATTACTTACTCGTGTGAAAGATGTTATGCGCAGTGAGCAGTTACCTGAAGTAGCGTTGGATACGCCAGTAACACAAGCTTTGATGGTAATGACAGAAACCCGTACTGGGTTAGCGCTAGTATTGGATCAAGGGGTGTTACAAGGCGTCATTACTGACGGTGACGTGCGTCGTTATCTGCTAGCGGGTCAAGATATCAACCAAGGTAAAGCGCGTGATATGATGACAGTATCACCTTGTCGCATTGATCAAGAGGCGATGCTCGCCGAAGCAGAAGACTTGATGCGGCAAAAGCATATTAAATGGTTAGTAGTAACTGACGCTCAACAAGCTCTGGTGGGCATTTTGGAATGGAGCCAGTGAACGAGCAGGCCATATTTGCATAAAAAAACCAAGGCCAAGGCCTTGGTTTTTTTATGTTGCAGCTTTATTTCAGAACCTTGGTTTAAACTTTAAATTGTTGCACTGAGTGACTTAAGTTTTGCGCTTGATGCAAGATTTCATCACTGGCTTGAGAAGTATGTTGCGCCGCTTGGTTTGAGGTCTCGGCAATATCACGAATGTTGACAATATTGCGGTTTACTTCGTTAGCTACGCTACTTTGCTCTTCAATCGCCGCCGCTACCTGTATGCTGGTGTCTGAAATATTGGTGACATCACTGGTAATTTGTTCAAGCAAGGCACCCGCTTGTTGCGCTTGCTCACTACTTTCTTTACCTTGGTTGTGACAAATATTAATGAGATCAACGATGGTCGCTGTACGCCCTTGCAGTGAATCGATGATCTTGGTGATTTCTTGGGTCGACTCTTGAGTGCGCATCGCGAGGTTTCGCACTTCATCGGCAACCACGGCAAAACCTCGTCCTTGCTCACCGGCGCGAGCCGCTTCTATGGCCGCATTAAGCGCTAATAAGTTGGTTTGCTCGGCAATCCCTTTGATGACATCGAGTACTTGGCCTATGGTTTGGCTTTCATCCTCTAAATCGGATACCGCTGCGGCAGAATCGGTAAGTTTATCTGCCAAGGTATTAATTTTACTTAAGGTTTGCTCAACGCTTTCACGACCGTCAATGGCGTTGGTATTCGTCACTTCCGCTTTGCTGGCTGCCGCTTCAGTATTGCTGGCAATCTCTTCAATGGTTGATCCCATTTCGGTGACTGCAGTAGCAACCATTTCCGTTTCTTGCAGCTGGTTGTCTATCCCGCTTTGGGTTTCATTGGCGTTATGAGAAAGCTGCTCAGCAGCGCTGGATAAGGTATCCACCGCGCCATTCACTTCTTGAATTAAGTGCTGGAAACTGGTCAGCATATTGTCGAAGTTGTTGGCCACTGAGCCAATCTCGTCTTTACTGGTAATATTGGCACGCTTGGATAGGTCTTTGGTTTGATTGATTTCTCGAATCGCGCTGTCCAGTCGCATAAGAGGCTTTATGATGCTGTTTGATAGGTAGATGTTGAGCGCTACAATAATAAAACTGATGACCAAGACAATAATATAAGCTTGGGTTTTAGTGCTAGCCGTTTCAGAGACTATGTAAGCGCCCACTTCAGATTCAAGGTGCTCTAAAGACTCATCAGCTTGATGAATCGTGGCGCGGAGTTTGCCAATCAAGCCGTCGTAAGCGGTCAGCCCCATTTTTTCAATGCCTGTTACAAAAGCATTGAAGTCTTTCTTATAAACCGTCAGGTTTTGCTTCGTGGCGCCATTTGCCCCGGCAATCATGGTATCAATCAATTTGTTGAAACGGCCCACATATTTGATGTCTTGCCTGAGCATAAAATCTTTTTCAAACCGGCGTAACATCAAGTAATCAGCCAGCGCTTTGTAGTCACTGGTATCTTTAAATGACTGCTCTGCGCCATGGGCGGCTTTTCTCAAAGAACCATAAAGGCCAGTTTTCGGCGTCAAGCCCAATTCTTCTTTTAGCTCGGTGAGCGCGACAAACTGTTCTTTGTAAGAGCGCATCGCGGTAAGCGTATTGTTTATGCCCGTCGCGTCAAGATTATGGTCATTGTAATACTGAATCAGGTAGTTAATGCTTTGCTCTGTGGTGGCGTAATCTTCTAAAAATCGCGCTTTATATTTGAGGTCATTACGACTGAGAAAATCTTTTTCACTGCGGCGTAACTTAAGCATGTTGGTTTGCAACTGCTCAGCTTCAAGCGCGGTATGAGAGATATCCTCTAGCTGATTTGTTTCTACCGCAATCATAATAGCTAGCGCAACTAAACCAACCAAAGTGATGGCAATACTCGCTATCAGTTTGTGTTTGATATACATAAACCTACATCCTTTTTTATCATCTATGAGGCGAATACTAGTTACAAATTTGAAACTAAAGTGTGAATAAAGACGCATTCACCAGCATTTTGATAAGCTGATGATTTGTAATTGTCCAAAGTTCGACTTAGCTCTTATTATTCTAGACACTCGTTGATATAAAGGGTTATTTTTTGTGATTTTGTTTTCAGGGTTTGAGCTTTTTAGAGAAAAATAAATACCAATGTATTTTCTATCTATATTTCTTAAATCTATCTTTCAATTTTACCGTCATTTTATCGATTTAATCTGATTTATTTGGCCTATTTATTCGATTGAATGTACATTTCTTTAGGTTACATCTCTTGTACTTCAGTTCCTAATAGCCAGTACAACTTTCATTCTGAAACGGATGCCATTACATAAATTAGCAGGCCTTAACTGCCGTCATGAACCATGGCGTACACATCATCATTACTCAGCTACCTGTTCTTTGTATTCGATATTCGAATGGTTTCTAATTAAACCTACCTCCTTGGCCGGGGTATTATTATCACATCGAAACACGCAGTAACACTCAAACGGAGCCAAGGTATGAATCAACTTTTAAAACTCAGCTGTCTATTTGCCATTTTGGCTCCGAGTGCGCATGCGATGGACGCAGACTTTCAGCCTCAAGCCGTGAGTAAAAGACAAATCTCGATTGACGTTGTGGCATATGAAAGCGAAGTACGTAACACAGCAGGCAAAATCGCTTTGTCACCTCAAGTGAGTTTGTCGCTGATAAAGCAAGTGATTGAAAATAAGTAAGTGCCATAAGGCAACCAATATATTCCAAACCCAAGAGGACAAGATTATGAAAAACGTAATGAAACTAGCAGCTATTTTTGTCGCCCTTTCTAGCAGCGCCATGGCAATGGACATGGACTACCAAGCGCAAGTAGTAAATAAGGTAGAAACCACGGCTGACGTAGTACCGGCTGCCTATGACGAAGCAACTAAAGGCATGGTGTCGTTTAGCTCGGTAGGGCAAACCGGTCGCTTAATTACCAGCTACAACTTTAATTAAGATGCTGCATAAATGGATCAGCATCAATAATAAAATAGCCCGTCATCACGGGCTATTTTGTTAACAAGAGAGTCAATGCCTTTTCAAGCTATTAGTTCGTGATGAGCTAACCCTTCCATCCATTTCTCAATGAAAAAATCAGCTTACTTCAAAATACAGGTGAGTAACTATCAGCCTAGCGCTAGAAGCTTGCTAAGTTGTTATTTTGACTCTTCTTTAGCTTGAGCGGCAAGCTCACGTTTATATACTTCTAAGCCTTGAATGTGGCGATGCTGGTAGTAACCGGCGTTAACGTAGGTTTTGCAAATAGGGTTGCCGGGTTGACCCGCTTTACCTAATTTATAACCTTCTTCACCGTGACAAACTTCGCTATAAGTAAGATCAAAACTAAAGCTATACCAATCTTTTGCTTGCTGTTCATCAACGGCGTCGCAAGTCATGGTTGCCGTATCGAGGTTTTCAAATCGAGGTAAGCCTTGGGTGGCATCTGTTTTAGCAACCGCTTTGATGGCTGCTTCATTGCATGAGTCGCTAGCCATGGTTGTGCCAGAAAGGCATAAACTGGAAATAATTAAAATAGAAGAGATACGCACTAGATTCTCCAAGTGAACGAATACTTGGCTAATCTAGCAGGCTCTAGAGGGAGAAAAAAATGATCTTGCTAAAAAGGCGAGTTAGCTAACAAAACCAAGTGTCAGCCAAGTAGAAAAACGTTTATTCGGTTTCGTATTCATCCAAAGAAATACCTTTTTCAAGCATGATTTGTTTTACTTTCTCGGGCAAGCCATCTGCTTGGTCTTTGCGTAAGTCTTCGTCTTCAGGCAGAGGTTGACCCGTGTAAGCGTGTAAAAAGGCTTCGCACAGTAACTCACTGTTAGTGGCATGGCGTAAGTTATTTACTTGTCTACGAGTACGCTCATCCGTGAGGATTTTTAATACCTTTAGAGGAATGGATACGGTTATCTTTTTTACTTGTTCATTTTTTTTGCCGTGTTCTGCATACGGACTTAAGTATTCGCCATTCCACTGTGTAGACATATTCTAAACCCTTTTAAAAATCAGGCTTATTCTACCCGCTCAATTTTCTGCTGGCAATCTATCGGTAAAGAAGCATAGACGTCTGTGAGCACTAATCTTGCCATTGGTATCAAGGCGTGGCTCAGGTAAAATACGCGGCTTAGAAGTAAAATGAAGATTAAAGACGTTTAGACGTCTAGAAGTGTTGACGTCTTAACCCTGCTGGCATAGAGTTGCCCCTATTTGAAGAGTTTTTGGAGTAGTTAAGTAATGGCGAAATACAAGCAAGCCACCCAAGCCGTTCGCACGGGTATTGAATCAGACACGCAGCATGGCGCTGTGGTTCCGCCTATTTATTTAAGCACCAATTACAGCTTTGAAGGTTATAACAAAATTCGTGGCTTCGATTATAGCCGCTCTGGCAACCCTACGCGGGCTATTTTAGGTGACGCCATTGCCAAGCTAGAAAATGGCACTACGGGCATTATCACTTGCTCAGGCATGGCTGCGGTAAACCTTATTACGGCACTTTTGAGCCCAGGTGACTTACTGGTTGCGCCGCACGATTGTTATGGCGGTAGCTACCGTTTATTTGACTGTTGCGCCAAGAAAAATGCCTTTGATGTATTGTTCATTGACCAAGGCGACGATGAATTAATGGCGCAAGCGATTGCCAAAAAACCAAAGATAGTCTGGCTAGAAACGCCGAGCAACCCCTTGCTCCGGGTTGTTGATATCGAGAAAATTTGCCAGCAGGCCAAAGCCGTGGGTGCTCTCGTGGTGGTCGACAACACCTTCTTGTCACCTGCACTGCAGCAACCCTTGGACTTAGGCGCTGATATCGTTATTCATTCCACCACCAAGTACATTAATGGCCACTCAGACGTCGTCGCGGGCGCGGTGGTGACTAAAGACGAAACTTTAGGTGAAGACTTAGCGTGGTGGGCCAATTGCTTGGGCCTTACGGGCTCTGCATTTGACTCATACCTTACCCTGCGTGGCATTCGCACCTTAAACGCCCGTATTCGTAATCACCAAGAAAACGCCAATGCCATTATTGAGTTTCTAAAAACGCAGCCAAAAGTAAGCACGATTTATCACCCAAGCTTACCAGACCACCCTGGGCACGAGATTGCTAAGCGTCAGCAAAAAGACTTTGGCTCCATGTTTAGCTTTGACCTTGATACTGACGAAGCCGGTCTCACTCAATTTTTTGCAGCGCTGCAGCTGTTTTCATTGGCCGAATCCCTCGGTGGGGTTGAAAGCTTAGTGGCGCATCCTGCGTCAATGACACATCGCGCCATGAGTGATGAAGCCCAACAAGAAGCGGGCATTTACAATACGCTTATTCGTTTATCTGTGGGCTTAGAAGACGCTGACGATTTAATTGCTGACTTAGCGCAAGCCTTTGAAGCGATTCTCTAGGAGAGACAAAGATGCAACAAACCAGACACGTACATAAATTTGGTGGCAGCAGCTTAGCGGATCCTAACTGTTTTCGCCGAGTTGCCGATATCATCAGCAAACACTCTGCTGACAAAGACTTGATCGTGGTTTCAGCCGCCGGCAAAACCACGAACCGTTTAATCGAGATCATCGAATACGCCACAGAAGGCGATACCGCAGCGGCGCAAGCTTTAGCATCACTATCAGAATTTCAACGTAACCTTGCCACTGAGCTATTGTCTGGCTCGTTTCAGCAACAAGCCCTCAATGATTTAGACCAAGACTTAACGCAATTGGCGTTGATGCTTGAAAATGGCCTAGACCAGTACATCAATAATCAAATTTTAAGCTTTGGTGAAGTATGGTCAGCACGGTTATTGTCTATTTATCTGCGCCAGCAAGGTCTTGCTGCCAGCTGGTTAGACTCACGTAAGTACTTATCGGCAGAGTTTGGCGTGCAACCGGTAGTGGACATTGAGCTTTCACGTGAAAAATTAACTCAAGAGTTACTGGGCCGTGAAAATGAACGCGTAGTGATCACAGGCTTCTTTGCTGCGGATGAACAAGGCCACACGGTAACCTTAGGCCGTAACGGCAGTGATTATTCCGCCACTGTCACCGGAGCTATTGCTAACGCTGTTTCTACCACGATTTGGAGTGACGTGGCTGGGGTATTTAGTACCGACCCTCGTAAGGTAAAAAGCGCCGTATTGCTAGAACGATTGTCGCTTGATGAAGCCGCAGAGCTTTCGCGTTTAGGCTCGCCTGTATTACATGCTCGCACTTTATCTCCAGTGATTGCCAGTAGCCAAAAGCTCAGTCTACGTTCCAGCTACACTCCAGATGAAGGCTCGACTCAAATTGTACGACGCCAGCATAAACTGGGCGCAGCAAAAATTGTTCATGGTCTAGAGCAAGCGTGCTTAATTGAAATAACACTGCCAGAAGGCGCTAATTTATCGGACAGCTACGCGCCTCTGGCGGATTACCTTAGCGCTCACTATGTATCGCCATTAGTGATCAATAAAGACGCCAAGGCCCATACTTTACGTTTGGTATATACGCCAGAGGTGGCGAATTCGGCGCATCAAGTTCTACAGCAATACAGTCATATTACAGACTTTAGTGCAGTGGAACTAAAAACCGGTTACAGCATGGTGGGATTGGTTGGGAATGGCGTAAGCGATAACGCCGAGCAGTGCTACCGTTTTTACCGCGCTTTGTCAGATCAGCCATTAGAGTTTATTCAAGCCTGTGATAAAAAGCTGTCTTTGGTGGCTGTGACCAAAGAGATTTTACTTGAGCCACTGTTGCAAACGCTACACGAAACCTTGTTTAAACGGGCTAAACGCATTGGTTTAGTATTGTTTGGCAACGGCAATATTGGCAGCGCATGGTTGAAGTTATTGACGGCAGAGCAAAGCAAGCTGGAGCAACGTTTTCATCAAAAGCTTACCTTATGCGGCGTGTTTAATCACTTGGGCGGTAAGCTCAACTTTGATGGCTTAATGCCGCAAGATTTCCAAGCCGGTTTTGAGCCTGAGCCTTTTATTTGGGAAGAGCTGCTTTCTAAGCTAAAACATCACCCATTTGATGAGCTGGTGATCTTAGACATTACCGCCAGCGAAAGCTTAAGTCGTTACTACCCTGAGTTTGCGGCGCGTCATTTACACTTGATCACTGCCAATAAATACGCGGGTTCGGCAGAGATAAGCTTTTATAACGAAGTGAAACAGAGCTTTAGCGATCACGGTTGCCATTGGTTATACAATGCCACTGTAGGCGCAGGCCTGCCGGTACAATCCAGCATAGCCATGTTGCAAGGGGCAGGGGATCACATTCAAGGCATCAGCGGTATTTTCTCTGGTACCTTATCTTGGCTATTCCAGCAATACGACGGTTCAATGCCGTTCTCTGAGTTACTGGACCAAGCTTGGCAACAAGGTTTAACTGAGCCTGATCCAAGAGAAGACTTATCCGGTAATGACGTCATGCGTAAGCTGCTGATCTTAGCCCGCGAAGCTGGCTTAAAGATGGAAGCCAAAGACATTGAGCTAAGCTCTTTGGTGCCAGATGAACTGGCTAAAATGAGCGCCGACGAGTTTATGCAAAATACCCACTTGTTGGATGAAACCTTAGCCGAGAAGCTAGAAAAAGCGCAAAAGCAAGGCAAGGTATTACGTTATATCGCGCGCTTTAGCGTAAATGGCAAAGCAACCGTGAGTTTAGAAGCGCTGAGTGAAACCCACGCTTTTGCTAACTTGCTGCCATGTGACAACGTGTTTGCCATTGAAACCCAGTGGTATCGCACCAACCCACTGACCGTACAAGGCCCAGGGGCAGGACGAGAAGTCACCGCCGGGGCGATTCAAGCGGATTTGGTGAGTTTATGTGAAAAGCTTTAGCTAGTGAATCAGTAAGCATGCAAGTGGGGCCGTTGTCCGCACTCTAAACCACTCGATTAATCATTGTATTAACGATTAACTTGCTGAATTTAAGGCCCCCTTCGCTATTAACGAAGGGGCTTTTTTATTGTTTGACTGAGGCTAGGTCAAAGGTAGGAGGCTGTTGGAATAATACTTCCTCTCTACTGGGAAAGTCGCCTTCTACCAGCCAACTGGGCAGGTAGTCGGTAGTAAAATCAATCGTCTCGCCGGTTCTTTGGTGGTGTAGCGCTAGCATACCGATGAGCTGAAGTGGCAGCATGGCTTCATCGCTAAACAGCTGGAGAGATTTCTCACCTGTGTCCTCTCCTGGATCCGGGCTGATGAAAGCATGGTACTCATAAAAAGCCGCTAATGCGTTTTTGGTGGTGATGCTGATGTTCTCTTCTTGAACTTTAGCGCAGCTTAACAAGGTGCTGATAATAGGGAAAAGCACGTAATGGTGGTAGCCTTCAGTACCTTTAGCAACATGCCCTTCAAAACCGTTGAGTTTACTAATAACACCTGGTTGGGTATAAGGGGTAAGGGCATTCGCTGCGTCAATGAGATCAGGTTGCAAAGCGTTGGCTACAAAGGCTTTAAAACACGCCATTTCTTTTTTTTCCGCCTCCATCGACTGATTGGCAGCGTTGTGATGATCCATCAAGTCTGCTGGGTAGCGTAATAATTCGTTTATGACTTCATCAGGTTGGCGCAACAATAAGTTTAAGTTAAGCGCATTTAACCATTGACCTAGTCCTGTTCCATAAGTAGAAGCGGCAGGGGTAAGAACAAACTCTTCGCCGGCGCAGGTAATGGGAGTTAATTGGCCTTGGTCAATGAGCATGCGCTGGTGCATCCAAGCCAGCTCGGCAGCGTGGCTTAGTAGCCAAATGCAGTGCGGCTTAGGCCAATTGAGCTGCACGGCTTGGACAAACATGTGAAAAAAGTCGTCAGAAAAGCTAAGTGCTAAACTCTGGGCTCTGGCTTCTTTAAAGTTTTTAGACAAGCTTTGGTGTCTTTTTTCAACCTGATTTAGTAAATGCTCGCTGTTTTCTTGCCAGCGAGCATTAAAAAATGTTTTGTTGTGGTGTGTTATGTGATTCATTTTTTTCCTTGATTTACAATTACCGCTTAAGCCACACCTTGTAGCTATACTTTTTCGGCTGTTATTTGACTAAGGTTGTTAGCCGGAATTCTGCTCTGGTACGTTGAGTTACCAATCAACGCATATTCAAGGAGTTACTCTACTTGACTAAAGTTAGGCCTTGATATGAGTACATGGTTACATGCGCATCGTTGAAGCTATCATATACTTGTAGTGGGCCCACTATTATCTCCTGTGGCACTGGCTTTCACTGGCTTTCACTGGCTTTCACTGGTTGTGACTGGTTGTGGTCGCTTATATCTGATGATTATTTATGTACTCAATCGATGGGTTGAGTTTCATGACTCTTTTGTAAAGTAATGTCGTTACCAGCAACCCTGCAATGAAGCCGCCAATATGAGCGGTCCATGCTACGCTGGTGTCTTGGTGGAATAAACCATAACAATTCATGGCGAACCAGATTAAAAAATATACCCATGCTGGTAAGCGTGCTTGATAGACTAAAAACATAAAGGTTAATTTTGCTTTCTTAAACAGCAAAATGTATGCCCCAAAAAAGCCAGCTATAGCGCCACTGGCACCGACCATAGGAATGGCTTCTCCTAGGTGGGCAAAGTAAAAGGAGAGCCCCGCAGCGCAACCAAATAATAAGTACAGGGCGAGGTATTTTGCTTTTCCTAAGGTATCTTCCAAGTTGTCGCCGATGATATATAAAAAGTACATATTGCCCAGCAAATGCAATAAATCGGCGTGTAAAAATTGATAGCTAACAATCGTCCAAGGGCGCTGCAAGAAGTGTTCAGGGCTAAAAACCAGCCAATCTATCCATTGTGAAGGAATGACATCACTGTAGGCGACAACAAAAAATACGAGACAGTTAAAGCTAATTAAACCGTAAGTTAAATAGGCAGGCTGTCGCGGTTGAATATTATATTCAACCGGTAAACGGGTTAAGAACTGAAACAAATACGAAGCGATACTGGTGCTTTGGTTAAACGCTTGCATTGCTTGCTTGATTCTTGGTGTATGCTGGATTAATTCTATCTGATCTTTATCCACCCAAGCGCCGTGGCAGCTGTGGCAGATGTCGATATGAGCATCGACTTGCTCAACAAATTGATGTCGGTCTAGTGGCTTGTGACAGTCTGGGCAGGCATGGTTCGTAGTGTGACAAAAAGGTCCGATCTCAGCCATTAGATCATGTTCCATGCCATGATGTTCATAGCTGGCTTCAAGCTCCCCGGTTTCAAACCATAAGCCACCACATTGTTGGCACAGGTCGATTTCTTGATTTTGGTACTCAGTAATTGTGAGCGGGAGTTGATGGCAATGGGGGCAGTGTTTTTCAGGCACTCAGAAGATCCTTGTACTGAGCCGAAGACATTGAAAGCAAATATAACGCCTCAGAGCGTTGCTTTTCATTTGTGGGTCTGGCTAAATTTCGTTAAAACCAATCTTGCTGAATATATTACAAAACAATGATGTTTTTGTAAGTAATTTAGATAGAAAATTTGAAATTTTCTATGCTTGAACTAAGCAAAAAACGTGAGGGTAAGCTGGGGTGACTCAGGGTAAGGTTATGAAAATAAAGGTTGCCATAGGAGCGATAACGCAAAGCTTAGCGTTTTTTGGGTCTGCACTGCGCTATGCGGCGCTGCTATTATTTACCCCCTTTGTGTGGGCTCAACCTACTGCTGTTTCGAATTGGTCTTTGGATTGGCTACAAGGTTTTGAGTTTAAAAGTGACTACTTAAGTCTTCAAGCCGATTGTGAACAAGGCTTTGCTAAAGGCATAGAAAGCTCGCAGCAATCGCATCGGTTACACTTAACGGTGCAGCATGCATCTTGGTCGATGTTATGTCACGAGGCGCAGCTCGATGCCGATGGCACGGTCTCAAATCACGCTGCGCATGAAATAGACAGTGGCAACTATCAAGAGAAAGCCGCCCCGCTCAGTGTGGTTGAGCAGCTTCGTTTATTGGCGGTAACACCACGACAACAAAGCCAACTGCAAGAAATCGTGACTCAACTCAAGCAACTGCCTCTGGGGGATTATGATATCAAGCGCTTAGATCTCTATACCCCGCAAGGTTTAACCAGTCTCTCCTTTAATCTCCAAGTCAATAAAGCGGGGATCACGGCGCATTTACAGCAGCAAGAAAATACCGTGACACTGCTTGTGGACTGGCAGCAGCAAGCGCTCACCCTACAGACCTCGGCCAGCGATAGTTTATTAAAACCTTGGATCGCAGCATGGCCTCAAGGCTTAAAGGGGACCTTTAACGTAAATTATCAAGCGCCACTGGATGCATTGTGGCAAGGGAGCTTTGGCTTAGGGGCTCAACAGGTTCGCTTTTTACCCTGGTTGCAGGATGGCCAGTTTAGCGCACAAGGTAAACTTGACGCCAAGGCGTTGCAGTTAAAGCTTCGCAAACTTAGCTTAACAGGCCGCGCTGAACCCGCAGTTGGCGCTAAGGCTCGCTTTCATCTATCAAGCGAACGGCCACTTGTGATGACCCCTGACAAGCTCTCGGCAAAACTGCAAATGAGCATAGATAACGCTAGCTGGCAAGGCAATGCATTGCCAGAGACAGATCTCTCATTGAGCTTTGATTCTGATTTTACCCGCTGGCATGGCCAATGGCAGTTAGCTAGCCTGCGTCAAGTGATAGAAGGCTCTTATGCTTGGCAACAAGGCTTAAGTGTCAAGCTTATTCCCGGTTACTTATATTTGCCGGATATGTTAGCGGCTGCGCCAAAGTATAAAGCGCTGGCTAAAACGGCTTTAACGCAAGGTAAACTGCACTACCAAGGTAAGCTATTTTATGACTTTCAGCGCCAATCTGGACAAGCTTCGGGCCAGCTGCAACTGCGCGAGTTAACCGGTTTAATCAACGATTTTGCGATTCAAAATGGCCAGCTGAGCATGGTCCATGAGTATAAAATTGAACAAAACCAACTTAAGACACTCAAAGAAAAGAACCAGTTAGCCATTGATGAGCTCAATATTGGCGTGCCGGTGAGCGTGATTAAGAGTGACTGGTTACTCCGCCAAGGTGATATTAAAGTTTCGCAGTTTAATGGTTTTTTACTTGGCGGCAGCGTTTCATTGTCTGACTTTGAGCCATTTAAGTTAGGCATGACCAAAGTGCACTTTGCCGGTATTCAACTTGCAGCACTGATGGATTATGGGCAGCTCCCAGGCGCGCAAGCCACTGGACTATTGGATGCATCTATTCCATTGTTAAATGAAACGGATGGTTTCCACATTTATGATGGCCAGATCAGTGCCCGAGCACCCGGAGGTAAAATCACCATTCCGCCGTCAGATGCGGTGCAAAGCATCACCAGCACCAACAAAGGGGTTGAGTTTGTATTTAAAGTGTTGGAAAACTTAAGTTATAGTCAATTAAACGGTAAGCTAAATTATAAACCCAGTGGTGAAACAGATATTAAAGTCTCTTTGGTTGGACGCAGCCCGCAGATAAGTGCCACGCGACCGATAGAGTTTAATTACTCTCACCAAGAGAACTTACTGCAATTACTTCGCAGTTTACGTTTTGCTAACGAATTAGAACGCAGTCTTGAGGAAAAATATAAATGATAAGGACACTTGCACCGCTTGGCTTGATATTCGCCTTGATGGCTTGTACTCCTAGAGTAGAAGTGGCGATGCCAGATAAGCCCATTACGGTTAATTTGAACGTTAAGATAGACCACGAGATAAGAGTTAAAGTGGATAAAGAGCTTGAGCAAATTTTCAGTGATGATAGCGGACTGTTTTAAGGAGATAAAAATGAAAAAGTGGTTAATTTTACTGTTTTGTGCCTTAAGCTTTAACGTGATGGCGCTGGATTTACAAGGTGCCAAAGAAAAAGGCTTAGTCGGTGAGCGCCCAGATGGCATGGTTGGTGTCGTGGTACAGTCTGCGGAAGCCAAACAAGTGGTGAAAAGCATTAATGCTAAACGCCTTCAGGCTTATAAGAAAATCGCTTCAAAGAATAATATGAGCGTAGATCAAGTCGCCGTGTTAGCAGGTGAAAAAGCCATCCAGAAAACCCCGAAAGGCCAGTTCATTCTGAACGGAGCGGGCAAGTGGGTGAAAAAATAAATATGTAACCTATTAAAATTCATAGCGTTACTTTTTAAGCCGCCAATTGGCGGCTTAGTTGTAATTGTACAGTCAGCTGGAGGATGTATGGCTAAAAAAAGTCTTTTAACCGCTGCGGTGGTTATGATGTCAGCAAGTCCCACCGCCAAATCGGAAGTGAATATGCCCACTCGAACTCAAGCCCCTGTTGCCCAGAAAAAACCCATGAAACTGACCCAGCATGGTGATACTCGGGTGGATGATTATTACTGGTTAAGAGATGACAGCCGTCAGGATGAAGCTGTTTTAAGCTATTTACACCAGGAAAATGACTATACCGAGACCATGCTGTCTCACACTGCTCAATTACAACAAACCTTGTACCAAGAAATGGTCGGAAGGCTGCAGCAAAATGATCAGTCGGTGCCGTATAAAAAGAAAGATTACTGGTACAGTCACCGTTACCATGAAGGAAAAGAGCACCCGATATTGGTGCGCAATAAAGGCACAGTTAACGCCCCCGACGAATTATTGTTAGATGCCAACGAACAAGCAAAAGGGCATGATTACTACAGTTTGGGCGACACCGCGATCAGTCATAACCAAGGGTTGATGGCATTTTCTGAAGATACGCAGAGCAGGCGCTTATACACGATTCAAATTAAAGACTTACGAAGCTCAAAGCTACTAACAGATAAGCTTACGGGCACGTCAGGTTGCATGGTGTGGGCGAATGACAATAAGACCCTCTATTATGTCAAAAAAGACCCTCAAACTTTATTGCCAAATCAAGTCTATAAACACGTGATTGGCACGCCGCAGTCTGCTGATGAGCTGGTGTACGAGGAGAAAGACGCCAGTTATTATGTATCTTTGCATAAGTCGACCTCTGAGGATTATGTTGTTATTGGTATGTATGCTACCAATAGCAGCGAAGCGCGCTACATCGATGCAAACCAACCGGAGAGCGTGGTCGAAATTTTCAAACCTAGAGACGCTAAGGTTGAGTACACCCTAGACCACTTTAAAGGTCGCTTTATGGTGAAAACCAATCGCACGGGGAAAAACTTTGCCTTGTTCTCCGTGTCACCCGCTCAGCGTGGTGATTTAAGCAAATGGCAAGAGCTTGCTGCAGCGCAATCAGACGTATTACTGCAAACCTATGAATTATTTGATGATTGGTTAGTGCTCGAAGAGCGTGTGAATGGTTTAGTCCAGCTGCGCCAAGTGCATTGGCAAACCGGTAAGCAAAAGAAAATTCAATTTAACGACCCTACTTACACGGCCTGGGTGAGCTTTAACCCCGATACGAGCAGTAATAAGTTACGTTATGGTTATACGAGCTTAACCACGCCAACGAGTACTTTTGAGGTTGACCTCAACACTGACACTCAAACCACCTTAAAGCAGCAAGTCGTCAACGGTGAATTCAGCGCTGAGCATTATCAATCAGAGCGAGTCTGGGTGGCCGCCAGAGATGGCACTAAGGTACCGGTTTCTTTGGTTTACCGGCAGGATAAATTTAACCAAGATGGCAGTAATCCGCTGCTTATTTACGCGTATGGCTCATATGGCAGTTCTGAAGATGCTATGTTTTCTGCGGAGTTCTTATCCTTGCTTGATCGTGGCTTTGTATACGCCATTGCACATGTTAGAGGAGGCGAAGAGCTTGGCCGGCAGTGGTATGAAGACGGCAAATTGCAAAATAAGCAAAACACTTTTAATGACTTTATCGATGTCACTCAAGCGCTCACCAAGCAAGGTTACGGCGATAAACAAAAAGTGTTTGCTATGGGGGGCAGCGCTGGTGGTTTATTGATGGGGGTGGTCGCCAATGAAGCTCCGGAGTTGTATAAGGGAGTGGTGGCACAAGTGCCGTTTGTGGACGTGGTAACCACGATGTCGGATGAGTCTATTCCACTAACGACAGGGGAATATGATGAGTGGGGCAACCCGGCCAATTCTGATGATTATCATTACATCAAAGCTTACAGCCCTTACGATCAAGTTAAAGCGCAAGCTTACCCTAATATGTTGGTAACCACAGGTTTACATGATTCTCAGGTGCAGTATTGGGAGCCCGCTAAGTGGGTTGCCAAGCTCAGAGACCTTAAGCAAGGCGATAATATGTTGCTATTAGACGTGGACATGGAAACCGGGCATGGCGGTAAGTCGGGGCGGTTTCAGCAATATTTGGACACCGCCAAAGAGTACGCATTTATTCTTGATTTAGCTGGGATAAAGCAATAAGCAAAAGCTTACTGTGTTTGTTGCAGCAAATAAGCTTCAATGGCTTGAATCAGCGCCATTTGACTGTGTTTCATTTGTGCAAAATTGACGTCATTGGGGCTGTGTTTGAATTGTTTTATATTGGCTTCAAGTTGCTTACCCGCTACCAAACTGGCGGTGCCTTGAAGCTTGATCAATAACTCCATCACTTGTGGCAGCTTATCAGATTGATAAAGCTGCTCAATTTCTAAAAAATCATCAGCAGCGTGAAGCAAGTAGTCTTCACACAATTGCAATCGAAATGCTGCTTGGCTGATTTTTATTTCCAAAACGGTTTGATCAAATACCTGCAATCTTACTTATCCTATAGCGTTATTTGCATGCCATCACGGGCAATAATCACATTATCAGGGAGCTCAGCTAAATGATCCAGTAAATAGCAATCTAACTCATGGCTAATGTGGGTTAAGTAGGTGGTTTTTGGTGCAATATCATGATGAATTGCGAGGGCTTGCGAGAGCGTATTATGGTCTTGGTCTGCCTGGTGAGAAGGCGGATGAGTGCAATCGAGTACCAACACATCCAACTCATAGCCATACAGCATGGCGCTGGTGGTGCTCGGTAAACCACAGGTGTCACTTAAGTAGGCTAAATTTCCTTGGTGTTGCTGAAACAGGTAGCCAAAAGTTGGCCGCGAGTGATTCAGTGGCAAAGGTGTTACTTGCAAACCACCAAAGTTAAGGGTTTTAAAAGGCACCAAAGGACGCTGAAATTTAAGTGCGCCAGGATTTTCAAATACGTCTTCGAGATCTTTTTTATCTTCTGGCCCATACACAGGGATTGTAACGTGCTCAGCCTCTTTATACGCGGCCAACCCACGAATATGATTGGCGTGATAATGAGTTAAAAAAATACGTTCAAATGAACCCGCTTGTTGGCGTTGGTTCAAATCAGCCATAGTGGCGTCAATTAAACTCACGTCTAAGCCGTCGGTTATTTTACCGCTGCAAGTTAAGCGAGCGTATTGTGGTTTTTCGATGGCGCGCAGGCATGCTCGGCAGTGACAACCAGGCGCAGGTACTTGACGGCCATCTCCGGTGCCAAAAAAGGTCAGCTTCATCGTAATACATCTTCCTTGAAGTATTTAGATAGTCTTAATTTGAGCGCTGAGTCTATCAGTGTGAAGTATGAGAGGATGTGACAGTTATCTGATTCTTTCTTGTTCGATTTTATCGTTTTACCGCATTGTCGGTTTGATCACATCGGTTTCTTTTAATAATTGTAGGGCGTGCAAAGAGAAGTATTCAGGCGTGTCAGGCAGTCCTTCTAGATGAGAGATGATTTGCGGATCTTGAGTGGCTAGGTGTTCTTGGTATTGCCTACGAGACAATAAGGCATCAGCGTGCGCATGTACGCGGGGTAAAAAATCCATGGTGGCCTCCGTTAGCTAAAGCCAGTTTGGCAAAGGTTTATGACAGTAATATGTCTTACTTGGTGAATTAATGTTCATCCAAGGCTTAGGTGAGGAAACGGTAGGATGGAGGATTGTCCTTTGGTTTGTAAGACATTTGCCATTTGTTGTTTGCGATATAGATTGCGCTTTGGCTTTGTAATAAATTTAAATTGTTGTTTTAAATTGTTTTTATTTTATATGGTGGTGGTGCAATGAGTGCTATTTATTAAAAAAAGTTAATAATACATTTTTTTGATTTCGATATGGCGGTATGCTGTTTGTCATTAGAATTATACGCAGATGAAGTTTTCATCTGCGTGCTGAATTACCTTAGGGATAAGGGTAATAGTCTAGGAAGTCGGACTTTAATGAAGCAACACTTCAAGACAAAAAAAGGCAATGCCGCAGGGCATTGCCTTTTTTATTGCCTTCAATTATTGATAAGCTGCCTAAGTTAGCGGTTTTGAAGCTCATTTTTTTATAAAATACGGTTTGGCTTATTGGCTCAGGTAATATTGATTTCTATAATCTGAGCTGCCGCTGGTGCTAGTGGCTTTCAAATCAGGGATAGAATGAAGTTTACCAACCAATATATTGCGTTTATTTGCTTAAGCGTGATCGTGTCTGTTTCAGCCGTCATTCTTGGCGGGGCTTTTACTTTTCGTGAATTGGCGCTTAAGCACCAAGAAATTAAAGTTGGCGCGGTTATTGAAGTCGTCGATAAGCAGTTAAGTGCCAACAATGGACGCCCTGAATTCGCAGCTTGGCTGCCTAACTTGTTACGTGCCCAAGCGATTGTCAAAATGGAAGTCGCTAATGACAATGGCACCATCTACCGCTTTCATACTGTAGCTGAAGAAGATGAGCTGTCCTCACAGTTAAGCCATTACAAGTTTTATTTACAATCTCACCCGGGTTTCTTTGTCAAAGTTGCTGTGGATCCGCCTTTTAAGCACCTAAAGTTTGATATTGCCTCTATGTCTGGTTTGATTATTGGCTTGATCTTGGTCGTCGTGGCGCTTTCCGTCAGCTTGCGTTGGCTTAAAAAACAGCTTAAAGGCTCTGAAAAATTAGAACGCAGGGCACAGTTTATTCTCTCGGGCCAAGTTAAAAAGTATGCTCACAGAGACAACAACGAATGGCCTTTATCTGCAGCAAAAGCCATTGACGAGCTAATTGAGCAGCTGGCTGACGCCAAACAAGAGCGTAGCCGCTTTGATACTTATATTCGGGCCAATGCTTTTGTGGATGAAAAAACCAGCTTGGCGAACCGCTTAGCGTTTGAAAACCGGTTGGATGTTTCTTTGCGTGATGAAAGCGTGACGACTGGCGCGGTCATGCTGGTGGATTTAGCAGGCTTAGAAGAAGTGAACCACACACTAGGCACGGTGCAAGGCGATGAAATTCTTAACCAAGTAGCGACGATAGTGAAAAACTTTGGTTTGAAATTTAATGGTTCTTTCTTTGCTCGCTATGCCGGTGCCCAGTTCGCCATTTTATTTCCGCAAGTGTCATTGAAAGAAACCAAAGATATTGCCAATCAAATATGTAAAGTCATTGATAAAGTGCATTTACCTGAGTCCATCGATATCGAAGACTTTTATTACGTCGGTGTGACCAACTTTATCATGGGCGACCAAGCTTCTAGCGTGATTGATGACGCAGACAAAGCCGCACGAGCAGCGCGCTTAGAAGGTGCCAGTGGGTGGTACATGTTTGACCAGGAGAATATCACGCCAGATGTTGCCAAAGGCAGCATTCGTTGGCGCAGCTTACTGCGTCATACTTTGGACCATAACGGCTTAATTTTATTTCTGCAGCCTGTTTTTAGCGCCATTGATGGCCGCGAGTGTGGCCATGAAGTAGTGACGCGCATTCGTGATGAAAAAGGCAAGCTCGTCAATGCCGGAGAGTTTCAACCTATGGCTGAAAAAGTCGGTATGACGTTAGAGATTGATCGCGCCATGACGGAAAAGGCGCTCGGATTGTTGCGCCAAAGAGGCGAGCTAAGCTCGCCAATGAGTTTAAACCTTTGTGCTAGCAGTATTTGTAATAAAGAGTTTCGTCTGTGGTTGCGCTATGAACTGATGCAATTGCCTAAGCTACTACTCAATAAGCTGATGATTGAATTGCCTGAAGAACATGTCTCACGTTACCAACAAGACTTATTGCCTGCGTTACAAGCGATAAAAATGTTAGGCTGCAAGTTGGCGGTTGACCACGCCGGCCAAGACGTTATTAGTATGCAATATATTAAAGAGTGTGAAATTGACGTGCTGAAATTGCACCCTAGCTTGGTGCGAGAAATAGAACAGCGACAAGTGAATCAAATTGCTATTCGCAGCTTGATGGGCGCATGTGCTGACAGCCAAGTGCAAGTCATCGCCGTAGGCGTTGAAAACGCCGCGGAATGGGATTATCTCAAGCGTTTAGGGGTGCATGCAGGTCAAGGTTATTTCTTCTCTCCTCCAAAAGAAGTACTTTCCTAAAAAATAAATGTGAACACGGCTGGGTTTTTTTCCTGTGGTTCGGTTTAAATTCACATTTAATTTTCATTTTTTAATTCTAAGCAGTATATAATTTTGCGGAAATCGCTGTGAGCCAGTACTTGTGGTTGAGAACTCATATAAGCTCACATTTTTAGGCAATTCTTATCCTGACTTTACCGCGATAGAGTATGCTTAATTCATTAGACGGATAATCTTTAATTACAGGTAGTTACAACGAATGCTAAAAGGGCTCTTCTCTAAGTCAAGTTCAGGCTGCCTCGGGATTTATTTACGCCCTGATTATGTGGCGTTGGCAGTCTTTGAAGGCGGCCAGTTAGTCAGCAATAAAAGCGTTAGCATCCCCTCATCTGAGCAGTGGTTGACCAGTATCAGCCAGTTAGTCAGTGAGACTGGAGCCAAAAAACTGCCTGTTTCTTTAGCAATATCACCTCACTTTTATCAACAATTACAAGTTGATAAACCAAATGTGCCCAATGATGAGTTAGCCAGTGCTTTACCCTTTGCCATAAAAGATTTGATTACTGAATCGGTATTCGAACTCGCCATTGATTATTACGACGTGCCTCCTGTACCCATGATGACCGAGAAGGTAACCGTGGTTTACAGTCAAAAAAGCATTATCCAAAAAGCCGTAGATGTTATGGCTGAGTTAGACCTGCCCATTAACAACATTGCGACAGAAGAGCTTGCCTTAACCAATTTAATGACGGCTGAAAAAGAAACGCAAATGTTAATTCATCAAGTACAAGGCGATGACGTAGTGGTGTCGATAGTGCGGGATAACATGTTGTATTTTAGCCGAAAAATTCGTGGCTTTCAGGCGTTAGGCCAACAAGTTGAGCCACTCGATACCTTTTTAATGGACGGTCTAGGACTTGAGTTGCAGCGCTCGCTAGATTACGTCATCGGTCAATTGAAAATTGCCGACGTCAGCAAGATATTACTTGCTGTGCCTGGTGAAAGCGGTGACTTGATTGCCAGTAATTTGTCTGAGACCTTGGACCGAAAAGTCGACGTTTTTCAATTCCAGCAGCAAGGCGTGGATGTTAATGCCATGCCTGCCATTGGTGCGGGGGTCAGCCAATGAAAACTCGCGTTAACCTCTATACCCAAGATTTCGTAAAGAAAAAAGAAGTATTGTCTTTGCTGCAAATGGTTTATGTATGGGCAGCCCTGTTGGTGTTAACGGTGTTGGGTTACAGCTATTACCAGTGGCAACTGACGTCTGCTCGAGCAGAGCAACAAGCCAGCGCCAATCAACTGCAGCGGCAACAAGCAGAACTAGAACAGCTCAATCAGAGGGTGAGCGAGCACTTACCTTCAAAGCGCCTACAGCAAGAGCTGACCTATAAAAAAGCTGAGTTAGCGGCTAAGCAGAAATTACTTGGTGCGGTATTAGGCCGAGAGCAGCTGAAAAATAATGGCTTTGCGGCGGTATTAACCGATTTAGCCAAACTGAATGACAAAGATATTCGCTTAACGCAATTTGCGATAGAGCAAGGCAACGTGAGTTTATCGGGCATTGCTTACGCCAATGATGCGGTGCCGCGTTGGGTTAAAAGTTTTAAACAAAGTGAAACGTTAGCCGGGCAAGAGTTTTCCTTACTCAAGGTGAGTCGCGATGAGAATGAAGAATTGAGCTTTCAGTTGATAGCGAACACCGTAAAGGAGGCCAAGCAATGAATGGCTGGCAAGGCTTAACCGAAAAAGTCGCTGCGTTGTCGATTCGTGAACGGGTCATGGTCTTTATTACCGGGTGTGTGATCATCGCGTTTCCGGGTTACAGTTATTTTATTGAGCCGGCACAAAAACGTTTCAATCAGCAACAAGTATTGCATCAACAAAACTTACAGCAACAAACTCGAGTGAAAGGGGAAATTGATATCGCGCAGATCTTGCTCAAGCGCGATCCTGATGAGCCGGCTCGCAATGCGTTAAAGGTCATTTTGCAAAGTATTCAGCAAACGGATTTACAGCTTAACCAAGGCACGGTTGACCTTATTTCTTCTGACAAAATGGCCGCAGCATTAGAGCAATTACTGAATCGCAGTCAGAAGCTCAAATTAGTTGAATTAAGCTCAATTGCACCGACGCCTTTGTTGCCTACTGAAGGTGACTTTAGTGAAGACATTAATTTATTTCAGCACGGCTTAAAACTTAAGTTTACCGGCCAATACTTCTCAATTCGCAGTTATTTAACTGAATTAGAGCAATTACCTGAAAAGTTTTACTGGCAGTCTTTGCGGTATCAAGTGCAGCAGTACCCGCAAGCAGAAGTAGAGCTGTATATCTATACCTTAAGTACAAATAAGGACTTTATTCGTGGTTAGATGGCTTGGCGTTTTGACGCTGTTTTGCAGTTGTTTGGCATTTGCAGGTGAGAGTGAGCTGCAAGACCCTACCGCGCCCAAAAATCAAACTAAAGTTGTCACCACGAAAAAGTCGGTGGGCTTACCCAACTTACAAAGTATTGTAATTAGTCAAAATAAACGCGCCGCGTTAATCAACAATCGCCAGTACCGTGTCGGGCAGTACGTCTCGGGTTATAAGGTGATCAAAATAGACAGCAATCAAGTGTGGTTAGAAAAAGATGGCAAGACAGTCAGATTATCCGTATTTGGAACCGCATATTGGAAGCGATAAGAAAGGATGAGAGTTAAGGTGGATGCAGAATGAAAAATAGTGCCCTGATAGTGTTAGCACTGCTGTTATCAGCGTGTAAAGCCACTGAGACTTTAGATGCTCAGGTGCAAAAAGACACGCTCAATGAGTCGGTTGCGCAAAACGAAGCCAATAACGCGCCGCAAGACATTCCTGTGCCCGATACAGTATTGAATGAGTTGTTACCAGAAGCCGGCTTGACCACTAGCCCTCAACGTAATTATGAAAAACGTTTTCAAGTCTCGGCAAAGGGCGTTGATGCGACTCAATTTTTTGGCTCTATTGTACAAGACACCCCTTTTAGCGCGGCGATACATCCTGGCGTGGAAGGACGTATCACCCTTAATTTACGTGATGTTACTTTAGATGAAGTGTTTTCGGTGGTGAAAGACATCTACGGTTATGACATTCAACGTAAAGGGCGTATTTATCACATCTACCCAGCCGGTATGCGAGTAGAAACCTTCTCGATGAACTACTTATTAATGAATCGAGACGGGGCTACAAAGACTACAGTGGCAACCGGCCATTTAGCTGACCAAGACAATAGTAATAATAATAGTGACAGTGATTTTGGTAACTCTGATTCTAGTAGCTCTAACTCCAACTCTAACTCAAATTCTAGTTCCAGCAACGGTGGCAGCAATACCAATGGCACACGTATTATTACGCGCACCAATACGACGTATTGGGAAACCTTGCAGACAGCCTTAAACGATCTTGTCGGCACGGGTGAAGGCCGCAAAGTGATTCTCAACCCAATGGCAGGTTTGGTCACGGTGAAGGCGTTTCCTCATGAGTTAAAAATTGTTGAGGATTTTCTGAACAAGTCTGAACAGCATCTGCATCGCCAAGTCATTCTTGAAACACAAATTATTGAAGTTATTCTCGATAATAACTACCAGCAGGGTATTTCGTGGGAAAATGCTGGCGGCACAGCCAACACCACCAATATTATTTATGACAGCGCCCATAAAATTGCTGAGAATGTGATTCGTAATACCATTGGCGGCGGCGGTGCGATTACCATCTCCAACGGTGATTTTACAGCCGTAGTTTCGTTACTTGAAACACAAGGGGATGTTAACGTACTTTCTAAACCGCGCATTACCGCAACCAATAATCAAAAAGCCGTGATCAAAGTCGGTAACGATGAGTATTTTGTAACAGATGTTTCTACCACAACGGTAACAGGCACGGCGACTACGTCGACGCCGAACGTAGAGTTAACGCCATTCTTCTCAGGTATCTCGTTAGACGTTACGCCGCAAATAGACGCTGATGGCGGCGTATTATTACATGTTCACCCGTCTATCATTGATATTAAAGAGCAGCAAAAAACCATTAGTTTTCGTTCTACGACTGGAGGTGGCGATGGTGCCATTACCGCTGATGACGGTTTAGTTATCCCAGTAGCGCAAAGCGAGGTACGAGAATCTGACACCATAGTGAAGGCGCAAACAAATGACGTGATAGTGATCGGTGGTCTCATGAAAACGGCGACCCGTGACATCGTTTCAAAAACGCCTTTCTTAGGTGATATTCCTTGGGTGGGTGAGCTGTTTACCAACCGCACTAAGGAATCATTTAAAACAGAGTTAGTCATTTTACTTAAACCAACCGTGGTTGAAGACGGCACTTGGAGCAAAGAGCTGCAAAAATCGTCTGAATTACTCGAGAAATGGTACCCAGCGCAGTAATGATGTATTTAGATCATTTCGGTTTGCATTCTCTGCCGTTTACTTTAACGCCAGACACCGAATTTTTTTTCCCCTTGCAGCCTCACCAAGAAGCGCTGCAAGTGGTGTTATCTGCGCTGAATGGCGGAGAAGGCATCATTAAAGTAGTGGGGGAAGTGGGCACAGGTAAAACATTGATTTGCCGAAAAGTTATGCGAGAGCTGCCCGAGGACTATTATTGTTTTTTCTTCCCTAACCCTTACCTGACCGCGACGGAGTTAAGACAAGAGATTGGCAAGCGCTTAAAGCTGGACGCGCAGCAATATGAAGATCAGGCAAGCCTAACCGATGCAATTGAAAGGCGAATCAAAATGGTTCGCCAGCGCGGCAAAAAAATGGTGATTTGTATCGACGAAAGCCAGGCGTTACCTGATGAAACACTTGAAGCATTGCGTTTATTCACCAATCTAGAAACTGAAAAGGAGAAATTGGTACAGGTCATATTATTTGGCCAACCTGAGTTGGATGCTCGCTTGTCTCAAGATAAGTTTCGTCAACTAAAACAAAGGATAAGCTTCAGTTATGAGCTTCGTACTTTGCAGCAAAACGAAGCCAATGATTATATTCGCCATCGCTTGATGGTTTCAGGCTATCGCGGCGCGCCAATTTTCAGTGATCAAGCGGTGCGGGTGATTTGGCGTGCCAGTCATGGCGTGCCAAGGCTAATCAACGTGTTATGTCACAAGTCGATGATGCTTTGTTATGGCAAAGGCATCAGTTTAATTGAGCCTGCGGTAGCCAAATTGGCTGTGCAGGACACCGAAGGCGTAATCAGCAAGCGTCGCTACCCCAATTGGGTTTATGCACTAGCAGTGCTCGTCTCGTTAGAAATCATCGTATTAGCATACTGGTGGTGGGGGCAGTCACTATGAGTGTCATCAATCAAATGAATAAAGACCTTGCCCAGCGCCAACAAAGTCAAGTCAGTCCCGTCGTCGGTTCTGTGCCACGTCAATGGCGCCAGCAATGGCCATTGATAGCGGGCATCGGCCTATTTATTTTACTGACGGGTTGCATTGGCTATTTTGTTATCTGGCCTTGGTGGCAACCTTCCAGTCATGAAGCTCGCCACACGGCGCAAAATGTTGTGAATGAAACTGCCGCGCTTCATTCGCTTAGCAGTGTTACCCCTGAGCCAAAGCTTGTGCCAACGCCTCAGGTTACTAAGGCTGAGGAAGTCGGTGAGCAAGATATTCAATTAGCCATAGACAAAGATTTATATGTGGCGCTAAACGATGGCAGCGGCGCAAAAATACACATAAAAAATCAGAGTGTGAGCATTATTAATGCTGACGGCACCAAGACATTACTGACGCTACAACCTGAAGCCACTCCTGTGCCAGCAACCCCAGAGCCGAAACCAACACCCTTAGCAATAATAACAGCCAAACCCAAGGCGCTTCCCAAACCTGTGGCGCCAGAGGTTGTCATTAAGGCGAGTACACAAGCACCTTTACCTCAGCCGCAACTTGCAGCGGATAAATATCAAGACAAAGCGAAAGATACCGGCCAGCCGGGCAAGCTGAAGATTAAATCGGTGCAACTGAGCTCTGATGAGTTATATGCGTTACATTTAAAGCAAGCTCGAGCGGCCAAAAATAAAGGCGACTTAAGTGTAGCGGAAGGAAAGTTTGAAAAAGCGCTGCGTATCAAGCCCCGTGATGAAGTGGTGCGTAAAGAGCTCGCGGCGCTGAAGTATGGTCGTGGCAGTGAAGCGCAAGCGATGTTATTACTGCAAAAAGGCATCGAGTTAGTGCCTGATAGTGCCGATTTTAGACTTATGTTAGCCCGGATTTATATGAAATCTGGCGACCGCGAAGGAGCGGTCAGTCTATTAGACAGTTACAGTCCAGAGGTGGTGGCAAATTTAGATTATTACGCCACGCTCGCAGCGTTGTCACAGCAGCTAAAAATGGATGACAAAGCCATCAAAGCTTACCTAGAGCTGGCGCGTCGGCAGCCTTACCAAGCTAAATGGTGGTTAGGTTTGGCCATTAGCCAAGACCGAACCGGCATGCGCGAAGAAGCGTTAACGAGTTATCAGCAGGCTGATGTTATCGGTGGTTTATCGCCGTCATCAAGCCAATACATCAAGCAAAGAATTGCTAAGTTGGAGCCTTAAGTTATGGCGCAACCGAAACTGAAAAAACGCCTTGGCGACTTGTTAGTCGAAGACAACATTATTAGCGAAGAGCAGCTAATGCAAGCCTTGTCGGAGCAGCGCAATACCGGGCGAAAATTAGGGGCAACCTTGCAAGCGCTGGGCTTTTTGAGCGAGCAACAAATGCTGAGCTTCTTGTCACGGCAGCTCGATATTCCTTTGCTGGATCTCAGTCAGTTACGAATTGATCCCAAAGTGGTTGAGTTAATTCCCGAGGTACACGCGCGTCGATTGAGAGCGTTAGCGGTACACGATGATGGCCAGTTTGTGACGGTCGCGATGTCGGATCCTGCTGATTTGCAAGCACTGGATCGCATTAACTCCATTATGCCTCAGCGCCAGATAAAACTGGCAGTAAGCCGCGAGTCTCAGTTGGTGGAGTCGTTCGACCGCCTTTATCGTCGAACCAAAGAAATTGCCTCGTTTGCCGAGCAGTTGCAAGAGGAGCATGGCGATGATAACAGCGTAGATTTAGACTTTGGTGGCTTAGACAGCGGTGGCTCAGAAGCGACCGTGGTGAAGCTGTTGCAATCCTTATTTGAAGATGCGGTGCAAGTTGGCGCATCGGATATTCACATTGAGCCAGAAGAAAAGCTGCTGCGTATACGCCAACGTGTTGATGGCGTTTTACAAGAAAGCGTACTGGATGAAGCCAGCATTGTTAGCGCGCTGGTGTTACGCCTCAAGCTGATGGCTGGTATGGATATTTCAGAAAAACGCTTACCGCAAGACGGCCGTTTTAACATGACCATTCGTGGCCACAGTATTGACGTGCGGGTTTCAACCATGCCGGTGCAATTTGGTGAGTCTGTGGTGATGCGACTACTGGATCAAAGTGCCGGTATTTTGTCCTTAGAACAAACCGGCATGCCCGCAGATTTACTGCCGCGTTTTCGCAGGCAACTCAAGCGTCCTCATGGCATGATTTTGGTAACAGGACCAACCGGTAGCGGTAAAACAACATCGTTATACGGCGCTTTGTCTGAGTTGAACGAGCCAGGCAAGAAAATTATCACGGTAGAAGATCCGGTGGAATATCGCTTACCGCGGATCAATCAGGTCCAAGTTAACAGCAAAATAGGCCTTAACTTTTCCTCCATTCTTAAAACCACCTTACGACAAGATCCCGACATTCTATTGGTGGGGGAGATGCGTGATCACGAAACCGTAGAAATTGGCCTCAGAGGCGCGCTAACAGGTCACCTCGTCTTGTCTACTTTGCACACCAATGATGCGGTAACCAGTGCATTGCGCTTAATCGACATGGGCGCGCCGGGTTATTTGGTGGCCAGCTCATTGCGAGCCATTATTGCCCAGCGTTTGGTGCGCAAAGTGTGTGAAAATTGTAAAGCGCCTTTGGAACCAGAGCTGAGCGAACGGGTTTGGTTAGAAAATTTGTCTAAAATGTCCTTGGCAGAGCGAACCTTTTATAAGGGCAACGGTTGTCAAAACTGTAACTTTACCGGTTATAAAGGCCGGGTCGGGGTATTTGAAATGCTAGAGCTTGATGATGCCATGATGGAGGCATTGCGCCGCGACGATCCTGAAGGCTTCTCTCAAGCAGCTAAAGCCAACAAGAGTTACCGCCCTTTGGCCATGGCGGCATTAGATTACGCGATTGCAGGCGTGACCTCGCTGGAAGAAGTATTGCGTTTGGTTGAGCAGGTGGACTTATGGCAACAGCAAGAGGCTGACGCTTAATGCCGGTGTTTGACTACAAGGGCCGTGACGCCCAAGGAGGCCAAGTTTCAGGGCAACTTGAAAGCTCAGATGAAGCTACTGTGGCAGATGCCTTGATGCGCCGAGGCATCATGCCTACCAGCATAAAGCCAGGCCGTGCTAAAAGTGATTTTGATTTGAGCGTGTGGTTAGAGCGCAGCGTGCCGCTGGATCAAATGGTGATATTTACGCGCCAAATGTACTCATTAACCAAGGCCGGTATCCCTATCATTCGGGCGATTAATGGTTTAGCTGAATCCAGTCATAGTAAGTTATTACAACGCACCTTGCATGATGTGTCAGAGCAAATGCGTAACGGTCGGCCGCTAGCGGTCGCGATGCAAGGGCATCCCAAAGTCTTCAATACCTTGTTTTTATCGATCGTGAACGTGGGTGAAAATACAGGTCAACTTGATAAAGCCTTTTTACAACTGTCTGAGTACCTTGAGTTAGAACAAGAAACTCAAAAGCGGGTAAAAGCGGCGATGCGCTACCCCAGTTTTGTATTAATGGCGTTAGTGGCCGCGATGGTTATTCTTAACATCTTTGTCATACCCACTTTCGCCGGTATGTTTGCTAAGTTTGGCGTCGACTTGCCTTTGCCGACGCGCATTTTAATGACCACCTCGTCGGTGTTTGTGAATTATTGGCATTGGATGTTGATTGGGTGTATTGCGGTATATTTTGGCATTAAGTCTTGGCTGAAAACGGATCGCGGGCGCTTCACTTGGGACAGATACAAGCTGCGCTTGCCTATCGTGGGCGACATATTAAACCGTACTTTATTGGCACGTTATTCGCGCAGTTTTTCGATGATGTTAACCGCAGGGGTACCGCTAAATTCAGCGCTTAGCTTTGTCGCACAAGCCACTGATAACGCGTTTATGGCAGACCGTATTGTCGGTATGCGTGAAGGCATTGAACGTGGCGAAAGCTTGCTGCGTACGTCAAATAACAGCGGTTTATTTACTCCCTTGGTGCTGCAAATGATTGCTGTAGGGGAAGAAACGGGCCAAGTGGATGAGCTGCTACAAGAAGCGGCGGAGTTTTATGAGCGAGAAGTGGATTACGACTTAAAAAGCTTAACCGCCAAAATAGAGCCTATTCTAATTGCTATCGTGGCCGGCATGGTATTGATTCTTGCGTTGGGCATATTTACGCCTATGTGGGACATGATGAAAGCGTTCAAAGGCGGCTAAAAATGAACGCAAAAGCGGAAATGATTGAAATTTTACGGAGTTTTGGCATTAAACAAGTGCTTTGGACGGTAGTATTAACCTTAGTCTTAGTATTTTTGTTTTATTACCAGAGTCAAAGATCCGTCATAGATCAAACCAGTTTAGAGCTCACCAGCAATCGCTTTTCGCAAGCCGTCGCTGAAATACACTTGCAATGGCTCAAAGAAGGTAAGCCTAAGCAACTGAACTGGAATGAAAAACAGGTTTTTTTAAGCGATGAAGGTTGGCCCGTGTCGCTGAATGATAAAAATGTTGGCCTAAATTGTGCTTTACTTTGGCAAGGCTTCATTGACGAACAATTGGAACTGAATCAGAAAGCCCTGAATATTAATGTGCTTCCTGATACTGGCGGTAAGGATGCAGGCTGTATTTATTACTTGCCCGATGTGATGGGCTTTGAATATTGGTCAAAAAGCGGCAGCGTGACATTAAAATCTATGGGTGAGACGCTGCAATAAGCAAAAATACTGTTATATAATCTCGCTAAGCGTTAAATAATTAGCGACTATGAGGCTTAAATGAATAAAAACTCAGGTTTTTCTCTTATCGAATTAGTGATTGTAGTGGTGGTACTTGGCATTCTTGCCGTGACAGCACTGCCGCGCTTTTTAGACGTTACAGAGGAAGCAAAAAATGCCAGCCTTGAAGGCGTTGCCGGCGGCTTTGCGACCGGAGTTTCATTGACAAGGGCGCAGTGGGAAGCCATTGGTCGCTCTAAAGAAGCAGGTAAAAATGTGGTGAGCTATGATGGCTCGAAACTGTATTTAACCACGCCAACCTCTGCAGAGGTTAGCGCAGGTACAGTTTCACCAGGTTATCCTGTAACAAACCAAAATGAAGACGTTGCCCCGGGCAGCCTCACGGCTGTGAAATGTGAGTCGGTTTGGCGTTCTATTTTGCAGAACCCACCGCGTATATCAAGCTCGTTCGGTGATGTACGCACTCAAGGCGACTTCTTTAAGTATTACGTGACTACGACAAGTAGCGGCACGGAAACGAGCTGTTTATTTTATTTGGTAAACAGTCTTAACAAAGACACGGATGGTCTGTATGTAGATCCTGGTTCGGATACTACGCAATTTAAAAACTTTACCTACAAACCGGCAACGGGTCAGGTATCGGCTAATATTAATTAAAATTGTTAAATCCTTAAGGAAAACAACATGAAACAAGCGTTAAACAAACAATCTGGTTTTACTCTTATCGAGTTAGTTATTGTTATTATCGTACTAGGTATCTTAGCAGCCACTGCAGCCCCTAAGTTTATTGACCTGCAAACAGACGCTCGCCAATCAGCCTTGAATGGCCTAAAAGCGGCATTAGAAGGCGGTGCAACGCTTACTTACGCAAAAGCGGCGATTGCAGGTAAAGAAAAAGATGCTACTGCCGCCGATTTAGATGTTGATGGAAGAACTGTGAATATTATTTTCGGTTATCCGACAGCTCTTAATGTTGGTATTGGCGCTGCAGTTGATCTGAGCTCAGGAGACTGGGCTACTACTGAAGTAGCTGCAGCTGGTGGTGAGCCTGCAATTTTGCAAATTGCTGCGACTGGCACTACCCCGGAGACAAACGGCTCTTGTTGGGTTGAGTATGCTGAAACGGAAACTGCCACTGATAGACCTGTTATTAGTATTGTTGGACTAGATAGTACTGGTGCTGATACTACTGAATGCCCATAAATAATATGCAATGCCAATTTACCAACAGAAAGTAAATTCTTCTAAGCTCACCGGCTTTACTCTAGTAGAGCTGGTGATCGTTATTATTTTACTTGGTATTTTAGCGGCATATGCTTTACCCAAACTGCTGTCTTCCAGTGGTTTTGAAGATTACGCAGTGCGAGATCAGTTAATCACTCGCCTGCGCCTTACCCAATTACAAAATATGAATGCGGATCCCAGCAACAATGCCACGAGCAACGCTTGCTATTGGACCGTGATTAAACAAGACGCTCCCAACTCTTGCATTTACTCTTATGAAACTGCTCGCTTAGCCAATGGTGGGTCGCAGTGCTCTGCGCCTGATACTGGCTTATCTTGCAGTGCTTCAGCACCAGAACATCAAAGTGACCCTTACGGTTTAATTACTTTTGCAAATAAAGTCAGCATTACTACGGGGAACTTTCTGTTTGATTTTCATGGCAGAGAAACCCAAGCCTGCGCCACTTTCCCTTGCCAAATTGATATTGACTCAGGCAATAGCCTCAGTGTAGAGATTGAGCAGGAAGGTTATATTCATGCGAATTAAACCTGCTTATTTTACCCCTGCGTTATGTCAGCTCGGCTTCACCTTAGTGGAGCTAGTAGTAGGCATTGTCGTGATGGCGGTGGCATTCACTATTATCACTACTATGTTGGTTACCCAAAGCCGCGACAGCATCGACCCGTTACACCAAATGCGCGCAGCAGAGTTAGCGCAAAGTGTGTTAAATGAAATTGTGGGCCGTTCATACGATGAAAACTCTGATCATAATGGTGGCGTGTATCGCTGTGGTGAGCAATGGTGGCAAGGACCTGCGCTGGCTTCTGGTAGCAGTTGGTATGATTTTACCAATCAACAATGGCAACTTTGGCAAGTAAGCGACACTGTGACTGACGTGCCGTGTTCGGTGACTTTGGGAAAAGATAGCGGTGAGCAGCGCAGTGGGGGCACCAATAATTACAATGATGTCGATGACTATATCACCGCAAGCGGTAGCTTTGTCAGTGCGGTAGACTTTGGCGATGCCACGGGTCAACCTTTGTCTGATGTGTATCGCAACTTTGACATTCGTATTCAAGTATCGAAAGATTTTACCTTTGGATCAGGTAACGATAGCGCCAAACGAATTGACTTAACGGTGCGCACGCCTAAAGGTAATGAAATTGATTTCTCCGCCTATCGGGGGAATTACTGATGTATTGCCAATGTCTAAACCGTAATAGCCGGGGGTTCACTTTAGTTGAGCTGGTGATTGTGATCATTATGCTGGCCATTCTTGGCGTGGCTGTAACCAACTATATTGGCTTTGGCACCTTGTTGTACCGAGATGTCGCTGAGCGGGAAGAGATCCTTGCCAGTGCTCGCTTTTCGATTGAGCGACTCAACCGAGAGGTGAGGGCGTCGCTGCCTAATAGCCAACAAACTTCGAATGATGGTAACTGTTTGCGTTTTGTGCCTGTGTTAGACTCAAGCACTTACGTTGACTTTCCTATTTCCCCCAACGTCGCCAGTGATAATGGCAGCTTAATCGCTTTTAACCAGTATCAATTTTCGCCAAATCAAGGCCAGCAAATTAGTGTATACAATTTAAATGCGAGTGATATTTATAGCTTCACCCCGACTTCCTTGGTTGGGGTGAAAAGTTATACACCGCCTTCATCGGGTAATATTGCCAGTTTAGAATTTACTTCAACTATCCGCTTTCCACTTGCTTCGCCATCACAACGTGTGTTTGTGGTGGCAAGGCCGGTGCAATATTGTGTGTCTAACGGGCAACTAACTCGAACGGTTTCCTCTTGGCCAACAGAAACCGGAGTACCCAACATATCGAGTTTAATGGCTGAGAATATCACGGTGCTAAACGCCACTGATCCTAATTTTCAGCCAGTATTTGAAGTGATAGAAGCCGACCTAAGCCGAAATGGCATGGTGAAGATATTTCTCAATTTTAGCCGTGACGGTGGCGCTGAGTCATTGGTCTTCCACCATGGGATCCATATTCAAAATGTACCCTAAGCGCCCGAACTCACACTTATTATCACTGTCACTGCAAGGCGGCAGTGCTATTGTCATCGCGGTATTTATCATAGTGGTGATGTCTTTATTGGCCGCGGCGTTAACTCGCATGTTACAAGACTCGCAAGACAGTATTGCTTATGAAGTGTATGGCACAAGGGCATATTTGGCCGCCAATGCCGGCATAGAACACGGTTTTGTAAAGTTATTTCCTCTCGGTGGCGGCAGCGAGGTATGTAACAGCGTCACTGTGCTCGATTTATCTGCTCAAACTGCGTTTCATGGCTGCACCGTTAATTACAGTTGCAATGAAATAACTGAAACCGCCATCAATTTGAAGCAATATCGCTTAGAAAGCACTGCTCAGTGTGACGCAGGTAAATTTGTTACCCGGCGAAAAATACAAGCTCAAGCGAAGGAGTTGTAGTGATGGTAAGGTTTTTCGGCATTTTTTTCCTGATTTTTAGTAGTGTTTTTGCGAGTGCTGCTGACGCCGTTTTTCCCGGTTACTTTCAAGTAGGAAATGACGATAACGCAATTAATCCTACTTATTTGTTGGCAGAGAGCTTTTTTGGCTTAGGGTCTAATTATCGGCCTGTTTATCCAATTCATTTTCAATTGACTGAAGCTAGCCAAATTTCCAGCATTGAGTTACTTAATAGCCAGGGATTAGATGCTGAAGCACTTGGCGTTATCTGGGATGAAAACGATAACCAGCTGTTTTTTGGCCAGGGGTCTACAAATGCTAGAGGCGTTATTCCTGCCAATATAAACCTTCCAGCTGGCGATTATCAGATGGCTATTTGGGGTAAGTGCTTTATATCTTTTCTAACCTTAGATTATTGTCAGCTATTTGAAGATTGGGACGATTTTAGTTTTGATGGCGTGAAGTTGGCCGGCGTAAATACTGACGCGGTCCATTTTATAGAGCGAAGCCACGTAAGTAATAAAAATAAAAATGGAGACCCTTACGATGGTTCTGGGTTGTTTCCTATCACGCGGCAAAATTACCCTTTTGAGTATCGCTTCACTCTAGCTCAGGATTCAACTTTTAACCGCTTTATGTTATTCAACTTGCGCACTTCAAATCAAGGCGTCAATGCTGAGGTACAATTGATAGAGCCTAATGGTAGTGTGGTGCGTTTAGGGTTCGTCAGTGGCAACGGCGATAAGGTATTGACAGACGCTACTATAGTAAAAACTTTTGCAGCGGGTGATTATATTATTCGTATACCGGCAGCCAATGTTGCTTTGTCTTGGGACGACTTCGTCGTAGATTTTAGTTCTGTTTCGTCAAACTTACCTCAGTGTATAGATGTATTTAGTGAAGCTATCAAAGGCTACGTGCTAAACAAGCCGGATGAAAAAATAACGCTGCCTGAGAATACCAGCACAGATACATGGAATAATAATACGCCTTTGCCTTTTTCAAAGGGGGACCACTTTTTCTCTGGTATTTCACTGAGTGCTCCCTATACGGGGACGATGGCGGGAGCTACGGCAAGGGTCAATGTGAAGAACGGCAACATAGGGGACAATAGTGTTATTAACCCGAATGATCCTGATCGTTTAATCTTATTGGTAGATGGCAGCATTACCTTGCTTAATGGCGTGCAATTTAACGGTATGATCTACGCCACAGGGTCGGTAACCGTGAACCCTGGCGCCATTGTTACGGGTGCAATTACTGCGGAAGGTGCTGTTGTTAACTATGGCTCGGTAACTTATGACCCTGAAGCGGTAGAAAGTGCGGATCTTTCTGGTTTATGTGAGAATGCTGGCCCGCCACCGGTGCAAACGGAATTTCAATACGGCCAAGGCGAGTTAGGTTACATTGAATTTGACCAGCCATTTAGTGATATCCCAGTGGTATTTGCGATGCCAACCATAGATAAAAATGACCCAAATGCTGACGGGCCTTCGACGGTTGAAGTATTAAAAGGCAGCGTTAGCGCAACAGGTTTCACCGTGGTGCAAGTAGAGCCCAGCCGAGGGGTAGGCTTAAGTGCTAAAGTGATGCCTAAAATCGACTATGTTGCTGTTTTACCTGGTAAGACTCAATTGCCCGACGGCAAGGAAATCTTAGCTGGGGTTGTCGAAACCAGCGCTTATCAACGAGGTGGTAGGCAACTTGCCGGTGGTGAAGTCGTTGCCTTTGAATCTGGGGTGTTTAGTGCTACGCCGAGCGTATTAGTGCAACGCTACGTAGAATCGAATAACTGCTGGATCACTGCAACGGCGAACGATGCCAGTAATACTCAAGTTGAATTATCGCTGGAATTTTCTGAAGTATACTCCTCTTCAAATACCAACAATGGTCGCCGTTGTTACCCGGGAAATGTGCGTGTTGACCGGGCTACGCCTGAAACCCTGGCTTGGTTAGCAGGGGAAGGCGTGGGTGAGTTCACCCAAAATGGTGAAACGCTCTATTACGAATTTGGTCAAGGCCGCAACTTTGCGGGGGGCAATACCAGAGACCTTGCGAATCAATGCCGCTACATGAGCAATAGCTTTTTACAGTCGTATGGCCAAGCGCCTATTTTTGTAGCCAACAAAAGCAGCCGTGATGGCAGTGATGGCGGTTGGGCGAGACGCTGTGACATTAACGCTACAAGCTACAGCATCGTTGTTGATGAGGACCAAGCGCAAAACGCAGAGCGTAATCATTTAAGTGAGTCCTTCGATTACTTTGCCATAACCAATAATGCTCCCGTTAATAATGAAGAGTTGGAGATAGTCACAGAACAAGACGCGCTCACCTGCGACCAGCACGGCATTACTGTTCGAGTACTTGAAGACGGTGTGCTGGATCAGGATTACACGGGTTTAATCAGGCTCAGCACAGATACCGGCAAAGGCCAATGGGGCCTGATTACAGGGGATGGTAATTTGTTACCTGCCCCTACTTCTGACGACGGGGTTGCCACTTACCAGTTTGTTTCATCCGATGGCGGTGATGTTGAGCTCTCTTTATTTCATCAACAAGCCGGCGAGGTGGTTATCTCGGTTGAAAATGCAGACAATACCGCAGCAGTGGCCACCACTGTAACCTTTAGGCCTTATGGCTTTAAGCTCAGCGTGCCTAATCAAACAGAGCCTGCGAGCCAGTACCATTACGCCAACAGGCCTTTTGATGCCCAGCTTACAGCGATAGGTAAAGACGCAACTACCGGCCAATGCGGGGTAATTCTTGAATATAGTGGATCTAAAAACATTCATTTTTGGAGTAACTATGACGCCCCTACGGTGGTGGCGGGTCGCCAAGTTGAAGTGAACGAGCAAAGCATTGCGACCACCCAGGCTGCAGCGAGCCAGCAGCCAATTATATTTAATGCCGGTATCAGTGAGCCCTTTAAAGTTAACTACCCTGACGCGGGACGGATTGAACTGGCAGCCAGCGACAACGCAGAGATTGGCAAACCTCCTGGGCCAGACGATGATATTTATGAAGGCAGTCAGTTATTTACTTTTACACCAAGGCAATTGGTGATAGATGAAGTTGTTGGGTATCGCAGAGACGGCAGCAATGAAATTCAAGTCTCTCTTGGCTCAGGGGCGTTTATCAGAGCTTCTCAACCGGCAAATAATTTGGACTTTGAGACGCAAAAAGATTACGACACTTTTGATATTCGCGTGCGGGCAGAGTTAGATTGCAGCCAAGATAGCCAAGGGCATTGTAGTTCCAGCGCCATTGCGCCGAGTTTTTACCATTTACTGGCCTTTGAGCAGCAACTCGTTGCCCCTGGAGGAGGCGCGTCCGGAGTGATGACTCGAGAAGGCAGTAATGCGCGATTTAATAATTATCAAATGTTGAGTAGTGAGCCGGGTGAAGTGAGCTTGCGTCATTTCGCTTGGAATGAAGTGGGCACTCAGGCGCTTACCGCTAGCAGTGACGACTATTTAAATGACAGTCAGTCACAAACTTTCACCCCCATTGCAGATGCAACTCAAACCATTGGTCGCTTTATACCTTGGTACTTGCACGTCGATAGCTTTTTAGCAACGCCAAGCTGTCAAAGTTTTAGCTACCTTGATCAACAGGGAGTCAACATCGACTTAGCCTTAGGAGCCTATAATCAAGCACCAACACCCGTGCTATTAAGTAATTATGATACCACTCTTGGTTATGATACCGCTGCTCCAAGCGAACAAGCGTGGTTGATGGGCGCGCGCGAAGGTGCGGGTTTATTACTGCAAGGTGATAATTCGAGCCGGTTACTGTTTAATCCTGCAGATTATGACTGGCAAGCAGGGCAGCTGGTTTGGTCATCTGAGCTGGCGGGTCTAGCTAAACTGTTACCCCATGCGGTAGATGGTCCGTTTACTAGTCCAATGATGGTGTTGAATATTCTGGGGCCTGATGGCGAGCGTTTGCAAACATCTGGTAGCGAAACTTGCCAGCCCGGTAACGGTGCGCTCGAACACTATTGCGATGCTGGTTCCCTAGGTGAAATGCGTTATGGTCGAATGGTTGCTGCTAATAGCCATGGCAGTGAGCTGGCCAGTTTACGGGCGCCACTGCGCATTGAGTACTTTAACGGATCGCGATTTGAAACCAATACGGACGACAATTGCAGTGCGCTTACTTATAACCCCGTGGCCAACCACAGCATCACTGAGTTCTCATGGGCAATAGATAGCACAGGCGATGGTAATCTGGATCAGGCGGGAGAAACTAACCCGATTCCTGTGAGTACGGGAGACAGTCGTTATGGCCTGCTTAATGCCACTGCGGTAGCCGGTGAAATTAATCTTAATTTTAGTGCGCCCGGCAGCGTTGGCGGCTTTAAGTATTATGTCGATTTAAACCCTGACTCAGGTAGCAATTTATGCTGGCTGCGATTTGATTGGAATAATCAATCCGGCATTGAAAATGTCTGTGGTCAAGGTAACGCTTCGGCGATTTGTGCCCAAGCTGATCTGGATCTTAGCCCTTTAGCTCGTCAAGATGATTGTATTAGTGGCGATATTCAGTTTGGATTATTCCGTGGCAATGACCGGATTATCTACCGTCTAGAGGTGAATGACTAAATTTTGTCTAAATTAAGATTAATTTGCTCTATTGCTGGCGTTTTTAGCCCCCTTGACCCTGCTTTGATAATATAGCAAGGTGCTAATTGGGCATTCACTCACACTATCGCTGATCCTATGCGCGACGGCGCTTGCCGTTCATTTATAGGCTTGGTAAAGTGGGCGCAATTCCGCCATTTTTTTTGCAGGATCTCCATGTTTAAAAAGCTTAGAGGCGTGTTCTCCAACGATCTATCTATCGATTTGGGTACAGCCAACACACTTATTTATGTAAAAGACCAAGGCATTGTATTAAACGAGCCTTCTGTGGTGGCCATTCGCCAAGAGAGAAGTGGTACAGGTCCTAAAAGTGTTGCTGCCGTGGGCAGTGATGCCAAGCAAATGTTAGGCCGTACGCCAGGCAATATTAAAGCGATTCGTCCAATGAAGGACGGTGTAATCGCAGATTTCTATGTCACTGAGAAAATGTTACAGCACTTTATTAAGCAAGTGCATAACAACAACTTTTTGCGGCCAAGCCCTCGTGTTCTCGTGTGTGTACCCTGTGGTTCTACTCAAGTAGAACGTCGTGCTATTCGTGAGTCTGCACAAGGTGCGGGAGCACGTGAAGTGTATTTGATAGATGAGCCTATGGCGGCAGCGATTGGTGCTGGTTTACCTGTTTCGGAAGCGACCGGCTCTATGGTGGTTGACATAGGTGGCGGTACTACCGAAGTTGCCATCATTTCATTAAACGGTGTGGTTTATTCTTCATCTGTACGTATCGGTGGTGATAAGTTCGATGATGCCATCATCAACTATGTGCGTCGTAACTATGGCAGCTTAATTGGTGAAGCGACGGCAGAGCGAATCAAGCACGGTATTGGCAGCGCTTACCCTG
The DNA here is from genome assembly GCF_003596335.1 of Motilimonas pumila. Classification (GTDB taxonomy): domain Bacteria; phylum Pseudomonadota; class Gammaproteobacteria; order Enterobacterales; family CBDFNC01; genus Motilimonas; species Motilimonas pumila. The sequence continues at coordinate 142,516 of NZ_QZCH01000003.1, forward strand.
GTGATGAAATGCGTGAGATTGAAGTGCGTGGTCGCAACCTAGCTGAAGGCGTACCAAGAAGCTTTACCCTAAACAGCAATGAAATTTTAGAAGCGCTGCAAGAACCCTTAACGGGCATTGTGAGTGCGGTTATGGTAGCCCTTGAGCAGTCTCCTCCTGAACTTGCGTCAGATATTTCTGAGCGTGGCATGGTGCTTACTGGTGGCGGTGCGCTACTAAAAGACCTCGACCGTTTACTCATGGAAGAAACGGGTATTCCTGTGGTAGTTGCAGATGATCCGCTGACTTGTGTGGCGCGTGGCGGTGGTAAAGCCCTTGAGATGATAGACATGCACGGTGGAGACTTATTCAACTACGAATAAGCATCATATTCACCGTGGCGGTATGTATCAAAAAGCCGCTGAGCTCTGGTTATCTGATTCAGGATGAAACGACAACCATGGCCATGAACCAGTACGCTTTCTCGGGTTAATGGATTAACCTCAAAAATTGAAACAAGTCTGAGGTAGGTAATGTCGCATGATGTTTGTGCTGGGTTATCTGCCTTTATTTTATCCCTGTCGCGAAGCATTCTTAATAGGAGCGACCTTGTTTTTTAGTGACGATTCATGAAGCCTATTTTTGGCCGCGGGCCTTCATTACAGCTAAGACTTCTATTAGCCGTGATTGCCTCGGTATCTTTAATTTTGCTGGATAGCAAACTGAATTTACTTTCCCCATACCGCGTATATCTAAACTCGTTAGTAAGCCCCTTGCAATACGTTGCCAATGCACCGAGTCAGCTATTAGATACCGTGGCTGAAAAAGTGGTTAGTCGGGAACAGTTACAAGCGGATAACAAAGATTTAGAACAGCAAATCTTTTTAGTTCGCAGTGATTTATTATTAATGGATAGCCTTAAAGAAGAAAATAACCGTTTACGCAAGTTGCTAGGATCGCCGCTGCGGGGAGACGCGCGTAAAATGGTTGCTGAAATCATGGAAGTGGATTCAGATCCTTTTACTCACCAGGTAGTGATAGATAAAGGCTCACTTAATGGTGTATTTGAAGGTCAGCCAGTGGTGAACGACCAAGGCGTCGTTGGGCAAGTACTACGAGTGGGCAGTACCACCAGTCGCATTTTGCTGATTACTGACATTAGCCATGGTATTCCAGTGAGGGTGCAACGTAACGACATGCGCACCTTAGCCAATGGCACGGGTGAACTGGATAAGCTAGACATCCCATATATTCCTCACAGTACCGATATTCAAGAGGGCGACGTGTTAGTGACCTCTGGTTTAGGTGGCCGTTTTCCCGAAGGCTACCCCGTTGCCACGGTTGAACAATTTGAGTATGACCAAGGTATGCCTTATGCGAGAGTGCAAGCGTCCCCAGTTGTCGCGCTTGATCGAATCCGGTATTTGTTATTGTTGTGGCCTGATGATAAACCAAATAAAGCCGCCATTCTGGGGCCTGAGCAAACGGGGGCTGCGAATGACGCTAGCATTGACAGTCATGACGATAACAGTCATGAAAATGGCCCAGAGACTAGTAGCGATAATATTGTGACTGAAGAAGTGGAAGCTTCAATGCAAAGCTCGGAGGCCAACAATGGATAAAGCAAACGGCAGAGGCACCATTTTTATCTCTATTTTGGTGGCTTTAGTGCTGGCTATCCTACCCTTACCGGCGCAATTGGATGCATTTAGGCCTGATTGGCTTACTTTAGTCGTGCTCTATTGGGTGTTAGCGCTTCCACACCGTGTTAATGTGGGCACTGCATGGCTCGCCGGTTTGATGTTGGATATCTTGCTTGGCTCAACTTTAGGGGTCAGGGCTATAGGCTTAGCCGTGGTAACGTATCTGACGGCAATGAATTACCAGTTGATTCGTAATTTTTCCGTTTGGCAGCAGGCCGTCGTGATTGGGGTTTTGACCTTGACCTGTAAGTTGCTGATTTTCTGGGCTGAACATCTAGTTTCTGACATTATCTTACAGCCTAGGTACTTTTGGTCTATTTTAACCACTATGATGATATGGCCTTGGGTCTTTCTAATTTTAAGGCGCACTCGTCGTAAATTTGCGGTGCGATAAGTAACATGATTTATTTAGCGTCGGCTTCGCCCAGAAGACAAGAGTTACTTACCCAGCTAGGGGTGAAGTTCGAACAAATTTTACCTCGTATCGAAGAGCAAATTGAGCCGGGTGAAAAAGCGGCTGATTATGTTCAGCGTTTAGCCCTTGAAAAGGCCCAAGCAGGTTGGCTGATGAGCCCACAAGATAAACCTGTGTTAGGTGCAGATACCATTGTATTTCAAGACAGTAAAGTACTCGAAAAACCCGTCGACTTTGAACATGCATGTGACATGTGGTCGAAGCTGTCTGGGCGCACTCATCAAGTATTAACAGCCGTTGCAGTGTGTGACGGTGAAAAGCAACAAGGCATTTTAGTAACAACAGACGTCACTTTTTGTGAGTTAACCCCACAAGACATGCTGCTGTATTGGCAAACTAACGAGCCAAAGGATAAAGCGGGAGCATATGGTATTCAGGGGATAGGCGGGCGTTTTGTTACTGCGATAAATGGCAGCTATAGCGCTGTTGTTGGGTTACCTTTGTATCAAACCCATCGCTTGTTGGCCGAGTTTATTCAATTTTAAACTTTTAGGGCGTTCAAGCTGCCAGTGATTTTTTGCTGAGCCGCAAACGTATAACATTATGAATGTTGAGTTATTAATCAACGTAACTCCGAGTGAAACCCGAGTTGCATTGATAGAAAGTGGCATACTGCAAGAAATGCACGTAGAGCGGCAAGCCAAGCTAGGTATTGTAGGTAATATTTACAAAGGCAAAGTCAGCCGGGTTTTACCGGGTATGCAAGCCGCGTTTATTGACATCGGCTTGGAAAAAGCGGCTTTTTTGCACGCGTCTGACATTGTGCCCCACACCGAGTGTGTTGCCAAAGTAGAAAAAGAGCATTTTCAAGCCGGTAATATCGCTGAGCTTGTTAGGCAAGGTCAAGATATCATGGTGCAAGTGGTTAAAGACCCCCTAGGTACCAAAGGCGCGCGTTTAACTACCGACATTACGTTACCCTCACGATATTTGGTTTTTATGCCTGGCAGTGCCCATGTCGGCGTCTCCCAGCGCATTGAAAGTGAAACGGAAAGAGACAGGTTAAAAACGATCACGGCGCAGCATGTCGATGAGCTTGGCGGTTTTATTATTCGCACGGCTGCTGAAGGTGCCGGAGAAGTTGAACTTGCTCAAGACGCTGAGTTCTTAAAACGTTTATGGCGAAAAATTCTGGAACGTAAAAAAAGCAGTAAGGCTTGTAATACCCTTTACGCTGACCTTGGCTTGGCGTTTCGTATCATTCGCGACTTTGTTGGCACTAAAATTGAGCGCGTGCGCCTTGACTCTAAGCAAACCTTTGAAGAATTGAGCCAATTTACCAAAGAGTTTGTGCCGCAATTGACCTCTAGCCTTGAGTATTATGGCGGTGATCGCCCTATTTTTGATATCTTTGATGTTGAGAATGAAACCCAGCGAGCCCTTGACAGAAAGGTAGAGCTAAAATCAGGCGGCTATTTGATCATAGATCAAACCGAAGCCATGACAACGATTGACATTAACACTGGGGCGTTTGTTGGCCATCGTAACTTAGAAGAAACCATTTTTAATACCAACACGGAAGCCACGCAAGCTATTGCACGGCAACTTAGGCTGCGTAATTTGGGCGGTATTATTATTATTGATTTCATAGATATGAAATCCGAAGAACACCAGCGCCGAGTTTTGCATAGTTTAGAAGTTGCGCTCAGCAAAGACAGAGCCAAGACCAACATCAGTGGTTTTTCTCAGCTAGGGTTAGTAGAGATGACTCGCAAGCGCACCCGAGAAAGTTTAGAGCATATCTTGTGCTCTGAGTGCCCTGAGTGTCACGGCCGTGGTCATGTTAAAACGGTTGAAACCGTGTGCTTTGAAATTTTGCGAGAAATCATGCGGGTTAATCGCGCTTATGAGGCAGACCGCTTTTTGGTCTATGCCGCGGCGAGCGTCGCTGAGAGCTTATTAGGTGATGAATCTCATAGTTTGGCGGAGTTAGAAGTTTTTATCGGCAAAGCGGTTAAGGTACAAGCTGAGCCTTTATACGCACAAGAACAGTTTGACGTGGTGATGATGTAATCAGCACGAGGATATATAGGCAGGGAGTGAAGCAAAGTGAGTCAGTTTGAAGCAATTTAGCTTGCGTTGGTTACGCCGATTTTGGATCAGTCTCGCCGTGATACTGGTACTGTTGGCGGTTGCTGCCAGCTTATTTCGTGGCTTATTACCACTGATGAACGCGTACAAGGATGACATTACATACTGGCTGGTAGACCAACACGATATTGATATCAGTGTAGACAGTCTAGATGCCAGCTGGGATCGCCATGGACCTGCATTAGTAATTAATCAAACTCACTTTAACCAAGATCCCCATGCGCCGTTTGAATTAAGTATCCGTGAAACGCGGTTACGTCTTGACTTATGGGCCAGCATTGAAAAACAAACGCCCGTTTTTCATCGTATTGAGTTATCTGGCGTTGAACTCGAAGTGAAACCGGAAAATGGTGACAGTGAGGCTAATAATGCAGTTAAGGGGAAATCTTTAAGTAAAGAGGGCATTGCCAGGTTGTTCTTAAGTGACCTTAGCGTATTTAGCTTAACGGATAGCCAAATTGCTTTTTATCCCTTGGCCGGAGTTAAACAAACCATCGCCATTGAATCACTCAATTGGTTAAATGAGGGCGCGCGCCACCAAGGGGTGGGCAAAGCGAGTCTTATTGATACTTCCAACCTTAACCTTAGTCAAGACAGCCTGCTGAGCTTCAAAGTTGAATTAAACGGTGAAGATACTCAGCAATACCAAGATTGGCCGGGCTTGATTTATGTGGAAGCAAAAGATCTTAACCTTGCGCCCTTACTCGCTAGCGTGCTGCCTACAGATAATAGTTTGGTCACTGGTGAGGTTAACTTTAAAGCATGGGCTGACTTTACATTTGGCAACCTCTTACAAGCGCAATTAGTATTTGAACCGACTCGGTTGACTTGGCAGCAAGCAAAGGATGAAGGGGAGTTTTTGATTGAGTCGGGTCACCTAACATGGTGGCCAACTCATGAAGGGTGGCAGTTGGACTCTCACCAGTTACAGGTGGTCACCAATCAGCAGCAGTGGCGAGACTTTGATATTCAAGCATATCAGGCGGATAACCTGATTGTTGCTCAGGCTGATACCATTGCCGTTAACGCGCTTGTGCCATTAGCTAAGTTATTTGGCAGACCAAGCAGCAAGGTGCAACAAGCCCTAGACAGCCTTAACTTACAGGGCCAACTATCCCATATCAGCTTATTGTATAACACCGATAGCCCAGATTTTGCCGTCCGTGCAATGATAGACGATTTAAGCGCGCATTATTGGCAAGGCATACCTGATTTTCAACAGGCGCGTTGGGAGTTTCTTGCTGAGCCAGGCAAAGGCCAATCATTATTCAGCTTGCAAGGTCAAACATTAGACTTTAAACAGCATTTTAATCAACCTATGCGAGTGGATGAGTTGGCTTTACCCCTTCACTGGCGAGTGGGAGATAAGCAATTTCAGGTCTTCAGCCCTGGCGCGGAGTTTAACAATCCGGATTTATCTTGGTTAGGGCAGTTTGCGTTGACGTTTGAGCCAGGCCTTTCACCGCACCTTGCTTTGTATAGCGAAGCGCACGTTAATGATGCCGAGGAAGCCGAGCATTACTTACCTATTCAAGCAATGGGTGAAGGCGTATACCGTTATCTGCAACCAACGATTAAAGCAGGTAAGGTCGAGACGGCAAAAATACTGTGGCACGGCTATTTCGCAGATTTTCCATATCAAGATGGCTCAGGGGTGTTTCAAGCTTTTGTGCCGTTAGAGCGTGCCGAATATGCGTTCTTCCCGGGCTGGCCTGCGTTGTCTGATATGCGGTTAGATTTATTGTTTCAAAATGATGGCTTATGGATGACGAGCCCGAAAGCGAAGCTTTTAGGTTTGACAACGTCTTCTATAAAAGGCGTTATTGAACGATTCTCCCCGGATGTGCCGTTGACTATTGCGGCTAAATTAACTGGCATGGGAGATGAAATTCGCGAGTATATCGATGCATCGCCTTTGCAAGATAGCGTCGGCAAAGCTTTAAATGCTATCACCGTCAATGGTGAGATTGTGGCTGAGTTGGATCTTACCATTCCTTTAAATGGAGACCAGACCCTCGCCACAGGAAAAATTAATTTAGACCATAACCAAGTTTCCTTGCCACTGAATGATGCTGGCTCTGAGCGCTTACTGCTTAACAACGTGAGTGGTAGCTTTGAGTTTGAACAAGGCAACCTTGCTAACGGGGATGTGAATGCCGAGCTTTTTAATCAACCTATTAAGGTTTTATTTGAGGGGCAGCAGCTGGACCAGGGGTATCGCAGCCAAATTGATTTATCGGCACAGTGGCGCTGGCCAAGTATTTATCAAAGCTGGCCGAATTTGCACATTCTTGAAGCCTCGGGTGAGTTCAATTGGGACGCAGATATCAGTTATCAGGTACAGCATGACGGTAACTACAAGTTAGATTTAAGCATGTCGTCAGACTTACTGGGCAGTGAGTTAGGTTTGCCCGCACCTTTTAACAAAAACAGTTTGAAGAAATGGCCGCTTTCGGTTTCTGCGCATAGCCAGAGCCAGCAGCTGAATTTATCGGTTGAACTGGCCAATAAAGTGTATTTTAACTCTGTGATTGACCAGGTTAACTCCGCTAAAAACCGATATTGGCTTCACCTCGGCCGCCACTTGCCCAATCGTATGCCGGCGCAGCAGCAAGCAATCACGTTAAACTATAATCGACTTGATATTGGCGCGTGGTTAAACCACCTAAAAGACAAGCAGGATAGGCTCGCAAGCAGTTCTGCCGCAAGTAATCCAAACAACAAGCCTTTTTTTAAACCGCAGCATTTCGATTTTTATGTCACCCATGCAGATCTACTGGGCCAACCGCTCGAACAGTTAAAAGTTACCTTAAAGAAAAATGCTCAGCAATGGTTTGCGCAATTAAATGCAGAGCAGTTACAAGGCACTATCAGCACATCGGACGATAAACTCACGGTTAACTTTCAAAAGTTGGATTTGCCGCAACTCGACTTTGCTTTATGGCAGCCGGAAGAGGCTAATGTAGTCGAGAATCAAAGCAAAGCCAGTAAAGCTATGACTTATGACTGGCGAGCGCTACCCAATATCGACTTAACATGTTTACAATGCCGCTTTGGCGACTTGGATTTTGGCCGCGTGAGTGGCAAGTATCAAAAAACCGCGCAAGCAGGAGCACTAGAGACACTTACTTTTAGTTACCCCCATTCGAATGTAAATATAACTGGCTTTTGGAGTGGCTACAAAGCACGACAGCAAACCAGCCTAGATATTGCCATAGACAGTCGTGACGTCGACAAGCTAGTGCAAAGCCAAGGCTACCGCAGTCCAATGCGCCAAACCCCTGTAAGCTTAACAGGCAAGCTTGCGTGGCAAGGGGCGCCGATGGCATTTTCTACCGCCACTTTATCGGGCGATCTCAGTTTTAAAACGGAAGCGGGCTACGTCGCAGATGTCAGTGACAAAGGGGCTAGGTTATTCAGTTTACTGAGTCTTGATTCGTTGCGACGCAAGCTGAATTTAGACTTCAGAGATGTGTTTGCCGAAGGCTTGTATTTTGATTCCATGGGGGGCTCCGCTACCATTAAAAATGGCTTAGTGAGCAACCAAGACTTTGTATTCGATGGCGGTGCTGGGCGCTTAGAAGGTGCAGGCACGGCAGACCTGAATGAATGGCAGATTGATTACCGCATGGCATTTTACCCTGACGTCACTTCTAGTTTACCTGTACTTGCGGCGTTTACCTTAACCCCTGTTACTGGCTTGTATGTTTTACTGGTTTCTAAACTGTTAGAGCCAGTCGTCGATACCATTACTGAAATTAATTTCAGCCTCACTGGGGATCTTAGCAGCCCTGAACTTAAAGAAGTGGGCCGTCAACAAGGTGAAGTAACGGTGCCAGAAAAAATTCGAGACTCTTATGAAAAGCGTATCTCTGATTCAGTTAATAAGCTGCAGCGAACCCCATAAAAACCTTCAACAAATAAAACAAGCATTGATTGCCATGCAGCCGATGCCTGAGCAATTAGTGTTATTACCGGAAAATGCTTTGGTCTTTGGTGAGCGAGCGGACTACCTGCGCCACCAAGAGGTGTTAGGCCAAGGGCCTTTGCAGCGTGAGCTTGCACAATTGGCAGCGCGATATGGCATATATTTAGTCTGTGGCAGTATGCCAATAACTTCAGACGAGCCAGAGCGTGTGTATACCTCAAGCTTAGTGTTCGATCCGCAAGGGCAATTGTGCGCGCATTATCATAAAATGCACTTGTTTGATGTGGATGTGGCTGATGGTCACGGTGCGTACCGCGAATCTGCGACTTTTAAGCCCGGTGAACAACTGAGTTGTGTCGATCTTGGCGAGGTTAAACTGGGACTGAGCATTTGTTACGATTTACGTTTCCCAGCCTTATTCCAAAACCTTGTAGCGCAAGGGGCGAATGTCATTTTGGTGCCTGCCGCGTTCACGCAAGTCACGGGGCAAGCTCATTGGCTGGCGTTATTGCAAGCTCGCGCCATTGAAACCCAGTGTTATATTGTGGCGGCAAATCAAGGCGGTGAACACGAGAATAAGCGGCAAACTTGGGGCCATTCCTGTATTATCTCGCCATGGGGTGAAATACTGTCTCAATTGACCCAAGGGGTAGGGCATTTAGCCCAATCTCTCGATTTGGCTCACTTGGCGAGTATTCGCCAAAAAATGCCCGTGCAGCAGCACCAAAGATTTATTTCTAAACCGCTTGATACGTAAGTGGTTAGGCCGAAAAAAGAAAGGAATTTCAATGAGTTTTGAAGCTGTAAGTGAACATTTACTTGCGCCTACCGAGTTAAGCATCGATAAACTTGACTCCGTTTTAGCGAGCATGTACCAACATAAACTCGACTACGCCGATTTGTATTTTCAAGCCAGCCGCCACGAAAGCTGGGTGCTGGAAGATGGCATTGTAAAAGAAGGCAGCTTTAATATTGAAAAAGGTGTCGGGGTAAGGGCCATCAGTGGCGAGAAAACAGGTTTTGCTTATTCTGATCAACTTAGCTTAGCGGCTTTGCAGCAAGCTGCGAAGGCGGCCCGTGGTATTGCCAAACAAGGCCAATCTGGTACTGTCAGCTTGCTTAAGCCAAGCAGTGCACCGCTGATGTATCCGGCTCTAGATCCGCTAGAATGCTTACAAAAAGAACAAAAAATAAATTTATTGAAAACCGTTGATGCATTTGCACGCAGTTTAGATCCTGCCGTTACTCAGGTTATCGTGAGTATGAGTGCGGTTTACGAGGAAGTGCTTGTCGCGGCCAGTGATGGCACATTAGCAACGGATATTCGCCCTTTGGTAAGATTTAACTGCTCCGTTTTAGCAGAGCGTGGCGAGCGACGTGAACGCGGCAGTTCGGGTGGCGGTGGTCGTCACAGTATGGAGTATTTCACCTCGAGCCCAGAAGGTGAGCAACAAGCCTTTACTTATGCTCGTGAAGCCGTGCGCCAAGCATTAGTTAATCTTGAAGCGATAGATGCGCCGGCAGGAGCTATGCCTGTGGTATTAGGTGCTGGTTGGCCTGGTGTGCTGTTACATGAAGCCGTTGGCCATGGTTTAGAAGGTGATTTTAACCGTAAAGGGTCTTCAGCATTTTCTGGCCGTATTGGTGAGAAGGTGGCGTCTGAACACTGCACGATAGTGGATGACGCAACTTTAATGGATCGCCGAGGTTCGTTAACCATTGATGATGAAGGCACTGCTGGCCAGAACACCATGCTGATTGAAAAAGGCATTCTAAAAGGCTACATGCAAGATAAGCTTAACGCGCGGTTGATGAATACCGCATCTACCGGGAATGGCCGTCGTGAATCTTATGCTCACTTACCTATGCCTCGAATGACAAATACCTATATGTTGGCAGGTGAATACGAACACGACGAGTTAATCGCCAGCGTTAAACAAGGGATTTATGCACCGAACTTTGGCGGTGGTCAGGTTGACATTACCTCGGGTAAGTTTGTGTTCTCTGCGTCGGAAGCTTATTTGATCGAAGACGGTAAGATTACCGCGCCAATTAAAGGGGCAACCTTGATTGGCAATGGCCCAGAAGCGATGCAAAAAGTGTCGATGGTGGCGAATAACCTGAGCTTGGATTTAGGCGTAGGTGTGTGTGGTAAAGACGGTCAGTCGGTGCCTGTTGGCGTCGGCCAACCTTCTTTAAAATTAGATGAGTTGACCATAGGCGGCACTCAATAGAGCATGGAAGAGGTTCGCGCAGTGAAGGCTGCGCGTACCTGATTACGCTTCTAGAATCATTTCACGTAAGTATTTAAAAATTTCACGTGCGGCTTTGGGCGGTTTCGCGCTCTTTAGTTCTTTGTTTGCTTGGCGTGCCAGTTGGCGCAATTTTTGACGCTCTAACTGCGGGTACTGCTCTATTAAGCCAGAGATAGCTTCGTCGCCTTCAGCAATTACTTGATCCCGAAAGATTTCTATTTGATGAAACTCTCGAGTTGCCTCTTGATGCTTATTCGCTAGCTTGTCTAACGCTGCTTGAATTGGCTCAGGATCTTCGTGGCGCATTAATTTGCCAATGTATTGCAATTGGCGTCTTAATGCTTCGTGTTTATTTTTAATCTTATGCGCCAGCGCGATGGCGTCAGCCAAAGATTCAGAAAGAGGAATTTTGGCCAGCTCCGTAGGGCTCAGTTTTACTAATTGATTGCCCAGCGCTTGCAACGCATCCATTTCACGTTTTATTTCCGATTTACTGATGAAATCTTGTTCGTCTTCGTTTGCCATCATCTTTATTTCTTGCGGTTTGTTAACCATATCTTACCAGCAAATTGCCGCAAGCTCCTCCTGTCGTGGTATGCTTGGCGCAATTAAGTTGCAATAGAAGAATGATGATGGATTCAACAAGCCTTATTGCCCAAGAACGGGAACAATTAGAAGTAGCGGTTGCAGACGCGATTAGTTTAGCAACGCAGTTAGGGGCTGACCAAGCTGAGGTGGCGGTCAGTCGTCAAACGGGTATCGCGGTGAATACTCGTATGACGGAAGTTGAAAATATTGAATTTAACCACGACGGTGCACTCGGTATCAGCGTGTATGTGAAAGGGCGCAAAGGCAACTCCTCGACCTCTGACGTGTCGCCTAAATCCATTGAGCAAGCTGTTAAAGCTGCGATTGAAATTGCCAAGCACACTAGCGTTGATGAATATGCTGGCCTTGCAGATCCTGCACTGCTAGAGCGTCAACCACAAGACTTGGACTTGTTCCACCCTGCTTCCCTCGAGCCAGATGACGGCTTAGCTATTGCTAAGGCTTGTGAAGAGATTGCACTCAGCCAAGACCAACGTATCGTGAATTCTGATGGCGCCAGTTACACCAGCCACTTAGGAATCAAGGTCTACGGTAATAGCCATGATTACGTGCAAAGTTACTTATCGAGTCGCCACAGCTTGAGTTGTATGTTGATTGGCCAAGAACAAGATGACATGCAGCGAGACTACAGTTACACCATGGCGCGTAACCCTGCTGACTTGCTTTCTCCTGAAGCCGTTGCCAAAGATGCAGTTGAGCGAACGGTAAAGCGTTTAGGCGCGCGCAAGATAGATACTTGCAGCTGCCCCGTGTTATTTTCTTCCGATGCGGCGGTGAGCTTGTTTGGTCACTTAGTCAATGCCATCAGTGGTGGCAGTTTATACCGTAAATCATCTTTTTTATTGGATAGCTTAGGGCAACAAGTGTTCCCTCAGGGCTTTTCAATCAGTGAGCGTCCACATGTGCTCGGTGGTTTGGCCAGTACGCCATACGATTCGGAAGGTGTGAAAACCCAAGATTTAGAAGTGATTGCAGACGGTGTGCTGAATTCTTACCTACTCACCAGCTATTCTGCTCGAAAATTAGGCATGACGACTACAGGGCATGCTGGTGGAATTCATAACTGGTTTGTCAAAACCGGTGATGATGACTTCACACAAATGTTGAAAAACTTGGGCACTGGGCTGTATGTAACGGAGTTGATGGGCCAAGGCGTTAATGCTGTGTCGGGCGATTACTCACGCGGTGCGGCGGGTTTTTGGGTTGAAAATGGTGAAATTCTTTACCCAGTACACGAAATTACCATCGCCAGTAATTTGAAAGACATGTTTAAAGGGATCGTCGCGGTGGGCTCCGATGTCGACCTACGCACTAGTCTGCGCACTGGCTCGGTACTGATAGACAATATGAAGATAGCCGGTAACTAATGCGCTATTTTGCCAAGGTAAGAAAAAGCCAGCGTAATGCTGGCTTTTTGCTTTTAGTGGGTAAAGAGAGGGTTAAGCGTTAGGCGCGAAGGAATATCGTCGCCATGCCAAGAAATGAAAATAAGCCGACGACATCTGTGATAGTGGTTAATGCCATGCCTCCGGCTAAAGCAGGGTCAATGTTGAACTTTTTCATTAGCAGCGGAATGGATACCCCAGCAAGGCCAGCAATGGATAAATTGATGAACATTGCACCGGCTATCACGTAACCGATATTAACGTCGCCTTTCCATATCACCACAGCGACGGCTACTAGCAATGCCCAAATAAAGCCATTTAATAAGCCTATCGCCACTTCTTTCCAAATCAGAGTTTTGGCATTACTGTCGCCAATGTGGCCAACGGCGAGGCCACGAATAACCAAGGCAAGTGTTTGGTTTCCGGCGATGCCGCCCATGCTGGGCACTATGGTCATTAAAATAGCCAGGGTGGCAATTTCAGAAATAGTCGCTTCAAACATGTTAGACACTGAGGCCGCTAATAATGCTGCACCAAGGTTAACCGTTAACCAAATGGTACGTCGCTTGGTGCTTTTTAACACGGGAGCAAAGGTATCTTCGTCATCATCCATGCCGGCCATGCCCATCATAGTATGATCGGCGTCTTCACGTATGATGTCGACCACGTCATCAATCGTGATCCGTCCAAGCAGTTTATTGTGGTCATCGACCACTGGAGCACTGATTAAGTCGCGGCGCTCAAAAATTTTAGCGACCTCGCTGTCTTCCATGCCGACAGGGATGGACTCTGCGTTGTGATTCATCACTTCGGCAACAGAGGCGGCTGGATCGCAGGTCAACAAGCTGGCTAAAGGCACTTCTCCCAATAATTCATCATTTTTGTTGAGTACATAAAGGGCGTCGGTACCGGCAGGGATATCACCTTTTAAACGTAAGTAACGCAATACAACGTCGACGCTTACGTCTGGCCGTAAGGTGATGGTGTCCGTGTTCATCACGCTACCGGCGGTGTCTTCTGGGTAAGACAATGCTTGCTCGAGTCGCTGCCTGTCTTGCGCGTCCATTTGTGCGAGCACGTCTTGATACTCAGAGTCATTTAGGCCGCCAAGGACGTAAGCCAAGTCATCCGTATCCATCCCTTCTGTTGCGGCCACCAAGTTTTCGGTGTCCATCAACGCAAGAATGCTGTCACGAGCGTCTTCGTTGAGCTCTTCGAGAATTTCACCTTGCTGCTCAGCGTCGGTAAGTTGCCACAGTGATTTACGTTCGCTTTGGGGCGAAGACTCTAAAATAAGCGCGACGTCTTCTGGGGGAAATTGATGCAGCATGCGCCTGACTTGAACAAACATACCGTTGTTCAAGGCTTTATTGACTTCAAGCAAGCGCTCTTGAGTTGTTAAATGCTCTAAATTATCTGGCATAAGCATTCCTTCCCTCTAATTGTTATCGGTACTAATGGAAGGTAAACGCCATTCATGAAGCTTATTCTGCTTCTTCGAACTTATCTTCTATTAGCTGTTTAACCGCATCCATGGCAAGCTGGGCATCCTCTCCGTCAGCTTCTAAGGTAATGCTTTGACCTTGGCAGGTCTCTAGCATTAATAGCCCCATAACACTGGCTGCTGACGCTTGTTTCTCTCCGTGAATGAGGGTCACGGTAGCATTAAACTTATTCGCGAGTTCTGCCAGCTTAACGGCGGCCCTTGCGTGTAAGCCTAGTTTATTTTTAATCGTGATGGTTTGTTCAATTGCTGGCATGTTCGACCTTTTCTAAGGTGCGGTGACGTATTTGCACTTTATGCTCGGCACTAAAGAATTCGGCTAAGCGTTCGGCTATAAATACGGACCTATGTTGCCCGCCGGTGCAGCCTATGGCAATAGTAACATAGCTGCGATTGTTTCTTTCTAAGTGAGGCAGCCAAGTAGTTAATAAATTCTCAATTTGCCAAATAAACTTCATCACTAAAGGCTGTTCACTCAGGTATTGCGCCACAGGTTGATCAAGGCCTGTAAAAGGTTTGAGCTCTGGCACCCAATGTGGATTAGGTAAGAAGCGCGCATCAAATACGTAATCAGCGTCTTTGGTTAGGCCATTTTTGTAACCAAAAGATTCAAACACTAAAATAAGTTCATTGGTTTTTTGGCCTAATACCCTTTGCTTAATAAGTTCGCTCAATTCATGAATAGATAAATCACTGGTATCTATACGTAAATCAGCGCTTTCGCTAATAGGATGTAATAAGCGAGTTTCCTCGTCGATAGCTTGAGACAAAGAAAGCTGCATCTTTGCCAAAGGATGCAAACGGCGCGTTTCGCTATACCTGCGAACCAGAATGCTACTGCTAGCGTCTAAAAAGAAGGTACTGACGTCGGCTAAACTATCAAGCTGCTTGATCACGTTATCGAGTTGCTCGGTTTCTGGCGGCAAGTTGCGCACATCTACGCTCACGGCGACAGCTTCAAATTGGCCTTTGAGTCCGGCGATAAGTTCGGGCAATAAGTGTACGGGTAAGTTATCCACGCAATAATAGCCAAGGTCTTCAAGTACTCGAAGGGCAACTGTTTTACCTGAGCCAGAGCGACCACTCACTATAATCAGTTTCATGTCTTACCTTAGTAAATTAAGAATCACAGATAAGCTGATACAGCTCATCATCAGACGTAGCTGCGCGCAATTGACGACAGATCTTTTTATCGCTGAGCTTTTCGGCAATCAAGGCCAAGGTTTTAAGGTGTTGACTGCACTGGCTTTCAGGCACCAAAACGGCAAATAATAAATCTACTGTTTGATTATCTATAGCATTAAAATCAATCGCTTGCTCGCATTGAATAAAAATACCCGTAACGGGGTGATCGTCTGAAATGCGGGCATGAGGGATCGCGATACCGGCGCCAACACCCGTTGTGCCCATTTTTTCTCGAGCCAGTAAGCTTTCAAATAACACTTTTGGTTCAATTGCTAACTTAGCGCCGGCAATTTCACTGATTAACTCTAATGCTCGTTTTTTGCTCGAACAAGGCACCACGCTTTTGGTGCACTCTTGCGTGAGAAGATGACTTATTTCCATATGACTACTATCGCTTCAGCTGTCCTTGGTTCTGAGGCTGGCTGGCCCAATATTGCTTCATTGATTCTATCTCTTGCCACATTCGGGCCAGATGGTTGTTTTGATGGCCAACGGCCCCCTAAGATGGGAGCGCTCTTTGACGTATCCGTTATCGCGGTATTATCAATGCAGTTGCAACCTCGTTCAAGTAGAACTGATTTTTTTCTGCACAATTGATCATGGAACAGGGTATTGAGCGATATTTACAGCAAACTCTTGCGTTGGTTTGAGGGCGGGATCCCTAATGACTCGCGGTATTTGGCTATGGTTCGCCGGGCAACCTTGATGCCTTGGTCTGCCAGTAATTGAGTGATTTTACTGTCACTCAGAGGCTTTGCGGGTGTTTCTGCTGCGACCAATTTTTTTATTAATGCACGAATGGCAGTCGAGGAGCATTCTCCTCCACCATCAGTGGCTACGTGGCTTGAGAAGAAGTACTTGAGCTCGTATATGCCCCTTGGAGTGTGCATGTATTTTTGCGTAGTGACACGAGAAATGGTGGACTCATGCATCTCTACTGCTTCAGCCACATCATTGAGCACCATAGGTTTCATCGCTTCATCGCCGTACTCAAAAAAGGCGATTTGATGTTGTACGATACAGTTAGACACTTTTAATAAGGTATCGTTTCGGCTTTCTAAGCTTTTGATAAACCACTTAGCTTCTTGCAAGTGGCTGCGAATAAATTGACTGTCGTCGGTATTACTGGTTTGTTTAGCAAAAGCGGCGTACTCAGCATTTACCTTGATTTTAGGCACAGAGTCAGGGTTGAGTTCTACCACCCAACGGCCCGATTTTTTTTGTACCGACACATCTGGAATAATGTATTGAGCATCTGACTCAACGATGGCGTTACCGGGACGAGGCTCTAAGGTGTGAATTAAGCGCATCACTTCTCGCAGCTCCGCTTCTTTGAGCTTCGTTTGGCGGCTTAATGTGCGATAATCACGGTTTGCCAGTAAGTCCATGTGTTGTTTGATAATATCAATGGCTTGCTGGCGCCACTTTACTTCAGGACTGATTTGCTGTAGCTGAATAAGCATGCACTCTTGTGGAGAGCGGGCTGCTACGCCCAGAGGGTCAAAGTGCTGGATACGTTTTAGCACTGCTTCTACTTCTTCAAGTTCAACCTCTAGCTCTACTTCTTCTGAGACGACGCTTTCAAGGATATCTTGACTGCTGACGGTCAGGTAACCCGACTCGTCGATGGCATCAATTATGGCTAAGGCTATGGCTTGGTCTGTTTCTGAAAAAGGCGTGAGGGTCATCTGCCATAATAAATGGTCGTGCAAATTATTTGACGTTTCACCCTGATAGACAAAATCTGCATCTTCGCCACCTGAGCCGACACCACTGCTGCCGGTTGGCGCCGAGGTATAAGTATCATCCCAGGTTGAGTCAGTAGGGAGGTCGTCAGGCAGGTCTGTTTGAGCCATTGCCTCTGATGAGTCTATTTGCGACAGGTCTTTGTCTTGGTCTAATGAGTCTATCTGGCCATTATCTTCTGCTTCGAGCAACGGATTAGCTTCAAGGGCTTCTTGAATTTCTTGTTGTAGATCCAAAGTCGATAATTGCAGCAAACGAATCGCTTGCTGCAACTGTGGGGTCATCGTTAATTGCTGACCCAGTTTAAGCTGAAGGGTTGGCTTCATTGATATCCTGTTTATAGGCGCTAAGGCAAACCATGCTTGCCTTTAAAACTATAGCTTGAATTGATCCCCGAGGTAGACACGTTTAACTTGTTCATTGGCCAAAATTTCTTCTGGCTTACCCACGGCAATCATCTCTCCATGGCTCACTATATAGGAATATTCACATACATCCAGTGTTTCCCGCACGTTATGATCTGTGATTAATACGCCTAGACCACGGTCTCTCAGGTGTTCAATGATTTTTTTGATATCTATTACAGAGATCGGATCAACACCTGCAAAGGGTTCGTCAAGTAAGATAAATTGCGGGTCGGCTGCCAGTGCTCGGGCTATTTCAACGCGCCTTCTTTCACCACCTGAAAGTGACATCCCTTTGTTGTTTTTTATATGCGTAATGTGAAATTCTTCAAGTAGCTCATTGAGACGGTCTTGTTTTTGTTCGTGACTTAGCTCACTGCGTGTTTCAAGAATAGCCATGATATTTTGAGTCACGGTAAGACGACGAAAGATCGAGGCTTCTTGGGGAAGGTAGCCGATGCCTTTCTGCGCTCGAACATGCATAGGTTGACCTGATATTTCTTCTTGATCGATAAAGATTTGGCCTTCGTCGCGCTTAACTAAGCCTACCACCATGTAAAAAGTTGTTGTTTTGCCAGCACCGTTTGGTCCGAGTAAACCAACAATCTGGCCTGTTTTTACCCGCAAACTGACCCCGTTTACCACGCGGCGGCTTTTATAACTTTTCGCTAAGTTTTTTGCTTCTAAGGTTGCCATTAATCCGCCGACTTATCTGATTTTTTTGACTCAAATTGTGCGGGAGTAAACACGGTTCGTGTTTGCTGATTACCTTTTTTGCCTTCGATCTTACGAGAGCTGATGTCGTAAGTAATTTTTTCGGCTTTATAGCTGCTGTCGAGCTGACTTATTACGGCATTGTTGCTAAGAATAATTTTATTCGTTGCCTTAACATAACGAATTTCTTGGGCCTGGGCATTGATTGGTTTACCGTCATCCATCATCTGATAGAAGGTTGCCGGGTTACCCGTGGAAATCATAATTTCACCGGTTTTTTCACGAATACCAATGAGTTTATCCCCGGTCATTTTTATGCTGCCTTGAGTGGCTACAACGTTACCAAAGAAGGTGGTGGTATTTGAGTTCAAATCTACGGTATTGGAGTCTGCGTAAATATTGATTGGCTGCTGCGAGTCAGAAGCTAACGCCAAAGCTTGGCTACTGAATAATGTTAGGCTTAAAAGCGCGATGTTAAGGTTTGTCATTTAAATAAGTCGCCGTTACGTTGGTTAATAGCGAGGCTCGTTGATCATCTAGATTGGCAAATAAGCCCTTGCCTCGTTGTTCGATTTGATCTCCATAGAAAGTTACAAGCTCTTTGCTGTGTAATTCATTTTTAAGTAAGTCTATGCTTATTTTTTCAGTTTTAATTAAATGAATATGTTGGTCATGAGTTAAGTTAGAGGCTTTTACTTGATCAATCAACTCTAGAGTTGATTGTTGATGAAGCGTGCCATTAAGACTGTTTATCTGCCAAATTGTCTGTTTATTATTTCGAAATACAGTGACATCGGGTTGTTCAAACTGTGTGACTTCTTTAGTCCTAAAATACGTGATTTTATTGGCTTTTACCGTGTAGTCTAATTGTCCAAGAGGATTGTAAGTGTCCGTAGTGGTATTCTTTGCAACAAAGTAGGGCTGTGAAGGGTCTATAGGTTGTGTTTCTTTCTGCTCTTGGCCAAAAAAACGCCACAAGGCTAATGATAAAATGAAGCAACAAAATGTACTGACATTAAGCTTATTCATACGCTTGTGCCTTGTGCACTGTGGAGTTTAC
This sequence comes from Motilimonas pumila, assembly GCF_003596335.1. Taxonomy (GTDB): domain Bacteria; phylum Pseudomonadota; class Gammaproteobacteria; order Enterobacterales; family CBDFNC01; genus Motilimonas; species Motilimonas pumila. The sequence goes on from NZ_QZCH01000003.1 coordinate 161,554, forward strand.
CTCTTGCCAATAATAATAAATCACAACACTCTCTGACCGCGCCATAGCCCCCTTTTATATTAGTCTGATAGTGAGCTTGTTGCACTACGAGTGGGTGAGCATCATTGACCGCGACCGCGAGGCCAACTTGATTCATGACGCTGAGGTCAATCACGTCGTCGCCAATATAGGCCACTTCGTCCGCATTGACAGAAAGTTGTTGCAGCAACTGTTGAAAGGCGATGTCTTTGTTATCTTGGCCTTGGTAAATATAAGGGACGCCTAAAGCAGACATACGGTTATGTACAATTTGAGATTTTCTGCCAGTAATAACGGCTACGTCAATACCTGCATTTAATACCGCTTTAATGCCAAAACCGTCACGGGTATGAAAAGCTTTTAACTCTTCACCTTGGTTACCCATGTAAATTCGGCCATCAGAAAACACTCCATCAATATCGCAAATAAGCAACTTTATCTGTTCAAACTGTCGTAAAACGCTGAGTGAGATGTCGCCATAAGGAGTGTTTTTCATTCGCTGGCCTTTCCGCTTAAATGCTATAAAAAAGTAAAAATTGGTAAGCAATAAAGCAGCTTAGCAAAATTCCACCCTCAAAGCGCGAGATTTGCTTTATTTTACCGTTGCCGGCAACAACCAGCAGTAGCAAGGTTACGCCAAGCATTACGAACATATCTCGCCCTGCTGCATCAGGCGCTATTTCACCTGGCGCAATTATGCCTGGAAGTGCTAATACCGCCAAAATGTTAAAGATGTTTGAGCCAACGATGTTCCCAAGAGCCAAGTCGCCTTCGTTTTTGAGCACGCTAGCCACACAGGCTGCTAACTCGGGCAAACTGGTGCCTATAGCAATGATTGTTAAGCCAATAACGAGCTCTGAAATGCCAAAGTGGCGGGCAATGCCAATCGCTGAGTCGACTAAAACATCAGAGCTGTATATTAACAGGCCTAAGCCAAATACAGTCCAAAATACCGATTTCCACAAAGGAACGTCCGCGGGAATTTCTTCTTCTAACTCCTCCACCAAGGGGTCGTCTGTTTGAGGCGATTTAAGTGATAAGTAGGTTAGACCGCCAATGGACATGAAAAAGCCCACCATTAGAATGCTGCCTTCAACACGAGTGAAATTAACGTCCCATAATACATATGCCGCAATCAAACTGGTCACAAGCACCATAGGTAATTCGCGGCGCATCACAGTTGACGCAACGAGCATGGGCTTGAGCAGCGCGGTAATGCCTAATACTAAGGTAATATTCGTAATATTAGAGCCAATCGCATTACCAATAGCGGTATCTGGGTTGCCTTTTAAACTGGCAGCAGCTGAAACCATCATCTCAGGGGCTGAAGAGCCCATTGCGACAATAGTTAAACCAATGATTAAGGGAGAAAGGCCTAAGTTACGCGCAATCGCAGAGGCGCCATAGACAAATTTATCGGCGCTCCATACTAAACCGATTAATCCAAGAATCAGCCAAACAATATTTGCTTCCATATAATGTGCTACTTGATGTGTCCAAAAGGGTAAAACTCCATTTTCCCGTTTATCTCGGCAAAAGTGAAGGGTTTGAGTATGTTAATTATTACACATACAATATAAGCAGATTAATCAGAGTATTTCGATATATGCCACAGTTAGTTGCCATTAAGGATATGAGCTTTGCCCGTGACGAACGCGTTTTGTTCCAAGGGCTTGATTTAACCATTGAACAAGGCAAAATCACGGCGATTTTAGGCCCTAGTGGCATTGGCAAGACCACCTTGCTTAAATTGATTGCGGGGCAATTAACGCCGTCTTCTGGTGATATCCGGTTTGCTGGTGAGTCGGTTGTGACAGCTTCGCGTAAGCAGTTATTTCAAATGCGGCGTAAAATGGGCTTGTTATTTCAGTCCGGAGCACTGTTTCCTGAGTTAACCGTGTTTGAGAATGTTGCCTTTCCGTTGCGTGAGCATCACCAGCTCGCCGAGCCTGTGTTGCGCACTTTAGTGCAAATGAAATTGGAAGCCGTTGGCTTGCGCGGCGCGGAATCAATGCTTGCCACCGAACTTTCCGGGGGCATGGCGCGAAGGGTCGCTTTGGCGCGGGCGATAGCCTTAGATCCTGAACTTATTATGTATGATGAACCATTTGCTGGCCAAGACCCTATATCTATGGGAGTGCTGGTTAAGCTTATACGTGATTTGAACCACAGCTTGGGGCTGACATCAGTTGTCGTGAGCCATGACGTTCAGGAAGTTTTAGAAATAGCCGACTATGTTTATGTTTTGGCAGATAAAAAAATTATTGCACGAGGAACCCCCGAAGATATTGCTGCGAATCAAGATGAAAAACTGGTGCAATTTATTCAAGGTTTGCCTAATGGCCCAGTGCCATTTCATTACCCTGCGAGTCACTTTATCAAGGATCTAACGAGTACATTATGATACAAGGGATTGTCCGAACGGGCGCTTCAACCCTCCATGTTATTGGTCAATTGGGGTTGGCTGTTGTCATGCTTTTGAGAGCATTGGCATGCGCGCCTAACGCTAAGTTTTTACGCTTGGTGACCGCTCAAGTGTACTTTCTTGGTGTGCTGTCTTTGCCTATTATTTTGGTTGCTGGCTTATTTATCGGCATGGTACTTGGACTGCAAGGCTACAACGTATTAGTTGGTTATTCCGCAGAGCAGAGCTTAGGTACTATGGTCGCATTAGCTTTATTGCGCGAACTTGGGCCTGTGGTAACGGCATTGTTGTTTGCGGGGCGTGCGGGCTCGGCGTTAACGGCTGAAGTTGGACTAATGAAGTCGACGGAGCAATTAGCCAGCATGGAAATGATGGCAGTGGACCCATTAAAGCGAATTATTGCGCCGCGTTTTTGGGGCGGGGTGATCGCGATGCCTTTGTTAGCATTTTTATTTTCAATGATCGCTATTTGGGGCGGCAGTTTAGTCGGCGTAGACTGGAAGGGTATTGATAGTGGTGGCTTTTGGGCGGTGATGCAAGCCAGTGTTAATGTCTACGAGGACATCTTTTTCGGCTTTTTGAAAAGTTTAATATTTGCTTTAGTTATTTGTTGGATAGCGTTATTTAATGGCTTTTATTGTCAGCCATCTTCATTGGGAATTAGCCAAGCTACGACCAAAACCGTGGTCAATTCTTCGCTGTTAGTTTTAGCTTTAGATTTTGTATTAACCATTTTTATGTATGGTTGATGTTAGGAAAGGGTATGTCTGAGAAAAAGTTACATTTTTTTGTGGGGTGTTTTGTACTTTCAGCCTGTGCAGCTTTGTTGCTGTTAGTGTTAAAAGTTGCGGGCTTTAACTTAACGGGTCAGTCTGATACATATCAGTTAGTAGCCAAATTTGACAATATTGGGGGGCTCAAGCCTCGCTCGCCGGTTAAAGTCGGGGGGGTAGTTGTCGGACGAGTTGAGTCGATAGACCTTGAAACCGAAACTTATACCCCCATTGTGACATTGAGCATGTTCAAAAAGTACGGTTATTATCCTGAAACCAGTTCAGCGGCGATTTTGACCGCAGGGTTACTGGGGGAACAGTTTATTGGCCTCAGAGCCGGTTTTATTGACGAGGACATCGTCATGCTCGAACAAGGCGACGAAATTGAGGATACCAAGTCAGCCCTTGTGCTCGAAGATTTGATCGGACAATTTTTATATTCAATTCAAGACAAGGAATAAGCCTGATGATGCGTTTATTTTGTGTGCTGTTATTTTTAATCACTGGCGTTTCACACGCGAACGAAGTCAAGCAGTACACTGACCCTTATGCGCTTATTGAAGAGGTGGCAGGGCAAGCTTTTGCACGAGTTAAAAATGAGCGTGAGCAAATGTTAGATGACCCGGCTTATGCTGACCAGGTCGTAAAAGACGAATTATTACCTTATGTTGACACGCGTTATGCCGCTTATAAAGTTATCGGCCCAACGTTAAGGGATATGAGCAAAGCGCAACGGGACCGTTTTGCGGATGCTTTTAAAGAGCACATGATTCAGACATATTCAAATGTACTGTTCAAATATGACCAACAAACACTGCAGTTTGCAAAGAAAGTGAAATTGGGGACTCAGCGGGTTATTGATATCCCGGTGCATTTTGTACAAGCAGGCCAACCAGATATTAAAGTTACGTTTAAACTGCGCAAAAATAAGAAAACGTCAGTGTGGCTAGTGTTTGATGTTGTGGCCGAGGGGGTCAGTCTGCTAGATACTAAAAAGTCAGAACTGGCTGGGCTCATTCGTAGCAAAGGAATTGATGAAGTCACCCTCATGCTAGAACAAAAAAATGCTGAGACAAGGCCTGTAAGTAAAACAAATTAATGTTAACTATTAAATATAACACCAGCCGCTTACACTTATCCGGTTCGTTGACGCTACCCGAAGTAGAGAAACTCAAGCCAGAGCCCTACCAAGGGGTAAGGGCTATAGACTTGAGTCGCATCACTGATTTTGATTCAGCTGGCTTAGCTTGGCTAGTGCATTACTTTGCTCCCTACAAAGTAGGCTTTAGTCATGCACCGAGTAGTTTGCTGACTTTGTCTCAGCTGTATGGCTTAGATGACTTGTTTTGCCACGGATAAAGTGGTGCGTCTAACAAAAAAAAGAATATTCGACTGATAGCGGTTTTAATTTTTCCCCAGAGGTGATAAAACAGCTGGCCTTAAAACGCGTTGGGTTGCGGTTTATCAAATCGATGCCGTTCAAGCTTCAGTCGTGGTACACATTAAAATTTAGCAGTAAAACTAGGATTGAAGATGGATCCAAAAGAAATAGAAGCAAAGCTATCAGCGGCTTTACCGTTAGAAGAGTGCTTTGTAAAAGGCGAGGGCAATCATTTTCAAGTGATTGCCGTTTCTGAAAGCTTTGCGGGTATGAGCAGAGTTAAGCAACAGCAAGCAATTTACGCACCGTTAACGGAAGAAATTGCAGCCAATACGATACACGCATTAAGCATTAAAGCCTTTACTCCTGAGCAATGGCAAAAAGAAAAAATATTTAATCAGCCATCTTAAATAGAGGTTTCTATGGATAAGTTTTTGATTCAAGGTGGCTGCACCTTAAACGGTGACGTCACTATTTCTGGCGCAAAAAATGCTGCGCTGCCTATTGTGTTTGCCACTTTGCTTTCTAATCAAGAGATCAGCCTAACAAACGTGCCTAAGTTGCGTGATATTAATACGACGTTGGCTTTGTTACGTGATCTTGGCGCCAACGCTGACTATGATGGCGATGTGGTAAAAGTGAATGCTGGACCTGTTAACAGCTACAAAGCGCCGTATGAGCTGGTCAAAACGATGCGAGCATCAATTCTCGCCTTAGGCCCACTAGTCGCTAAATATGGTAAAGCTGACGTTTCTTTGCCTGGTGGCTGTGCCATCGGGGCAAGGCCTGTCAACCTTCACATTCATGGCCTTGAATTGATGGGTGCTAACATAGTGGTGGAAGAAGGTTATATCAAAGCTCGTGTAGATGGTCGTCTACAAGGGGCTCGTATCGTGATGGATATGGTGAGCGTAACCGGCACTGAAAACCTAATGATGGCGGCGGCTTTGGCTGAAGGCACAACCGTGATCGAAAATGCTGCGCGCGAGCCAGAAGTGGTTGACCTTGCTAACTTCATTAACACGCTGGGCGGCAAGGTTTCTGGTGCTGGCACCGACACAATTACTATTGAAGGGGTTGAAGCGCTGACCGGTGGTCATTACAGCGTTCAGCCTGACCGTATTGAAACGGGTACCTTTTTAGTGGCTGCCGCCGTTACTGGTGGCAAAATTACTTGCCGAGATACAGATCCAAGCTTGTTAGAAGCCGTGCTCGCCAAGCTTGAAGAAGCGGGTGTATTGGTTGAAACAGGTGAAGACTGGGTGAGCGCCGATATGCGAGGCCGCAAACTCAAATCAGTTAATATCAAAACCGTGCCTTACCCTGGCTTCCCAACCGATATGCAAGCGCAGTTTACCTTGCTTAATGTCGTCGCTGAAGGTGCCGGGCGTATCACTGAGACCATTTTTGAAAACCGTTTTATGCACGTGCCAGAGCTACAGCGCATGGGCGCAGAAGTAGAGCTAGAAGGAAACACGGCTATTTGTGCTTACAGTGAAGAGCTTAGTGGCGCACAAGTCATGGCCACCGATCTAAGAGCATCTGCTAGCTTGGTCATCGCGGGCTTAGTGGCTAAAGGTGAAACCATTGTTGATCGTATCTACCACATAGATCGCGGTTACGAAAAGATCGAGAACAAGTTGATTCCTCTTGGCGCAACGATGAAACGTATTGGCTAGGCTTCCCAAGCCAGCTCATGAAGCCGTTGAAGTTCACTTCGACGGCTTTTTCTTTTATCCTTCAGTGTCGTATAAAGCTGGGATAGTTTATACCTAACAATAAGTCTCCTTAAAGCCTTCGACCTTTAGATTTAACTTGCTTTCTTATCCATAGTTTTAGTGGGACATTTTGCCGTTAAAGAGCGTCTAGAGTCAGCTTACTTTTTCACAAGAGAGGGAGCTCAACTGCTTTGTAATACGCTAGCAAGGATTCATTGTTTCCTCTATTTCGCAGCAATCACTTTAGCTAGTAAACAGCGCCAGACATTAATGAGTCATGCTTTTTCTGATATGAGGTATGGGCAGTTATGGCATTAAAAAAGGTCAATAATGCAGAGATAAAAAAGGCCTCAACAAAGTTGAGGCCTTTTTACGTATTAAGCAAAGGGTCTAAAGTACAGTTTTAGACCGCTTATACATCTCTTTATCGAGCGACTTTACAAACGTCTGGAACGGGCCACTCGCCGCAACGAACAACACGGACCGAGTAACTGACCCTGGTTTGCGATTCAGGTTTGTGTGGACTCTCTAAACCCGTATTAAAGTCAATGATACGTGAGGTTATATGGTCGTAATTATTCCCATCACCGCCTAGATCCGTATCAATAGAGCCGTTGTAAGGTGTACTAGAATAGTAATTTACAGGGTAAGTATTAGGGAAAATAGATTGATTGATTGCAGGTGAATAACAGCTTCTATCGACAATAGAGTCAAGCTCTTTAATATTCGGCAGTCGCCAATCGTTGGCTGCAAATGCAGTACTTTCATTCGCTGTTTGAACCGCGATGAGTGCATCTTGCCAAGTTGCAAACGATGTTGGTTGACCACTACATACGTCTTTACCGTTTGCACCAATAGACCATGTTTGGCCTAAGCTGCACACAGACCAAACAAGGCCACTTCGAATATCTTTAACCGTGCCATCGTCTAAACTGATGAAGTGACTGGTGGTATAGTCTTTCTTTATTTGCGCATTACAAAATGTGTCTGCAGCAAGTAGATTATGACTGTTTAGTAGTGCTAAAGAGCATAAAATAATAGATAATTTTTTCATTTTCATACTCCTTAAGCTTCAGGCTCTGTGGTTGGTTCAGGTGCTGGTTCAGATGATGGCTCTGGCTCATTGTTATCTACCAGCGTTTTGTCATCACGACGCACAATCATCACTTTGTTGTGTTCATTTTTGCTGCATTGCTGAAGGCGAGCCGTAGTGATATCAAAGCAAAGCGCGCTGCCAGGGCCGGCAGCAGCCGTTGTCGCCGTCCAATATAAGGCGTGACCTTCGAGATCAACTAAACAGCTATCGCCGGCACAGTCAAAGAAGGTTGGGTCTAGGATATCAGTGGAGCCATTGGCTAAGTTTTGATAGTTGAAAATACTTCTAAATTGTTCAACGGTTGGAACCTGCCAGTCGGTAAAACCACAAGTGCCTTTTAGATTTGCTTCTTCAACATAGTCATTAGTAGAGCAATACCTATCACCGTCTCTCGCGATATTATCAAATGCGCAAATACTATTAGCTGCAGGTAGTGGAAGCCCAGGTAAAGCTCCACCTTTTCCATCGCCTAATATCCAGCCGGGTTTGCCGCCATTTGTATTGTCGTTTATATCATGCCAAGGATAAGAGAAGTTAACGGCATTATCATTAGATAAGTCAGCTGCGGTCCAGTAGAATTCTCGGTTATCTTCTTCTCCTGGTGCTGGAGGTGGCTCATTGGTAGCAAGGTAGAGTTCATTATGACCACCTTTACGCTCCCATACCATGCCCGTCACTTCATCTTTAACACAGCGCCATTGTGTGGCTTGAGCGTTCAGCTCGTTACCGGCTGCATCAAGTTTTACATACCTAAAGCCTGCTTCACCAAGGTAGTAATCGCTGTTTAGGTCTAGCTCGTTAGGACTTTTATAATATGGCGCGCTCGCATCATTCACATTGACTACGTCTGAGCCAAAGTCCGCATCCTGGTTAGGGTGACTGGCTAATGAAGCCGTTGAATCATAGCTGAACTCGTCAGAGAAGGTCGTAATGCCTGTATCGTTTAATCGAACATCACCTGAAATAATGAAGGTTTGGGTCGCTTCTTGACCGTCATCGTTTGAGAATTTGATGTTAAGTGTTCTGCCGCCACGAGGCTTGTTAGACTCGAATAACGTCATATTTAAGTAGGCGACCTGTTGCCCTGGAGCAAAGCTCAGTACGTTATAATTATCCAGTTCAAAGTCTTCGCCTATGACCGCCGAGCCTGAAAGCTCCATATAAAAGTCTGCGGTGAATGAAGGCGGTAGATCTAGCGCATATTCAAATGGAATAGTCGCATTTCTTCTGTCTAGTTCTAGGATCTCCCCTGGGATCATTAAGACGACTTCATTACTTGCCGGAGGGGTTGTTGGGCCACCGCTAGGGTTAGGCTCACCGGATGGGACAGGAGTAGTAGAGCCTCCGCCGCTTAGGTCTTTTGAACCACCGCCGCCACAGGCTGCAACCAGTATACTTGCAGTTAAAATTCCGATTTTACGCCAACACATTATGAGTCCTCCTTTAATGTGTTAAATCCATGGTTAGACTTTCCAGATATAATTAGGTTGGCATGATAACGGTTGCATAAGTCTTTATAAAGCCCATTATTAGTACGAGGCTCGCAGAATGCTAAAAAATGATCTTTAAGGCTCACAGTTTTTAAAGGGTGGGGCTATGAAGTGATAATTATGAGAATTATCTCCGTTTATCAAAATCTTCCACTTCAATAGCTAATTCAACCTCTTCACCATCCCGTAACAGTTTTACTTGGATGACTTCACCTGGGCGAACCTCTGCCACTCTATCAAGCACGTCGGTGACGCCTTTCACGGGCTCTTGATTGATGGCGAGCATCACGTCAGAGGTTTTGACACCGGCTTGCGCCGCCGGGCCGCCTGGCACAACTTCAGTGATCATTATGCCACTTTGCGCTTCAATGCCCCAAAGTCGAGCCATCACAGGGTTAACAGGGCCGCCAACGACGCCAATAGAGCCTCGAATGACACGCCCATCACGTATTAAGCTGGTCATTATTCGGCTAATAAGCTGCTGAGGGATGGCAAAGCTAATGCCATAACTTTCAGTGTCTTGGGTGATGTGATAAGCCGAAGTGTTAATTCCAACTAACTCTCCTCGGCTATTGACAAGGGCGCCGCCTGAATTGCCTCGGTTGATTGCCGCATCGGTTTGCAAGAAATCTTGCCTACCAGTAGAACTGATGCCGGAACGACCCGTCGCACTAATAATGCCTTGAGTAACGGTTTGACCTATGTTGTATGGGTTGCCAATGGCGAGCACTATGTCACCTACATTTGGCAGGTAAGAGGGGTTTTGTGGGATCACGGGTAAATTGCTTGCATCAATTTGTAATACGGCTAAATCGGTAACAGCATCGCCGCCAACCATATTGGCAGTGAGTAATCGACCATCTTGTAGTGCCACTAAGACTTGGTCTGCCTGCTCGATCACATGCAGGTTAGTGAGCACATAGCCTTTATCACTCATGATGATGCCTGAACCAAGGCCGTTAGGTCTCAACTCAGGTTGACTGTTAATGTTAGAACGTTGGTAGGTTTGCGAATAAATATTGACTACAGCCGGCGCAGCGCGGCGAACCGCGGAGCTGTAACTGGCAACTTGGCCGCTATAACTTTCGATTTGCTCGGCGAATGGTAGCTCTTGATTATTTCGCAGCGGCGGAAAAAAAATCAGTAAAAATACGGCGAATAATAAACCGATAGCAACAGACTTTAAGATATAACGCAGAGCTGATGGCATGAAATTGTGCGAGTTATGTTTAGTGTCATGAAGAATAGCAAAAAAGCGTTAAAAAAAAACGCCTCACGGGAGGCGTTTTACCACAGTGTGCGATTTATCTAGGATTTAGCGCAGTACTCGGTATAAAGAAGTATTACCACGCTTGATATTCAGCGCTAGCACCGAGGGCTCTGATTCAATAACCTTGCGTAAGTCAGCGATATCTTTAGTGCGACTTCGGTTAATGCCTAAAATAATATCCCCTTGTTCAAGGCCTGCCATTTCTGCTGGGCTGCCAGGCTGCACTTCAGCAACCATAACCCCGGGTGTTTTAGCGTTTGCTGGCGTGCTGCTCAGTGTGGCGCCTTCTAATGCGGGGTGGATAGCTTGAGCTTTGATTTTAGTATCTTTAGCTTCGCTCAGGGTCACGTCAAAAGCTTGCTCTTTGCCGTCTCTTACCACTGTCACAGCAATTGTTTTGCCTGCACCTAAGGTGGCAATTTTGGCTCTTAGCTCACTGAAAGAACGTATTTTCTTATTGCCCAGCTTAACAATAATATCGCCGGCCTCTAAACCGGCTTTTTCAGCGGCAGAGTCAGGCATTACTTGATTGACAAATGCGCCGTGTTGCGTGTCATAACCAAATGCATCTGCTAGCTCAGGCGTTAATTCGCCGCCGGTTACCCCTAATAACCCTCGGCGTACACCACCAAACTCCAATATTTGTGCTGTGAGGTTATTCACCATATTAGATGGAATGGCAAAGCCGATGCCGATATTGCCGCCGTTAGGGCCAAGTATCGCGGTATTAATTCCTATTAACTCACCATTGAGGTTAATTAACGCGCCGCCAGAGTTTCCGCTGTTAATGGCTGCGTCGGTTTGAATAAAGTTTTCGTAATTCTCAATATTTAAGCCACTGCGGCCAAGCGCACTGACGATGCCTGAAGTGACGGTTTGCCCTAAACCAAAAGGGTTGCCTATGGCAATAGTAAAGTCACCCACTCTAAGTTGGTCAGAGTCTGCAAACTCTATGGCTTTCAGGTTTTTACCTTTAATTTGCAGCAGCGCAATATCGGTTTGTTTGTCCTCGCCAATTTTGGTAGCAATGTATTCTTTGCCATTTTTTAAGGTGACTTTGATTTCATCGGCTTGGTGGATCACGTGGTAGTTAGTGATCACATACCCCTTATCAGCGTCAATGATGACGCCTGAGCCCAGTCCACGAAATGGTTGGCTTGACTGCTGTTGCGGCGCTTGGTCGAAGAAAAAGCGGAAAGCTTCAGGAACTTGCTGCTCAGGAACCTTGGTCCCCGCAACTGAAATATTGACCACAGCGTCCGAGACAGACTGCAAAATAGGCGCCAGACTAGGCAGCTCTTTATCACCCACTTGACTCGGAAACGCAGCTTGAACTGGCAGGCTAGCAAGGCCAAGTGCCGTTGATAATGCAATGGCACTAAAAATAGAGACGCTTTTTTTCATTGATTAACATTCCTAAAATCAGACACAAAGCCATAATGACTCATAACAGTATAGAAAGGATTGCCCTTTTACAGAGCTTTACCTTGTTTGACGTAGGCTTAATTAGCTTTGCGCAGATGTGCACTTTGGCTCTTGCTGCGCTTCATCCAATACTGTTGGTTGCGACATATCTATGGTTGCTTCTTCGTCTGCTTTAGAAGAGGTTGACGTTTGATGAGGCGTTTCTGTTGCGAAGGCGTTTACATCAGGGCGCTGCGCTTTTAATAGCAGGGCACTGGCTTCGGCTTCAGGCAATAGTTGATGCGCGGTGTCAGACATATGCTGATACACGTCTTGATACTGCTTAGCCATCTCAGCCATTAATTCTGCGGACTTGGTAAAGTGTTGTGAGACATGGCTTTGATATTCTTGCTGGTCGCCCTCTTGCTGATGATGTGTTTGTTTAAGTTTGTCGATTTCTTGTTTATATTGTTCGCATTCGCGCTGGTGAGTTTGCACCAAGGCTTCGCGCTCAACTTGAAAGCGACGTTGGCTGGTTTTTTTGCCAATAAAAAATGCAGCAATAACAAGGATGATGGCGAGGCTAATAACGGCATAAATAATCATGGTGTGCTCCTACTTAAGGCAACAAAAATAAACGACACTGAAACAGATTGTTCAGGACAAGGATATAAATAAAGCCTGTGACTCCATTAAACAAGTACCAACAAGATTTAAAATCTGATGATTTTCACTATGACGCGGCGCAAGAGCAGGCGGTCATTGCGTTAAATCGTCTTTATCAAGACTTAACCAAGCCAGCCCCGGCTCCGGCAAAAAAGTCTTGGCTGGATAACCTAAAGGCAAAGTTTTCTGAACCTGAGCCGGTAGAGCCGATTCAAGGTCTCTATTTTTGGGGCGGGGTAGGCCGAGGTAAAACGTATCTTGTGGATACCTTTTTTGACTGCTTACCGTTTGAGCAAAAAATGCGGGTTCACTTTCACCGGTTTATGCATCGTATTCATCATGAGCTAGGTGAGTTAAAGCAGCAAGAAGATCCCTTGTTGATCATTGCAGCGAATCTAGCGAAAGAAGCAAGGGTGATTTGCTTTGACGAGTTTTTTGTTTCAGATATCACTGATGCTATGTTGCTGGGGACGTTATTTGAAGCGTTATTTGCCCACGGCGTTGTGCTTGTGGCCACGTCTAACATAGTGCCTGATGAGCTATATCGTAATGGCTTACAGCGAGAGCGTTTTATTCCGGCGATAAAACTTATTAATCGTCATTGTGACATTATTAACGTCGATAGCGGCATTGATTACCGGCTACGAACCTTAACCCAAGCAGAGATTTACCATCATCCCCTAGACGAGAAAGCCAAGCAAAACCTTAAGCAGTATTTCCAGCAATTATCCACTGAGCCACGCCGTTACGGTCATGATATCGAAGTTTTAAATCGTGCCATTCCAACCTTAGGTGAGGCCGAAGGCGTTTTATATATCGACTTCTCCGCTTTGTGTGAAAGCGCCCGCAGTCAAGTTGATTACATTGAAATGTCTAAGCTATACCACAGCGTGCTACTGGCTAATGTTAAACCCATGGGAAATACCACGGATGATGTAGCCCGCCGTTTTATAGCCATGGTAGATGAATTTTATGAACGCCACGTAGCGCTTATTATCTCTGCTGATGTCGCAATGGACGCACTTTACACTCAAGGCCGATTAACGTTTGAATTCAAACGTTGCTTGTCTCGCCTGCAAGAAATGCAAAGCCATGAATACCTAGCGAAAGAGCATTTACCATAAGCAGTTGCAGGTTTGAAGATAACGTTTGAAAAAGCACCAGAAAAAGGGTGCTTTCTGATATCCTTTTCCGTATAATCTTGCGACCCTGTTACAAACGCCATGTTTTGGTGAGTTTGTTTCACCAATAGTTATGCTCGAAGGGGCGTAATGATGGTATTTAATTATGTTGTATTTTCCCAATGCAACACGTCAGTAACACTTTAATATTTGGGTAAGAGTTTAATGAAAACTTTTGTTGCAAAACCAGAAAGCGTTCAACGCGACTGGTATGTAGTAGATGCTGAAGGTAAAACTTTAGGTCGTTTAGCTACTGAAATCGCTTCTCGTCTACGCGGTAAGCATAAAGCAGAATACACTCCACACGTTGACACTGGTGATTACATCATCGTTGTAAACTGTGAGAAAGTTGCCGTAACTGGTAACAAAGCTGCAGGTAAGATTTACCATTCTCACACTGGTTACCCAGGTGGTTTGAAATCTATCTCTTTCGAAAAGCTAATCGAAAAAGCACCAGAGCGTGTGATTCAATCAGCTGTTAAAGGTATGTTGCCAAAAGGTCCTCTAGGCCGCGCAATGTTCCGTAAATTGAAAGTTTACGCGGGTTCTGAGCATCAACATGCAGCTCAACAACCACAAGTTTTAGACATCTAATACGGAATTCAGGCAAATGGCAAATCAATACTACGGCACTGGTCGTCGCAAAAGCTCTACTGCTCGCGTGTTCCTAACAGCGGGTAGCGGTAACCTTACAATTAACAACCGTTCTCTTGAAGAGTTCTTCGGTCGTGAAACAGCACGTATGGTTGTTCGTCAACCACTTGAGCTGACTGAACTGACTGAAAAGTTCGATATCAAGGTAACAGTTAAAGGTGGTGGTACAACAGGTCAAGCTGGTGCTATCCGTCACGGTATCACACGTGCACTAATGGAATTCGATGAGTCTCTACGTAGCGATCTACGTGCAGCTGGTTTCGTTACACGTGATGCTCGTAAAGTTGAGCGTAAGAAAGTGGGTCTACGTAAAGCACGTCGTCGTCCACAATTCTCGAAACGTTAATTTTTACGTCTTTCGATATACAAAACCCGGCCTCGGCCGGGTTTTTTTTATTCTATTGAAATTACACATATTCTGATGTTGATAGCATGTTAAAGGCATTATCAGCTTGTCAAATCCCTGTGGTTTCTTTAAAATTCACCGGATTTTTCTGTGACAATTGTACAGACCCGCAAAAGCAGAAATCTGCACAAGATGATATAGTTTTGCCGCAAAGGGAAATAATAATAATCGCGGAGTCCGTAGGGAGAGTTTTTGGATGAGCAATGCGCCTGTGAATACCGGCCGCCGAATGTTCCTCACTGCCACTACAGCTGTAGTGGGAGCCGCAGGAGCTGGGGCAGTGGCTGTGCCGTTTATAAAATCATGGAACCCGAGTGCTAAGGCGAAAGCTGCTGGTGCCCCGGTGAAAGTGGATGTAAGTAAAATTGAACCTGGCCAATTAATTCGTATTGAATGGCAAGGTAAACCTGTTTGGGTGGTTTCAAGAACTGAATCTATCATGGCTGATTTAAAAGCTCATGAAGGTAAGTTAAGAGATCCAAACTCTGAAGAACCGCAACAGCCAGAATATGCGGCGAATCCTGCACGCTCTATCCGTCCGGATATTTTTGTAGCGGTAGGTCTATGTACTCACTTAGGTTGTTCACCGACTTATTTGCCAGACAGCTTTGCTGAGCAAGTAGAAGGCGTGAAAAGTGGTTTCTTCTGTCCGTGTCACGGTTCGAAGTTTGACATGGCTGGTCGTGTATTCCAAAACGTACCTGCGCCACTCAACCTGATGATTCCTGAGTATCACTTCACAGACGAGAATACCCTGTTAGTTGGTGTATCTGAAGGAGAAGCATAATGATCAAAGGATTGGTAACCGGTGTCATAGATTGGGTCGATGCGCGTATCCCAATGACCGACACTTGGAATAAACACTTAGCGCAATATCCGACTCCAGTTAACTTTAACTTCTGGTACTTTTTTGGCTCATTAGCCATGCTAGTGCTGGTTAACCAAATCTTAACGGGTATTTGGTTAACCATGAACTATAACCCTTCTGCAGAAGGGGCGTTTGCTTCTGTTGAATACATCATGCGTGATGTTGAATACGGTTGGCTATTACGTTACATGCACTCTACTGGTGCTTCGTTTTTCTTTATTGTTGTTTACCTGCACATGTTCCGTGGTTTGATCTACGGCTCTTACCAAAAGCCTCGTGAGTTAATCTGGGTATTTGGTATGTTGATTTTCCTTGTGTTAATGGCTGAAGCATTCATGGGGTATCTACTCCCCTGGGGGCAAATGTCGTTCTGGGGAGCCCAGGTAATAATCTCCTTGTTTGGTGCATTGCCGGTGATTGGGGATGACTTAACGTTGTGGATCCGTGGTGACTTTGTTGTCTCCGGAGCTACCTTAACGCGCTTCTTTGCCTTGCACGTAGTTGCACTGCCGTTGGTGCTAGTGGTGTTAGTCTTCTTGCATATTGTTGCCCTTCACGAAGTTGGTTCCAACAACCCTGAAGGTATCGAGATTAAGAAGAAAAAAGGCAGCGTACCTGAATCAGAACTGAGCAAGTTTAAGTTCCACAAACAGTTCTCTGGTAAAAAAGATATCGTGGATGCAGCACCTTTCTTCCCGTACTTTGTAGTGAAAGACGTGGTGGGTATCGCCGTATTCTTATTCTTCTTTGCCGCGGTAATTTTCTACCTTCCTGAAGGTGGTGGTTACTTCCTTGAGCCGCCTAACTTTGAGCCGGCCAATGGTTTGAAGACACCTGAACACATTGCGCCAGTATGGTACTACACACCTTTCTACGCCATCTTACGTGCTATCCCAGATAAGCTTATCGGGGTAATCGTATTTGGTAGCTCGGTAATGATTTTATGTTTCTTGCCATGGTTTGACCGTTGTAAGGTAAGATCGATTCGCTACCGCAGCATTTGGCACAAATTGAACATCACTCAGTTCATTATTTGCTTTATCATCCTGGGTATTTTAGGTGCGCTACCTGCAACACCTACGTACACCTTGATTTCGCAAATTTGTTCATTCGGTTATTTTGCATTCTTTGCTTTATTGTGGTTCTACAGTAAAAACGAGAAGTGTAAGCCAGTGCCAGAAAGGATTACTAAATAATGAAAAAGCTATTTATTACATTATTTGCACTGTTACCTGGGTTAGTATTTGCTGCTGGCCCAAGCATTCCGCTAGACAAAGCTAACTTTGACCTAACGGACAAGGTGTCGTTGCAAAACGGTGCTAAATTATTTATGAACTACTGTTTTGGTTGTCATGCGACTGGCTATCAACGTTATGAGCGTGTTGCGAATGACCTCGATATTCCAAATGAAATCATGATGGCAAACATGGTTTTTACTGACCAAAAGATTGGCGACTTGATGCACAATGCCATCAATAAAGAAGATGCCGCTAAATGGTTTGGCGCCGCTCCACCGGACTTAACCTTGGTGGCTCGTCTGCGTGGGCCAGATTGGTTATACACGTATTTGCGTTCTTTCTATCAAGACCCAAGCCGTCCGTTTGGCGTGAACAACACGGTATTTCCTGACGTAGGTATGCCCCATGTGTTAGAAGAATTGCAAGGTGTACCAAAAGCGGTTTATGCTGTTGAAATCGTAGACGGTGAAGAGCACAAGACCTTAGATTACATTGAAACAGATGGCACTGGCGAACTTAGTGCAGATGAATATGACCAAGCCGTATTAGATATGGTAAACTTCATGGTCTATTCGGGTGAGCCAATGCGAGTTGAGCGTGAAAGACTGGGCGTATTTGTCTTAGGCTTCATTTTCATCTTCTTTATCATCAGCTACTTGCTGAAGAAAGAGTTCTGGCGCGACGTACACTAAACAAACCCTAAATTGGTTTGATTAAAAGATGGCAATGTGGGTAATGACCTGCATTGCCTTTTATGTTTTTAAAGAGTTGGAGGATTAAATGGCAGTTGCTGCTAATAAACGCTCTGTGATGACCCTATTTTCTGGCGCATCTGATTTATACAGTCACCAGGTACGTATCGTACTGGCTGAGAAAGGTGTCAGTGTTGAAATTACCCAAGTGGATCCAGATAACTTGCCGGCAGAATTGGTTGAGCTAAACCCATACCAATCTGTACCAACTCTGATTGACCGAGAGCTTGTGTTGTACGAGTCTCATATCATCATGGAATACCTTGATGAGCGTTTCCCGCACCCGCCGCTAATGCCTGTTTACCCTGTTGCGCGTGGTACCAGCCGCCTGATGATGCATCGCATTAAAAACGATTGGTACAGTTTAGTGGAAACTATCGCTAACGGTAGCCCTGAAGCTGCGCAAACCGCTCGCGCTAAACTGACAGAAGCCTTGATCAGCATCGCGCCAGTATTTGACGAAATGGACTACTTTATGAGTGAAGAGTTCACGCTGGCTGATTGCTACATGGCACCTTTGCTATGGCGCTTGCCTGAGCTCGGCATTGAACTAACAGGTCCGGCAACCAAAGGCATGAAAGCTTACATGATACGTTTATTCGATCGTGAATCATTCCAAGCCTCTTTAACGGAAACTGAGCGCGACATTCGCGTACTGATTTAAGCATGACTGAAATGACGCCTAATCGCCCGTATTTATTACGGGCTTTTTTTGACTGGATTTTAGATAACGAATTAACGCCGCATTTAGTGGTAGATGCTTTGGCTGCCCACGTGCAAGTACCACAGCAATTCGTTAATGACGGCAAGATTGTACTTAATATCGCTCCTAGCGCAGTGACTGCATTTGAGATGGATAATCAGGCGGTAAGCTTTAACGCTCGCTTTTCTGGCTCTCCGTTTCAAGTGTATATACCTATCTATGCGGTAGAAGCTATTTATGCGCGAGAAAATGGCGCAGGTACCATGTTTGAACCTGAACCTGGCTATCAAGGTGAACCAGAGCCGCCGGAGCCAGAGCCGACACCGCCCAAGGGCCGACCAGGCTTGAGAGTAGTTAAATAAAAAAACCGCCTAAAGGCGGTTTTTTTATTGCTTACAGAGCACTCTTCGTTATTGTTGAGTCGTTTCTTCTTCGCCAGCGACCACCGTGGCACTCTCCGCCTCTGCTGCCTGGGCAGGCGTTTCAAGGTATTGAAATACTTTGACAACACGCTTTACACCATTAATGTTGCGAGTGATTTCAACTGCTTGAGCGGCCTCATCTTGGGTGACTAAACCTATCAAAAAGACTTCACTGTTTTCGGTGACCACTTTAATCTTTAAAGGGTTAACCTTAGGGTCATCCAATAACAAACTTTTTGTTTTAGTGGTGAGCCAAGAGTCACTGCTGCGCTGTGATAAGCTGATTAAGCCCGCGACGCGAATTTCGTTATAGACTTTGGTGACGCCAGCGACAGACCTGACCGTCGTTTCCGCTTGCTGGCGATATTCTTCATTACTGGTTTGGCCAACCAACAAAACGTGGCCGTTATTACTGATGGCTGAAATGCGTGAAGCCTTCATCAGGCCTTCGTTTTTTGCTAACGCATTAGCGGCTTTGATTTCAATGTTTTGATCATCGATTTGTGCGCCAATGCTACGGTTATCACTGACCATTACTGCTGTAGTAGCTGCACCTGCGACAACCAAGCCTGCACAGCCTTGTACGCCGAGGATACTGGCCAATAAGCCGACGCGCAATAAAGGTGAGACTGTCATGGTCATGCTCCGGTTGAAAACAGGGTCTGGTCAATTAAATCACTGATGCAGTTAAGAGTGAATAGGTGGACTTCTTCAATCCGGCAGCCTTTAGGTGAAGGTGCGCGGATCTCAACATCCGTAGCGCTTAATAGCCCAGCCATCTCACCGCCATCTGCACCCGTCAAAGCTACAATCTGCATATCTCGGCTTACCGCTGCTTCCACTGCTTTGATAACATTACGACTATTACCACCATGTGAAATAGCCAATAAAATATCACCCGCTTGTGCCAATGCTCGCACTTGTTTGGCATAAATTTCGTCAAAGTGGGTGTCTGTGGTAATGGCGGATATTAAGGTTGAATCAGAAGTAATTGAAATAGCAGGCAAGCTAGGACGCTCTGTTTCAAACTTATTCAGTAAATGCGATGCAAAGATTTGCGCCAATGCGGCATTGCCACCATTACCACAAACAATAATTTTGTTACCGTTTAATAGGCAGTGCACCATCATCAAGGCCGCTTTCTCAATGTATTCGGGTAATGCTTCAGCGGCGGCTATTTTAGTCTGTATGCTTTCCGTAAAGCTCTCTTTGATCTTATCGCGCATTGGTTAATACTCCTGAAATGCGTTTTTTACCCAAAGGGGAGAGTCTGCGTCGGCTTGGTATGCGATAACATCAAAGCGACAATAGGCTTGGGTGTTTTGTGTCATTAAATAATGCTTTGCGGCGGCTAAAATCCGTTGTTGCTTGCGATAGGTTACGGTTTCTACGGCCTGCCCAAACTGACTTTGCTGGCGATATTTTACTTCAACAAAGACAAGGGTGTCTGCTTGACGCATGATTAGATCTACTTCACCTTGGCGAGTAGTATAGTTACGGCAAACAAGACGTAAACCGGCCTGTGATAAAAAATCACAGGCCTTGTCCTCGTAATATTGGCCTTGTGCGCGGCTATTTGTGATAGGCATAGCTCAATTATTCACCTCGCACGGAGTATTGCCTCAGCATAGTTACGTCCATTTAGAGGGGCGTGTCTGTAGAGTGACTTTCTAGCGTCTCGGTTAAGTCTTCTTCTTCAAACGATAACGTGTTTTGTGGTTCATTTGGCTCTACCTCCAGCTCAAGTGAGTCGGCCTGAGGTGTTGCAGGTTCTTGATAGCTATTATCAAAACTGTTGTCTGGTGCCGTGTCTAACTGAGTCTCTTCAAAACCAAACTCAGCGTTGGCGTTGATAGGCGTTTCTTCTGACACTGGAGTTAAAGCATTACTTTGTTCTGGCTGAGTTAAATATGCCGGCGTAATCAGTTTCGTTTCGCCGTCAACGTACTGCCCCCAAGCTAAGTAGCTGTCGACGTAATTGTCACTGTTTAGACCAAGCTGCCCACTAACCCCTTTTAACTTCACACTGCTATCGGCCTGCATTTCAGCTAGTTGCGGGATCAGATGCCAAGCATCAATACCAATGGCATAAAAACGCAGCTCACCGGCAGAGCGTGATGGCCACAAGGTTTTCGCTTCACTTAAGTACGGATTGTCAGGCTCAATGATAATAGGCAGGTCGCTGTGGTAAACCAAGTTAAGATCGAGTTTTTGTTCTTTACTCATGTTGGTGCTTGCGCTGCGTGAGCCAGTATAAATGCCCATTTGCTCGGCAAATGGGCTTACTGTTACATCAATAAAAGGTTTGATAATACTCAGTTCAATCGGCGCGGCAATGATGTAAATACCTTGCACATCGCGACGGCTTCGGACTTCAGCTTTGGCGTTATAACTGACTTGTTGTCTGAGTTGGTTAATGCGTTGTTGGCTGGCGTTGGTGCGTAAAATGTCAGGGATCATTTTTTGCATTTGCTGGCGGTCTGTAAAGTAATGTACTTCCGCTTTATGGCCCGTTAAACCAAGCCATTCTTCGCTAAATGCATTTGCCATGCGTTCACCGTAGCGTCCTCTTGGAGCGATAACTAAAGCGTGCTGGCGGCCATCGTCAAACACTTTTTGCGCAGTTTGCTCCGCTTCGCCTTCCGGAGAAAGTGCAAAATAGAATTGGCTGGCGTTGTAACCGGCGTCTTCAACACGGTTTAACGCTAGCATGGGTAAGGTATTATTTAATCGAGTTAGCTCTTCGATATTACTTTTGAGCAGAGGCCCGACGATAAAGTCAGCGCCATTGGCAGTGGCTTGCTGATAGAGACCGGCAATACTATTGGTTTGCGTGTCTAAGAAGTTAACTTGAGCTGAGCCACCTTCAGCGGTATAAGCCTTTAAAATACCATCACGAATAGCTTGGCCTTGCGCTGCGTATTTTCCTGACAGAGGTAAAAAAACTGCGACATTTTGTGGTTTAAACGCCGGCCCTGCAATGCCTTGGCTAGAGCCTGGAAAGTAGAGAGAAGCCGCGTGTTGCGGATATTGGTTTTTCCAAAATGCTATTTCTTGTTCAAGTTGGCTGCCCTGACCGCGATAGAGTTTTTGAATTAAACCTAACTCAAACCACGCTCGAAAGTTATCGTCTTGGCTTTGCGCCAGCATAGTTTGCAGTTGTTTCTCGGTATGGCGATTAAGCAATTGCCAGATTTGGTTATTGTTTGCTTGAATCGCCTCAGGCTCTAACAAGTAATTGTTAAGCTGAATAAACGAAAACATGGCTTCACTTGCCTGGTTTTCGGCCAGCTGCGCATTGCCTTTGAGGGTTAAATAGCTGGCCCAAGCAGCGCTGTCTAAGTCGCTTGGTGAAACTTGTTTAAGTTGGGTTAATGCTGTCTCGTTATCTCCCTCCATGACAAAGCTTTGAGCGCGGATGAGTTGCTTCTCCGACATTTGCTGGGGTGATAAGTTTTGCTTATCGAGCTGTTGCAGAACGGCGAGTGCTTGTTGGCTATGGCCACCAGCAAGAAATGAGCGCGCAGCAAGTAACTGCCAGTCAATGTTGTAGCTGCCCGAGCTTTTATTCGCTTGTTCTAGGTAGTAATCTGAAGTGGCGGTTAAAGGGGCCATGACCGGCGGAGGAGTAATGCCTGCAGCGGTAGGAGACTTTTGTGTACCACTACAAGCAGTAATTAAAAGAACGGTCGTTAAACAAAGGCTTGCTCGTGTTACACTCAGTGACTTAAGAAGTTTCAAATCCATCAGCTCTATTTCTACCAAAAAGATGTGTATAGTTTAATCGCCAGAGGTGGTTTTCTCAATCATTGGTCACACAAGAGCCGATATTAATTCAATATTTTCTTTGGTTAATCATTAATATGTCTGATTTAGCAAGTTTGTTTATCGTGCCAACTCCGATTGGCAACATCCAAGACATCTCTGCCCGCGCGTTAGCGGTGCTGCAGCAAGTTGATCTTATCGCGGCGGAAGATACTCGTCACACCGCCAAGCTGCTTAACCATTATCAAATTTCTAAGCCATGCTTTGCGCTGCATGATCATAATGAGCAGCAAAAATCCGCGGGCTTGATTGCAAAAATTCAAGCGGGTCAAAGTATCGCCTTGGTGTCAGACGCTGGCACGCCGTTAATCAGTGATCCTGGCTACCATTTGGTTAATGATTGCCGCGCTGCCGGGGTGAATATTGTGCCGCTACCAGGCCCATGCGCGGCCATTACGGCTTTGAGTGCGGCGGGTTTACCGTCTGACCGCTTCAGCTTTGAAGGCTTTCTGCCCGCCAAAGAAAAAGCCAAAGTAGATACCTTAACGGCATTACTCGAAGAGCCACGGACGATGATTTTCTATGAGTCGCCGCGACGCGTGTTAGACACTCTGGAGCAAATAGTCAAAGTCATGGGGCCAGACAGGCGGGTTGTGGTCGCCCGTGAAATCACTAAAACTTTTGAAACGATTCATGGCGCTGGCGCAGCTGAAATGTGGCAATGGCTGGGTGAAGACGAAAATCGTCGCAAAGGTGAGATAGTGCTGTTGATTGCGGGGCACAAACCGGACCCTCATGCATTGCCTCAAGCCGCACTGCAAACCTTAACGCTATTAGTTAAAGAGTTACCTCTCAAAAAAGCTGCTGCCATTACGGCTGAAATTCATAAAGTGAAAAAGAACGCACTGTATAAATGGGGCCTCGATAACTGCTAGTGGTTCACTCTTCATTGCGACTGCAGAGGTAACCATTGTAGTTTGCTTACACTGAAGCTATAATCCGCCGCCTGAGTTGACCAGACCGTCGTCGCTTACCTTCATTTTGATAGGTAAGGGGAGGAAAGTCCGGGCTCCACAGGGCAGGGTGCCAGATAACGTCTGGGGGGCGTGAGCCCACGACAAGTGCAGCAGAGAGAAGACCGCCGATGACTTCTTCGGAAGAACAGGTAAGGCTGAAAGGGTGCGGTAAGAGCGCACCGCGCAACTGGTAACAGTTTGTGGCGAGGTAAACTCCACCCGGAGCAAGACCAAATAGGCTTCCTTAAGGTATGGCCCATATCGGAAGCGGGTAGGTTGCTTGAGCCTGTGAGTGATTGCAGGCCTAGACGAATGACGGTTCACGACAGAACCCGGCTTATCGGTCGACTCACCTCTTTATAAAGCCAGACGAGTATTTACCGTCTGGCTTTTTTATTGCGTATTGAGCCGCTTATTGTTTACTTGCCAACCCGTACTTTCTTCCCTTTCGAGTGCACAAATTTGGAAATTAATTTACTTTAATTTTATAAATTAACTCTATCTAAATCAGGGGCTTCCTAGGGCGGCTGTCAAAATATACAAAATAATGAGAAATTCGAAGCGGATCCTCCCTTGCAATGGACAAAATCCCCCTTAAAATTAGAAAATGTGGGAAAATGTGTCTTTTTGTGGGAATTAGTGCAATTTAAGGGGGAGCTTTGTTACGAGGTGCGCACGGCATCAACCTTGATAGCAAAGGTCGATTTGCCATTCCAACCAAATACCGCGACTGGCTCCTAGACGAGTGTCAGGGGCAATTGGTGTGCACAGTGGATATCAACTCTCCTTGTTTATTGCTTTACCCCTTGCATGAATGGTTAGAGGTAGAGAAAAAGTTACAAGGCTTGTCGAGCATGCGGCCGCAAGAACGGCGACTGCAACGGTTATTACTTGGTTATGCAACCGACTGTGAATTAGACAAGGCGGGGCGAATTCTTTTAGGTAGCCCCTTAAGACAGTACGCCAGCTTAGATAAAAAGCTGATGTTAGTAGGACAACTGAATAAATTTGAACTTTGGGATGAAGCGAGTTGGTTAGCGCAAGTTGAACAAGATGTCATTGCTCAACGCGGCAGCAATGAAGAGTTATCCCAAGGCTTACAGGAATTTTCTTTATAATATGACAACTGCATTTTCGCACACCACAGTGTTACTTGATGAAGCCGTCGCGGGGTTAAATATTAACCCTGATGGTATATATGTTGACTGTACTTTTGGTCGTGGTGGGCATTCTCGCTTGATCCTTTCTCAATTAGGCCCAAAGGGTCGTTTAATTGCAATCGACCGAGATCCACAAGCTATTGCGGTAGCCGAGCAACTGGCTCAACAAGATGAACGCTTTACCATTGTGCATGGCCCCTTTTCCGGGTTAGCGCAGTATATAGAAGATAAAGCGCTAACTGGAAAAATAGATGGCGTGCTGATGGACTTAGGAGTATCTTCTCCGCAACTTGATGATGCAGAGCGTGGCTTCAGTTTTTTGCGTGATGGCCCCTTAGACATGCGCATGGATCCGACATCAGGAGTCAGTGCCGCAGAGTGGTTAGCCAAAGCCGACGCTGAAGATATTGCTTGGGTGCTAAAAACGTTTGGTGAAGAACGCCATGCCCGCAAAATTGCCAGCGCAATTGTGATGGACCGAGTAGAGCGAGAGCCGTATACCCGGACTAAGCCGTTGGCTGAGATGATTGCTCGAGTAAACCCGAGTAAAAAGGAAAAAAACAAGCATCCTGCGACGCGCAGCTTTCAAGCTATTCGCATTTATATCAACAGCGAATTAGAAGAAATAGACAAGGCATTAAATGCTTCTTTGGAAGTATTAAAAGCCGATGGCCGTTTATCTGTGATCAGTTTCCATTCATTGGAAGACCGCATGGTTAAACGTTTTATCAGAAATCAGGAAAAAGGGCCCGAATATCCAGCAGGATTACCGCTCACTGAAGAGCAGTTGAATGTTGGTAGGACATTGAAGTCGATCGGAAAAGCCCGCAAACCAGGGAAGGAAGAGGTAACGGAAAATCCAAGAGCCAGAAGTTCTGTGCTCCGTATTGCTCAAAGGTTAAAATGAGACTAAACACAGGTTTATTGCAGGTCATTGCAAAAGACCTGCTTAAACACAAGTTGACCGTGTTGCTGGCTATCTGCGTGGTAGGCAGTGCTTTCTCGGTGATCATTGCTACCCATGAAACACGTTTGCTTACCGCGAAACGGGAATCCCTGCGCGCTGAGAAAGACCGTTTAGACATAGAATGGCGAAATTTATTATTAGAAGAAAACGCGCTGGTTGAGCATAGTCGCATTCGTAACATTGCCACAGAAAAACTGCATATGAAACGCGCAACGGGCCGCAATGAAGAAGTGGTGGAGCTGCCATGACACGACGCAACCCGAAGCCGAAACCAAACCTGATTAAGTGGCGTTTTGCTACCGTGGCTTCCGTCATCACCATGGTGTTTACTGTGCTGCTGGGGCGCGCAGCTTATATTCAAGTCATTGATCCTGACCGGCTGCAACGAGAAGGTGACATGCGCAGCTTAAGAACCACTTCAACCCAAGTTCAACGAGGTATCATTAGTGATAGGCATGGTCAGCCTCTGGCCATCAGCGTGCCGGTGCAAGCCGTATGGGCCGACCCAAAAGTGATACATCAAAAAGGCAGTTTGAAAGATTTGCGCGCTTGGCAAGCTTTATCTGACGTATTGTCTATTGAAGTAGAAAAGCTTCGCGGTAAGGTACAAAATCCAAAGAAGCGCTTTGTTTATTTACAGCGTCAAGTCAGTCCGGCCATGGCGCAATACGTGGATCAGCTCGGTTTGCCGGGTGTCTACCTTAAACCTGAATCCCGCCGCTTTTACCCCACGGGTGAAATTAGCGCTCATGTGATTGGCTTTACCAATATTGATGATAAAGGACAGGAAGGCATCGAGCGCACCTATGATGACTGGTTAACAGGTACGCCTGGCGAGCGTAAGGTCCGTAAAGACCGTCACGGTCGCGTGATTGAAGACATCGCGATTGTTAAACAAGCGCAGCAAGCCAAAGACATTGAGCTCAGCATAGATCAACGATTGCAATCGATTGCTTATCAAGCCTTGAAAAAGATAGTGCAATTAAACAATGCAACCAGTGGCTCGGCGGTTGTGATTGATATTACCACGGGTGAAGTCTTAGCCATGGTGAACTCGCCTTCTTTTAACCCGAACAACCGTGGTCAATTTCAGTCATTTCGCGTGCGAAACCGTGCCATTACCGATACTTTTGAACCTGGTTCTACGGTTAAACCTCTGGTAGTGGCCAGTGCCCTGATTAATGAAGTAGTGGCTCCCGATGAAGTTATTGATACGTCACCTGGCTGGATGCGAGTGGGTGGACGCCGAGTGGCCGATCATCGTAACTATGGTGAAATGGACCTTGCCAAAATTTTGCAAAAATCCAGCAACGTGGGAGTCAGTAAACTGGCGTTGGCGTTATCCCCTGAAAAGTTAAAAGATACTTTTTATGACGTGGGTTTAGGTAATGACACTGGCATAGGTTTGATTGGCGAAACGTCAGGCATGCTACCAGAGCGTCGTCGCTGGTCTGATTTTGAGCTTGCGACCATGTCATTTGGTTATGGCATTACCGCAAACACTTTACAGTTGGCACAAGCCTACGCCATTTTAGCAAACGGTGGCATCAGTTACCCCTTATCGATTATTAAACTAGATAAACAGCCTCAAGGCGAACAAGTCATTCCAAAAGAAGTAGCATTTCGAGTGTTAAATATGCTTGAAGGCGTCACTCAGCCAGGCGGAACAGGTTTACAAGCGCGAGTAGACGGTTATCGTGTGGCAGGTAAAACAGGCACGTCAAGAAAAGCCGTTGCTGGTGGTTACGGCGACGATTATGTGGCCGTTTTTGCGGGGGTAGCGCCAGTCTCAAACCCTAAGCTGGCCATCGCGGTTACCGTGAACGAGCCGAAAGGCGACCGCTATTATGGTGGCGATGTGGCAGCACCTGTGTTTGCTGAAGTGATGGACGGTTCATTGCAATTACTGAACGTCATCCCAGATGACAAAGACGTGCGTTTGACTAGGGTCAGTAAACCGGAGGCTGCGCAATGACACTCGCTGAAATTTGCCAAGGTTACCTTACTGATTTAGCGTCTATTTCTTGCTTGGGAATGACGATGGACAGTCGCCAGGTGAGTGCTGGTGACGTATTTATTGCGATACAAGGGACACAGACTCACGCAGAGCGATTTGTGGCCAGCGCATTTGAAAAAGGCGCGGTAGCTGTCATCTTAGAAACGCAGCAAGCAGAATTACATAATACCTTATGCCGCGATTTCTCCGGGTACGTGGTATATGCCTATCAGCTAGCAGAGCATGCTTCAGCCTTAGCGGGGCATTTTTATCAGCAGCCAAGCGCAAAAGTCACCTTATATGGTGTTACAGGCACTAACGGCAAAAGCAGTATTTGTAACCTTATTGCCAACTTTTCAAGCTTATTAGGCGCTCCTGCGGGGGTATTAGGCACGCTGGGTAATGGTTTATTTGGCCAACTTACGCCGGCGCTTAATACCACTGGTAGCCCAGTTGAAGTACAAGCTAGCCTTAGCCAGCAACAACAAGCCGGTGCGATGGCGATTGCTATGGAAGTTTCTTCCCACGGCCTAG
This sequence comes from Motilimonas pumila, assembly GCF_003596335.1. Lineage (GTDB taxonomy): Bacteria > Pseudomonadota > Gammaproteobacteria > Enterobacterales > CBDFNC01 > Motilimonas > Motilimonas pumila. The sequence goes on from NZ_QZCH01000003.1 coordinate 189,457, forward strand.
TGCAACATCGCGTAGCCGCTTTAGCTTTTGATTGCGCAATTTTCACCAATTTAAGCCGCGATCACTTAGATTACCATGGCACCATGCAAGCTTATGGCGCAGCCAAACGTCGTCTATTCGACTTCGATTCGTTACAACACAGAGTCATTAACGTTGATGATGAAATCGGTCGTCGGTGGGCGCAAGAGTGCCAGAATGTGATTGAATACGGTTTTAGCGCAAATGTGAGCGCTGCAAAGTTTTTCAAAGTCACCGAAGCAACTTACCTGCCTCAAGGGCTGAGTTTTAAATTCACTTCAAGCTGGGGTAATGGCGCGATAACTGCTCCCCTTTACGGTGAATTTAACGTGCTAAATTTAGCCGCTACTTTGGCCGCGCTCCTTGCCCAAGGCGTAGAGCTAAGCAAGCTAGTGACTGCGGCGCCTCAGTTGAGCGCCATTGATGGCCGGATGGAGCATTTTGGCGCGAATACAAAACCTTCTGTTGTGGTTGACTATGCGCATACGCCTGATGCATTAAAACAAGCGTTACAAGGGCTAGCACTGCATTGTCAAGCAAACTTATGGTTGATTTTCGGGTGTGGTGGGGATCGCGACAAGGGCAAAAGAGCAGAGATGGCGCAGGCTGCTGAGCCTTTATGCCAACACATCATTTTGACGGATGATAACCCCCGCACTGAATCGCCAGAGATGATCGTGCAAGACATTTTAGCAGGATTCAAAAATGTGGCGTCGGTTGAGGTGATCCACTCTCGTGAGCAAGCCATAAGCTATGCCCTGACACAAGCTGCCCCACAAGATGTGATTTTAGTGGCGGGAAAAGGCCACGAAGACTACCAAATTTTTGCTGACCGTACGGTGCACTTTAGTGATCGTGAATGTGTCAGTGCATTACTGAAAGAGGCGACGTTATGATCCCTTTAGCTTTATCAGAGATAGCGCAAGCAGTAGAAGGTCAACTGGTTGGTGAAAGCATTGAAATTCAACAAGTGGCGACAGATAGCCGAAAGATTCAAACTGGCGATTTATTTATTGCGTTAGTGGGACCCAGTTTTGATGGTCATGCTTTCGCTGAGCAAGTGCAGCAAGCCGGGGCTTGTGCTTTGATTGTCAGTCGTCAATTAGATATAGCTTTACCGCAAATAGTGGTCGAAGACACCCAGCATGCACTGGGCGCATTGGGTGCATATGTCAAAGCTCAGGTAAAGCCCACCACGGTTGCCATTACTGGTAGCAATGGTAAAACCACCACAAAAGAAATGGTGGCCGCCATTTTAGCGCAATCTGGGGAGGTGTTGGCAACCGCAGGCAATTTCAACAATGAAATTGGCGTACCTTTAACCTTGTTGCGGTTAGAGCCTCAGCACCAGTATGCAGTGATAGAACTTGGCGCCAACCATAAGGGCGAAATTGCTTATACCAGTTCTTTGGTCAAACCTGACGTGGCATTGATTAATAATGTTATGCCGGCTCACCTAGAGGGATTTGGATCTATACAAGGTGTGGCGCAGGCGAAAAGCGAAATATTCTCTGGTTTAGTGGCTCAAGGCACGGCTTTTGTGAACGGCGATAGCGACTTCCTCAGCTATTGGCAACAAAGGGTAAAAGACAAGCCGTTACGCTGGTTCTCAGTTGAAGATGAAAACGCCCATGTCTTTGCCACCGATATTTGTCTTGATGCGGCAGGTTGCGCGCAGTTTGTGCTGCACAGTGAGCAAGGCCAAATATCCATGCAGCTTCCCGTTGCGGGCAGGCATAATGTCGCCAATGCGTTAGCGGCGGCGAGTTTGTGTTTGGCGCTGGGCATTAGCTTAGCCCAAGTTGCTCAAGGCATCGGCAGTATGCGGCAGGCTAAGGGCAGGTTAAATATTCATAATGTTCGCTCTGGTTTAACTGTGATTGATGACAGTTATAATGCCAACCTTGCGTCCGCTAAGGCGGCAATAGATTTACTGAGTATTTATCAAGGTTGCCGTATTTTCGTTGTCGGAGACATGGGAGAACTGGGTGATAAAGCCAGGCAGTATCATTCCGAGCTTGGTGAATATGCCGTGGCAAAAGGCATTGATAAAGTTGCCGCAGTGGGGGTGCTGAGCCTTAACACTGCAAAAGGTGCCGCGAGTGCGGGCCATTACTTTACCGAAAAGGCTGAGCTTAATACTTGGTTAACGCAACAAATAATAGCCCAAGACCAAGACATTACCGTGTTGGTGAAAGGTTCAAGAAGTGCCCACATGGAAGATGTAGTGGCATATATAAATCAACATCATAAGGCAGTAGCATGTTAGTTTGGTTGGCTGAGCAGTTAACAGCTCAATACTCATTTTTTAATGTTTTTTCTTACCTGACCTTCCGGGCGGTAATGAGTATTTTAACCGCATTGGTTGTATCCCTCTGGATGGGACCTAAGTTAATAAAGCGTTTGCAGTTATTGCAAATTGGTCAAGTGGTTCGACATGATGGCCCAGAATCTCATTTTAGTAAAAAAGGCACGCCTACTATGGGCGGTGTGTTGATTGTCGCGGCCATTGCTATTTCAACCCTATTATGGGCGAGACTGGATAATGCATACGTATGGGTATTGCTGTTTGTACTGTTCAGTTTTGCCGCTATCGGCTTTGTGGATGACTATCGCAAAGTGGTCCGTAAAGACACTGATGGCCTTATCGCCAGATGGAAGTACTTTTGGCAGTCTGCTGCAGCGATTGCGGTGGCAGCATTTTTGTATTTTACCGCCCAATCAGACGGCCAAACCGTGCTAGTGGTACCTTTTTTCAAAGAGATCATGCCTCAGCTTGGCTTGTTTTTTATTCTTTGGACTTATTTTGTCATTGTCGGCAGCAGTAATGCGGTTAACCTCACCGATGGGTTAGATGGACTCGCGATTATGCCGACAGTGATGGTCGCGGCGGCGTTTGGGATCATTGCCTACCTCACTGGTAATGCCAATTTTTCATCGTATTTGTTTATTCCTTTTATTCCACAAGCCAGTGAAGTGCTCGTGATATGTACCGCTATTGTGGGAGCCGGGTTAGGTTTCTTATGGTTCAACACTTATCCTGCCCAAGTGTTTATGGGTGACGTAGGCTCTTTGTCTCTGGGGGCGCTCCTGGGCACGATTGCGGTGTTAGTTCGTCAGGAAATTCTTCTGGTCATTATGGGTGGCGTATTTGTGGTTGAGACCTTGTCTGTGATTTTACAGGTAGGCTCCTACAAGCTTAGGCAACAGCGTATTTTCAGAATGGCTCCGATTCATCACCACTATGAGTTAAAAGGCTGGCCTGAGCCGCGCGTGATTGTACGTTTTTGGATCATTACTTTGGTCTTGGTCTTGGTGGGTCTGGTGACCCTGAAATTAAGGTAAGCGAGTGTTCAATGCAGCAAAATAATGTCGTGATTTTAGGTTTGGGTATGACAGGATTGTCCTGCGTACGCTATTACCTAAAAAAAGGCATCACGCCAACTGTGATTGACACGAGAGCAAAGCCTCCTGGTATAGAAGAGCTACCAACCGGTGTGCCGCTAGTATGCGGCGAAATGCCACAAGAGCTACTCAATAAAGCGGATGTGATTGTGGCAAGCCCTGGTATTGCGCTAGCCACGCCGGCTTTGCAAGAAGCCGCAGAGAGTGGCGTTGAAATTATCGGTGATATTGAGTTATTTGCCCGCGAAGCGCAGGCTCCCATTATTGCTATTACTGGCTCAAACGGTAAAAGCACGGTCACTAGCCTGGTGGGCGACATGGCAAAGGCCGCGGGTGTAAAAGTAGGAGTCGGTGGCAATATTGGCGTTGCTGCTTTATCTTTGCTTGAGCAAGAATGTGAGCTTTACGTATTAGAGCTTTCGAGTTTTCAATTGGAAACAACCAGTAGCTTAAAGCCACTGGTTGCGACAGTATTGAATGTGTCTGAAGATCATATGGACAGATACGACAGCTATCAGGCTTACCGAGCCAGCAAACTGACCATCTACCAGCAGGCTCAACATTGTTTAATCAATCGCGATGACAGTTTAACCCAGCCTATACAGCAAACCGACAAGCAAACTCTCATTAGCTTTGGCACAGACAGCCAAGACTACGGCTTAGTTAACCAAGAAGGCCGGTTAGCTTTGTGCCATCACGGCGAAGTTTTACTTTTTGCCGAAGAATTAAAGCTCAGCGGTATTCATAACTTGGCGAATGTTCTGGCGGCAATTGCGATGATAGATGTTGCGGGCATTGATAGGCAGGCAGCCATTAAGTGTGCCAAGCAATACACCGGACTTGCCCATCGTTGTGAGTTTGTTGCTGACGTGCACGGTGTACGCTGGATCAATGACTCTAAAGCCACCAATGTCGGGGCAACATTAGCTGCTCTAGAAGGCTTGGCGCCTGTGGTAAAGGGTGACATTCACTTAATCGCAGGCGGGGATGGCAAAGGCAGTGATTTTTCACCGTTGCAACCAGTGTTGGCTAACAGCGTTAAAACCCTCGTGTGTTTCGGGCAAGATAAGCACGCCATTGCTGACCAGTTTAGCGAAGCAATCATTGTGGATGATCTTAGCGCCGCAGTAGCAAGATGTGCTGAACGCGCCAAATCAGGGGATTGGGTGTTGTTATCTCCAGCATGCGCCAGTTTGGATATGTTTCAAAACTTTATGGTACGCGGCGAGCGCTTTAAAACTCTAGTGGGGGCGTTAGCATGAGCACCACTGGGATAAAAGATTGGCTATTTCCGGCTAAAAAGGTTGGCCTTTACGACCGCCAGTTGCTTATTTTATCCCTGAGTTTAATGGCCATCGGCATTATTATGGTGGCTTCAGCGTCTATTCCTGAAGGGATTGCGATTGCGCAAGACCCGATGATGTTTGTAAAACGTCATTTTGTTTTTTTAGTGGGGTCATTACTGGCGGGTGGTTTCATTTTGACCTTACCTGTCGCATTTTGGCAAAACAACAGCAGCCGTTTGTTATTGCTCGCTATTCTATTGTTGTTGGCGGTATTGGTTGTTGGCCGCTCGGTAAACGGAGCCGCGCGTTGGATAGCATTAGGGCCGATTAATATTCAGCCCGCTGAATTTGCCAAGTTTGCTTTATTTGCGTACCTCGCCAGTTATCTAGTAAGGCGTCAGCAAGAAGTGCAAGAAACCTTAAAAGGCTTTTTTAAGCCATTGTTAGTATTGTTTATTTTAGCGTCATTATTACTGGCTCAGCCCGATTTAGGCTCAGTTGTCGTGATGATGGTCACGACTATTGGCATGCTGTTCTTAGCAGGTGCTAAAATCGGTCAATTTATTGCTATCTTATTCAGCGCGGTATCGGCGGTAGTGTTATTGATTGTGATTGAACCCTACCGAATGCGCCGGGTGACTTCTTTTATGGACCCATGGCAAGACCCATTTGGCAGTGGCTATCAGCTCACCCAATCGTTAATGGCTTATGGCCGAGGCAGTTGGTTTGGTGAAGGCTTGGGTAACTCGATTCAAAAATTGGAGTATTTACCCGAAGCCCACACCGATTTTGTGTTTGCGATTTTAGCCGAAGAGTTAGGCTTTGTGGGTGTCATGGTGGTATTGGCACTCCTGCTTTGGCTTGCCATGAAAGCCTTATTGCTCGGTAAGCAAGCTCTAGAGAATAACCAACTCTACAGCGGTTATTTAGCGATGGGCATAGGCATTTGGTTTAGTTTTCAAACCGCGGTGAACGTCGGCGCTTCTGCAGGTGTTTTGCCGACCAAGGGGTTGACCTTGCCATTAGTGAGTTATGGTGGTTCAAGCTTAATAATGATGACGATGGCAGTAGCTGTATTGTTAAGAATAGATTTTGAATTGCGCCGAGATACGGTGCAAGCCAGGGAGCGTAGCGATGACAGCTAAAACCTTGGTGGTAATGGCCGGCGGCACGGGAGGCCATGTTTTTCCTGGAATAGCAGTAGCCAAAGAGTTGGCGCAACAAGGCTGGAATATTCGCTGGCTGGGCACAGCCGATAGAATGGAAGCGCAATTAGTGCCAAGCCATGGCTTTGAAATAGATTTTATTGATATCTCTGGCGTGCGTGGCAATGGCATTAAACGCTTATTAATGGCGCCGCTCAGGATCGTCAAATCTATTTTTCAAGCAAAAGCGGTGCTGAAACAATCCAAAGCCGATGTCGTGCTTGGCATGGGCGGTTTCGCCAGTGGCCCTGGAGGCATTGCAGCATGGTTGTCAGGCATTCCGGTTGTGTTACATGAACAAAATGCCGCAGCGGGAGCGACCAATCGCATTTTGTCCAAAGTGGCTAAAAGAGTGCTTATGGCTTTCCCAGGCGCGTTTGAGCATGGCCAGGTTGTGGGTAATCCTGTTAGGCATGAAATTATTGAGGCCGCGAATAAAAGACAACTTTCTGAAAATGCTAGCATTAACGTTTTGGTAGTAGGCGGAAGTTTAGGCGCGAGGGTGCTAAACCAGACCTTACCGCAAGTTGTAAGCCAGCTCGATAGCACCAAGATGAAGGTGAAACATCAAACCGGTAAGGGTAACCTGTCGCAAGTTGAGCAGGCTTATCAAGGGCAAGCGCAAGTAGAAGTTATCGAGTTTATTGATGATATGGCTGCGGCATATCAGTGGGCCGATTTAGTGGTTTGCCGTGCGGGCGCATTGACCGTGTCTGAGTTAGCGGTGCTGGGCTTACCTGCTATTTTTGTGCCTCTACCTCATGCCGTTGACGATCATCAAACCAAAAATGCAATGAGCTTGGTTGCACACGAAGCAGGTTTATTAATGCCGCAAAATGAACTGAGCGTTAACAGTTTAACGGCCATGATAAAGCCGTTGATTGAACAACCTGAGCGGTTGGCCGTGATGGCAAGTAATGCCAAACAACAAGGTATTACAGACGCAACCCAAAGGGTTGCCAATATATGTAAAGAATTAACAGAGAAGAATGTATGACCAAGGTAGAGCTGCAAAAAATTAGAACCATGATCCCTGAAATGCGCCGAGTGGAAACTATCCACTTCGTGGGTATAGGCGGCGCGGGTATGGGTGGCATTGCAGAAGTTCTACTGTATGAAGGCTATCATATCACCGGTTCAGACATAGGTCGCAATCGCGTGGTTGAAAGGCTGAGCGAGCTCGGCGCTGAAATCACCATTGGACACGACGCCGACAATGTTAAACAAGCTTCTGTTGTTGTGGTCTCTACCGCAATCAATAAACAAAACCCGGAAATTATTGCGGCTCAAGAGCAGCGTATTCCTATCGTACGTCGGGCTGAAATGTTGGCTGAACTGATGCGTTACCGCCACGGTGTTGCGGTTGCCGGAACTCATGGTAAAACGACAACAACCAGCTTAATCGCCAGTATTTACGCCGAAGCGGAGCGTGATCCAACTTTTGTTATTGGCGGCTTGCTTAATAGTGCCGGCACCAATGCCAAATTAGGTGCTAGCCGCTATCTAATTGCGGAAGCTGATGAGAGCGATGCCTCCTTTTTGCACCTGCAGCCTATGGTCTCGGTGGTCACTAACATCGAAGCGGACCATATGGATACCTATCAAGGTGACTTTGAGGTATTAAAAAACACCTTTATCGACTTCCTGCACAATCTGCCATTTTATGGTGTTGCGGTTGTATGTATCGACGATCCTGTGGTGACTTCTTTATTGCCTCGCATTGGTCGTCATTACGTGACTTATGGCTTTAGTGATGAAGCTGACGTGCAAATCGCAGATTTTCATCAAACTGCCAGTGCTTGCTCATTTGTGGTGAAGCGTCAGGATAAAGCGGATTTAACCATCAAGTTAAATCTACCGGGTGAGCACAATGCATTAAATGCGGCAGCGGCGATAGCAGTGGCGAGCGAAGACAGCATCGAAGACAGCGCTATTTTAAGTGCACTAGAGCAATTTCAGGGCATTGGCCGGCGTTTTGAGCAATACGGTGAGTTTGCGACCGGCAATGGACAAGTCATGCTGGTGGATGATTATGGTCATCACCCAAGTGAAGTGCTTGCCACTATCAAAGCCGCCAAGCAAGGCTGGCCGGAGCGACGTTTAGTGATGGCCTATCAGCCACATCGATATACGCGTACGCGTGATTTATATGAAGACTTCGCGGCTGTTTTGTCGCAAGTTGACCAGCTGGTGTTACTTGATGTTTATGCTGCGGGTGAAGACCCTATTCCCGGCGCAGACAGTAAAGCCTTATGCCGTACGATACGCCAGCGCAGTGATAAAGAGCCTGTGCATGTTGCAACGATAGAACAGCTGCCTGCTGTGCTTGCAGATCTGCTGCAAGATGGCGATATTGTGCTCACTCAAGGCGCGGGAAATATTGGCGCAGCAGTAAAACAACTGGCTGATTTAGAACTGAATATTGAAAAAATGAAACAAACAGCGGAACTTGTCTAGCGGAAAATGTGGAGCAGGTGGTTTTAATCAGTATATTTATTTGAAAATTGCCAGCTAGACACATTGAACAAGTGGCTTAGCTCGATATAATGCTCGGCTGGAAATTTTAATAGCCGTTGAGATAGTGCCGTTAAAGGTGCTCACGTAAAGGGATATAAGTGGCCGAAGAAACGCAACCGCAAACCAGAATAGAGTTTTTTGCTGGCTTGACGTTTTTTGTACTGGTAATGGCGTTGTTAGCCTGGTTTAGCTTCACGGCGATGCATTGGTTAACAGACCAAAAGCGCTTACCCATGAGTGAGCTGATTTTATTGGGTGAAAGAGAATACGTCAGTGATGACGAGGTGCGTCAAGTATTATTGGCAATCCCTGATTCACAAAACTTTTTTACTTTGGACGTGGCGCAGTTACAAGACAATTTGCAATCTTTGCCGTGGGTGTACAGCGCTTCCATTCGCAAACGCTGGCCGGATAGATTAAAAGTGTTTTTGGTAGAACAGCCGGTAGTGGCATTTTGGAATCAAGCAGACTTAGTGAATGAGTTTGGCGAGGTGTTTCATGCTCCTATTGCGAAAATTCGGCAATCATTGGTGCAGCTTGAAGGGCCTGATAACAGTGCACCAGAAGTGCTGCAAGTTTACCGCCAACTTGATAGCTTGTTAGAGTTGAATGGTTTTAAGATAGTCGCGGTGCAATTAACGCAGCGCTACGCGTGGAATATCGAGTTAGCACAGGGCATTGAGCTAAAACTGGGGCGAGAGCAACGATTAGACCGGGTGCAAAGGTTTATCGATATTTACCCTTTGCTTGATGCTGAAAATGTTGCATACGTTGACCTTAGGTATGACACCGGGGTCGCAGTAGGTTGGAAACAACAAAGAGAGTCAAATGACCAAAATAATGGATAAAAAATTAATCGTTGGTCTGGATATTGGCAGTACCAAAGTCGCCGCTTTGATTGGTGAAGTACTGCCCGATGGTGAATTAAACATCATTGGCATGGGCTCCCATAAGTCCAAAGGCATGGATAAAGGCGGAGTGAACGACTTAGACTCAGTGGTGAAGTCGGTAGAGCGCGCGTTACATGAAGCTGAGCTTATGGCCGATTGCCAAATTACCTCCGTCTACTTAGGGATTTCTGGTAAGCACATCAGTTGCCAAAATGAAATCGGCATGGTGCCTATCTCTGATGAAGAGGTGACACAAGACGATGTTGATAACGTGATTCATACGGCTAAGTCGGTAAAAATTCGCGATGAACATCGCATTTTACATGTGCTGGCACAAGAGTTTGCCATTGATTATCAAGAAGGCATTAAGAATCCTGTGGGGTTATCCGGCGTTCGTATGCAAGCAAAGGTGCACTTGATCACATGTCACAATGATATGGCTAAAAATATTGTCAAAGCGGTTGAACGCTGCGGCCTTAAAGTTGACCAACTTATTTTCTCTGCGTTGGCTTCAAGCTACGCCGTACTGACAGAAGATGAGAAAGAATTAGGCGTATGTGTGGTTGATATTGGTGGTGGCACCATGGACTTAGCCGTGTTTACCGATGGCGCTTTACGTCACACCGCGGTGATCCCTTACGCAGGGCACGCGGTAACCAGCGATATAGCATACGCTTTTGGCACACCGCCCACCGATGCTGAAGAGGTGAAAGTCAGATACGGCTGCGCCGTCGGCAATTTAGTAGGCCGAGAAGATAAAATTGAAGTGCCCAGTGTTGGCGGACGGCCAGCAAGAAGCTTGCAGCGTCAAACTCTGGCAGAAGTGATTGAGCCTAGGTATAGCGAACTATTGGGTTTGGTGAAAACGGAATTGGATCAATTACAAGAAAAATTAAAGCAGCAAGGGGTTAAGCACCAGCTTGCCGCAGGCGTCGTGCTCACTGGCGGCGCCTCTCAAATTGAAGGTTTAGTAGAAAGTGCGGAAATGACATTTCAATGTCAGGTGCGCATTGGTACTCCTTTAAATGTTAAAGGATTAACGGAATATGTAGATGCACCAGTATTTTCAACCGTGGTTGGATTACTGCAATATCAAAAAGCCAACCAGGCGACAACTTGGCAAGAAAAAGAGCAAAGTCAAGGCGTAGGGTCGTACTTCAAGCGAGTACACAGCTGGTTTAAAGGCGAATTTTAAAAGTTTTTGCGAACAGGCAAATGTAAAACGGAGAGAAACTCATGTTTGAAATAATGGACAGTCATGCAGACGAAGCTGTCATCAAAGTAGTTGGTGTCGGCGGTGGCGGCGGTAACGCTGTTGAGCATATGTTAACTCAAAGCATCGAAGGGGTAGAGTTCATCTCTATCAATACAGATGCACAAGCCCTGCGTAACTCAAACGCTGGTGCAACATTACAGATTGGCTCAGGTATCACAAAAGGTTTAGGCGCAGGTGCTAACCCGGAAGTTGGCCGTGAAGCAGCACTTGAAGACAGAGATGCGTTACGCGAGTTGCTTGAAGGCTCTGATATGATCTTTATCGCTGCCGGTATGGGCGGTGGTACTGGTACTGGCGCTGCACCTGTTGTGGCTGAAGTAGCTAAAGAGTTAGGCATCTTGACGGTTGCAGTAGTCACTAAACCGTTTGCGTTTGAAGGTAAAAAGCGCCTTAGTTACGCCGAGCAAGGCATTGAGCAACTTGGTAAGCAAGTTGATTCATTGATCACTATCCCTAACGACAAGCTGTTAAAAGTACTGGGCCGTGGTATCAGCCTACTGGATGCATTTAAAGCGGCCAACAATGTGTTGTTTGGTGCGGTTCAAGGTATCGCTGAACTGATTACTCGTACCGGTTTAATTAACGTCGACTTTGCAGACGTGCGTACGGTAATGAAAGAAATGGGTACCGCCATGATGGGTACAGGCGTTGCCAGTGGCGATGATCGTGCTGATGAAGCCGCAGATGCTGCCATTTCTAGTCCGCTGCTTGAAGATGTGGATTTAGCAGGTGCGCGAGGCATATTGGTGAATATTACAGCCGGTCTTGATATCAGTATCGAAGAATTCGAAACGGTAGGTAACGCGGTACGTACTTTTGCGTCAGAAAACGCGACAGTGGTTGTCGGCGCTGTTATCGACCCAGATATGACTGATGAGCTGCGCGTAACTGTCGTCGCAACGGGCATAGGTGAAGAGCGTAAAGCAGACATCACGCTGGTGAACGCGAAACCTGCACCAGTGCGTGAGCCAGTGACAACTTCAGGCTCAGCTGCCGTTGCTACTGCCGCTGTGATTGAAGAGTCGCCGGCTCAGCCTGTTGCAAAACCGGCCGAAGAAGCGAAGCCTAAAGCGGCAGCAGAAACTAAGTCAGACATTGATTACTTGGATATTCCAGCGTTTTTACGTAAACAAGCTGACTAAAAAGTAAGCATGTTTTGTAAATAGTGTGATCTGTGTTAGGATACGGGGCAATTGTGTCAGATTGATGGCACAGATGTGCTGTATTTAATACTGTGTATTAAGAATGTAGGAAGTTACATGATTAAACAAAGAACACTCAAAAAGAGCGTACAAGCAACAGGTATTGGTTTGCATTCAGGCAACAAAGTCACTATGACTTTACGACCTGCGCCGGCTAATACAGGTATTGTATATCGACGAGTTGATCTTGACCCTGTAGTGACGATTAAAGCCAATGCACAAGCGGTTCAAGAAACCATGTTGTGTACTTGTCTCGTTAATGAATCAGGTGACAAAATTTCTACTGTTGAACACTTATCCGCAGCACTTGCGGGTTTAGGTATCGACAACATAGTGATCGACGTAGACGCCCCTGAAATTCCGATTATGGATGGCAGTGCGAGTCCGTTTGTTTTTCTACTGCAATCTGCAGGCGTAGAAGAATTGGGCGCGGCGAAAAAATTTATCCGCATCAAAAAGCCTGTTCGAGTTGAGGATGGGGATAAATGGGCTGAATTAAACCCAACTAATAAAGGTTTCAGGTTGGATTTTGCCATTGATTTTGCGCACCCTGTCATTGAAGGTCAAAACCAACACATAGTGAATGAGTTTTCTGGCCCTTGGTTTTTAAAGCAAATTAGTCGCGCGCGCACATTTGGTTTTATGCGTGATGTTGAGTTTTTACAATCAAAAAACTTAGCGCTAGGCGCAAGCTTAGATAATGCCATTGGTCTTGACGATTACCGCGTACTTAATGATGATGGCTTACGCTACGAAGATGAGTTTGTAAAACACAAGGTATTGGACGCCATCGGCGACCTTTACTTAAGCGGTTACACGCTGCTTGGCGAGTTAAAAGCTTATAAAACAGGCCATGCTCTTAACAATAAGTTGCTGTGTGCCTTGCTAGCGGACCAAGAAGCATGGGAAATGGTTTCATTTGAGGCTGAAGCTGATGAAGCTGTGACCTACCTTGATCCTGTGTTAGCGTTATAAGTTAATCTTCTTTATCTGCACTGGCTTTTCTCTCTGTGGCCAGTGCAGCTAAGCGTAACAACTTTTCTTTTAATTTCCCTTCTGCATGCTCTGCCGCACTTAATATATGACTCGCAGATGTTTCGCTAATAACCCTAGGGTTTGCTTTTTGAGGCCTACTAGGGATTTTTACGTCTGTTTTTTGATACGCCATTTGCGGCAGTATTTTGGCTTCAACGCTGACGAGCGCACTGATATGTTGGCGTAAATCAGTCAATATTTGACTGCGACAAAAATTAAACCGCGTTAGCCAAATCGCACTGGGTACGCCGATGATGAGCGTACCAGTTCTGAAATTTGCGATCTTTCCATGCTTAATATTGTGTCGTTCCAGCACACTTTGTAGTACCCTGTCCAGCTCTGATAGTAGATCAGCACGTTGTTTCATCTTTTTAAAGCTAGAACCCGCAGCCAATTTAGAAAGAGAACAGGGATGATTTTTTCTCATTGTGAATCATTATATTTTTAAGTAGTAATTATCATGAGTGTAACAGTTATTTATGCCGGTCAAAAACATCGGCACAGCATGGTGATAAAACTAAAATGGATTTGGTTTTTTCTTGTCACCTTTGCGCTTATCACAGGTTTGCTCGGTCATCGTCTTTACAAAAGTTATACCGCCACATTAATGCAGTATAAGGTGGCAAGTTTAACCGATAATAAAGCCATTGAAAGTGAGCAGATTTCTCAGCTTAAACGTCAATCTGATCAGCAACTGGTATTGCTGGCCACAAAAGTAGGTGAGTTACAGGCGCAAGTTAACCGTTTAAATGCTTTAGGCGGTCGTCTTGCACAAGAAGCCGACTTGGGCAATGGTGAGTTTGATTTCGATGCGCCATTGCCTGTAGGTGGGCCAGTCACTAGTGAATTAGTGATGAATGTTGACCTTCGCACCTTGACTCAGCAGATCGATGAAGTCGCAAATGAGTTAAGAAATAACGAAGAACAGATGTATTTACTTGAATCTGTGTTATTGAGTCACCATATCTCAGATAACAGTTATATTTATGGCTTACCGGTAGCCGGAGGCCAGGCATGGGTAACATCGTTATTTGGTGTACGCAAAGACCCATTCACTGGTAAAGCGAGCTACCATAAAGGCGTGGACATTGCTGGACGAAGTGGATTGGATATCACGGCTACTGGCGCTGGAATTGTCAGTTGGGCCGGACATCGTAAAGGTTATGGCAAGTTAGTTGAGATAAACCATGGCGACGGTTATGTGACACGCTATGCTCATGCCAAATCTGTCACTGTGGCTGAAGGTGATGTGGTTAAACGTGGTGATAAAGTTGCTGTAATGGGCTCTACAGGACGCTCTACAGGACCTCATGTGCATTATGAAGTCATCAAAGATGGCCAACAAGTTAACCCCAGAAGATACATTTACCGTAAAGCAAGCTAATCCCCGCAAGGACGATGTGGGAAACGGAATACAAAAACGAGAATCGAAAGATGTTTAATAAAATCATTACAAAAATCATCGGCAGCCGTAACGACAGATTGCTGAAAAAACTGAAAAAAACGGTAAATCAAATTAATGGCCTAGAAGCGCAGTACGAGGCCTTAAGCGACGAAGAGCTAAAAGCCAAGACCATTGAGTTTCAGGATGCATTCCAGGCCGGTAAATCGTTAGAAGAACTCTTACCTGATGCCTTTGCGGTGGTTAGGGAAGGCTCTAAACGTGTCTTTGGCATGCGCCACTTTGACGTCCAGCTGTTGGGCGGCATGATCCTACATGACAACAAAATAGCAGAGATGCGTACCGGTGAAGGTAAAACCCTTACTGCCACCTTGCCTGCTTATTTAAATGCTTTAACCGGTCGCGGTGTTCACGTTATTACCGTGAATGATTATCTCGCGAAACGTGATGCTGAATGGAATCAGCGCTTATTTGAGTTTCTTGGCCTAACTGTCGGGATTAACTTATCGGGCATGGACACAGATGCTAAGCGTACCGCCTACGCTGCTGACATCACTTATGGTACCAATAATGAGTTCGGCTTTGACTACTTACGTGACAACATGGCGTTTGAGCCTGGCGCTCGTGTTATGCGTCCGCTTTATTACGCGGTAGTGGATGAGGTTGACTCTATCTTAATTGATGAAGCAAGAACGCCTCTGATTATCTCTGGTCCAACAGAAGGCAACCAAGAGCTTTATACGCAGATTAATACGGTCATCCCGCTGCTTGTTAAGCAAGATAAAGAAGACTCCGACGAGTATACGGGCGACGGTGATTACACGGTTGACGAAAAAAATAAACAAGCCTTTTTAACTGAGCGTGGTCAAATTAAGGTTGAAGAGATCCTGCAAGAGCGTGGTCTGCTGCAAGAAAATGAATCTTTATTCGCGGCGTCTAGCATTAGTCTATTGCATCACGTGAACGCGGCCCTAAGAGCCCACACCTTATTTGAAAAAGACGTCGACTACATCGTCAGCGATGAGCAAGAAATCGTTATTGTTGATGAGCATACTGGTCGTACTATGCCCGGTCGTCGTTGGTCTGAAGGTTTGCACCAAGCCGTAGAAGCAAAAGAAAAAGTCAGCATTCAAAACGAAAACCAAACACTTGCATCCATTACCTTCCAGAACTACTTCCGTTTATATGAAAAACTGGCGGGTATGACAGGTACAGCGGATACTGAAGCATTTGAATTCCAAAGTATTTATGGCTTAGAGACCATAGTGACACCAACCAACAAGCCTATGATTCGTAAAGACATGGGTGATTTGGTTTACCTCACGACAATGGAGAAATACGAAGCCATTATTGAAGACATCAAAGGATGTGTTGAGCGTAAGCAACCTGTACTGGTAGGTACGGTTTCAATTGAAAGCTCTGAAATCTTGGCTGGGTTATTGAAAAAAGCCAACATCAAACACCAAGTACTCAATGCTAAGTTCCATGAAAAAGAAGCCGATATTGTTGCCCAAGCCGGTACTCCTAGCGCGGTGACCATTGCCACCAACATGGCTGGCCGTGGTACCGATATTGTACTGGGTGGTAACTTACAAATGTTGCTCGATCAAGCCGCTGAAAATGGCGCAAATGAAGAGCAACAAGCCAAGTTGAAACATGATTGGGAAGGCGTGCACCAAGCTGTTCTGGATGCCGGCGGCCTGCATATCATAGGTACTGAGCGCCATGAATCGCGTCGTATCGATAACCAGCTACGGGGTCGTTCTGGGCGTCAAGGTGATCCAGGTTCT
Source organism: Motilimonas pumila (assembly GCF_003596335.1). Lineage (GTDB taxonomy): Bacteria > Pseudomonadota > Gammaproteobacteria > Enterobacterales > CBDFNC01 > Motilimonas > Motilimonas pumila. Next base: position 205,483 of record NZ_QZCH01000003.1, read on the forward strand.
ACTCGTTTCTATTTATCGATGGAAGATCCGTTAATGCGTATCTTTGCGTCAGAAAAAGTTTCCGGCATGATGAAGAAACTGGGCATGGAACAAGGTGAAGCAATAGAGCACCCTTGGGTATCTCGCGCTATCGAGAATGCTCAGCGTAAAGTAGAAGGTCGTAACTTTGATATTCGTAAATCGTTACTCGAATTTGACGATGTAGCCAACGATCAGCGTAAAGTGATTTACGAACAACGTAATGATCTAATGGACAGCGACGAAATATCAGAAACAATAGAAGTGATCTGGGATGACGTGATAAGCGGTGTGATTGACCAATATATTCCGCCGCAATCATTAGAAGAGCAATGGTCAGTCCCTGAACTTGAAGCGCACCTTAAGAACGACTTTAACCTCGACTTACCGTTGCAAAAATGGTTAGAAGAAGACGATCGTCTTGATGAAGAAAAACTGCGAGATAAAGTCATTGCGGCTTCTCGAGAGTCTTACAAAGCCAAAGAAGAAGTGGTTGGCCCAGAGGTTATTCGTAACTTTGAAAAAGCCGTTATGCTGCAAACATTAGACGGTTTATGGAAAGAACACTTGTCTGCCATGGACCATCTCCGTCAAGGTATTCACCTTCGTGGCTATGCCCAGAAGAATCCAAAGCAAGAATATAAACGTGAGTCTTTTGAACTGTTTACAGAAATGCTCGAGAACTTAAAGCACGACGTGATAGGGGTATTGTCAAAGGTTCAAGTTCAAACCCAACACGACGTTGAGGCAGTAGAAGAACAACGCCGTAAAGAAGCGAAAGCGCAGCAGCAAAACTATAGCCATGAAGACGCCCATAGCCAATTGGCTGACGCGGTTAAGGAAGAGCAAGCACCGGATACTTTTGTGCGCGAACAACCTAAAGTAGGTCGTAATGAGCCTTGTCCGTGTGGCTCAGGTAAGAAGTATAAACAGTGTCACGGTAAGCTTAACTAAGACACCTTACGAATAAAAACAATACGGGTTGCAGCTTGCTGTAACCCGTTTTTTATGGAAAAAATACAGGTCAACTTTATGAAACGAGTGCACGTTGCCGCAGGGATTATTATTAATCCAGAGCATAAGATTTTGTTAAGCAGACGCTTAAGCCATCAACACCAAGGGGGAAAGTGGGAGTTTCCTGGCGGTAAAGTAGAGCAGGGTGAAACCGTTTCAGAAGCACTGACTCGTGAACTGGAAGAGGAAGTTAACCTAACAATCTTCGACTGCAGCTTGTTTGAAACGATCAGCTTTGATTATCCAGATAAGCAAGTACTGCTAGAGTTTATGCTTGTTACTGACTTTAGTGGTAACGCCAACGGCAATGAAGGTCAGGAAATTCGTTGGGTTGAAGTTCAAGCGCTTAACCAATATGAATTCCCTGCTGCAAACCAGCCTATTGTTACAGCTTTAATGCAACAGTTTAGCTGATGGTATAGCCGAGAAGCTTACTGCCAGCCTTCTCCGTCTTGTTGTTCAGAGGGAAAAGCGGGCTCCCCTGGTATACGTTTCTCTTCATCAGCCCATTCGCCTAAATCAATCAACTTACAACGTTCACTGCAAAAAGGGCGAAATTCGGAGCTCGGTTGCCAGGTCACCGGTGTTTTACAGGTTGGGCAAGGCACTGAGGTTAGGTTTTTACTCATGGTTTAACAGCTCGCTAGGTGAAAAGGGATGTCTTGGCTAGGTTCATCGTTGTGGGGCAAAAAGCGGATCGCAAAGCGCGTTTTATGGCCACTGACGGTAGGAAAAAAACCAAGGTTTTCAGATAGCTTAATTCTAATCATGTCGCAGTCCTCTGCCACGTCTTGATAGAAGCCTGTTTTAGCAACTTGTGCACTAAACTGGCTTTTCTCTCGACTAAGTTGAAGATGCAGCTGCAGCGCACCAATTAATGGCTGAAAATCCGCCAACCAACGTTTGCAGTCTGACGCTTTTTCTTCGTGGCTTAAGCTTAGCCAAAAGTGCAGTTGCGGCAGATCAAAGCTGCAACAGCCCCCTGGAATTGAAAAGCGCTGACGAATGGCCGATAAGAAGCGATCTTCTTTTAAGGTTTGTGTAATACGACTAAGGCGCGGTAATTGGTAAATAAAATCGTTTAGCTGAGACTCTAGGTGATTAACCATTGAAGTGTCTACCGCAGGCATGGTTGCCCAGTGTTTTACCGTTGACAGCTGCTTTTCTAGGTCCTTGCAAAGATCATTGCGAATATCGCTGCGCTCTAATACTTCGTGTAAATCAAGCAGGCCTTTGAATAAAGCCTCGGGATCACTGGCTGTTTCAAGCCGGCGACTTTTGGCTATCTGACCAAAAATATACTCTAGCCTTAAATAGCTGCGGCTTTTTTCATTTAGCGGATGTTCAAAAGTAACCATTAAAGTGCGATGTTCTCTAGCTTTGTAAAGCAACAAAGTTTAGCGCTAATTATCGCTGTTGTAGAGTTTTATTCGCAACTTTTACCAGTAACTGATGATGAATTTTGTTAACCTGGCTTTTTAACCAACTTAAGTCTGAGCTGTTATCTAGCACGAATTGCGCACGCGTTAATCGCTCGGGGCGACTTATTTGGGCGTTCATGATCGCTCTAATTTGCTTTGCTTGGCTGTTATCACGCTCGCAAGCCCGCTGAAGTTGGGCTTGCTCTGGTAAATCAACGACAATAACGGCATCTGTGTATTGTTGTAGGTTGTTCTCAAGTAGCAAAGGCGCTTCGAGTAAAGCATATGGGCCTTTACACGCTTTTAGCTGACTCAAGATACGTTCACGAATCAGTGGGTGTAATAGTTGGTTGAGCCATGATTTGTTTGCTTGATTGGAAAAGGTCAGCTCGCGCAGCCGCTTTCTATCGAGGTGATTATTTTGCTGTAAGATTGAAGGGCCAAATTTTTCTTCGATAGCCATAAGCGCAGGGCTACCTGGCTCAACCACTTCTCTTGCTACAACGTCGGCATCGACAATTTCAATGCCGAGATCTGAAAAGAATCGACTGGCTGACGACTTGCCACTGCCAATGCCACCTGTAAGGCCGATAATATGTGTCATCAGCCCAGCAGAAAGCGGTAATACAGTTCGATAAGCTGCTCACCATAAACAAGGTAAATCCAGCCAGCTGCAGCCAAGTACGGGCCAAATGGAATAGGCTGACCACGACCATTTTTGGCAAGCGCCATTAATGAAATGCCGACTATGGCACCCACAAACGAAGACAATAAGATGATTAAGGGTAACGCTTGCCAGCCAAACCATGCACCTAAGGCTGCAAGTAGCTTAAAGTCACCGTAACCCATGCCCTCTTTTTTAGTGAGTATTTTAAAGGCCCAGTAGATGCTCCATAAGCTTAAATAGCCCGCCATTGCACCAATAACGGCATCTTCTAGCGTTGCAAAACTGCCATTGAAATTGACAATTAGACCTAACCACAATAACGGTAAGGTCATGTTGTCAGGTAATAACATGGTATCAAAATCAATAAAAGTGAGCGCGATCAGGGTCCATGTTAGTACCAGTGCTGCAAGCAAAGGCCAACCAAAAGGTACCACAAAAGCGACTGCCAATGACATTAACCCCGTGAGTAACTCAATGCTTGGGTAGCGGGCTGATATAGGCGTTTTACACTCGCTGCATTTACCCTTTAAGCATAACCAGCTAATGATAGGGATATTCTCTAACGCAGTAATTTTATGGCCACATTGAGGGCAAGCAGAGCGTGGCACTACTAGGTTATATTTAGGCTTTTCTTCTTTGGTCGGTGCAGCTTTTAATTCATCTTCCAAAAAAGCGCGGCATTCGCTGCGCCACTCAGCTTGCATCATCTTTGGTAAACGGTGAATGACGACGTTAAGGAACGAGCCGACCAATAAGCCGAGACATAATACAACAAGGCATAAGGCCCATAGTGAGCCTTGCAATAATAATAAAATTTCAGTCATTAGCCTACAACGCTACCCAGTGAGAAGATAGGTAAGTACATAGCGATGACAAGTCCACCAACTACCACACCTAAAACGACCATGATCATAGGCTCAATCAAACTGGTCAGGGCGTCTACAGCATCATCCACTTCCCGCTCGTAAATGTCAGCGACTTTAGTTAACATGCCATCTAAATCACCCGATTCCTCACCTATCATAATCATTTGCGCCACCATATCAGGGAAAACTCCAGTTGTACGCATGGCTACGTGCATTTGCATGCCCGCCATCACTTCGGTTCGAATATTCTCGATAGCGGAGCGATAGACATAGTTACCCGAAGCGCCGGCCGCGGATTGTAAGGCATCAATCAAAGGAATACCGGCAGCAAAAGTGGTGGATAAGGTTCTTGCAAAGCGTGCCATTGCTCCCTTATGTAAGATGGTATTAATTACGGGGATTTTTAAAATAAACTTGTCTGTCTTATTTCTTACATTCTCAGAATTTAAATGTGCTCGTCTAAACAGGAATAAAGCAATAAAAATAGCGCCAAAAACTATATACCAGTAGCTTTGTAGCGTATGGGAAATGGCAATGACAAACTGAGTAAAAGCCGGTAACTCAGCGCCAAAGCCGTTAAAGATTTCTTCAAACTGTGGAATTACAAATAACAATAAAATCACGGTTACCGTGATGGCCACTAATACCACCATAGCCGGATAAAACATGGCTTTTTTAATTTTTGACTTTAATGCTTCAGCTTTTTCTTTATAGATAGCGATGCGGTCATAAATAGTTTCCAGTGCACCGGATTGCTCGCCGGCTTGCACTAGATCACAGTAAAGGTCGTCAAAGTACTTAGGATGTTTTTTTAAAGAGTCTGAAAGAGGTGTGCCGGTTTCTACCTCTGCAGTCACTTCACTGAGTAAATCACGAATGGATTTTTTCTCATTACTTTTTCCGATCATTTGCAAACACTGAACTAAAGGCACACCTGCCGATAACATAGTCGCAATCTGTCGTGTTATCACGGCAATATCCATAGGCTTTATACCTTGGCCTAATTGCGATAATGCCGACTCGGTTTTTTTGTTGATCTTGGTAATATTAACGCCTTGACGGCGCATCTCAGCTTTAACTTGGTTGGCTGTTTCACCTTGAGTCTCGCCCGAAACTTTTTTGCCTTTGCGGTTAACACCTGTCCATTTAAAAGTCAGTATTTTAACCGGTTTTTTAGCCTTAGCAGCCACAGCCATAATCAATCCTTCTTATACTTTATTATATTTGGAAACTTAACCGCTGGTTACGCGAGTGACTTCAGATAGACTCGTAACTCCCTCTACAGCTTTAATCAAAGCGGATTGGCGCAAAGTGTGCATACCTTCTTTTTGTGCTATATCACTGAGTTGAATCGAGTTAGCGCCATCTAGAATTGCGCGTCCTATTGCATCAGACATTTGCATCACTTCATAGATACCTACGCGACCTTTATAGCCGTCGGTGCACTTATCGCAGCCTACCGCTTTGTAAGTGGTAATGCCCTTTTCTATTTGATTTGGGGTAAAGCCCAATAAGGTTAGATCTTGTTGGGAAACCTGCTCAGGCGTTTTACAGTGTTCACATAAACGCCTTGCAAGTCGTTGCGCCATAATCAAAGTCACAGAAGAAGCGACGTTAAAGGCAGGTACACCCATATTAAGTAAACGCGTTAATGTTTCAGATGCTGAATTAGTATGCAAAGTCGATAATACCAAGTGACCGGTTTGCGCTGCTTTAATACCTATTTCAGCGGTTTCTAAATCACGGATCTCACCGACCATAACAATATCGGGATCTTGTCGTAGGAATGAGCGAAGAGATGCTGCAAAGGTTAACCCTGCCTTAGGGTTCATTTGAACTTGATTAATACCTTCCAAGTTGATTTCTACCGGATCTTCTGCGGTCGAAATATTACGCTCAGGAGTATTCAGAATATTAAGGCCGGTATACAAAGAAACCGTTTTACCTGAGCCGGTTGGGCCGGTAATAAGGATCATGCCTTGCGGTTTTGAAATGGCGTCTAAATATTGTTTCTTTTGTTTATCGCTATAGCCTAACTTATCGATATCCAGGTTCGCTGCCGAGCTATCTAAAATACGCATTACGATTTTTTCTCCCCACATGGTGGGCAGGGTTGAAACACGTAAATCCATTGATTTGTTTTTACTGAGTTTTAGCTTAATTCGGCCATCTTGCGGAATACGCCGCTCGGCGATATCCAGTTTTGACATGACTTTTAAGCGGGCAGAGAAGCGGTTGGTTAAGTTAACCGGCGGTGTCGCCACTTCGGTTAAAATACCATCGATACGCAGGCGCACCCGGTACTTCTTCTCATAAGGCTCAAAGTGAATATCTGACGCGCCTTTGCGTATCGCATCAGAAAGAATCTTATTAATATATTTAACGATGGGGGCGTCATCGTCGCCCATTTTTTGGGCTTCATCGAGACGGGATTCGGTATCATCAACATCAATATCGCCTATTTCTGCCTCATTTAGATCACCAAGAGCAGCATCGTCTTCTTCTATAAGCTTTTCTATCGCCTTTTGCAGCTTATCTTCTTCCACCAATAAGGCTTCGGTATGCATGGCAAAGCTAAAGCCAAAGTCTTCCAGAGCAGCTACATTGGTGGGGTCAGACATGGCGATATATAGCGTATGACCTTGGGTATAAATAGGGATCGCATGGTGTTTATCAATCAATTTTTCATTAATAAACTTATCGGGAATGTCTTCAAGCTGAAATGAATCTAGGTCTAGCAAAGGGATGCCATACTCGGATTCGCAGAAATCAGCGAGCTCTTTTGAAGATATGTATTTGTTACTAACTAAGTAGCTGACTAGGTGAGCTTTTTCAGACTTGATACTGGTTAGAATTATTTTGGCTTTTTCCTCTGGGAAAAAGCCACGAGTGACTAAATTATTTAATAAGCCACTCGTGGTTTTAGCTATAGGCATTATTGTTTTAAATTCATATTAGAATGTTGGACAATATGGTTTGTAAGCAGCTACGCCAGAAGCACAATCAGCAGTCCAGGTAACCGTACCGTTAGTCTCGCGCTTGCCTGTAAGTATGTATGTAGCGGCAACATCAAGGCTTCCAAGGTTGTCATTGGCTGCATCAACATCAACTGTGATTGTTACTTCACCAGCTGCCGCAGAAGTAGTTGCTACACCAAGAACATTCTTTGGTGAGCCAGCAGCACCTGTTTTGGTAACTGCTTCTGGAACGCTAGTAGGAGCCGCAGCTGTTGAACTAATACACTTAGTCGCAAAGTTAGAAGTTGTTGCATCAGTTTGTGCACAGATTTCTACAGCGCTTTGAGCAGCACCTGCCGCCGTAATTAACTTAGAGAACTGTGCTTTATTTGTGTAGTCTTGGTACGCAGGAAGTGCGATCGCTGCAAGAATACCAATGATGGCAACAACGATCAGTAGTTCGATTAAGGTAAAACCCGCTTGGGCTTTGTTCATTTGCTTGTTCATAATAAAGTGTGTCCTTTACTTACGGTTTTTTTATTAGGGATAAGGTTGAGCAAATGGAAGAATCTTAGGTAAGATTTTAGCGTCCTTTGCTACAGTCTTAAGATCTCAAGTTTTTTGATTTGAGACAAGTTAGCTAGATCATGTTTTTCGATCTTTCGAGTCTGCACTCATGGTTTGAGTCACATTTTAGACGAAATGGTGAACCCATTTCTATCCTTAGCACTTTCCACTTAAATAAGCACAAACTCTATTCGATTAAACTTGTTTAACTAACGGCGCTGATTTTAGTTAAAAAAGCACCAAATGTTCAAGAGCTTTCTATCAATAATCGCGCTTAAACCCGTTTTTCTAAAAATTTAAGCCTATTTGCTGTCTTTAAAACGCATTGATAAATCAATCGCTTGTACATGCTTGGTCAGTGCGCCAACGGAAATGTAATCCACGCCGGTTTCTGCAAATTCCGCTATGGTGCTAAGGCTGACGTTGCCTGATACTTCAAGCTTAGTCGGTTTGCCTTGTTCGGCGTTTATTGTAACGGCTTGCTGCATCTGCTTGACGCTAAAATTGTCTAGCATAACGACATCTGCGCCCGCTGCAATGGCTTGGCCCAGTTCCTCTAAGCTTTCCACTTCAACTTCTACTCTAAGTCCTGGCTGTAGTCTTTTTGCTTCTTCAATGGCTTTATCAATACCACCACAAGCCATAATGTGGTTTTCCTTGATCAAGTAAGCATCATAAAGGCCAAATCTGTGATTAAAGCCACCGCCACAAGTGGTCGCGTATTTAGATGCATTACGAAGCCCAGGTAGGGTTTTGCGCGTATCTAGCAGCTTACAATTGGTGTGTTTTATTTTTTGGCTGTATTCAAACACGCTAGTAGCTATGCCTGAAAGTGTTTGAATAAAGTTTAATGCGGTGCGCTCGCCAGTTAACAAAATGCGCGCTGGGCCGGTTAAGGTAAACAGCTCTTGATTGGGGCTGATGGCTTCGCCGTCGGCGACGTGCCATTGAATATCTACGCAGTTACCCAGCTGGTGAAACACTTCATCGGTCCAGGCTTTGCCGCAGAAAATACCCGCTTCACGGGTAATCACGGTCGCTTGGCTTTGAGTATCAGCAGGGATCAAATTTGCGGTGATATCACCTTCTAAATATGACAAGCCGTTAAGATCTTCGGCAAGGGCAAGCTCTACGCTCTGCTGTACTTCATCGTGTTTCATGGGCGTTCCTGTGTTGTGATTGATTCAGCGACTGTCTTTTATAAGCTAAGAGTCAACTGCTTACCTTGTTGTACCAATTTTAGCTGCCTTAATACGTTCATGCCGAGCAGCACGGTATCATCGGTCATATAAGGGTTAATTTGAGCGCGCAGATCGTACAATGTTATCGACCCTATGCTCAAGCTATTAATCTCAGTGCTATAAACGTTAATAGTGCCGTTGGCAGTATTAACTCGACTGGCATAGCCGGGTTTAAGGCCAATTCTTTGCGCCAGTTTTTCTGGAACAACGGTCGAGGTGGCTCCCGTGTCGAGCAAATACGTTACTTCTACGCCGTTAATAAAGCCGTTAGCCACATAATGGCCTTGGCGGTTTTGCAACAGTATGATGGTTTGACCATCTGCTGCTGTGCTCACGTTTTGATTAGGATTGTACTGCTTGGCCAATTTGTCATCGAAATATTGGTATAATAGCGCAGCGGCAATAAGCCACATAAAAAGCCACATCCATTTTCCCACTTTTTGTGGCTTTTGAGTCGCTGCTGTGGATGGCTTTGGAGGCGTTTCTTTTGAAGACGGCTCAGACATAATCACTTCCTTTATTCTCTGCTGCGCTGCTAACATAGACAAATTCAGTACCTTTGTGAATTCATTTATGCCTCATGATACCCGTGCTTATCGCCAGCTCACCGTCAGCCCACAAGGGCATATCGCTTGTGCCCGCCAAGTTGCCAGTCCTTTTTTTGATAGCCGGCCTCAGCTCAACGACATTAACTTATTAGTTATACACAGCATCAGTTTACCACCGGCGCAATTCGGCGGCCCATACATAGACCAATTGTTTACCGGTCAGTTAAATCCAAACGAACATGAATACTTTGAAATGATTCATCAGTTTAAAGTGTCGGCTCATTGTTTAATACGCCGCGATGGGGAATTGGTTCAATACGTGCCTTTAAATCAGCGCGCTTGGCATGCGGGCGTGTCTGAATTTAAAGGGCGAACGCGTTGCAACGATTTTTCTATTGGCATTGAACTAGAAGGCACAGATGACAGCCCGTTTGAGGCCGAGCAATACCAAGTGCTTGCGCAGCTTACCAAGGCCATTATGAGACAATACCCAGACATTAGCCTTGAACGTATTACGGGCCACTCTGATATTGCGCCAGGGCGCAAAACAGACCCTGGAACCGGGTTTGACTGGTCGCACTTTTTAGCATTAGTGGAGGGTTAGTTGCAGCGGCCTTGGTGGCAAAGCTTTAATACTTTTTTAAACACTACTGGTTAACTTGCTCCTAGAGTAATGCTTCCAAGGCGAAATGTGGTGCAATATAAGGCCATGCCCTTTTGCTGTATGACAGACAGCTCCATAGTTACAAATGTTGAGGTCGGTTGCACTATCAGCTTGGCACTGCTTATTTCACCGTCTGCTTTCAATTTCTCGCAGATAAACTATTTTTAACTGCAGGTTTTTTATACATACAAACAACATAAATTGTAATTATGTTATCAAGATGCAGTATTTCGTTCTGCTGATGTAAATGGTATGACCATTTATACCGTTTTGACTTATTTAGTTTGATCGAGATCAGGTTTTGGCTAGACAAAATGTATCAGCTTTGTTATTTTTTGCGCCAAATTAAATTGGTAATACCAATTGTTCGAACGAGATGGCATGACATACCAAAAAATCAAACAACCAAAAATTGCTGACGTAATCGAAGCGCAACTAGAGAGTATGATCTTGGAAGGGAGTTTAAACCCTGGCCAGAAAATGCCGCCTGAGCGTGAATTAGCAAAACAGTTTGATGTGTCTCGCCCTTCATTACGCGAAGCTATCCAACGACTCGAAGCTCGGGGGCTGTTAACCCGTCGCCAAGGTGGGGGAACTTTTGTAGAAGCCGGCTTGAGGCAAGGATTAACCGACCCTTTATACGACCTACTAAACTCCACACCAGAATCGCAATATGACTTGTTAGAGTTTCGTCATGGCTTGGAAGGGATTTCAGCTTTTTACGCTGCTCTTCGGGGCACAGAAGCGGACTTTGCGCAAATAAAGCTGGCTTATGAACATATGCAGCAGGCGCAAAACCAAGCCGATTTAGCCGCTGAAGCCAAGGTTGCGGTGCAGTTTTACATGGCCATAGTAGAAGCATCTCATAATGTGGTGTTGCTGCATCTCATGCGTGGTTTGTTGCCACTGCTCGAACAAAACGTATTACACAACTTAGAGTTGATACAACATCACCCTGAGGTTTTGACCGATATTCGTCAACACCGCGCGATGTTGCTAGACGCCATTTTAGGGAAAGCTCCCAAACAAGCCAGAGAAGCGTCTGATCGCCATTTGGTTTTTATTGAAGAAACCCTGCTGGAAATTGGTCGTGAAGAAAACCGCCTTGAGCGCTCTTTACGCCGAATTCAGCAAGCAAAAGATTAACTTAATTTTTTTAAATAAGTTTTACGTGAAAGCAGTCACGTCACAGTAATAACATATAGGAAACTGCCATGTCAGATATCCAAAAGCACGACCTAGATCCACAAGAAACGAGTGAGTGGTTAGAAGCACTTGAAGCGGTGATTGCAGAAGAGGGCCCTGAGCGTGCTCACTACCTGCTTGAAAAGCTAGCTGATAAAACTCGCCGTAGCGGTGGTCATCTCCCTTTTGATGCAACAACTGCGTATGTGAATACTATTCCACCGGGTCAAGAACCACATATGCCAGGTGACATGGTACTTGAACGTCGTATTCGCGCTATCATTCGTTGGAATGCGTTAGCAACGGTACTGCGTGCATCGAAAAAAGATTTAGATCTAGGTGGTCACATCTCTAGCTTTGCATCATCTGCCACGCTTTATGATGTAGGCTTTAACCACTTTTTCCGCGGCCCAAGCGAAGAAGACGGTGGTGATTTGGTATATTTCCAAGGTCATATTTCACCGGGTATCTACTCACGTGCATACCTAGAAGGTCGCGTATCTGAAGAGCAGCTAGATAATTTCCGTCAAGAAGTAGACGGTAAAGGTTTGCCTTCTTACCCGCACCCTAAATTGATGCCTGAATTCTGGCAGTTCCCAACGGTATCTATGGGTTTAGGTCCGATTTCTGCGATCTACCAAGCGCGTTTCCTTAAATACTTAACCGACCGCGGCATTAAAGATTGTTCGAAACAGCGCGTATATTGTTACCTAGGCGATGGCGAGTGTGACGAGCCAGAATCATTAGGTGCGATTGGCATGGCGGCCCGTGAAGGCCTTGATAACTTATGTTTTGTTATCAACTGTAACTTGCAGCGCCTTGATGGCCCGGTTCGTGGTAACTCTAAGATTATCCAAGAGCTTGAAGGTACGTTCCGCGGCGCAGGCTGGGAAGTGATTAAAGTGATTTGGGGCCGTTACTGGGATCCACTATTAGCACAAGATAAGTCAGGTAAACTGCTACAGCTAATGGAAGAGACGGTAGACGGTGAATACCAGAACTTTAAAGCAAAAGGCGGCGCTTACACCCGTGAGCACTTCTTTGGCAAGCACCCTGAAACAGCTGAAATGGTTGCTAACATGTCCGACGATGACATTTGGCGCCTAAACCGTGGTGGTCATGACCCATACAAGGTTTACGCCGCTTACAAAAAAGCCGCTGAAACTAAAGGCCGTCCAACGGTTATCCTAGCGAAAACCGTAAAAGGTTACGGCATGGGTGACGCAGGTGAAGGTAAAAACATCGCTCACGGCGTGAAGAAGATGGACGTAGAAGCGATCAGACATTACCGCGATCGTTTTAATATTCCTGTAAGCGATGAAGATCTTGCCGACATCCCTTACTACCACCCGGGAGAAAACTCGGAAGAGGTGAAGTACATGAAGGCGCGCCGTGAAGCGCTTAATGGCTTCTTACCTCAGCGCCGTATTAACTCAGATATCGACATGGATATCCCAGCAGTTAAAGCGTTCGATGCAGTACTAAAAGGCTCTAATGGTCGTCAAATCTCAACGACGATGGCGTTTGTGCGTATTCTAACTGTATTGCTAAAAGACAAGTCTATTGGCAAGCGTATCGTGCCTATCATTCCTGATGAAGCGCGTACCTTTGGTATGGAAGGCCTGTTCCGCCAAGTGGGCATTTATTCTCGCCAAGGTCAGAAGTACACGCCACAAGATAAAGACCAAGTCGCTTACTACAAAGAAGACATCAAAGGTCAGGTGCTACAAGAAGGTATTAACGAGCTGGGTGCCAAAGCAGATTGGTTGGCAGCAGCAACGTCTTACAGTACCAATAACAGCCCGATGATCCCGTTCTACATCTACTACTCAATGTTTGGTTTCCAACGAGTTGGAGACATGGCTTGGCTGGCTGGTGATCAACAAGCTCGTGGTTTCGTTGTCGGTGGTACCGCGGGTCGTACTACGTTAAACGGTGAAGGTCTACAACATGAAGACGGTCACTCACACGTTCAAGCTAACGTTATCCCTAACTGTATTACTTACGATCCAACATACGGTTACGAGTTAGCGGTAGTGGTGCAAGACGGCCTTAAGCGTATGTACGATGACAATGAAAACATCTACTACTACTTAACCGTAATGAACGAAAACTACGAACAGCCAGAGATGCCAGAAGGTGTTGAAGAAGGCATTCGTAAGGGTATTTACAAGCTTGATGAAGTGAAAGGCAAGGGCAAAGGTAAGGTTCAACTACTTAGCTCTGGTACTATCATGCTGCAAGTTCGTGAAGCTGCGGCCATCCTAGCGGAAGACTACGGCATTGATGCCACGGTATACAGTGCGACTTCTTTCAACGAGCTAGCCCGTGACGGTCAAGCGGTTGAGCGTACCAATATGCTAAACCCAACAGCTGAAGAGCAAGTGCCATACATTACTTCTGTCTTAGAAGAAGGCGTGATCACTGTTGCTGCAACGGATTACATGAAAAATTACGCAGACCAAGTGCGTGCTTATGTACCCGGTCCATATAAAGTTCTGGGTACAGACGGCTTTGGTCGCAGTGATAGCCGTGAGAATCTACGTCGTCACTTCGAAGTTAATGCACACTATGTGGTTGTTGCTACCCTTGCTGAACTTGCGAAAGAAGGCACAGTTGAGAAGTCAGTTGTTGCACAAGCGATTGAAAAATACGGCATTGACGTCAACAAAGTTAACCCACTGCACGCATAATTATAGGTATTAAGAGCATGGCTAATATTAAAGAAATTCTAGTGCCAGATATCGGCGCTGATGAAGTAGATGTAACTGAGATCCTAGTTGCTGTGGGCGATGTAATCGAAGAAGAGCAAGGCTTGATTTCGGTTGAAGGTGACAAGGCGTCAATGGAAGTACCGGCACCTTTTGGCGGCACGGTACAAGAAATTAAAGTGGCTGTGGGTGACAAAGTGTCTGAAGGCACATTGATTGTCACTGTCAGTGCTGAAGGCGAAGCTGCTCCTGCACCTGCTGCAGAAGCGCCAGCTGCAGCGCCTGCGGCAGAAACTACCCAAGCACCAGCGGCTGCACCTGCTGCTGGCGGTGCAACTCAAGAGATCACTGTGCCTGACATCGGCGCGGACGAAGTTGACGTAACTGAAATTTTGGTTGCAGTTGGCGACGTTATTGAAGAAGAGCAAGGCTTGATTTCAGTTGAAGGCGATAAAGCTTCTATGGAAGTACCGGCACCAGTGGCGGGTACGGTTAAAGAAATCAAAGTAGCAGTGGGTGACAAGGTTTCTGAAGGCAGCTTGATTGTCGTAGTTGAAACCGGCGCAGCCGCACCTGCTGCAGTAGCTCCGGCCCCTGTAGCAGAGCAAGCCGCGCCAGCTCAGGCAGCAGCGCCTGCAGCCCCAGCAGCCGCGGAAATTAAAGAAGTCATTGTGCCAGATATTGGCGGTGACGAAGTCGAAGTAACCGAAGTTTTGGTTGCTGTTGGCGATAGCATTGAAGAAGAAGCAGGCCTGATTACCGTTGAAGGCGACAAAGCTTCAATGGAAGTGCCTGCGCCATTCTCAGGCGTGGTTAAAGAGCTAAAAGTCAATGTAGGTGATAAAGTGTCTGAAGGCACTTTGGTTGCTTTAGTTGAAGTGCAAGGTAGCGCCCCCGCGGCTCCTGCTCCGGTAGCTGCACCAGCCGCTCCTGCACCGCAACAAGCAGCGCCACAACAAGCTGCGCCTAAGCCACCACCTGTGCCGCATCACCCAAGTGCTGCTGACAGCAAAGGCAGTGCTACAGTGCATGCTTCTCCGTCAGTACGTCGCTTAGCGCGTGAGTTTGGCGTTGACCTTAGCAAGGTAAAAGGCACGGGTCGTAAATCTCGTATCATCAAAGAAGACGTGCAGGCTTACGTTAAGTACGAACTGTCGCGTCCAAAAGCCACTGCAGCCACTTCAGTGGGTGGCGGTAACGGCTTACAAGTAGTGAAAGCGCCTAAGGTAGACTTCGCTAAATTTGGCGATATCGAAACGGTTGAAATGTCTCGCATCCAGAAGATCTCTGGCCCTGCGCTGCACCGTAACTGGGTGACCATCCCTCATGTTACTCAGTTTGACGAAGCCGATATCACCGAGTTAGAAAGCTTCCGTAAGAGCGAAAACGCGATGAACGCGAAGATTGGCAATGGCATCAAGATCAGCCCGCTTATCTTTATCATCAAAGCGGTGGCAAAAGCCCTTGAACTGCATCCTAAGTTCAATACCTCTTTGGCTGAAGACGGCGAGCACATTATCTACAAGAGCTACATCAACATCGGTGTGGCAGTCGATACGCCAAACGGTCTTGTAGTACCAGTAGTGAAAGATGTGAACAACAAAGGCATTCATGAACTAAGCCGTGACTTGGCTGAAATTTCTAAGAAAGCCCGTGATGGCAAGCTAACCGGTAAAGACATGCAAGGCGGCTCAATGAGTATCTCTAGCCTTGGTGGTATTGGTGGTACGCAATTCACGCCAATCGTCAATGCCCCTGAAGTGGCCATCTTAGGTGTGTCTAAGTCTGAAATGAAGCCAAAATGGAATGGCAGTGAATTTGAACCGCGCCTAATGGTGCCGTTGGCACTGTCTTACGACCACCGTGTAATTGACGGTGCGGATGGTGCGCGATTCATCACCACCATCAACGGTTTACTCGCCGATTTACGTAAATTGGTACTGTAAATGTTAACAGGTCGGCGTTTGCCGACCTTTTTTCTTCCATTTTTATAACATACTTGTAAACTTGCTGGGTTTTTTCCCGACAAGCCGAAACAATAAGAGGCCAAAATGAGTAACGAAGTGAAAGCACAGGTAGTCGTGCTAGGATCCGGCCCTGCTGGATACTCTGCCGCATTTCGCGCAGCAGATTTAGGTTTGGAAACAGTACTAATTGAAAAATATTCAACGCTAGGCGGTGTCTGTCTAAACGTTGGCTGTATTCCTTCTAAAGCCTTGTTACACGTTGCAAAAGTAATTGAAGAAGCCAAAGCACTGTCTGAGCACGGTGTTCTCTTTGGTGAAGCGCAAACCGATATCGACAAAATCCGTATCTGGAAAGATAAAGTTGTTAGCCAGCTAACTGGCGGTCTTGGCGGCATGGCTAAGATGCGTAAAGTTAAAGTGGTTGAAGGTTTTGGTAAATTTACTGGACCTAACAGCATCGAAGTCGAAGGCAAAAATGGTAAAACTACCGTTAACTTCGACAACGCCATTGTTGCAGCGGGCTCTCGCCCAGTTAAATTGCCATTTATTCCCCATGATGACCCACGTATTTGGGATTCAACGGGCGCGCTAGAACTGAAAACTGTACCTGAGCGTTTATTGGTACTGGGCGGCGGTATTATTGGTCTAGAAATGGGCCAGGTATACAGTGCACTTGGTTCTAACATTGACGTAGTAGAGTTTGCTGACCAGCTAATTCCTGCGGCTGACAAAGACATCATTCAAGTTTATACCAAGCGTGTGAAGAAGAAATTCGACATCATGCTGGAGACGAAAGTAACGGCCGTTGAAGCAAAAGAAGACGCGGTATACGTGACTTTTGAAGGTAAAAATGCGCCTGCTGAGCCGAAAGCTTACGACGCAGTGCTAGTGGCGGTAGGTCGTGTTCCAAACGGTCTCAACCTAGACGCTGAAAAAGCCGGTGTTAACGTGACTGAGCGCGGCTTTATCGAAGTTGATAAGCAAATGCGCACGAACGTAAGCCACATTCATGCGATTGGTGATATTGTTGGTCAACCTATGTTGGCACACAAAGGTGTGCATGAAGGCCACGTAGCAGCAGAAGTCATTGCAGGTAAGAAACACTACTTTGATCCTAAAGTGATTCCTTCGATTGCTTACACTGAGCCAGAAGTCGCTTGGGTTGGTCTTACAGAGAAAGAAGCTAAAGAGCAAGGCGTTAACTTTGAAAAAGCGGTGTTCCCGTGGGCTGCGTCTGGTCGTGCAATTGCATCGGATTGTTCAGACGGTATGACCAAGCTTATCTTTGATAAAGATACTCACCGTGTGATTGGTGGTGCTGTTGTGGGTACTAACGCAGGTGAACTACTTGGCGAAATCGGCTTGGCTATCGAGCTTGGCGCTGACGCTGAAGATATTGCGTTGACAATACACGCTCACCCAACGTTGCATGAGTCTGTTGGTTTAGCTGCAGAAGTATACGAAGGCTCTATCACTGACCTTCCAAACCCAAAAGCCGTTAAGAAAAAGTAATGGCGGTTGGGCGTTGAGATTAAGGCGACTTTCGAGTCGCCTTTTTTGATCTAAGCAGATAATATTCTGGCTGTCATTGCTAAGATGTTCGCATAGTTTGGCGCTATTTGTGGCGCAACTTGATATTAAGCAGTTATTAAACGGATGTTGAAATGTATCGCTGGTGTGTATTTGTAACGTGTTTGCTCTTGGCTAGTGTGTCTATTGCTCAGCCTCGCCCTAAAATTGGCTTAGCCTTAGGCGGCGGTGGAGCCAAGGGGGCAGCCCATGTCGGCGTATTAAAAGTGTTAGAGCAGCACAACATTCCAATAGACTATGTCGCGGGCACTTCGATGGGGGCGTACGTTGCCGCCATGTATGGCTTGGGCTTATCTGCCGAAGAAATTGAAACCTTGATGCTTAGCACGCCTTGGAATGAAGGCTTTTCCGACCGTATCGAGCGCCAGCGCCTCAGTTATCGTAAAAAACAGCAACGAGATGACTTCACCATAGATTCTGATATTGGCTTTAACGGCAAAGAGTTCGCCTTGCCTTATGGCTTTATTCAAGGTGAGAGCATGGCGAAGTTACTGCGCCTTTCAACTAAAAGCGTGGCTAACTTTAAGCACTTTGACCAGATGCCCATTCCTTATCGCGCGGTGGCTCTCGATCTAGAAAAAATGGAGCCTTATGTGCTCACCAAAGGCAACTTAGTGACAGCCATGCAAGCCAGTATGTCCGTCCCTGGTGCGTTAAAGCCGGCTGAGGTTGATGGTCGATTTTTGGCAGACGGCGGTATCGTCAATAATTTACCGGTAGATGTGCTCAAAGAAATGGGCGCGGATATTATCATTGCCGTTGATATCGGCTCAAGTTTAAGTAACAAAGAAGACTTAGACTCTTATATCGCCATTTTAGATCAGCTTTCCAGCTATATGACGCGCTCAAGTACCCAGCAGCAAATTGCATTGATGACTGAGCAAGATATCTTGATCCGACCCGAAATTGACGCCATAGGCACGGGAGCATTTGAGGATATGCCCCAAGCTTTGCCGCTTGGTGAAGCGGCGGCGAGCGCCCATCTAACTAAACTCACCAAACTAGGGCTTTCTGATACTGACTACCAAGTTTATTTAACGCGCAAACAAACTCGTCGCGCAGGGTTTTCAAGTACCGCAGACGGCATTATTGTTGATCGCGTGCAAATAGAGTCGAACTCTAAGTTAGCCGATAGCTCAATTGAGGCTTTGCTTGGCATTAAGGCCGGTAAACTGTATCAGCAAGAGCAATTAGAAGAAGACATTAAGGACTTATACGCCCTGGATATTTTTCAGCGGGTTGATTACGAAATACTCACCTTTAAAGACGAAACCGTTTTGAAGGTGGTCGCCGATGAAAAGTCTTGGGGGCCGGGGTATTTTGACTTTTCATTCGGCCTAGAGCAGCTCGGGCGAGATTCCGAAGTGACTATTGGCGCAGCATATACGCTATCTGACTTAAACGCATGGGGTGCGGAGTGGCGCTCTGAAGCGTTAGTCGGTACTCGCAGTCGCTTATTTACTGAATTTTATACGCCTTTAGGCGATTTGCAGCAGTTTTATTGGAACGTTGCCGGCGAATTTAACCAACAAGAGCGTAACTTTTTTGTAAACTCAGAAGACTCCAGCTCGGTGCAGTATTTTCAAACCGACTATACCACCTATAAAGGGCTAACATCCTTAGGTTGGAACATCCGTGCTAATGCCATCGTCAGCAGTGGTTGGAGTTATGAATACGGCGAAGTAGACGTTATTGGTACCAGTTTTAAAGAAGACTTTACCGTGCAAGGCCCGTTCTTTTTTGTAGGAGTCGACACGCTGGATGATTTAAACTTCCCGACCACAGGGCAGCAGCTTGACCTTAATGTGCTTTATGCTTATCAATCTTCTCAAGGCATAGATGATGAGTCTGTCTCATACGACATTGATTGGCGCGGGGCGAAAACATGGGGTCGCCACACCGGTATCATGCGATTAAGCTATGGCGGCATCGACTCAGACCTTAAGGTGCCGGCAGTCGTTAAAGATTTGGGCGGTTATCAAAATCTATCTGGGTTGTCGCAGTACGAGCTATCGGGTAATTATAAAACTTTTGCTTCTTTGGTATATAACTACCGGATGCTGGATAACGACTTTGGGGCGTTTAAGCTGCCAATGTACTTATCCATGTCAATTGAACAAGGCAATACTTGGCAAAGCAGCAGTGAGATCAAACTTGAAGATATGATCACCGCCGGCAGTATTGGCTTGGCGGTGAACTCTAACATTGGCCCGATTATTCTGGCCGCTGGTTTAAGCGAAGGCGGTAACTCCGCAGTGTATTTATACCTGGGTACGCCATTTTTACAATAATGAAGCGCCTAGATAAGGTGCCTGTGCCCCTTATCTAGTTGCCAAGTCCGTAGCAAATACTCTTCACGTATTGATACTCCGCTAACCCTAAGTGGCTGCCTTCGCGGCCAAAGCCGGATTCATTAATGCCACCAAAAGGACTCACCGCCGCGGAAATGATGCCTTCGTTGATGCCTATCATGGCGTATTGTAACTGTTGACTGAGTCGCTGGCAGCGATGGATATTTAAGCTGTAACAATACGCCGCTAAACCTGCGCCGGTTTGATTGGCCCGTTGGATCGCTTCGGTTTCATCGGTAAACGTTTGCAGTGCGATGACTGGGCCAAACAGTTCATGTTGAGCGACGGGCATTTCATCGGTTACCTTATTGAGTACCGTAATGGGAAAGAAATTTGCGGCACTTGCGATGTTTACTTGCTCAAACACCCGCTCGGCTCCCAGCGCCTCGCTTTCTTTAATCCACTGTTGCAGCTTTGTTTTAGCGTGTTGATTGATAAGTGGGCCACAGTCAACACCCGCTTGCCAACCATAGCCAGAAGACAGCGCTGAAAGTCGAGCGAGCAACTTCTCATTAAACGCAGAAGCCACCGCTTTAGCGATATATATCCGATTACTGGCCACGCACGTCTGGCCATTGTTACGTAATTTACTGGCGATAAGGCCGGCGACAGCTGCATCTAAATCGGCATCTTCAAAAACAATAAAGGGGGCGTTGCCGCCGAGCTCCAGCGATAAACGCTGCAGTTGCGGCGCGCTTTGTGTCATTAAGATTTTGCCCACGCGGGTTGAGCCGGTGAAAGATAGCTTTTTAATTGCCCCGTGTTGGCAAAACTGCAGACCAATTTGCGCGGCATCACCGCTAACAATATTGATGACTCCAGCTGGAAACCCTGCTTGATGCGCTAGCTCAACCAGTGCATTGGCGGTAAAAGGGGTTAACTCCGAAGCTTTAATCACCAAGGTGCAACCGGCAGCCAGCGCTGCGGCTGCTTTACGTAACACCATCGCTGCAGGGAAATTCCAGGGCGTAATCATCGCGACCACGCCTAAGGGGGCATGTTGGGTCTGGAATTGTTTATTTGGTAAGGGCGAAGCTAAGGTTTCACCGTGGTCAAATTGTCTAAAATCTGCAAACCAACGTACAAAAGAGGCGGCGTATTCGATTTCAGCAAGGGCTTCGTTTAAGGGCTTGCCTTGCTCTAAACAAATAATGAATGCTAAATCGCTTTTGTGCTCCATGATTAACTGGTGCCAGCGCAGTAATTGCTGGCACCGCTGAGGCCAATCAGATTCCTGGTTATTGTTAAATGCCTGTTGAGCGCTGTGGATAGCTTGCTCCACTTGGGGCGGGTTTAAGCAAGGAATGTGACCGAGCTGTTCACCATTAGCGGGATTAAAAACATCGAGGCGACTCTCTGTCGTTAGCCATTGACCATTAACATAACAGGCTTGTTTGATTAAATCGGGTTGCTTAAGTTGGGCAAAGTTCATTGGCAAAATGGGTTAGGGGAGTTTGTATTGATTTTAATAACCTGATAACAAAATTGAAATAATTTACTGACGTATTAAATTCAATTTTTGCACTAATTCCGGTATACTCTCGCTGCTTCTAATTATGGTCACATGGCTTAGGAGTTAGCCACGCAGGCAATCCCTCGTTTGGTTAAATCTTTATGCTGTGCCCCCGTCAAGGATAAATCACCCTAATTGGTGATAACAATATGAGGAACAAGTCGTGCTTGAAGCCTACCGTAAACACGTCGAAGAGCGTGCTGCCCAGGGAGTGGTTCCTAAACCATTAGACGCTGAACAAACAGCGGCACTGGTTGAGCTAGTTAAAAACCCACCTGCTGGCGAAGAAGAGTTTGTACTGGAACTGTTATCTGAGCGTATACCGCCAGGTGTTGATGAAGCTGCTTACGTAAAAGCGGGCTTCTTAGCGGCAGTTGCCAAAGGTGAAACAACATCACCAATCCTATCAGCTGAAAAAGCCACAGAGCTACTAGGCACTATGCAAGGCGGTTACAACATTGAGCCTCTGATTGCCCAGCTTGATAACGATGCCCTAGCGCCATTAGCTGTAAAAGCACTATCTCACACTTTATTGATGTTTGATGCTTTTTACGACGTGGAAGAAAAAGCCAAAGCGGGTAATAAATTTGCGCAGCAAGTGCTTGAATCTTGGGCCAATGCTGAGTGGTACTTAGAAAAACCAGAAGTACCTGAGAAAATCACTGTTACCGTATTTAAAGTAACCGGTGAAACGAACACTGATGACCTATCTCCAGCGCCAGACGCATGGTCTCGTCCTGATATCCCGCTGCACGCATTAGCTATGCTAAAGAACGCGCGTGAAGGTATCAACCCTGACAAAGCGGGTGAAATTGGCCCAATTGAGCAAATCAAAGCGCTACAAGAAAAAGGCCACCAGTTGGCTTACGTTGGTGACGTAGTAGGTACGGGTTCATCTCGTAAATCTGCAACTAACTCTGTGCTTTGGTTCATGGGTGATGACATTCCAAACGTGCCAAACAAACGTGCTGGCGGTGTTTGTATCGGTGGTAAAATTGCGCCTATCTTCTTTAACACGATGGAAGACTCTGGTGCTTTACCAATCGAAATGGACGTTGAAAGCCTAAACATGGGTGACGTGATTGAAATCTACCCGCACCAAGGTGTGGTGAAGAACGCTGAAACTGGCGAGCAAATCACAACGTTTGAACTAAAAACCAATGTCATCCTAGATGAAGTACGCGCCGGTGGCCGTATTCCACTTATCATTGGTCGTGGCCTTACTGATCGCGCGCGTACTTCATTAGGCCTAGGCCCGATTGACGTATTCAACCTACCTGAAGACGCTGTTGATACTGGCAAAGGCTTCACGCTAGCACAAAAAATGGTAGGTAAAGCGTGTGGCGTGACCGGTGTACGTCCTGGTCAATATTGTGAGCCTAAGATGACCACAGTTGGTTCGCAAGATACCACAGGTCCAATGACGCGCGACGAGCTGAAAGACTTAGCATGTCTAGGTTTCTCTGCAGACCTTACCATGCAGTCATTCTGTCACACTGCGGCTTATCCTAAGCCAATTGATGTGAACACACACCATACGTTGCCAGACTTCATCATGAATCGTGGCGGTGTATCTCTGCGCCCTGGTGATGGTGTTATCCACTCTTGGTTAAACCGTATGCTACTGCCAGATACAGTTGGTACTGGTGGCGATTCACATACACGTTTCCCACTGGGTATTTCTTTCCCTGCGGGTTCTGGCCTAGTGGCATTTGCTGCTGCGACAGGCGTGATGCCATTGGATATGCCAGAGTCGGTATTGGTTCGCTTCAAAGGTGAGCTAGAGCCGGGCATTACATTGCGTGACCTAGTAAACGCGATTCCTTATTACGCTATTCAACAAGGCCTACTAACGGTTGAGAAAGCCGGTAAGAAGAATATCTTCTCTGGCCGCGTACTTGAAATTGAAGGTCTGCCAGACCTGAAAGTAGAACAAGCGTTTGAGCTTTCAGATGCCTCTGCTGAGCGTAGTGCTGCGGGTTGTTCTATCAAGCTAAACGAAGAGCCTATCAAAGAGTACCTAAACTCTAACATTGTCATGCTTAAGTGGATGCTAGCGGAAGGTTACGGTGATGTACGTACCATTGAGCGTCGTATTACCGCAATGGAAGAGTGGATAGCTAACCCTGAACTAATGGAAGGTGATGCCGACGCAGAATATGCTGCTGTGATCGAGATTGATCTTGCAGATGTAAAAGAGCCAATCCTTGCATGCCCTAACGACCCAGATGACGTTAAGCTACTAAGCGAGCTAGCTGGCGAGCACATTGATGAAGTGTTCATCGGTTCTTGTATGACTAACATTGGTCACTTCCGTGCGGCAGGTAAACTGCTTAATCAGTACCAAGGTCAACTGCCAACACGTCTATGGGTGGCTCCGCCAACCAAGATGGACGAACAGCAGCTAACTGACGAAGGTTACTACAGCATCTACGGTAAAGTGGGCGCACGTACAGAAATGCCAGGTTGTTCATTATGTATGGGTAACCAAGCGCGCGTAGCAGATAATTCTACCGTAGTGTCAACTTCAACTCGTAACTTCCCTAACCGTCTTGGTACGGGAGCGAATGTTTATCTGAGTTCAGCAGAATTAGCCGCTGTAGCCGCCATTATTGGTAAGTTACCTTCTGTTGATGAATATATGACCTACGCCAAAGAATTAGATGCAACTGCTGCAGATACATACAGATATCTAAACTTTGATCAGCTTCCAAGCTATACTGAAAAGGCTGAGAAGGTTATTTTTACTCAAGCTGTGTAATGCAAAAAAAGTAAAATAAACCAAAAAAAACCCTCTCAGGAGGGTTTTTTATTGGAAAAAACATAAAACACATAACAAATTAGTCAAATAAGGGCTATTTGATTAAATTAAATATCAATTATTTTGCATACACTAGTGGATCTTTTTATAAAGACTTGATTAAATTACGCCTGTCAGACGAAGTTTTGTTTTTAAGCTAATAATGGGTATATATATGTTGGGCGTTGTTGACTAAATAGGGAACCTTTCTCGAAAACTGCGATCAGATCATTGAGCACGATACATGGAAGTGATTCT
>NZ_QZCH01000030.1 GCF_003596335.1 Motilimonas pumila
CTCTGGCAACGGCCGTCACGACTTTGTTGTATTCTTTGCCACGGGCTTTGAGTGTATAAAACCGGCGACACAATCTTAACTGAGCCTCCCAGGAGCGTTTCACTAATTGATAAGTGGCAACGGCAAACGCAGCAATTTAAAAGGTATTGGTGAAAAAGTATGCAGCATATTTACTGCAAATGTTTTTTTGCAACAAATAAGGGCTGTTTAAAAGGGGTGAGTAAATGTGCGTCTACCATATTTCAGCTAATGCCATTCAATGCCGCCGTTAAATTTTTTTTTTGCTTTGGGGCGCTGCTCACTTTTCTAGCCGAAGCCTTTTTTAATGCACTCTTAAGATTTAGGCTACTGCTAAGAGCAACTGTTCTAGGCTACAACACTAGGCTACAACAAAGGGAAAGTGGACAAGGCGTGGCTATTATTTGTTTGGGTAGGCAGTCTTTATCTCGCTAAAAGATCACTATTATCACCTGAGACGTATCTTGATTCATATTGTTATACCAGAGAAAAACATGACAGATAAAAAAGGCACCAAAGTTCCTACCTCTCGGTTTGCGCGATTGTCAAAGCTGGGCTCATTGGCGGCAAAAGTAGCCGGAAACGTGATGCTTGAGGGCGCGAAACAAGTCAGCAAAGGCCAATCTCCAAAATTGGACCAGTTAGTGTTGCAACCTCGAAACATTGAGCAATTGGCGGATAAACTGTCTCATCTTCGCGGCGCAGCGATGAAACTTGGGCAGTTGCTGTCGATGGACGGCGGCGATCTACTGCCAGAAGACTTAAGTCAATTACTCGCAAAATTGCGCGCAGATGCGCAGCCCATGTTACATAAGCAGTTGGTTCAGTTGCTTGAGCAGGAGTGGGGCACCCAGTGGGTTGATAATTTTAGCCACTTTGAGCTGCGGCCTTTTGCGTCTGCTTCAATTGGCCAAGTGCACCTTGCCTACGATGAGCAAGTTAAAAAGTTAGCGGTAAAAGTGCAATATCCGGGCGTGAAAGCCTCTATTGGCAGCGACGTGGATAACCTCGTTACCTTGTTGCGTATATCCGGCTTATTGCCGCAGCAACTTGACCTTACGCCGCTGTTTGAGGAAGCCAAGCAGCAACTGATTGCCGAAGCAGATTATGAACAAGAGGCAGAGTATGTGGCGGCTTATCGCGCCAAGCTCACCACTGACAAATTTACCTTACCCAAGGTTAACACTGAAATCAGCAACGGTAATATTTTGGTCATGTCTTATGTCGAAGGGGTCGACATCGATCAGACTGTAGATTTGTCGCAAGCGTGTCGAGATAACATCGCCACGTCGTTAATCGATTTATTTTTCAAAGAGCTGTTTGATTTTTGCTTAATGCAAACCGATCCAAACTTTGCCAATTATCGCTACCAACAAGACAGTCAAAAAATAGGCTTACTGGATTTTGGCGCTACCAGAAAAATCCCCGTGCACATCAGTGAAGGCTATAAAGCTTTGATTGCGGCCGGCGCCGACAATGACGAAACGGCCATGTACCAAGGGGCCAAAAAAATTGGCTTTTTCAACCAAGATATCGACCCGGAATATCTCAGCAAGGTACTTAAGCTGTTTGCGTTGGCTTGTGAGCCTATTCGCGCAAGTTCGGAATATGATTTTGGCCAAAGTGACCTCGCGCAAAAGATTAAACACACTGGCATGTCTATCAACAAAGACAAGTCTGAGTGGCACACGCCGCCCGTAGACGCCTTGTTTATTCACCGAAAATTGGCAGGCCTTTACCTTTTGGCAACCAAACTCAAGGCAAAGGTCAACGTAAACCAATTGTTTGCACCATATCGCGGCCTTTGATATGTGACTTTCACCTGTTTCTTGGCAGTGTGGCTAAGGCCGTTAGGCCTCATTATTATGCTCTCAGTCCCTATGAAAAAGCGGATTAATTAATTGAATAGGCTTGCCATTGCGCGAGCCCACCGCCGCAGTGACCGCGTGACGGGATATAAAGCTTTAAGGTTTTTGTGAGTTGATAGGGCTGGGCGGCGAGGCCCTAAATGGGGCAAGCATTGCTGGCGCATACGCGTTGGAATAAAACGGCAACATGCACCTTTGAACAAACTTAGTTATGTAGTCACGCTTACCATAAAAGATGACCGCGAGTTTAATAGCGCTTAACCTGAACCTTTATTGGTATCATTACAGTCTATGCCAAGGCCATACATGTGAACGGAGCGAGGCTTATAGCAAGGGCTAAATTGTTTCTATACCAGAGCGGGGTTAGGCAGTTTTCATGATGATCACCGCGCTTATCATCAAAGCGATACCTAACCAGCCAATAGGCTTAAGGGTTTGGTTGAAAAGCAACCAACCGCCGAGCGCGGTGCCTAAAATGCCGATGGCGCCCCAACTTGCGTAGGCAATAGCCAGATCCATGCCTTTTACAGCTTGTGCCAGCAAGGTAAAGGCGGTTAACACTAAAGCAATAGCGGCAAAACCCCAGGCCTTATTTTGAAAGCCATTTGACTTAGCCAACGCCATATTGGCGATAATATCCATGATAGCGGCCAGCACCACGAATCCAAATGAAACGGTTAAAAATGCATTCATGATCTTCTCCTTTTGAAATGTTGAAAGCGTTAGAACTTCACAATGATTAAGCTGTTTTAACGCGCTTGCCGGCAACAATTTGTGGCTCTGTCGTCACTTGCTTATTGGTTTCAGAACGACTCTCTGGGCTGTCATGACTCTCGCCCAAGGTAACCAAAACCACCCCGACAATTACTAATAGCAATCCCACCAGTTGCTGCGCCGATAAGCTAGACTCGAAAAAAAATACCGAAGTCAACGTAATCAAAGCAATGCCTAAGCCTTCCCAGCAAGCGTATGCCACGCCAATGGCTATTTTCTTTGCTGCTAAAGAGAGGCTGAAGTATGAAAGTGCTATCAGTGTGTACATAGCCAAATAGCCCCATACGTTGCCCGAATCGCCCGCCAGCTTCATTGAGCTTGTACCGGCAATTTCAGCTAAAATTGCGAATAATAAAAATCCTCTTGCTAACCACATTGCTTCCTCCTATTCAGGTCACCGAGATTATATTCAAGTATCAAAAAGCGGTGCTTACCTGAGTTGATGAGTGCATATTAGTTATTCACATTCAAAAGGTGAAGGGATAGCAGGTATACAAAAATGAATATCAAATTGGTTTTCAGCAGAGCGCTTCAGTCACTCAGTCAGTTAAGTGGGGTTTGTTTAACGTAAGAGGCATGAACGGCAAAGATACCTTGTTCTACCGTTGCAGAGCTGGTATCGGGTTAACCGTGGGTGGGCAAATCAGCGCTCAGTGGCCAACGGGGTTAAAGCAATCTTGCATAACTTGATGCAAGTATGCGTATTTAGGTTGGTTACGGCGGGTTTGCAAACAGCCTCCAAACACCCGAAAGTCCGGAAGTTTTAGTGAAGTTTGCGGTAAGGGGTATTGTTGTAACCCCGAAAATTGACGCGCAGTGCTTGAGCTGCCAAACATAATGGCATTTGACTCGGTTAAGTAGCGGCACGCGGCAGTGAGACTGTGAGTGGTAAAAGCGATGCGGGGTTGAATGCCTTGATCTAAATAGGCTTGTTCCACCAAGGTATAAGGCTCGGCTTTGTTTGGGGCGGGCAATAATACCAAGGGTAACTCGGTGAGTTGTTGCCAATTAAAATCTTGGCTAAGCACCGGGTGTTGGTTTTTGGCAATGATGCTTGCGTGCTCAGCGTACAGCGGTTGCATAAACACATCTTGCGGCAAACTCATATCTTGGTCTAATACGCAGTAGTCAAATGCGCCGGCATACAACTCTGCCAAACTGTGTTTGTTCCACAAAATGAACTTAAGCTGCGCCTGTGGTAGGTGATGGCGCAATGACGTGACCATTCGCGGCGATTGTTCTTCCATAATGTAGGGATCTATCGCAATAATGAGTTCGCCAATAAACTGCTGCGGTTCAAACTCAAAATAATCTTCAAGGGCAAATTGCAACGGCGCAAGCATTGCTTGCTCCACTGCGGCAAGCTTAAAAGCCAGCGCAGTTGGGCTCATACCATGAGAGCCTCGCACAAAAAGCGGGGCGCCAAACGCTTGGTTTGCTTTGGCTAAATTGCGGCTGACGCTGGCTTGAGACATGCCCAGTTGATCTGCGGCGGCCTTGGTAGTTTTAAACTTGATCAAAGCGGCGATCAGTTTCACCAGGTTCAAATCTAAAGACGATACGTCAATATTCATGGCTCGGACTCAAGGTGGCTATGCAGAATGGTTCTGCATAGATAGTAGCCTTGGCCATTGTGCGCTGGCAAGTGAATTACGCCTGCGGGATATGGCTGACGCGTGAATAAAATATGTTTTAAGGTGAAATTGAGTACATCTTAGAGAGGCTCCCTTAGAAATCGATAAGACAGTCACTTGGGCTAAGGTGGTGGTTGTCTAAAAACCAAGCCTTGTAGTGTACCGTGGTCCACTTGAATTTATCAGCCATATTGTGCTGCTGCGAGAGTGAGAGCCCTTTTTGGTAAGCGGATAAGCTTTCCCCTTTGTGCAACGCAGCGCTTACCATGTCTTTGCTGTCCATCGCTTGTTCGGCGCAAGCCATGTGTTTTGCCGCCAAGGTTGACCAAGTGACGACTTGGTCGGGCAGTTGTGGGTTGGGTTTACTGACTTCAGCTACCACCGTTAAGGGCTGTAAGCCATACATTGTCATCCCCAGCAGACACACTCGTTTCATTAGGCACTCTTTGAATTACTCGTTGAACAAGTAAGAGTGTAGGGTGTGCGTACTGAACTTGAGCTGAACCAGGTCGCGAGTCAGCTCAGCGGTTATTCAGTGTCGATGGGCAACAATAGAGATGATTTTCTCCGTTTGTCTGCCATGGCGTTTAGCTGTCTTCGGGCTGTTTGGTCGCAATCGCGTCGGCTTTTTGTTGCTCAATTTGTTGTGACAGGGTGTAAGCCAAGTAATATTTATAGACGTTTGCTACGTATTGCACCGTTTCGCGCCCCGTTTGCATGCCCGCTGCGATTTCCATATTGCCAAACCAGACGTTTTTATCTAATCCCATCTTTTCAGCGCGCTTTTGCATTTTTGCAAAATTCCCAGGGCCCGCGTTGTAAGCCGCCCAAATCAAAGGCAAGTCTTCGCCTTCTTTTATGCCTGGGTCGTTAACAAAGTGACGCTTTAGCCAGGCTACGTATTTAGCCGCGGTGGCGATGTTTGCCTCTAGTTGTCTAAAGTTTTGCATGCCCATTTCTTTGGCGGTAGAGGGCATGATTTGCATAATACCGACCGCGCCGCGATGGCTAACGGCGTTATTGTTTAGGGTTGACTCTTGATAACCTTGCGCGGCAAGGGCGATGGGGTCGTAGTCGTATTTATCCGCGTATTTTTGAAAAATTGGGGCCAATTTTGCCAGTTTATCTTTTTGGCCTTGAACGTCTGCCGCTTTGATCCACTGGGTATTTTCGTAATAGGTTTTAAACAGGCTGTTGCCAACCAAGGTGCCTTGCTTGGCTTGCTTTTCGACAAACTCAGTCAGGCTTTGTTGCAGCTGCGGGTTGTTCTGGCGAACGGCCCAGCCAACGTAGTTGTTAATACTAATCGGCATGTCTTTGTGTACAACAATGTTATCAAACACTTGCGCCCACAGCTCGGCTTTGTAATCGTCTATCAGGGTGGCTTTAACAATGCCGGCGTTGACCATTTCTAAAATATCCTCAGACAATAAATTTTTGTCCGCTTCAATCACGTTAATGGGCAAGCGACCTTGTTTGGTTAAAATACGATTGATGGTATTGAGGTGCTCGATATAGCTGCTGCCTTTGAGCACGGTAATGTCTAAGCCGGATAAGTCGTGAAAGCCTGTGACGCTGTCGATGGTTTTATCCGTCACCAGAATTTCATCAACGCTGGTGGCTAAACTGGTGGCGAACGCAACGCGGCGTTGACGGTGTGGGGTGATGCTTAAAAAGGCGGCGGCAATATCGCCGTGGCCTTCTTCTAAACTTGGAATAAGCTGATCAAAACGCACGGGCACGTATTTGATACGAATTTTATCGACTTCTTTTTTCACGCCTTTATTGAGGCTGTCTTCGTAGCGTTTAAGCAATTCAAATTGCATGCCTTTGAAGTGGCCGTGATGGATAAAGAAATCGGTACGGCTATAAGTGACCAAGGCGCGAATAACTTTACGCTCTTTTATCTCATCTAAGTCACCCGTGAAGGTATTGTTTTCGTAGTAGGGCAGAATATTTCCGTCGACGTCTTTCACTTCTACCGCTTGTGCATGGAACATAAAAATGCAGCTAAGCAATAGCGTGATACCGTGAATGGCGCGCTTCATAAGTGACCCTTTTAGATGAAAAACTTGCTTTACCATAAAGCAAACTGGTGAAAAAAAATGCGATTGTGGCATAAAAGCAGACAATTTGGTGTAAGGGTTATCCTTAGTGTGACGTGTGTTTTGTCTTTTATACGGTCAAAAAAAAGCAGCCAAATTGGCTGCTTTTCTATTTATATCATTAAGTTAGAGATTAACCAATGATCGCGTTTAGGGTTGCGCTTGGGCGCATTGCCGCTGATGCTTTATCAAAATCAGGTTGGAAGTAACCGCCTAGGTCAACTGCCTTACCTTCACTTGCTTCTATTTCAGCCAAAATCTTCGCTTCGTTGGTCGTTAATGACTCAGCGATACCTGCAAATTTAGCTTGAAGATCAGCGTCTTGCGTTTGCGCAGCTAGTGCTTGAGCCCAATACATTGCTAGGTAGAAGTGGCTGCCACGGTTATCTAGCTGACCTACTTTACGCAGTGGAGACTTGTTATTCGTCAACAGTTGGCTAGTGGCTTGGTTTAGCGCTTCAGCAATCAGCAGTGCTTGGCTGTTGTTTGTCTTTTGACCTAAGTCTTCGATAGACACTGCCAGTGCTAGGAACTCACCTAATGAATCCCAACGTAGGTGAGATTCTTTCTCAAATTGCTGTACGTGTTTTGGCGCAGAGCCGCCAGCACCTGTTTCGTATAAACCGCCGCCTGCTAGCAGTGGTACGATAGACAGCATTTTCGCACTGGTGCCTAGCTCTAGGATTGGGAAAAGATCCGTTAGGTAGTCACGTAATACGTTACCCGTTACAGAGATAGTGTCTTGACCTGCTTTAACGCGATCTAGCGTAAACGCAATGGCTTCTTCTGGCGCTAGAATTTGAATGTCTAGGCCCGCAGTGTCGTGATCCGCTAGGTAAGTGTTTACCTTCTTGATTAGGTTTGCATCGTGAGCACGGGCTTCGTTCAACCAGAAGATAGCTGGCGAGTTCGTTGCACGAGCACGGTTAACCGCAAGTTTCACCCAATCTTTGATTGGCAGATCTTTCGCTTGCGACATTCTCCAGATATCACCTTCTTCAACTGCGTGCTCCATTAGCGTGTCGCCCGCTTGGTTAACAACGCGGATAGAGCCGTTCGCTGCAACTTCGAAAGTTTTATCGTGAGAACCGTATTCTTCTGCTTTTTGCGCCATTAAGCCAACGTTGGCAACGTTACCCATAGTTGCAGGGTCAAACGCGCCGTTTTCTTTACAGAATTCGATGGTTTTTTGGTAGATACCCGCGTAACAACGGTCTGGGATCATCGCGTAAGTATCAGCCAGTTGACCGTCTGGGCCCCACATTTGGCCTGAAGAGCGAATCGCTGCAGGCATAGACGCATCAATAATTACGTCGCTTGGTACGTGTAGGTTAGTGATGCCTTTGTCTGAATCAACCATTGCTAATGCAGGTTGCGCCGCGTAAACCGCTGCAATGTCTGCTTCGATTTCGGCTTTTTTGTCTGCTGGAAGGTCAGCAATTTTAGCTACTACGTCGCCAAAACCGTTTTTAGTATTTACGCCTAGCTCAGCGAATAGATCCGCGTGCTTAGCAAAAACGTCTTTGAAGTACACAGATACCGCGTGACCAAACATGATCGGATCTGAAACTTTCATCATGGTGGCTTTTAGGTGTAATGAAAGCAGTACGCCAGCTTCTTTTGCCGCGGCGATTTCTTTTTCAAAGAATGCACGCAGTGCTTTAACGCTCATGCGAGATGAGTCAATCACTTCACCTGCTTGTAGTGGCGTAGACGCTTTTAATACAGAAACTGACCCATCTGCTGCTACGTGCTCAATGCGCACGTCATCTGCTTGTTCAAGGATCACAGATTGCTCGCTGCCAAAGAAGTCGTTGTCATCCATGTGAGCAACGCGCGTTTGCGAGTCTTTGCTCCACGCACCCATTGAGTGAGGGTTGTTTTGTGCGTAGGCTTTTACTGGGCCCGCAACACGGCGGTCAGAGTTACCTTCACGCAATACAGGGTTTACTGCACTGCCTAGGATTTTAGCGTAACGAGCTTGAATTTCTTTGTCTGCGTCGTTAGCTGGATCAGCTGGGTAGTTAGGAATGTCGTAACCATGAGCCTGTAACTCAGTGATGGCTGCAACTAGCTGAGGAATAGAAGCACTGATGTTTGGCAGCTTGATGATGTTAGCCGCAGGCGTTTTAGCCAGTTCGCCAAGCTCAGTCAGAGCGTCAGATTGGCGTTGTGCTTCGCTTAGGTGTTCAGGGAAGTTAGCAATGATACGACCTGCTAACGAAATGTCTTTTGTGGCTACATCTATATCACCAGCTTCAGTGAATGCCTTCACGATAGGAAGGAAAGAGTAGGTCGCCAAAGCTGGCGCTTCGTCAGTAATTGTGTAAATGATTTGTGAAGTTGGTTTAGTCATGATGTTCCTTCTTTATTCAGTCGAGCTGTAAAGTCATGAAAAAGACAATCAAAGTGTATTTTTATTATATTTAGCTCCGAGACAGGCGGTTAACGTTGCCGCCAAAGTCATGTCTGCAAAACCAGTTTGCGACAAGAGCGTACTACAATACAAAGCAAGCTTTGATGTGCCGGAAATCGGCACGAATTTTTGCTGGGTAACGGTATTTTCTATAAACAGAAAGGCACCAGGCTCCAGACAATTTTAAAAAATCACTGGGATGTTAATGAAATTGGCAAAAAAAGAAAGCAAAAATGTTTATCTATGGCAGGTTTTTCGAGCCAGGTTCCGTAATATTCTGACTTAAATCTCGCTTTAGCAAAGTCATTTTGCTTAATTTAGCTCTCCTCTACTATGTTACATACTGGTTACTTTAGCGTTACAAGTTGAATCTAAGAGTCAACAGCGTGATAAATTATCAAATATTGCTGATATACGCTTACACACGTGTTTTGAGGTTGTACTATTTTTTTTCATCGCTACAATCCGGCCTCAGTTTTGATACTCAGCATTTTAAAGGACTAAATTTCATGACAATTCAGCCCGCTTTTCGTAAAACCCTTGTGGCCATTGCTTTGGCTTCTGTTTCTGGCACAAGTCTCGCTGCTGGGTTTCAGCTTAACGCCCAATCTGCTTCTGGCTTAGGCCGTGCATTTGCAGGTGATGCCGTGATTGCCGACAACGCGTCCGTAATGGCCAAAAATCCAGCGGCCATGGCTTTATTTGATGAGATGTCTTTGTCACTGGGCTTTGTTATGTTGGATACCGACATAGAAGTGAAAGACACGACTTATACCACGCCATTTGGCGTAACTACGTCGAATTATGGCGATGCGGGTGACGTGTCGTTTGCCCCAAACATTCATTTTATCATGCCCATTAATGAGCAATTTGCATGGGGCGCGAACTTATATTCTAACTTCGGTACCAAAACCGAATTTGATGACAGTTTCACAGCTTCTGAATACGGTGGTTTAACCGACGTGAAAAGCATGAACTTAGGGCTGGCGGGATCTTATCGCATTAACCAAGCCTGGAGTATAGGCGCGGGCATCGACTTTATTTACGGCAAAGGCGAAATGAAGCGCAATTTTACCACGCCAATGGGCTCCCAAGAAGTATTGAACATTGATGCTGATGGTTGGGCGGTGGGTTTTAACCTTGGCGTGGTGTACGAGCTAGATGACGCAAACCGTTTTGGTTTGTCTTACCGCTACAGCCCTAAATTGGAAGCCGAGGGTGACATCCTGTACGCAGGCAGCGCCGCAGCGGGTAAACCGCCTCTGGCAAAAGACGACACCTTGTACATGCCGTTACCAGACATTATCGAGTTCTCGGGCTATCACCGTTTGAACCAAGAATTTGCAGTGCACTACAGCGTGCAATGGATAGGTTGGAGCAGCTTCGATGTCTTAAAATCGGACGCCCACGGTGTGCTTAATGACTATCAATGGCAAAACGGCATGCATTACGCCATTGGAGGCACTTATTACGTGAATAAGGATTGGACGCTGCGCGCCGGTTACATGCACGACACGAGCGCACAAGACCAAATCACTTCAATTTCTGTGCCTGACTCTGATCGGAATTGGTTTTCCGCCGGAGCTTCTTACCACTTCGCAACCAGCTCGACCGTGGATTTTGGCGTGACATATTTGTCAGGAAAAGACGTCAGCGTGGAAGAAGAATTTGCCGGTATTACACACCTAAAAGGCAAAACCCGAGCCAACGCTTGGCTGGTGGGTTTGCAATACAGCCAAGGCTTTTAAGCTCAAGCATTCAATAAAAAAGACCCGCAAGGGTCTTTTATTATGGCTGTACAACCTCATTCTATTGCAACAGGGCTTACTGCAGCATAATGGCTGAGTAGCCAGCCGCAATGGTAAACGGTTTATTCCGTCGCCGTTTCTGGGCTGGTTTCGGTTGCCGCTGTTTCTTGTATTGCCTCTTGCGCCTCTAATTTGGCTCGGTCTGCCTTTGATACGTACTTAGGCTTATTGCTGTGATGCAGCTTGGCGTTGGCTTTCTTTTGCTTTTTCTTAAGCGCTTGGTTAATGCGTTTTTTACGATTCATGTTCGTGGTTTCCTTCACTCTTTGCGGCAAATTGTAAAGGCCGTTACATAAATGGCAACGTAAACTTAATTAATTCATCGTAAGTTTCCCAAAGTGGACCGTTTCTGCTTCAATTAATGCAAACCGTTTTAGAGTGTAAGTGAATGAAAATACTTGTGATTGGCGCATTTGGTACGATAGGCAAAGCACTGGTGCCGGCTTTGGTTGCTGCTGGCCATGAGGTTAGCGTTAGTTCGCGGCGGGCAAAAAATCCTTTGCCTTGGCCTAATTTGCCCGTGCACAGGTTCACCTTAGACTTGCTGATACCAGAAACCATTTCGCCGGCCCTCGAAGGCATTGAGCTGGTTTACTATTTGATGCATGGCATGAGTGATGGCCAGCAATACACCAAAACGGAAGTGCAGGCGGCGCAGTTCTTTGTTCAGTGCGTCAATCAAAGCCAAGTGAAGCAAGTGATTTACATGGGCAGCTTGATTTCGGCTAACCCACAATCTAAACATATGCAGGCGAGGGTAAAAACCGGAGAGATATTGGCCAGCGCTAACATGCCTGTCATTGAGCTGCGCGCCGGAATCATTATCACTCCGGGCTCAGCCGCTTTTGAGGTGATGCGAGATTTAGTTGGTCATTTACCGGTATTATTCGCGCCGCGTTCGATCCATTTGTCGAGCCCGCCTATTGCTATCGATAACCTTGTTTACTACTTAACTTGCCTTGGGCAGGACACATTCAGTGAAAATCAGTGTTTTGATGCGTTAGGGCCGCAGTGGCTCAGTTACGTGGAAATGATGCAGTGCATTGGCAAACACCTTAAGCGTCGTTGCCGAGTATTGGCTTTGCCTTACTTACCGCTAAGTTGGTCTTCTGCGGTATTAGGCATAGTGACCAGCGTGCCAAAACATCTGGCGAAGGCGTTAATTGCCGGATTAGACGAGGCCATTATAGGCAATGATAAAGCGCTGCGTGAGCGCTATCCACAAACGTTATTGACCTTAGACCAGGCCATGGAAAAAGTATTGGCAGCGGAAACCATTAAAACGTACCCGCAAGAATGGCAAGACGGCGTGCCCGAGTTTCGTAACTTTTCCCCTCTACACGGTTTTTATGCCAAGAGCGCTGATATTGATATTAGCATTCCGGCTTCGACCCGCAGCGTGTGGCAAGTGATTAATTTACTTGGCGGTAAGCACAGGTATTTTTACCTAAATATGCTATGGGCAATGCGAGAGTGGATGGACGCGGCCGTAGGCGGAGAAGGGCGAGCCCATGGCCGAACCAACCCTGACGAACTGGTTGTTGGTGACAAGGTAGACTCGTGGACCATTTTGAGCGTGCAACCAGAACGACTATTAGTGATGAAGTTTGGCATGAAAGCGCCAGGGGGAGGTGGCATGCAATTTCGCTTAAAGCCGAATAAAGACAATACCCGCACCGATATGAGCTTGCGACTATTATGGCACCCTGCGGGGTTTTGGGGCTTGGCATATTGGTATTTCTTTGCGCCTTGGCATCGTTTATTGCTTAACGGCATGACAAAGGCCATGGCTAAACTGGCAATGCGTTTCGAGCAAGAGTGATCTTTCGCTGCCATGGCATATTGGCTGAAACAGGGTATTGCTTAATTTAATTATGGGTGCAATACTGAATTTATGAATACGAATAACTACTTCCAGCAAATTATTATCATCATTCCATAGGAATGGTGGGTTTGTTCGTATAACAAATATTAACCCGCCTAAGAGGCGGGTTTTTTTGTCCTTGACCTCTTAGCATTGTTTACCGAGGTCTATGATGAGTAATACCCCTGCAGATTTAACTCACCCAGAGCAAAACTGTAACAAGCAAAATGACGATGGTAGCTTTTCCTTTGTGCAAGCCGAGCACGAGGTATTGGCATTTTGGCAGCAACACGGCATTTTTGAACAGTCACTGCTGCAAACGAAAGGCAATCCCGAATACGTATTTTACGACGGACCACCCTTTGCCACGGGCCTTCCTCACCACGGCCACCTTGCGGCCTCAACAATCAAAGACGTCATTCCACGCTATCAAACGATGAAAGGGCATTATGTCGAGCGCCGATTTGGCTGGGATTGCCACGGTTTGCCGATAGAGCACGAGATAGATAAAGCGTTTGGTATGTCAGCGCAGGAGGCGGTGGCAAAGTTCGGCCTAGCCCGCTATAACGATGAATGCCGTGCGATTGTTCAACGTTATAGCCAGCAGTGGCGAAAAACCATCACTCGTCTTGGCCGTTGGGTGGACTTTGATAACGATTATCGCACCTTAGAGCCCTGGTACATGGAGTCGGTCTGGTGGGTGTTTCAACAGTTATGGCAACAAGATATGGTGTATCTCGGGCAAAAAGTGGTGCCATACTCCACCGAGCTCGCGACGGTATTATCCAATTTTGAAGCCAGTTCAAATTATAAAGATGTGCAAGATCCTGCGGTTACTGTGTTGTTTGAGTTGGTGAAAGAAGATGCCTACATTGCTGCGTGGACTACCACGCCATGGACGTTACCGGCCAATTTGGCGTTGTGTTTACATCCTGAGTTTGAATACGTCAAGGTCCAGGTGACAGGGTTTGACAAGCCGATATGGTTGGCAAAAGAGCAAATAAAATCTGTTTTTGCGAAACAAGATTGCGAGGTATTGGCGCGAGCCTTAGGTAAGCAAATGGCAGGTAAAGCCTACCACGCGCTGTTTCCGTATTTTGCGTCTGATGCCCCGCAAGCAACGTTTACTTTACTGGCTGATGAATTTGTGCAGTTAAACAGTGGCACTGGGGTGGTACATCTTGCCCCGGCATTTGGTGAAGACGACCAAAGGGTTTGCTTGCAACACGACATAGCATTGAGCCCTTGTCCAATCGATGAGCAAGGGAGATTTACCCATGAGGTCGCAGATTATGCGGGCCAATACGTCAAGCAGGCGGATAAATGCATCATTCGTGACTTAAAGCTGCGGGGTTTGGTATTGCGCCATGAAACGATATCTCACAGTTACCCTTTTTGTCCTCGCTCAGATACGCCCATCATCTATCGCACCGTGCCATCTTGGTACATCAAAGTGAGCGAGATGCGCGATGAGCTGGTGGCCAATAATGAGGAGGTAAACTGGGTTCCCGGTCACATGCAGCAAGGGCGAATGGGCAATTGGCTTGCCAATGCCCATGACTGGGCTGTTTCTCGTAACCGCTATTGGGGAACGCCGCTGCCAATTTGGCATAACGATATCACGGGTAAATATTATTGCGTGGGCTCTTTGGGTGAGCTGCAAACACTCACTGGAGAGACGGTGACAGATCTGCACCGAGATCATATTGACGACTTGTGCTTTAGCTTGAATCAAGAGCAAGGGGTGTATCGACGCGTTCAGGAAGTGTTTGATTGCTGGTTTGAGTCCGGTGCCATGCCATACGCGCAGCAGCATTACCCGTTTGCCAACAAATCCAACTTTGAGCAACGTTTTCCGGCAGACTTCATCGCGGAAGGCGTAGATCAAACCCGCGGTTGGTTTTATACCTTACAGGTAATAAGCCAGTGTTTGTTTAAACAGCCGGCTTTTAAAAACGTCATTGTCAATGGCACGGTGATGGCCGACGACGGTAAAAAAATGTCTAAACGGCTCAAAAATTATACGCCGCCAGACAGCTTGATGGAGCAATATGGTGCAGACGCTCTGCGTTTATATTTGCTCAACTCAGGTCTAGTGAAGGCTGAAGAGCAACGCTTTAGCGATAGCGGGGTGCAAGAAATGGTACGCCAAGTGCTGCTGCCTTGGCATAATTGTGTCAAATTTTTTCAAACCTACGCTGACATCGACCAATGGCAAAAACCTGCCCCTTGCGACCCGACTTCAGCGTCAAACAATGTTTTAGATCTTTGGATAGTGTCAAAGCTTGAAAGTTTGAAGCAGCAAGTTGATCAAGCAATGCAGCAATATCGCTTAGACCAAGTTGTAATGCCGCTGTTTGAGTATTTAGAAGACTTAACCAATTGGTATATCCGGTTAAACCGCGGCAGGTATTGGGCGAAAAGCATGAGCAAAGATAAGCAAAATGCTTATCGCACACTTCATTATTGTTTGAGCGAATTTGCCACTTTAATGGCGCCTTTTACCCCCTTTATGGCGGAATATACGTTTCAAGCTCTGAGTCAATATCAAAAGGAGGAGCGGCCAAAATCGGTCCACTTATGCCAGTACCCCGCAGCAAATGCGGCTTACCTTGACCAAGACTTAGAAAGCAGCGTTAAACGTTTTCAAGATTTGGTGACCATGGGCAGGCAAAACCGCAATGATCTCAAAATCAACCTTAAAACGCCGCTCTCATTAGCCACTGTGCTGCACACTGATGAAGCCGTGTTGAATGACGTTAAGCGGTTAGAAGATTATATTCGCGCTGAGCTTAACGTGAAAAAACTGCATTTTAGCACGGCTGAAAATGACTACATTCAGTTGCAATGTAAAGCCA
This sequence comes from Motilimonas pumila, assembly GCF_003596335.1. Taxonomy (GTDB): domain Bacteria; phylum Pseudomonadota; class Gammaproteobacteria; order Enterobacterales; family CBDFNC01; genus Motilimonas; species Motilimonas pumila. The sequence continues at coordinate 15,346 of NZ_QZCH01000030.1, forward strand.
ATTTTAGCCGTTTAGGTAAGCGCCTAGGCAAACAAATGAAACGGTTTGCGAGCTTACTGGCGGAGTTATCTGGCGCTAAAATTTCCGAGCTGCAGCAAATTGGCAGCCTTACATTAGCAGGTGAAACATTCACCCTGGCTGACGTTATGATTGTGCGCCAAGCAAAAACTGGCGTTAACGCAGTATCAAATGGCCATATCGCTTTAGCATTATCGCCACAATTAACCCCGGAGCTTTTGGCTGAAGGTATGGTGCGGGAATTAACGAGTCAGTTGCAAAAGCTTCGAAAAGCCAGTGGTTTTGCTATTACGGACGCTATCGTTATCACTCTGCGGGCTGAGTCAGAAACACAACAGGCGATTCAAGCGCTGCAAGATTATCTAATGACGGAAACTTTAGCCCAAGCATTGTCGTTTGACTTAACCGCGGGCAGTGGCACCGTGCTCACGTTGAGTCAAAGCACGGTTGAAGTGTTGCTAGAAAAAGCCCAATAAGCTGATGTTGATGCGCGCCAGCCAAGTGAATTACTTGGCTGGTTTTTTAGCTTGTTCGGCGGTCAGCAAGGCTTGTTTACGCGCTAAACCCCAGCGATAACCGCCTAAGCCGCCGTCACTTCTTAATACTCGGTGGCAAGGCACTAATACAGCGATGCGGTTTTTACCGCACGCCGTGCCGACTGCGCGCACGGCTTTTGCGTGGTCGATGTTATTCGCCAATTGCTGGTAACTGCAGGTAGTGCCTGATTGCATTGATAATAAAAATTGCCAAACTTTTATTTGAAACGCGGTGCCACGGAGATCGAGTGGCAAATCGGGCCGCGGCGCGCCTTCGCTCATGTGCGCGTCTAACGCGGCTATCCAATTAGAAAGAGCGGGGCTGTGTTGCTGTTGGCTTAACCTGAACTCGGCATGGGGGAATTCGCCTTTGAGCTGGTCAATCAACTCTTGCTCACCGCCACCAAATTGGGCAAAACACACGCCTTGGTCAGTGGCGGCCATTAGCATTAAACCTAAGCTGGTTTGTCGGCAGGCATAGTGAATCTGTTCACCTTTGCCGCCGGTACGGTAAGCATTAGGCTTCATGCCTAGTTGTCTTGATGCTTCTCCATAGACGCGACTACTGGAACTGAAACCGGCTTCATAGATGGCGTCGGTGACGCTGGCAGCGTGTTGCAAAGCCGATTTAAAGCGCGCCATTTGCATGGCACTTTGGTAAGCCTTAGGTGAAATGCCAAACGTTGCCTTAAAGGCTTTTTGTAAACGTGAAGGCGACATCGCAAATTGCTCACCGAGTTGCTTTAAGCTTATGGGGTGTTCGGCATGTTCTTTTAGATGGTTCGCCAGTGCTATCATTCGCTGCTTTTTATTATCCGTATTATCTTGCAACGTTAAGCTAGGGTTGCAACGCTGGCAAGGTCTAAAGCCCATTAACAGAGCGTCGGGTAATTGCGTAAAAAAGCGCATCTTATCTGGTTGTGCCGGTTTTGCGGGGCAAGAGGGGCGACACACTATGCCGGTAGTGACAACTCCGTAATAAAAGCGTCCGTCATAGCGGGCATCGTGATTTTTCACGGCCTGCTGCATTTCCGAAAGTGGCAGAGCGGCCGTGGTCGACGGTGTTGATTTACTCAAGAAAAAGCCTATTTGTCGCATGCAATAAAAACACTGAAAATCAGTTTACTGGTAATGCACGTCAAGATGCTATCCGATTCTTGCCCCATAATGAAAGAAATCGCAGTAAAACTTGGGACGGTGTCGCTACAATAAACACACTGAGCGGGTGTAAAACATACGCCAAGTAATCATCAAACAAGGGCACAAGGCCATAGCATGATAGACGAAATCTGTATTGAACAAGGGATCATGGCGCTTGCAAAGCGAGATGCTGATTTGGCCAAGGCGGTAACCCGCCAAGGTTTACCCGAGCCGCGGTTACAGCCCCATGGCTTTGCGACATTTTTATCCATTATTGTCAGTCAGCAGCTTTCTACTCACGTTGCCAAAGTGATCATGTCAAGGGTGAGCGAGTTGCTCGGCGAGGTGAGCGCTAAAGCGGTATTAGCGACGCCAGATCAAGCATTGCGGGATACCGGCTTGTCATGGCGAAAAATAGAGTACGCAAATGGCTTAGCCCAAGCGGTTGAATCTGGAACGCTAGACATAAACGGCTTAAGTTTGTTATCTGATGAAGAAGCGATTAAGCAGATCGTAAGACTAAAAGGTTTTGGCCGTTGGAGCGCAGAAATCTATTTAATGTTTAGCTTAGGCAGGCAAGATATATTTCCCGCAGACGATTTGGGCATTTTAGTGGCATTGGCCAAATTAAAGGGCTTAGAAAATAAACCTACACCGAAACAGGCCCGGCTAATGACAGAGCATTGGCAGCCTTGGCGTAGCGTCGGCGCATTGTTTTTGTGGCGTTATTACCAAACTTTGTAGGCTAGCTAATTTTTCGCGGTGAATGTTGTTCGATCAAACATTTAACCGCGGCAAGCTAATCGGAGGCAGCTAAGTGGCTTGTCATTTGGCGTACAATTGTTTGCGCCTGCACTTAACTAAGGGAAGGTGTCAACACAGCAAAAAATGGTATTAGTCGAGCCCTTCAGGCTGTGTATTGCTCACTTAAACTGCGCGTTCGGTGTCTTATACAAATGGCAACGGCAATACAAACAGCCGGCACTAAAACTGTCACGACAAAAGCTTGCTTCGAGAGAACTCTGCTTAGCATCCGCACCTTAGCTATTTATTTGTAACATTCAGCCCTAAAGGGGTTCTGGTACATTTACCTGCAACATACGGGTCAAGGTACGCGCCATAATGGTGATATTTTACGGCGCACTGAAAATTTATTTCCAATAATGTGGAAATAAATTGACACGCGAAAGGTGTATGATTATATTTCGACTATTCCAGAAATGTAAGGTGTTAAAAATGAACATAACTCAACAAATGGTGATGGACGCACTGGGCATGTTTGCCTTTTTAGCGGTAGAGCTAACATTGTTATTTTTGTTGATAAGCTATGGCGTAGGGGTACTGCAAAGCTATATACCTCCAGCCAAGATCCAGCATATTCTTAGCAGCAAAAATGGTAAAGGTTACGTCGTCGCAGCCTTGCTCGGCGCTATCACGCCTTTTTGTTCGTGTTCCACAATTCCTTTTTTAAAAGGGTTATTGAGAGCTCAAGCGGGCTTTGGCACCATGATGGTGTTTTTGTTTGCCAGTCCTTTGTTAAACCCGATAATTATTGGCCTTTTTGCTGTGACCTTCGGTTTACACGTGACTTTATTGTACTTCACGGTCGCGATGGGGGTCTCAGTAGTGGCGGGCTTTGCATTAGAAAAGTTAGGCTTTGAGCGTTACGTGCGCATGGAAGCGTATGCTGAACCTGAAAGCAAAGGCTGCGGATCAAGTTGCGGCGCCAGCGCCAAGCCTGAAAGTAAATGGCGGAAAATTTGGCGTAGTACTTGGAAAGACTTTATCCAAGTATTGCCTTACTTATTAGGCGGCATTGCTATCGGCGCGTTAATATACGGCTTTATGCCAACCGAGTTTGTGGCCAAAGTGGCCAGTGAAGATAACCCTTTTGCCATTCCTGTGGCCGCGGTGATCGGCATACCTTTATACATTCGCGCGGAAGCGGTGATCCCTTTAAGCGCGGCATTGGCTGCTAAAGGCATGGGATTAGGCGCAGTCATGGCGTTAATCATTGGCAGTGCCGGTGCGAGCTTAACCGAAGTGATTTTATTAAAATCTATTTTCAAAAATCACTTAATAGGCGCATTTTTAGTGGTGATCATCACCATGGCCATCAGCGCTGGCTTGCTTTATCAATGGTTGTTTTAAGGCGCGCAGATTAAACGCAGTAGCGAGCTCCATCAAGCTCGCTTTTTTTGCTTTATGAATAGCGTGCTTACTACAACTAGGCGTGGTTTATATTGTCACCAGGCCCGGTATCACCCCACAGTAATTATGCATCCCCATAAAAGTGATATTTGTTGGGCGTATTAGTCACTTTGAGACCCGCTGTCGCTTTCGTTGCGAGTTACGCCGCTATATTGTTAGCTCAATCGTATCAATAACCAGAAATGGCCTTAATACACGTCAACTTAATACCCGCTAAGCAAAGTGATTAAGGACCCTGATGATTGCTCACTGTATCTCATCTCACAATTTAATGGTTTTGCCTTTTGAGCGGTAATGGCTTGATGCTTGAGCCTGTCACGCTTAAACATTCATGGCGAGCGTAATCCGTGACTTTAGCCAGTACTATTTATTGTATTTATCATACATGTACTCAAGCTACGTCTATAATGTATGGGTTTTCCAAGATATATATTACTGTTATCCCGGTGTTTGTAAGATTTTTTGAAATGTACACTTGTGATCTGAAAGATTCATATATAATATAATCATACAAATAAACGTTGCGAGGAATTAAATATGTCAAAACCTGTAATTGGTTTTATTGGTCTGGGCCTGATGGGCGGAAACATGGTAGAAAATCTGCAAAAACGCGGCTACCAATTGAACGTTATGGATTTAAACCAAGAAGCGGTAGCTGCGTGCGTGGCGCGTGGTGCTAACGCGGTTACCAGTGGCAAAGAGCTGGCTGAAAACAGCGATATTGTCATGTTATGTTTAACAACTTCTGCGGTTGTTGAAAAAGTGGTTTACGGCGACCAAGGTATTTTGGCGGGTATTAAAGAAGGTGCGGTACTGATTGATTTTGGTACATCTATCCCAGCATCAACGCGCAAAATCGGTGCCGAGTTAAAAGCCAAAGGGGCAGGTATGATTGACGCTCCGCTTGGTAGAACACCAGCTCACGCTAAAGATGGCTTGCTTAATATCATGGCAGCCGGTGATCAAGAGACCTTTAATAAAGTGAAGCCTGTGCTTGACGAGCAAGGTGAGAACGTCTTCCATTTAGGTGAGTTAGGCGCTGGCCACACCACTAAATTGGTGAATAACTTTATGGGCATGACTACGGTATGCGCCATGTCACAAGCATTTGCGGTAGCGGATCGTGCCGGTGTTGATCGCCAGCAATTATTTGACATTATGTCTACTGGCCCTTCAAACTCGCCATTTATGCAGTTTTGTAAAAACTACGCAGTAGATGGTGTGAGCGATTTAGGCTTCTCTATTGCTAATGCCAACAAAGATTTAGGCTATTTCTTAGAAATGGTGAAAGACTTAGGCACAGAATCAAAAATTGCCGAAGGCTCGTCAGCCAACCTACAAGCCGCGCTTGACGCTGGTTTGGGCAACGGCAATGTCCCTGAGATTTTTGATTACTTCTTAAAGCTTGAGTCGTAAGCGCTCGATAATTTGTAAGCTGATTAGTCGTACAAATAGACAACTAACAGACAAAACAGATAAAGCAACGATCAAAGGTGCCCTTGGGCACCTTTTTTATCACCGTTCAAAAATATTTGCGCAGATTGCATGTTGCCGCAAATGATTTTTTAAGCCAGATGCAATGGTCTCAAAGGCTATAAAGCGAGGTTTAGAGTCGGCAAAAAAGGTGTTTATCGTGGTAACGTTTTACTGGTAATACTGACTTGAGTGCCAAGCCGAACGGTTAACATATGCGTTATTGAGTTCCGGGTTTTGTTTCACGCTGCTCATTATGTTTTATTCGTCTTCAGGCTCTTAAAGGGTCAAGCGCAATGCGTAGCGTGCTTTACTCATTCAAACGCTATTAAGGCGAGGCAATACAGGTGTGGCTTTGCCATCAATCGTCTGTTTCCCACTACTTACTGCAATAGGCATGCGCTGGGAAACTACTTTATGCGTTTCGCAACTGCTGTAATAACCGCCCGTACTTATCTCGGTATTTGAGCAAAGTCAGTTTGTGCCGTTAAACGGTTTGTTTAGCTGGTATTAGTTGGTATTAGTTGGTATTAGCTGGTATTAGTTGGTATTAGTTGGTATTAGTTGGTATTAGTTGGTATTAGTTGGTATTAGTTGGTATTAGTTGGTCTTAGCTGGTATTAGTTGGTCTTAGTTGGAATTAGTTGTTTAGTTGTAGTTGGTTGGTATCAGTTGGTATCAGTTGGTATTGGTTGCTATTAGTTGGCTAGTTTAGATGCTTGTGCAGAAGGCTCGTGTGGAAGGGCTGCGCTGATCGGCGTTGGCGAGTGTTATGTCGCTGAGTCTGGTGTTGTATGCTTGAGGCTGCGAGTTCGTTATGAATCAAGGGGTGTCTTGAGGCAAAGCCTGCTCGCACAAAAAAACCGCCAAACGGCGGCTTTATCATCTTAGCTCACTTACGTTGACAGTGAGCGCGACCTTTCAGTTACTCGTAGTCTGTGGCGTACGTTTCTTCATATGTGTGTGAGTAAAGCTCAAACAAGTTACCAAATGGGTCTTCAAGGTAAATCATTTGCGCAGGTTTGCTATCGTCTTCTGGGTGATAGCGCATAATGTCCATGCGCGTTTTGCCGCCAAACTCTCTTACCCGTTCGATAACACCTTCAAAGTCGTCGGTTTGCAAACAGAAATGGAAGATGCCCAAACGTTTGAAATCCACGTCGTGGCGTTCTTGACGCTCTTTCATTTCAAACAGCTCTACACCTATGCCACCTGTTGTTACCAAATGGGCGATATTGAAGCCTTTAAAACCTTCACCAAACACGGCGATGCACATACGGCCAATCGCGCTTTCACGTTCTTCTATGACTTTGGTATTGCCCATCACCACTCTTAAGCCAAGCGCTTTAGTGTAAAACTCAACGGCTTTGTCCATGTCGCCAACCATGATGCCTACGTGATTCATTTTCATATTTGACTCCGAATGTTTGTGTTGTTAACTGTTGTTTGTTTCGATGTGGAGAGTATATGGTGACAGTGAAATTAATAAAAATTATCAATTGTTATTCTAATGATAAATAAAAATTATATGTTAATAAGGTAATGTGCGAAGGAAGCGGTCGAAGATGTGAGCATAGGGGCTGGTGTCACAGCTTTGGGGCGCAGGCTATGACAATGAATGTATTGTCATAGCCTACTTACAGATTTTAAACGTTAAAGCAGGTTGAAGGGCTCGTTAAAATGTGTAGCGAAGGCCTGCTTTGAACTCGTTGTCACGAGACTCGTTAGCGGTGTATTCAACGTAAGGCTGCGCATCGCCAAAGCCGGTGTATACAAGTTTCATTTCGTGAGATTTATCGCTGCCTTTTATCGGCCCAGAGAAGTTTTTGTGCACGTAGTTGTACTGCGCCACTAATGGTGCAATGTCTTTTGCGTCATACCCGAGCGTGAGATCCCAACGATTTGTTTTGAGCTCTTTATTTGAACTTAGTTGGTAGCTGCCTTGGGCCACGGGAACAATTTCATCTTTTGACCCTCGAGCTAAGTGTGCTGTGTGTGTGGTACTGTTCACTTTTAACTGAGCGCCGCCTATTTCATGGCGAAAACGGGCAGAAGCAAACAAACCATTGTTGAATTGGTAGCCAGTTTTTAGGCCAAATTTCGCGACATTGGTACGCGTTAGGTCATACTGGGTGGCAGTGGCCCACGCACCCATACCTACCCATTGAGCATTACCGTCAACAAATGGCATAACGCCATAGTCGGTGATATTCGCGCCTTTTATTTGCATGCTTTTATTGAACACGTAATTGACTGAAGGAGTGACGTACCAGTTTTCGGTAATATTGAATTGGTAAGCGGCTTCAAGTTCCGTTTTGTCGTAATTGCCTTTAACGGTTTGAACTTCTGCGCTCAAGTCTAAGCCAGTGAAGCCAAAGTCTGAGCCCAGCTTGATAGCGCCAACGTCGTGAGATTTGTAGTTAGCGTCTAGATACACTTCGCTTGCCAATACGTTAGCCGAAAAGAGTGCGATTGAAGCTGCTAATAATGTGCGTTGCATTGTAAATCCTCATTAGTAAAACTCATTCCATGAGGGGGAGCATCCGTTAATGTTCTCGACTGTTTGATTAGCCGTTAAAGCGCTTGTGCTTTTTATCGACAGGGCTGGCGGCCCAAAGACGTATTCAAAACAGCCTTGATGTCGGATGAGCATGTTACTGGCTAAAGCATTTCGAGTGATTTAACGCAGTGTTACAGGTCATTAGAAATACAATAAAAACACGGCGCCGAGTATCAAAGTGCAGGCGGTGATTTAAACGCAGTATGTAGCAGTATTTAGTGCGACTAAAGCAAGTCTGATTAGCATGGATCCGGCTTCAGGTGAACATTGGCTTATCATCTGGCATCAACCGCTACAGGGTATTTTGTGAAAGCCAGTGAAGGTGATTGGAGATAAGACAGAAAAGAGCCGCTCAGACATTGCATTCCATCGCGCGCTCAATATCGTGAGTTGCCCTTGGTATAATATTTAAACCAAAGGCTTAAGGTCTACAAGCCTTTGGTTAGTTGGGGTGGGTTATTACCACGCGTAGGTTTCTATCACATTTTTCTTGGCCATGGGGTTGTAGGCAATGTGCTCATTAATGTGCGCTAAAAAAGGGTCTCGCACTGCGGGCCATTCACCTTTCATTGAGGCGATATTGTTACCGTGATCGCCCCAATAATAACAAGGAAAGTCACCCATATTTTCCAATAGATACTTTTCTTCTTCGAGCAACTGCAAAGGCGTTGGCAAGATAAACTCGCCACGTTGGATCTGCGCGGCAAGCTCACTGCCAGGTTGCACCGCTAATGCCATCGGTGCTATGGCGTCTGGTTGCATTATATTGAGCAAGCTTGTGGTATTTTCAGCGTGCTCTCGCGAGCGGGTTTTACCGCCCAAGCCAAAAATAAACGAGGCCAGCACCTGAATACCGGCTTCTTTGGCCCGAGCCATGCCTTCTATAGCGTGCTCCCGTGTCATGCCTTTTTTGATGTTTTCTAGCACCACTGGGTCGCCGGACTCGAGGCCAGAATACGCCGTGGTTAAACCCGCAGTGCGTAATGCTGTTAAGTCTGCTACCGATTTACGGCGAAAATCGTTAAAGCAGGAATACAGGGCCAAATGCTGCAGCTCGGGAAAAGTATCACGAATTTTGTCAACGATACGCAGCAACTTCTCAGTGCGCATGGCCATCACGTTGCCGTCGATCAAAAAGATAGACTCAACCTTGGCGTGGCGCTGTCTGGCGCTGGCGATGTCGGTGAAAATATCTTCTAACTCTCTGACTTTAAATCTTTTGTCATCAAACATGGTGCAAAAGGTGCATTGGTTATTGCTGCAACCTAAAGTGGTTTGAATTAAGACGCTGTCGGCCTCCATCCAGGGCCGGTAAATTTTACCTTGGTAACGCATCATCTGCTCCTGTTAGCGGTGGGGCTCTGCGTGTATAGCGCAGAGAATTCATCACATGCAGTGTATGCGCATCGTATAAATTTGATAATAACCGTTAAAATTAAATCACTTTATACAAAATCTATATAGTTTTGAGATGGAGATACTGCTCGATAAACCTTAAGAGTGGGTAAGCTATATTTGGCAAGGCAAGGCAAGGCAAGGCAAGCCAAACCAAACAGCAAGTATTTGGTATTGAAATTTCATCAAGGCGGGTTTCTGGGCCACTAAACTATTATGGCTAAGGGTATGGCTAAGGGACTTTTATTATTTAGTTAACTTTCTTTAATCTAATTCGCGTGATTTTTAACCAAAACACTCGACGGTGCACTTTTCATTTAATGGTTTAATCGCTAGCATGCTGATGATTTTCGATTGATGTGAATCAAAGAAGTGTAAATTATCATGGTGGGACTGAAGCAGTGAAAGACGTGAACAGACAATGGAATGTCGTATGTACAGGCAGAACCAAGGTTCATTTTAACCGTCAAATCGTGATTGAAAATATATGCCGTGCGTTAAACACCACTCGAGGCAGCGCCAATGCATTATTGCAAGGCAATAAAACGGTACTAAAAGAAGGTCTCTCTCGTGAGGAGGCGAGTATCGCCCAGCATAAGCTTGACGATATGGGCTTAGACGTTCGCGTAGAGCGGGCGAGGTCAGGCGCTAAAAGTGCTTCTCTAAAAGCCAAACCCAAAGCCATTATCAAAAAAGTCTGTCCAAATTGCGGCAACGTTCAGATCTCACTCAATATCTGTGATTATTGCGAAACCCCCATGGTGGTGAAAAAAGAATTTGTCACCGAGCCGGTCACAAGCAAACAAAGCCAACCTTCTGCTGGTAAACAAGCTCAGGCCGAAACCGCTGCTTCTGAGCTCACGGCGGAAAAGTCCAAAATTGCTGGCGCTGCAACGGCAAAGGTGAGCAATAAGCCTGCAAACAAAGCTGCGCCACGAGCCAGTAAACCAACCATGGCAGACAGCGCGGTGGATAAAGACTTAGAAGTTAATGAGTCACAAGCAAAAAAAGCGAAACAGCGAAAACTGAAGTTACCCAAGATGGCGCTGCCCAAAAATAAACACTCAACCTCAGAAGCACCTGCAGAGCAAGCGGCTACCACGCCCACTTTCTCATCGCAACCCACTTATGTGGTGGAAAGCCGTTGGCACAAGCTGGTTAAGATTAAAGCAGGGTTAGTATTAGTTTGCGCTTTGGCAGCTTCAGGTTGGTGGGGCTACGACTATTTAGGTCACTACCAAGTGGCCGCACAAACTGGATTGGCTAAAAAGCAGATAAAGGCTCAGCAATCCGCACTGGCGAGGCAGGTTGCAAGCCAAGATGATTTAACCCCTTTGCTGCAAGGGCAAAAATACTCTGTGTTAGATGCGCACTTTAATGATCTCAGCCAAAAACTGTCACAAGATATTCAATGGGAGCGGGCGCTTACACAAAGTATTGACGTCTTAGCGAATATCAACACAGCCCAACATGAACTTGATAATTGGGTGACTCAAGCTCCTTCGCCTTATGCTCATTTAGTTCGCGGTGTTTATTATGCGCAGCTTGGCCAGTTAAGCGCTAAAAGCCAAGCCGACGGTCAATTAACGGCGGCTCAAGCAAAAGCCAGAGATGCGCATTTTAATTTAGCATATCAAGATTTAACGCAAGCCAAGCAAATGGCACCCAGTCTTTTACCCGTGTACGACTGGCTGATTGTGATAAATAAAGGCACTGCGTTACTGAACCCGCGTAAAACGTATTTACTTGAAGCTATTGCAATTAACCCAGCAGGGTATCAATATCGCGAGAACTATATGACTGCTTTACAGCCAGAGCAGGGGGGGTCGCTGGAAAAAATGCGCGCCTTCGCTGAAGAGACCCAAGGCTTTGTGAAACACAACCCTCGGCTATATTTGTTGGCGGGTGCGGCCGCTGCTTGGCAAGGCAATCAAGCCTACCTGAATGGTCAAGATGGCAAGTGCATTACCCACTACAGTGAAGCTCTGCAGTTTGGTTTAGACGATGAATGGTTACGTAAGCGAGCCTATTGTTTGGCCGAAAAATCAGAATTTGAAAAAGCCTTGGCAGATGCTGAGCAATCTCTACAAATGCAAGACCATCCGTTGGCCCAGAAAGTAAAACGCTTGGCGCAAAACCAAATGGCAGCAAACGTCAGTGGTTAGCTCAGCAAGGTAAGCATCGTTGTAAACTTGCTCATCGTTGTGTAATTGTTGTAGGGTTTACTTGTTAAAAGTCTATAATTATCAGTTTATTGCCAAGGAGAAACGGTGAAACTATTCATGATGCTAGGTTGGCTGTTCACAGCTTGCATGGCCAGTGCTTTTGCCAGCGAAGAAATTGATTGCGATAATGCCGTAAACACCTTACAAATTAATGATTGCGCCGGACAAAAGGCTGAACTCGCCGCGCAAGAAATGGCCACCTATCTTGCTAAAAGTAAAAGCCATAACAGCTCTGACGCCGAGTTAATCAAAGCCATTGATGCGTCGCAACAAGCATGGCAAACCTATGCGGATGCTCATTGTAATGCCGTATACACTTACTGGCGTGAAGGCAGCATTCGCGGCGTCATGCATGCCACCTGCATGGAAAAGATGATTAAGCAACGCACCCACGCGTTATGGTCTAATTACCTGACTTACATGGATAGCACTGCACCTGTGCTGCCCGAGCCGCAGTAGACATTACCACACTAATTTACTTACGGTTTAAACCTACACTAAAAGCTTACCCAGTGCGTTGTGGCATCTGCAACGGGGTAACCGTAAGCAGTAATTTGCTTGAGGGCTTCTGGTTTGAGTTTTGATGAAAAGCGGGTGCCTATGGCTATGGTTTACCTTGTAGAGCTAAGTTACATTTTTATCGTAAATAGTATCGGGTGATCTCAGCCTTGTCAGACGAGTTGAAATGTGTATTTGCAAGGGAAAGTTCCAGATGCCATCAGGGTAGGGTTTCAGATAGCGCATGTTTAGTACAAACAACCAAGATTCTACGATTTTAAATACAAAAGCGGCAAGTCAATGACTTACCGCCTTTCCAAATGTTTGGTGGGCTGGCGTAAGTTGATCTTAATCTTTAAGATCTTGAATTTAAATGCTTTATTTCGGTTTGATTTTTTGTTTGGTTACTAAGGTGGTTACTAAAGGTGGTGGTGACCACTAAAATGCTTTCAATAATGTGATGTGGTCGGGCTATTCGGCTAAGTATTGGTCTAGCTCTTTTTGAGCTTCTTGTGCTAAATCTTGCAGTTTTTTGTTCTCAGCTTTTAGTGTATCAGTTTCTGCTTGCAAGGCTTTTAACTTGCTTTTTACCTCAAGTAGCTCCGCTGTTTTCTCTTTAATGGTATCTCTTGCTTTTCCTAACTTTTCTTTACTGGTGCTCTTCTCGTAACTGTTTCTCTTTTCTAGTTGCTGTGTAACAAGTTCAGCTTTAGCCATCAGCATGTCATCAGCAAAAAAAGTGGATAGGAAATTGCAGTTGACTGACCTGCCATAGTCTTTTTCTTTCAATACACGAGCTAACTGTTTTTGAAGGTGTTTTATTTCCTGAGCATTAAGTAACAGCTCTTCAATTATGCCACTGAAACTGGAATTACCATCCTTTGCTAGCATTTCAAGCTGATTCCTGGCAGCTGAGGATATGGTATATGAACCCTCGGAAAATTTTTGAGTTCGTTTATTCTTATCTCGCTTATCCCAAGATTGCCATGCAGCTTTGAGATTTCTGCATCGTTCTCTTGTGTCGGCATTCTCATCCCACGTTATCGCTTCAGTCAAAAAAGAGGTTACATAATTACTAGCCCACCCACTAAAAGGGGTATTCGAGTACCAACCTTTCTGACTAATGTAGCCTCGCAACCATTCTGCTTGTCTTGGTTCTTGTGGCGTTATCCAACTAAGTCTTTTTTCCATTTTAGGGTTGGCACTATGCACTGATTTTACCTTGAAGTTTCTAGCTTGCTTAAGGCATATTCTCATCGCTCCTTGAATCAGTCTAGTGGTTAGTTCACATATTTAAACAGATAAGCAAACAACTTATATAACGTGTTTTTGTACGTGTTAATATTCTTTATATACAGACTGTTTTTAAGTTGGTTATCCGTGTTGGAGTCAAGTTTTGCCTAAAGAATTATCCCCAGAATCAATCTATCTGTTGGTCACTTTGTTACGCCGATTCAGACAGGACTCGCACTTCGAAATTAAGGTTGAAGACATCGTGACGGAGCATTATTCGACGAGGAATACAGTCAATAATCTCTTAAAAAAACTTGAATCTGAAGGGTGTTTAGAAACAGAGAAAACGAGAAATTATCGAGGTAAAGGTAGAGGACCAACTCGCTACCGCTTCACTGTAAAAATGGAAAAGGTTATTGAGTCGACGCCATTGTTAAAGAAGTTCTGTGAGGCAAATGTCCATACTATGGCACGAATTATTGATGCCGACGGCAGTGGTTGTGGTGACGCTTTAAAAGGTGGATTTAGAAGTTCTAACAAATTGTTTTTGCTGATACTCGTTCTTCACTCTGATGAAATGGGGGTTGTGTCTAACTTAGGTACAGCAGAGATATCCAGATTAATGGGAGGCATAAGTAAGGATAGATTCAAGTCTCAGTTGGCTACGATGGTTGATAATGGGCTTGTCAGAGCATATGTTCCTGGGGTTACAGGGGCTGAACTATTTGGCAAGGTTAAAGCAAAGTACTACCTAAATGTATACCACCCCCTTCTAACGGGATGCTACCCAAATGCTTCTCGGCTTACTTTCTACGTAAATGGTATCACGTGGGGGAACATGTCTACCGAGGCAGACGCACTTTTTGGGACAAGACCGTCCAAAGGAGCAAGTTGGCCCCAGATAATTGCTAGGTATTGCCAGTACCTGGATATGAAGAATATCTATCCGTTTCTCAAGCGCAAGTCGCTTGCCAGCCAGTATCAACTTAAGTTGTTTGAACTCGCGTCTGTGATGCTAAGTGAAAACATGCACACCTTGGCTGAAGAATCGACCTTACTTAGGGTCATTGATTTGGTTTCACCCAACGTGTTCCTGGGTAAAACAAAAGCAGCTTCGCTTATGGACACGACTTTGAAGCTGGTGGCTGCTATTGATGCTCCCGAGGGAATTTCAGCTTTAAAAGATGAGTACTCTGTTTTTGATTACATTAGAAAGCAACTTGTATTAAGCGTTGAAGGCGAAAAAAGAGAGTTTAGCGAAGTGACCAATCTATGGTCTGGATATCTTGATTTTGCTTTGCTAACCCTTTCTATTGCACAAGGGATAGCGAAGAGGTATCAAGCTATCCTGACATACTCTTATACCGAGTTAAGCGTCGATAAAGTCGTTTTGGTACCGGTGTTTACTTACAGGGCCACAGAAAAACGAGAAAAGTACATTGAGTCATTCGAGGTGCTGTTTACGTCTAATCAATGGTATGGAGAATCTAAACTCACACTTTTAAAAGATCGTTGTGAGGTAAGTCATGAAGGGGCTTCCCCTCACGTTGTTGAGTCTTTTGAAAATCATGAGCAATTGAGTAAACGAGTCGACAAATTGCTTTTGCCATGGTGAGTTTTTATCAGAGTGACCTATGATCCCTGAATGCTCCTATTTCAAGGGGATTTTGACAAGCAGTACATTGATATCGAACTCTGATCTAACTACCTCAATGTCGGTTTGTTAATACTAGTGTCTATATATCAATAACTAATCACTAGTAAGCAACAAGCTTACTAGGTGAAATACTTCCTTATCGAACAGTAGGTCAGAGTTAAAAAATACAGTGATCACTTCTTCTATGGAAACTAACCATAGGAAGAAGAATGATGAATAACCTATACAATTCAACAAACAATAAATCATTAACATTCAATGGACTAGAGGTATTGTCGAATCTTACGCTAAGCGAAGCCTATCTCAGTTCAATCTACAATTTAATGGATCGAGCAATGGCCGAACAGGCTCGTACAACGGTACTTCGCTTTGACTTGCACCTTCCCAATTTACAGACCTATCTAGAAGAGCCTACACAAGAGTATAGTTCTAACGTTATTACTCGGTTTATTGAGTCTTTCAAAGCACAAGTTCGAGCAGGCATTGCCAAAAAAGAACGTGAAGGTAAAAGAGTACACCCGTGTACTATTAGGTACGTTTGGGCAAAAGAAATGAATGCGGCTACGCAACCTCACTATCACGTAGCCCTGATTCTAAATAAAGATGCTTATTTTGGCTTTGGTGATTACCGAGAGCTACGAAATAACCTTGCTGGAAAGCTCTACAGAGCTTGGGCTAGTGCATTAATGTATGAGAACCCTGAAGACGTTGTGTCTTTAATCCACATCCCTTCTGATACTCCTTATTACCATTTGGACAGGAATTCATCGGATTACCTCCAGCAGTGCAATGATGTCTTTCGACGACTGAGTTATTTGGCAAAGTATGAAACAAAACAGTATGGGAGCAGAAGTAAAAATTTTTCATGTAGCCGAGTATAGAGGTTGCATGTAGGGACAGGACCGTATTTGTGATTCACTAATAGTGGCAATCATCTTGATAGAGCTTGGGACTTCCCAAGCTCTCTATGCCGTGTTGAAAAATCATGCCAATTTGTTCTCTATCTTATGAGACCTAGTGATTCTTGGTGATGCGTGATATCTGGGCCTTCAAGAGAGTCAATTGTTTAATTATAAGGGTAAGCAAGATGAGATTAATTCGCCTAAAAGAAGTCTTACACAAAACAGGCCTAAGCAAAGCTACGTTGTATCGCTTGATTCAGTCAGGTGACTTTCCTGCGAGTGTTTCCATTGCAAATAGAGCCGTGGCTTGGGAAGAGTCGTTAGTTGATGAGTGGCTGATAAAAAAAGTGAGTGAGCACAATTACAAAAGAGAGCAGATGGAAATGAGGAACAGCCCCAACTACGTTGAGCCTAGACAACGTTACAATCCTTTTGCTCGTTGCTAACAACTAAAAATAGAGTGAAGAACAATACTTTCGCTCTTGTATTGGAGATTGCGACCAAAACGTCTTTTTCTTTAATAATATACGTTTCAAACTAGGTTGTTTCGTTGTTGTATTATGTTGTCGATTAACAGGCATAAAAAATCCTTACTACCCATTGTAGAGCAGTAAGGGGTATGGTTAGACGCTTGTTAGCGAGAAAGTTTCTTTAGAACAGTAAGGGTGAGCTGATTGAAAGCTTTTTTACGGAGTAATCGCACAAAGGCTTTGTCCCATGATTTAAACAGCTCGATCACTTCAGGCCTATTCAAGTCACATTGCTCGATATCTGGCTGATAAAACCAACCTTGTTTCAAATTGAAGTAAAGTTGCACCTCCATTTGCGAGCTTGCGGCTTCTGGGTATGCAAAGCACGCCATGATAGCTATGTGCCAAGGACTATCCTGTGTTTCTCTAGCTAAGTGAACTTCAACCGGGAGTGAACCCTTACCAGTTTGGTTGTACTGTGTATCTCTAAAGTTCAGTGCTATTCGTTTGGCGTCTCTGGGTATGTTGCAAAGCTCAAGGGATGTACTCAAACTAACCAAAAGTTCATTTGATAATGGCAATATGCTATCTCTCAAGATTGGTAGATTCATATTAGTCCCCTTTCCGCAAACGACACACATGATTCACCAACGATGAAATGGTCGAGCACTCGAACATCGACTAGAGCAAGAGCATCCTTTAAACGTGAAGTAATTCGTCTATCTGCCTGAGATGGTTCCGATACCCCTGAAGGGTGGTTGTGAGCGAAAATTACAGCAGCTGCATTCGTCTTTAGTGTGAGCTTAACAACTTCCCGTGGATAGACACTGGCAGAGTCTATCGTGCCAAAAAACAGTTCTTTAAACTCAATAAGTCGATGCTGATTATCTAGCATCAAGACAGCAAATACCTCTCTTTCATAGTTCCCCAGTTTGTAGGTTAAAAATTCCTTTGTCGCTTCTGGACTAGAAAACACATCGCCCCTCAGATACTTGTTAGCAATGATCTCTGCTGCTTGTTCTAGTACCTGGTGGTCGGATAATTGACTCGTTGTCGGGTAATCTGTCGATAAATTTTCTATTTGCATAATTCAACTCTCCTAGGTGCATCCGTTTGGATATGCACTTAGGTAATATGTGCTTGAAAATTTTTTGAATTGAATCTTGGATCGTCGGCTTGAGAACTAGTGAGACGTCTTGGGTTAAAAAATACGCATCGGACTCCTTTTATGGATGAATAAAGGAGATACCGACATGAGATTTCTAAAACTAAAAGAAGTAATGCAAAAGACAGCCCTTAGCCGCTCTACGATTTATCGTAAGATGAATAATGACGAGTTTCCTAAGTCCATCTGTTTAGGGGATAGAGCTGTGGCTTGGCTGGAGAGCGAGGTTGATGAATGGATGGGAACAGTTCTACAAAACAGGAACATAGATCTTAGTTAGTCGATTGAAAACTAAATTTTGGCTAGAGGTGAACTTATTGCGAGATCAAGGGGAATATCACAACTTATTTATAATCAATAGCCTAGCTTCTCGATTATATCGGCTTTATTCGTTATTATGCTTTAGTGTGTATATGTGACATGTAGTGGATTATGTTGGGTCAATAGTTCACGGTTTATTGAGAGTTATTGTCAATTATGAAGCTGTTGTCGTTACCTCCAGTGGCTGGGCCATTTGTCCAGAGTCTTAGAAGTATTGGATATTCAATGGAATCTGCGGTTGCTGATTTAATTGATAACTCTATATCCGCAAGGGCAGGATCTGTCGAAATATTTACAGAATGGCGCAATGCCGATCCAGTACTTGCTATCATAGATGATGGCTATGGTATGACGCCAACGGAAGTACAGAAAGCTATGCAGCTTGGTACTATTGGTCCTGACAATGAGCGATCTGAAAATGACCTTGGTCGATTTGGAATGGGGCTTAAAACGGCATCATTTTCTCAATGCAAGAAGCTTACACTTATCAGTAGGGCAGACAGCAATGATGATTGGTACGGAATACGATGGGATCTTGATTTAGTTGAGAGAGAAAACCAGTGGTTAGCGCAAATTATTAAGCCCGCTGAATGTGAGTTGTACCTGAAAGATGTTGGATTCGAATATTCAAAAGGTACTGCAGTTATATGGAATACTTTTGATAGAGCTTTAGACCTAACTGCTGCCAGTGCTGAGCGAGCTTATGATAGGCGCGTTAGCGCTCTAGTTGATCATCTTGCACTTACTTTTCATCGATTTATAAGAGGTAGGGAGGGTACAAAGAAACTTACTCTGCGTCTTAATAAACGGCTTATTAAGGGGATGGATCCGTTCGCAACCCGGCCTGAAACTAGCAGACAAGCATCGACTTTATTGTCTGATGAGACTCTGAGGTTGGGTCATTGCTCTATCAAGATAAAAGCCTACCTATTACCGCACCCATCTAGCATGACTCACTCATTTGCTCAAAGAGTATCTCTTAACGGTGAACATCATGCTGGGCAAGGCTTATATATTTATCGTGCGGGAAGGCTAATATCTTCCGGGAGCTGGTATCGGCTTGCTAGAGCATCTGAAGCTAACAAGTTAGCTCGAGTTCAAGTGGATTTTGATAACAATGCTGATCATTTATGGCGTATTGACGTTCGGAAGTCTCGAGTAGATTTACCGGCTTCACTTCGTGAGCAGCTTAGAAGAGTCATAATTCAGTGTTCAAAGAAGTCATCAACTACGTTCACTCGCCGGGCAAAGATGCCATCGTTAGATATAGAGCCAGTTTGGCAGCGGGTTTACGATAGAGATAAAGAACAAGTTCATTACGTTCTTAACCGCAGTCATTCTGCGCTTGCTGTAATGCTACAGTCAATTACTTGCGGTCAAACAAGGTCTGCTTTAGTAAGCATTATCGAGACTGCGCTGCCTTTAGCACTGATAAAAAATGATGTGTCCGCGACAAATATAAAACTAGATCAAGACTCAGAAGATTTGTTTGGTCAAGGTCAGAAATTGGCTGAAAGTCTATTCAAAGCCGGAATCGATCTTGAAATTATCTTTAATGCGTTAGTTCACGACAGCAATATTGGCCTTACTAGAGAGCAGGCCGAGAAAATTATAAATAAGATAGAGGTTAGGTAATGTTATCTAAGGATACAATCGTTGAAATGGTTGTGAATCAGATGGAAAAAGATGCACACCGTTACGATCGAGAAATAACAAAAAACTGGATTGACGAGCAGTTAGATAGCTATCGAACCAAACTAAACCTTGATCAGGTTGATGTTGAGGTTATCGAAAAACTTTTTCGAGAAAAAGTTGCTGTTACCGTTGGTGAGGCGGCAATCCTAATCAGCGATGAACCACGTAAAGAGTGGTTAACAGAAGACAAAAAGCAGACGATTGACTGGTACTATTGGCGACGCTTCAAGGATCATTTTAAGACTAAAGATATACCAGAAAGTGTATTAAAAAGGACTGATACTGATACTGACCGAATTCTTTCTCTCATTGGCGATCCTGAATCTAGCTCAGGTTTTCCGTGTCGAGGAATGGTGATCGGTGATGTTCAAGCTGGAAAAACTAACAACTATTCTGCTTTAATCAACAAGGCTGCCGATGCAGGCTATAAACTAATCATTGTCTTGACCGGAACCGTAGAAGATCTCAGGCAGCAAACTCAGGAAAGGCTTGATAAAGATTTTGTTGGTAGCGTCTCAATTGCGGGGAAGTCCAATAAGGACAGAGAAACAAAAATAATAGGGGTTGGTCGCTCAAATGACTCGAGGCTTCCATTCTGTCTGACAGATCGAGATGATGATATCAAGAAGGACCCTCGTTACAGAATTTCCACAATAAGTGAGCCAATTCTTGTTGTCACCAAAAAGAACAAGCACCCACTGCAACGACTTGTTACTTGGCTAACTTCTGAGGTCAATGCAAAAAATGGTGGAGTGGAACAGCCTGTCTTAATTATTGATGATGAAGCTGACAATGCTTCAGTTAATACAGGTAACGATGATGAAGATCCAAAAACCATCAATCGTCTGATACGTGAAGTACTTCATGCATGTAGAAAGTCGAGCTATGTAGCTTATACGGCGACTCCTTTTGCTAATATATTCATTCATCCAGATTCGGAAGGCGATAGGGCTGACACTGACGATCTGTTCCCTAAAGACTTTATCGTGGCATTGGAGCCGCCAAATAATTACTGTGGTGCACGTTATTTCTTTAGGAATAACGAGGTGACAGATCGAACCTGTGTTGAAATTGAAGATGCGGGAGAACATCTTCCTATAACTCACAAACCGGGTACTGCTGTTACCTCCATACCTAAGTCGTTAAAAGAGGCAATCGGAGCTTTCCTTCTAGCCTGTGCTATTAAGGATATCCGCCGTAATAAGTACCTGATCAAGCACGACCATGACTCAATGCTTATCAATATGTCGAGGTTAACGACAGTACAGTCTGATATCACTCCTTTGGTGGATACTTGCCTAGATGAATATTGGAGTGCGATAACTGTACACGCATATAAACTAGGATCTGAAGTTAGCTCTGAGGGTATGAAGGCTCTTCACTCTATATGGAGTAAGCATTACGAAGGTTGCTCCAAAGAGTCTTGGGATGAAGTGCGTAGTTCTTTGGCTGAAATGGAGAAACCTAAAACAGTTACAGTTCACAGCAAATCCGGTGATTCGCTGACATATGAAAAAGATGGTCCCAAAAAACAGATTGCGATAGGTGGTCTTAAACTCAGTCGTGGCCTTACGCTTGAAGGGTTGGTTGTAAGTTACTTTTATCGACGTTCGGTAATGTATGACAGCCTCATGCAAATGGGACGTTGGTATGGTTACAGAGATGGATATCAAGATCTGTTACGTCTTTGGATTACCTCCGAGTCCTTGGATTGGTACGCTCATATCTCTGAAGCATCTGACGACTTGCGTGAACAAGCCGCTGAGATGCAGCGCAGAAAGATGACTCCAAGCGAGTTTGGTCTTCGAGTTCAGGCGTCTCCAGATTCGCTGATGGTAACCGCGGCCAACAAGATGAGAACAGCAAAAACTATTATGACCCGACTTCGTTTTGATAACCGACTTTTGGAAACAGATTGTGTTGACTCAAGACCAGATGTCATTGAAAACAACTTTGATGAGTTCTCCAACTTCCTAGGACGAATAGCGGATAAACGTTACAGCGGTTCTGATATACCAAAAGCACATCGTCAGCATATTCATTTTAAGAATGTAGACGCAGGAAATATTATCAAAGGTCTTAGAACATTTAATAATCATCCAAGTTGTGGTTTTTGGGCAGAGAATAACTTGTTTCTACAGTACCTGGAGGAACGTTCAGGTGATGAATTAGCAATTTGGGATGTATTTGTTTATCAGCCAAATAAGCCCAAAGAAGGTGAATGGGTAGCAAGTGATGGCGAGAGATTTGCACGCCTACGAAGAGGGATAGTTGATAAACCAAAGAACGAGAAAAACCTTCATGAATTACGGTTAAGTCGAAAGCAATCGATTACTAGCCGTGGGGTAGAAGCGTTGGGACTCACTCAAGATGAAATTGATGCTGTGGAGCAAGGCTCAGGACTTGTTGCCGATAAGAAGTACCGAGCTGCCAGAAAGAAGCCTACGCTAATTTTTCATGTTATTAAAGCATGTGAATACGATGGTTCCGATAGGAAAAATATCTTGTCAGAGCGTGATGTTCTTGGTTGGGCCATATCCATTCCTGAGTCTTCTGAACCTCAACCTGATGTTCTGTGGAATGTGACTATCGATTGGTTTGAAAAATATGGCATAGAGTTAATCGATGAGTCTGAATTATGAGTAGTATTGAAACGCCATGGACAAATATGCGAGCACCTAGAACTGGTGCATTAACAACAATACTAGTGGATCAAGAGCAAAATAATTCATGGTACTGGATACGGTGTAAAGATGGTCAATTTGGTGTTGCTATCCAGCTTCCCAGTGATGCAGTTACTTCAACTGCATCTATAAAGGGAACGTCAAAGCTAAATATTGCTCGTGTTAATGATATGAATGGTGAGCATTATTTAGGGGTGGTAATCGGTGCGTCTGAGCTTGCGACAGTATTTTATCGGCTGTGCCTTGACCTTATGTCCGCATGTCAGTTTTCTACATCTCCAGAGCAGATTGTGGCGATTTTAAAGCGTAGAGTTCTTGTGTGGCAAAGGTTGTTTGAAAAGGGGAGGCGTAAGCTGAGTCCAGAAGAGTGCTTAGGGCTCATCTCTGAACTAAAGTTTTTACGTGAAATCTGGATCCCTGATGTATCTACAAACGGTGTTTTGGGCTGGCAGGGGCCTACGGGGGCAGCACAGGACTTCTATGATGAGACGATTAGTGTGACAGTCGAAATTAAATCTCATGCTTTTGATTCCAGTGTTGTTAAAATCTCATCACGCGAGCAACTTGATGCCGAAGGGCATTTATTTCTTACTGCCTATCCTGGAGGTCTATCTTCGGATGGAAATGGGGTGACACTTAACGACTTTATAGAAGAAACGAGAACTATGATTCCATCTAGTCAATATGCCGCCTTTGATGAGTTATTACTTAGCGCTCGATATATCAAAGACGATTGTTACGATGAATTGTATTTCGAACTTGGTGAACCTAGAGTATTTCTAGTTGAAAATGACTTTCCTCGGTTGACAGGGGATAACCTTCCATCGGCAATAGGTAGAGTCAAATATGATCTTGATTTAGTCTTAGCTGCTGACTGGGCATGTGCGATTAGTGAGATTAGTGCGAGAGCTAAAGGCTGATATGAATGAACTGACTGAGTATTACACTTCGCTTATTGAGCATGTAAAGGCTTCATCAGATGTTGAAGGACGTTTAGTTGAATTCGAATTTCTTAGCTACATCCTTGATCTTTTGTCTGATGCTGGTGAATTTGATGATTATGTGATCGTCGAAGATGGTAGAGATGGTGCAGGAAGGTGGTTGATTGATGGTTACTCCTTTGATACAAGTAACTTTTCTTTGTCATTGTTTGTAACTCTAATCTCTTCATCAGAAGAGGCGTCAACACTAACGAAGCGTGAAATTGAATCAGCAATTAAAAAGCTCTCCAAGTTTGTAAAAAATACTCTTACAGAGCACTTGCCTTCAGTCTTTGAGCCATCTAGCAACTGTTATCAAGCCGCCCGTCTAGTTTTGGATAACTGGTCTGACATATCCAGAATCAGGTTTGTTGTGGTGTCTAACAGGCCTACTTCAGACAGAATGCGTGATGTTATCCTGGATGATATTGATGATCGACCTTGTACCGTCCATTTGTGGGATCTTAAGCGGATATTTAAACTCGAATCCTCTCGTAATGAGCGAGAGGAGATGATTATAGACTTTCGTGATAACCCGCTACCATGTTTGGTGGCTCATGATGATACAGAAGGGGAACAGTCAATACTTGCTGTAATGCCTGGTACTAGATTGGTTTCACTCTATGGGGAATGGGGAGCACGATTACTTGAGCAGAATGTCAGAAGTTTCCTTCAGCACAGAGGTAAAGTAAATAAGGGGATCCGGACAACCATTCTGAATGATCCAAGCCATTTTTTCGCATATAACAACGGATTAACAACAACGGCTCAAGGAGTGGTAATTGAACAAACCAGTCATGGACCAATGATTGTTGAGCTTAGAAACCTCCAGATTGTTAACGGTGGGCAAACAACAGCCTCTATTTACAGTGCATACGTCAAGGATAAGGCTGACTTATCGCGAATATCTCTGCAAATGAAACTAACTGTTCTTTCTAGTGAGGCATCAACAGAGCTTGTTCCAAGGATTTCTAGGTACGCAAACTCCCAGAATAAAGTTTCTGATGCAGATCTTTTTTCTAATCATCCATTCCATGTTCGTCTGGAAGAATTTTCAAGAAGAATTTGGGTTCCTGTGCGCACAGGTCAGAACGCACAGACACATTGGTTTTATGAAAGAGCCAGAGGGCAGTATCTAGATTCACAGGCATATCTAACACAGTCAAAGAAAAAACAATTTCAGCAACTTCACCCACGATCACAGTTACTTACAAAGACTGATGTAGCAAAGATTATGAACTCTTGGGATTGCTTACCACATGAAGTAAGTAAAGGTGCTCAGAAGAACTTTGCAAAATTTGCAGAGCTTATTGATGCTCAGTGGGAAAAAGATGATCTAGTATTCAATGAGTTGTATTTTCGTAAGCTGATCTGTAGAGCCAGTATTTTCAGAGCTCTTGAAAAAGTGATAATGAAAGAAGATTGGTATACTGGTTATCGAGCCAACCTCGTTACTTATGCTATTGCCCGGTTATCATATGAGGTTAGTGAGAATTCTTTAGACTGGAATTTGGATGTTATGTGGAGAGCGCAAGTTATACCGGAAGCAATTATGATGACTCTTCGTAAGTTGTCTTATGCAGTTCATGAGTTATTGCTTTCTGAGCACCGCCCGGTTGGAAACCCTAGTGAATACGCGAAGCGACAAATGTTCTGGGATACTGTAAAGAATTTAGAGTGCGATATTCTTGAGGTCAGTACTCTCTTGATAAGCAAAGCGGATGTTATGGAGCAAGCTGTAACTTCCAAGAAGGTTCAGAAGATTGATGACGGTATTGACGCGCAGGAAAGAGTTTTAAAAACACCTAAGAAAATATGGGATCAAGTAGAGTTACACTTGCTTGACGACGATGCAGCAACACCGGCTTTGATTGGAATTTTGCAGGTAGCAAAAAATCCCGCGAAACTACCATCAGAAAAACAGTCTACAGTACTAGTTAAACTATTGAGTCGCTATTCGGAAAGGTTATCACTTGAGCATATTATAAAAAATTAAGTATAGATATCAAGGTAGTTATTGGGGAAGTAAAATGACAAACACCTATTACGTATATGCCTTAAAAGATACTCGAGTTACCCCTGCACAAGTTTTCTATATTGGGAAAGGTACAGGAAGTCGAGCAACTGATCATTTAAAACGAATAGATGACACGCGAAAAGGTAAACACATTCAAAACATTCTGGATGCTGGTGCCACAGTAATCATTAGTAAAATTGTCGAAGATATCACTGAAGAGCAAGCTTTAAAGATTGAACTTGAATTTATTTCTAGCTTTGGGACCATCGATAATGGTGGCACTCTCTACAACAGTGTTATACCTAAATCAATTTCAAGGAAAATAGATTCTAATGTTAGCGTTGCAATAGGCTCAGTAGAAAAAGCTCAACTTGGCCTTAAACTATTGAAAGACTCTATAACATCATTAGCAGAAGAGAATCCTGAAGGTATAACAAATTCAGATTGTGCTCATTATTTAGGTCTACAATCGGATAATGAAGGTAATCAACAAGATTACCTTAGCTATAGCGTGCTAGGGCTATTGCTCAAAGAAGGTGTTTTGGAAAGTGCTAAAGTTGGTAACCGCCGAAAGTACAAGAAGCTCTAATTAGGTGTATTAGTTCAGACAAGATCTGACATTTCGATTTGAAAAATTGAGAGTTACCCGTTTTGATAAAGGTGTCGAATCTTTTAATCAAAACAACCCAAAAGGTGGTAACTCTCATGTTGCATACTAACAACCCAATCATAAAACACAAAACTGGATTACTTAATCTTGCTGAAGAATTAGGTAACGTGTCAAAAGCCTGTAAAGTCATGGGCGTTTCAAGAGATACATTTTATCGATACCAAGAGCTAGTCGAAGATGGTGGCTTGGATGCGTTAATTGATAAAAGCCGTAGAGCACCAAACATCAAAAATCGTGTAGATGAAGTGACCGAAAATGCGGTTGTTCAATACGCTATTGATTTTCTTGCGCACGGTCAGCACCGAACCAGTAATGAACTGCGTAAACAGGGAGTATTCGTTTCAGGCAGTGGGGTTCGCTCAATCTGGCTACGGCACGACTTGGAAAACTTTAAGAAGCGCTTAAAAGCATTAGAAGGGAAAATTGCAAATGAAGGCATTATCTTAACTGATAGCCAAGTCGCTGCACTGGAGAAAAAGAAAAACGACGATGAGGCCTGTGGCGAGATTGAAACAGCACATCCAGGCTATCTGGGGTCACAAGATACCTTCTATGTTGGCAACCTTAAAGGCGTAGGCCGTATCTATCAGCAGACGTTTATCGATACCTACAGCAAAGTAGCTTTCGCTAAGCTCTACACCACCAAAACACCAATTACGGCGGCCGACATACTCAATGATAGAGTTCTGCCGTACTTCGAGCAGAACGAACTGCCAATGCTGCGTATTTTAACTGACCGAGGCACTGAGTATTGTGGCAAGGTTGAACATCATGACTATCAGCTTTATCTGGCGATTAATGATATTGACCATACTAAAACTAAAGCAATGTCGCCTCAAACTAATGGCATCTGCGAGCGCTTTCACAAAACGATACTTAACGAGTTCTATCAGATTACGTTCCGCAAAAAGCTTTACAGCTCGCTTGAAGCACTTCAAAAAGATCTGGACGAATGGATGGCTTATTACAATAATGAGCGAACTCATCAAGGAAAAATGTGTTGTGGCAGAACGCCCTTTGAAACATTACTTGACGGGAAATCGATTTGGGCTGAGAAGAATTTAGCTCAAATCTAAACTGACAGTCACCGATAGAAAAACGGGTAACTGTCAGATCAAGTCTGAGCTAGTACAAATTAGGAATATGGAAAAATGCCAAACCTAAAACCAAGAGCTTCTTACTCTAAGTAACGTCATTTAGTAGTTTTAGCACGATTTGACCAATTTGCTGCGCCAAAAAAGGTGGCACAGCATTGCCTACTTGTACATATTGTTGTGTTCTATTGCCTTCAAATAGATAGTTATCTGGGAATGTCTGTAATCTTGCAGCTTCACGAACAGTTAAACTACGACACTGTTTTGGATCGTAATGGATAAAGTAATGGCCATCTTTTGAAATATGGCTGGTTACTGTAGTAGCTTCTTTATTCGCAGATTGAACTCGGAATCGATCAGCATGTGTCCCTGTATTCCAATTAGCATGTGCTGGTGCTAAGAACGTTGGAAAATCACGAGATTTAGGTGAAACACCATTATTTAATAATGAGTAGGTTGCACAAAAGGCGTAACGAAGTAAATCCTCATTCATATGACCTCTTGTTTCATGATTTAGCACACAGCCTAAATTTTTATCCAACAACCAATTGCTAAGTGGCTGCGGAATTTCTGCACTATCTATATTGGAGTGTACTGAATTTTTACGCTTTAGATTTTCATATGGCGTTAAATCTAGCCCGGCAAGCTTTTCATTCGGATACTGATTACATAAGAATTGCTTTAATTGCTTAGCATGGTTTTTAACGGTACTAGTCCATATGCAGGTATCATCTTTTTGTTTAGAGAAGCCACTTCGCAGTTTTGGTAAATCATTCAGAACACTTCGTGTCGTAATTGGATATTCTACTGCCTGTTGTAATGTCTTAGGAACAGCTTCAATGTCGTCACGAACACCTAGGAGGATTACGCGGTGTCTTGCTTGAGGTATGCCATAGAATTCTGAGCGTATTAAGAAGTCTGATGAGTTAATATAGCGAGGATCTTTCTGAACATCCGCATCAACAACTAAAGAATAGATTTTGTAACCTGATATACCAACTACACCAGTAACCGTATTAGGGTTCCTTAAATCTTCAAGGATTTGGGGAAACATCATCTTACCGTCAACTTTAGCCGACAATATCCCTCGGACGTTTTCCATTACAAACACTTCAGGTTGAGCAATAGATATGACTTTTAAGTATTCTTTGTATAAAAAATGTCGATGATCATCCTCGGCTTTATAATCTTTAATACCCGCATTACGAGAACGTCCAGCTAAAGAGTATGCTTGGCAAGGCGGCCCGCCAATGACTATCTTAGGACCTTGGTGTCCGGTGACTAGTTCTTGAATCCTTTCATGGATAAGCTCGTTATCTTCACCAAGAGCCCTTGGTTGATATAATGTTTCCTTAAGTGCCGCTTGAGCTTGAGCATCATATATAGAAAAAAGCTCATCGCGAGTAATTAGACCACGAACGTATTTATAGTAATCATTTCTAGCTGCGGAGTTATCTGCGATTTTTCTAAAAAATGCTCTAGTTGTCAGTGTTCTATGTGCTGATGGTTCTTTTTCGACCGACACGCCAATATCAAATGGCTTAATACCATTTTTAGTAGTACATGACGAGATCCCTTCACCAAGCCCACCAGGACCAGCAAATAGATCAATAACTAGAATTTCGCCTGCTTCCATTTTTTACTATTTCTTTTCATTAAAATTCTAGGCAATCATACCAGGCTAAATTCTTAGGGCAACAAGATATGGTTGTTCTTGTTAATATAGATTGGAAGGGGTTGAAGTTTAGACACATAAGCCAATTTCAATGCTTCTATATACCACCTCTACGTGGTTAGCATGGGTATAAATCGTTCTAAATGAGCGGAATGAGTATCGACACAAAGAGTCTAGTTATCACATCTGTAAATAAAGTACATCGACGTCAAAGTTTACCCATTAAGTGTAAGGCTAGCCACTGAACGTAATAAGCGCCGACAAACAGGCCTACCAGCAAGATAAACGTACGTTTTTGAGCCATATTATAACCTTACAGGAACATCGAAAAAGCGAGTTGCTAATGAGAATCTTTTTTATTGTTTCGCTAGACCTTGCTAAACAATAATTTTTAAACCTTTAGTTCCAGTAACAGAGAGGCTACCTTTGGCGGCCTCTCCTATATGCCCGCTCCACCAGCACATCATAGGTATTCGACGCTCTAGGTAGTCGGTACGGTTATAGGCGCTGCGAACCTGGTTATCATCAACGTGAGCAAGTGCAGCTTCAATCAAATCAGCTTCAAAACCTTGTTCATTGAGCGTTGTACTCGCTAGTGAACGTAAACCATGACTAACAAGCCTACCAGCAAAACCCATACGTTTGAGAGCCATATTTGCTGTTTGGCTATTACATGGTTTCTTAGGATCTCTGTCTGAAGGAAAAACAAATTCCCTATGTCCGCTAATTGGTTTCATTACTTCAAGCAGATCAAGAGCTTGTTCAGTAAGGGGGATACGGTGTTCCCTACGTTTTTTCATTCGTTCGGCAGGTATGGTCCAAACTTTTTCATAGATATCAATTTCACACCATTTAGCTCCAGAAGCTTCAGCTGGGCGAGTCATAGTGTTCAATTGCCACTCTAACAAGCATCGAGTTGTACGTTTGATGCTAGCATTTGCAATGGCTCCCATAAGTTCTGGTAACTCTGCTGGTTTTAACGCTACCATATTTTCTTTTTTAGGCTTCTTAAAAGCGGCTTTAATCCCAGTCAATGGGTTAGCTTGAATTAGACCGCAGTTGGTAGCGAAGTTCATCACTTCATTGAGGCGTTGAGATAAACGTTTCACGGTTTCTAAGCTGCCTTTAGCTTCGATAGGCTTTAGAAGCTCAATGACTAATGGCGCTGTAATACTTTTAACTGGCATATCGGCAAGGTGAGGAAATATATGAAGCTCTAGAGACCGCCAGATGTCAGTGGCGTAATCTGGAGTAACCGAGTCTTTCTTAACTTCAAACCATTCCTTTGCCACGTTTACAAAGGTGTGTTCATGAACCTCTTTATACTCTTGCTGTTTTTTCTTTTGGTCTTCTTGAGGATCTATACCTTGCAGGGCGGGATCGCACTTTTTCAACGAATATGATCTAATAGGCTCAAACCCGTAAATCGATACGAATTTTGAGCCTG
>NZ_QZCH01000031.1 GCF_003596335.1 Motilimonas pumila
ATCGCATTAGTCGCTACCAAAGACGCTTCGATAGTGGCGTCTGGATCAGCGGCTAAATCTGAACCCGGTACGTTAATGCTGAAGTTGCCATCCACATCCACAGGGCCGGTGAAGGTTTTACCGTTTACCGTCAGCGTCACGATGTCGCCGGTTTGGAAATCGCCACTCGCTTTACCTGTCACTGGAATTGATTGGCTTTGCTCTGCCGCATTAATGATGTCGTCAGCGGTAATTTCGGTATCTAGGTTAATGGCTGCATTAACGCTCAGATTAACCGAGTAGTCTTCTGTGTCCGTCACAGTGGCCGTATTACCAGCTGCATCAGTCGCCGCCAAAGAGGCTTCAATAGTCGTATCTGGATCAGTCGCTAAATCAGCGCCCGGGACATTAATAGTGAAGTTACCTTCCGCATCCACTGGTCCCGTGAAGGTTTTATCATTCACCATGAGCGTCACTGTGTCACCGGTTTGGAAATCACCAGAGGCTTTACCCGTGACTGGAATTTGTTGCCCGGCTTCCACTGCGTTAATAATGTCATCGGCTGTAATGTTTTCATCCAGCGTGATGGCCGAGTTTGTCATGTCAGTGTCGACTGAGTAACCTTCTGTGTCAGTAACAGTCTGTGACCCACCTATCGCATTAGTCGCTACCAAAGACGCCTCGATAGTGGCGTCTGAATCAGCAGCTAAATCAGCCCCCGGGACGTTAATGCTGAAGTTGCCATCCACATCCACTGGCCCCGTGAAGATTTTACCGTTTACTGTTAGCGTAACCATGTCACCAGCTTGGAAATCTCCTGAGGCTTTACCGGTAACAGGAATTTGTTGACCTGCTTCAGAAGCATTAATCACATCATCAGCGGTAATCTCTGAGTCAAGTTGTAAAACCGTATTACTCGTTAAGTCTACCGAGTAACTTTCTGTATCAGTTACCGTAACAGCGTTCCCTAACACATCAACAGTTGTGAGCTTTGCTTCAACAGTTTGATCAACGTCTGCGACTAAATCTGCTCCAGGAACCTCAATACTAAACCTGCCATCGGCGTTTATTGGTCCCGTAAACTCTTTACCATTAACAACGAGAGTAACTAAGTCCCCTTCAGAGAAATTTCCTTCGACTTTACCAGTAATAGGTACGTCTTGATTCGCCTCTATTTGACTAATGACATCATCAGAAGTGATATTTTCATCTATCGATAGAGACGTATTATTGAGCTCAACAGTACTGTATGACTCAGTATCAGTGACAAGTACGCTCTCCCCTGTCTGAGTCGTTGCATTAAGGCTAGCCTTGATTGTGCTATCACTATCCGCGTATAAATCACTGCCAAGAACTGCAACTTGAAAGCGACCCGATTCATCGACCTGACCTATGTAGGTATTGCCATTTATAGCTAAAGTCACTACATCACCAGGTTGAAAATCACCCGAAGCTGTGCCAGAAACCATTATATTCTGAGCAGCTTCTTCAGAATCAACGATGTCATCACTCGTAATATTTTTATCCAGAGTAACTGCTGTATTGAGGCTAAGATCTATTCCGTAACTCTCGGTATCGGTCACTTGAACTCTATTGCCTACACCATCGGTAGCTACCATAGATGCGTATATCGTGCTGTCTTGATCTGCAACTAAATCTTTTCCTGCTACTGCAATACTAAAGTTGCCTTGGAGATCCTGAATAACCCCTTTATATGTATTGTTATTAACAACAAGGCTTACTATGTTGCCAACCTGAAAGTCACCATAGGCTTTCCCTGTCACTTGAATCAAACTACTTGCTTCTGAAGCGCTAATCAGGTCATCACTGGTAATGTTCGAATCTAATTCAATAGCAGCAGAAATATTAACTTTAGTTTTGTAACCTTCAGTGTCTTGTACAGTTAATGTGTTGCCGACTTCATCAGTTGCAATAAAAGTCGCTTCAATCTCATTGTTATTATCATTAACTAAATCGCTACCTGGTACACCGATAGAAAACTTTCCGTCGGAGTCGACACTGCCAGAGAAAGTCTTATTGTTAATCAGAAGAGTTACACTGTCACCCGCAGTAAAGTCACCAGAAACCTTACCAGTAACAGAAATGGTAGAGTTAGCTTCTGTTTTGTTAATAACATCATCAAATGTGATCTGAGAATCCAGTTTAATCTGCGCATTGATTTCAGTATCAACGTTGTAGCTTTCCGAATCATTTATCGTCATTGAGTTACCGTTTTCATCGGTAACCACAACTTCAGCATCAATAACAAAGTCTTCGTCAGCAATAAGATCTGAGCCAGGAATATCAATTACAAAAGAGCCATCTGTTTCTAGCTCCCCAATAAACTCTTTCCCATTAACTGTTATATAAACCTCATCTCCAGCTTGAAAATCACCTACAACTTGCCCTTTAACAGGAATGTCTTGTAAGGCTTCTTGCCCATTAATTACATCATCTTCTGTTATATCTGGAGACAGCGTAACTTCAGCTTCTAAGTCATTATCGATAATATCTGTAATGACTTCATTACTCTCACCGGCTACTTCAATATTCTCAAAAGCATTTTGATTGTCTGTAACACTTGAAATTGAAACTACAAGTGATTCCAATCCTTCTTTTACCGCGTCATCCAATGTGTTAAGCGTAAATTCAGCACTGTCTGCAGGGCCCTCAATAGTCACTTGTAGCTCACCTGTAAAGTCACTGCCAAAAGTAGCCGAGCCGGAATAAGAGAGAGTTACGGTGACAGACTGCCCTTCACTAAGTGGCTCGGAAAGCCGTATTGTATATGGTGAAGTTTGCTCACCTTCTATAACAGTGCTCGGGCCGGATATAGAGACTAAAACGGAGTCTTCCGTTGAGGCATCCGTTCCCGGTTGTAACGCCTGCTCTCCTGTATCATCATGGATCAGAGCATCCACAGTATCTGACACAGTGCCAGCTGGAGTAGTGACAGCTACACTTAACGACAGGTCTTCAGGCACTTCTTGAAAAGCATCATCAAACGTCGGCACGCGGACTAAAATCGTATTTTGCTCTCCAATTTGAATGCCTGAGTCTGGGTAGTTAAGCCAGGTATTACCACCGTCTAAGCTGAATTCTAAATCGGAGGAAAAGTCTTTCCCTGCAATGGCAGAGCCTTCATTTAATTCAAGGGTAAGTGTTCCGCCACTGGCATTCTCAGTTGTAACACTGAAAATAAGATCATTTCCTTCTATGACATTATTAACCTCAGAATCTAGGGCATTGTTGACCGCAGTGATACTCACGCTAGGTAAAATTGGCGCAGTATTAGCTTGTAGTTGGTCGGTATCTTCTGGTTGAGAGATAGGTGAACGCACTAGGCCACTGGTGTCATAGCCCGCGGTAGAAATAGTTGCTTCACCGGTACGACTAATACCTGAGCTACCACCAATACTGCTAGAGGAATTACTTCCGCCAGTGTTATTACTGGCTTCAACACCCGCTGCTGAGGCTTCGAAATCTTCAGAGGTGGTTGGATCCACGCCTGCTAAAAGGGCTTCTTGAAGTGCTGCTATTTCGTCGGCCACCCCATCTGGTAAATCGCTATCAGAAGTACTCGCCACCGTAGGCTCTTGTACTTCATCGACTGGAATGAGCTGCACAGACTCATAACTGTCTGCTTGAATGACTTGACCTGGCGTGACTTTGTCGCCCAGCTGCAGCTGAACTTGTTCACCATTACCATTTATAACAAATACCGGCCCCGTCATCTTGTTGATAACAGAAATTGATTTAACAGTAATTGTGATCATAACAACCTCAGCAGCTTCCATTCAGATCAGAGGTCTCACGATTGAGCCAACATCTGATGTCCATAACAATTTACAGAAGGAATATTTTCTCCCCCATACCTCAGTCTACAGTATGAGAAAAATGGAGAAAACAACTATTCGTCAAATTTTATAACTATGTTACAAGGTATTTAAAATTTAGACTCAAATTCGATATTATCGTTAAGAAACGCATAGAATTGTTCAGCTATCGAACTAGGTAAAGCAGATAATAAAGTGGATGGTGAAACAGCAGTAAAAAAAATGCCAGCTAGAAGCTGGCATTTTTACTAACAAAGAATGTTAGGAAATTATAGTACGTCTACTGCGTTAAGGTCAGCGAATGCTTTCTCAAGGCGAGTAACCATAGAAGTTTGACCAGCACGAAGCCATACACGAGGATCGTAGTACTTCTTGTTAGGCGCATCTTCACCCGTTGGGTTACCGATTTGGCCTTGTAGGTAAGCTTCGTTTGCTTTGTAGTATTCTTTAACGCCGTCCCAAGTTGCCCACTGTGTATCAGTATCGATGTTCATTTTGATAACACCGTAACCGATAGACTCTTGGATTTCAGCTTCAGTAGAACCAGAACCACCGTGGAATACGAAGTTTAGCGCGTTTGGCGCGATACCGAATTTCTCAGCACAGTATGCTTGAGAGTCACGTAGGATAGTAGGAGTTAGCTTAACGTTACCTGGCTTGTATACACCGTGTACGTTACCGAAAGATGCAGCGATAGTGAAACGTGGGCTAACAGCGCTTAGTTTTTCGTATGCGTATGCAACGTCTTCAGGCTTAGTGTAAAGCTCAGACTCGTCCATATCAGAGTTGTCTACGCCATCTTCTTCGCCACCAGTACAACCAAGTTCAATCTCGATTGTCATGTTCATTTTAGCCATGCGCTCTAGGTATTTAGCACATGTTTCGATGTTCTCTTCTAGTGACTCTTCAGAAAGGTCAAGCATGTGAGAAGAGAATAAAGGCTTACCAGTTTGTGCGAAGTACTCTTCACCCGCGTCTAGTAGACCGTCAATCCAAGGAAGAAGTTTCTTCGCAGCGTGGTCAGTGTGAAGAATAACTGGAACACCGTAAGTTTCTGCAACAGCGTGTACGTATTTTGCACCTGCTACAGCACCAAGAATTTGTGCGCCTTGACCTTCTAATTTAACGCCTTTACCAGCGAAGAACGCTGCACCGCCGTTAGAGAACTGTACAACAACAGGTGATTTAACTTTTGCAGCAGCTTCTAATACAGCGTTTACTGAATCAGTACCAACTACGTTTACCGCAGGAAGCGCAAATTTGTTTTCTTTAGCAACTTCAAATACTTTTTGTACGTCGTCGCCAGAGATAACACCTGGTTTTACGAAATCAAAGATCTTAGACATGTTTTAATCCTATTTATCTTAATCTGAATAAAAGATTTTGCGGCGCATATCATACACGAAAATTGCGCCATAAAAAACGAGAGCCGAAGCTCTCGTTCTATTAATTTTTATGCGCGCGACTCAAGCATCGCAACAGCTGGTAACGTTTTACCTTCAACGAACTCAAGGAAAGCACCGCCACCAGTAGAGATGTAAGATACATCTGCTTTAATACCAAACTTATCGATAGCAGCTAATGTATCACCACCGCCAGCTACAGAGAAACCAGCAGACTCTGCGATCGCTTTAGAGATACCAGCAGTACCCGCTTCGAAGTTCTTAAATTCGAATACGCCTACAGGGCCATTCCAAAGGATAGTTTTTGCATTGCCGATGATTTCAGCTAGCGCCGCTGTTGAATCAGGGCCTAAATCGAAGATCATGTCGTCATCTGCAACTTCAGAAACATGCTTGATTTCAGCTTCTGCGTTCTCGTCAAATGCTTTCGCACATGCAACGTCAGTCGCTACTGGGATAGCACACTCTTTCATGAGCTTTTTAGCCGTGTCAACTAGGTCTGCTTCGTACAGCGACTTACCTACGTTGTGACCTTCAGCAGCGATGAAAGTATTAGCGATGCCGCCACCTACAACAAGTTGGTCAGCAACTTTAGATAGAGATTCAAGCACAGTCAGCTTAGTCGAAACTTTAGAACCACCTACAATAGCCACAAGTGGACGCTCAGGGTTGTCCATTGCTTTACCTAGGGCTTCAAGTTCAGCAGCAAGAAGTGGGCCGGCACAAGCTACCTCTGCAAATTTACCGATACCGTGCGTTGATGCTTGAGCACGGTGAGCAGTACCAAATGCGTCCATTACATATACATCACAAAGTGCAGCAAGCTTTTTGCTTAGCGCTTCGTCATCTTTTTTCTCGCCTTTGTTAAAGCGAACGTTTTCAAGAACAACAACTTCACCTTCGTTTACCTCTAAACCGTCTAGGTAATCAGTAGCAAGGCGAACAGGCACATCAAGTGCTTCGTTTAAGTAGTCAACAACAGGCTGTAGAGTAAATGCCGCATTTTCTTCAGCTGTGCCACCTTCAACAGGGCGACCAAGGTGAGAAGTGATCATCAGTTTAGCGCCTTTTTCTAGGGCTAGCTTGATAGTTGGGATAGACGCTAAAATACGTGCATCAGAAGTAACTTTGCCATCTTTCACTGGCACGTTTAAATCTTGACGAATAAATACGCGTTTACCAGCTAAGTCCTGATCTACCATTTTTTTTACTGACATCTTCTGTCCTCTAACTTAAGTTCAAATATATACGTCAAATCGGGCAAGCAACTGCTTTTCCATAATTCAATAACTGACCACTTTGACAGTCAGCGGCTTAATGGTGTGACATTAAGCCTGAAATCTCACTCTTTGAGCTTGATTTACATCATTTACTGTAACTTTTTTTCTAAATTTGTTTCCCCAGCTCACAAACTGCCCTCGAGCGTTCAGTTTGGATCATAGGATTAAAACCCCACACCAGACAAAATAAACCACCAGCAAAAACAAAAAAAGCCAAGTAACACACCAAATTCATGGTCGATACCACTTAACCTATCAGTTAAAGCAAAATTTATTAGAGAATTTGAGTTGGGAACACATTTAGAAAAAGCCATGAAATATGTAGTAATACTACCACAATATAAAAAAATGGCATCTTTTGCGCCATTTTGAATAAAAAAAACGCCGCACCTAAGTGCAGCGTTTTTTCATCGTTAGAAAAGAGATTGAGGTTATAAGCTTAGTGCTTTCTCAACCACGTTTTCTACCGTGAAGCCAAACATCTTGAACAGTTCGCCAGCAGGTGCCGACTCACCAAACGTTGTCATACCCACAACTTTACCGTTTAGACCCACGTACTTGTACCAGTAATCCGCAATACCCGCTTCAACAGCCAGACGTTTAGTCACAGCGCTCGGTAATACAGACTCTTTATATTCTGGGCTTTGCGCATCAAATACATCAGTACAAGGCAGAGAAACTACACGTACTTTCTTGCCTTGCTCAGCTAATTTAGCTGCAGCATCTACCGACAGTGCAACTTCAGAACCCGTTGCAATGATAATAAGATCAGGCTGGCCATCGCAATCAATCAGCACGTAACCACCTTTAGCCACATCAGTTAGCTGCTGCTCAGTACGCGCTTGTGGCGCTAAGCCTTGACGACTAAAGATCAAAGATGTTGGGCCGTCAACACGTTCAACTGCAGATTTCCAAGCTACCGCAGACTCTACCGAGTCACACGGGCGCCAAGTGCTCATGTTCGGCGTTAGGCGTAAGCTGGCAATTTGCTCAACCGGTTGGTGTGTAGGACCATCTTCACCTAGACCAATTGAATCATGGGTGTAAACGTGGATTGCACGCTGCTTCATTAGTGCAGCCATGCGTAATGCATTACGCGCGTATTCCATAAACATTAGGAAGGTAGCGCCGTAAGTAACAAAGCCGCCGTGAAGCGCGATACCGTTCATGATGGCAGACATACCAAATTCACGCACACCATAGTGAATGTAGTTACCACTTGCATCTGTTGCTTCAAGCGCTTTAGAGCCAGACCACATGGTCAAGTTAGAAGGCGCTAAGTCAGCAGAGCCGCCTAGAATTTCTGGTAATAATGGGCCGTACGCTTCCAAACAGTTTTGCGACGCTTTACGCGTAGCAACATTGGTTTGGTCTTGTTGTAATTGTTTAATGTAAGCATCTGACTTCTCAGCCCAATCAGCTGGAAGCTCGTTATTAACACGACGTTTGTACTCAGCTGCTAGCTCTGGGTAAGCTTTTTCGTAAGCGGCAAACTTGTCGTTCCACGCGCTTTCAGCAGTGGCACCTTTATCTTTGTTATCCCACTCAGCGTAAACGTCCGCAGGGATGTCAAATGCGCCATGCTTCCAACCAAGGTTTTCACGCGTTGCTTGAATTTCTTCTGCACCTAGTGGGGCGCCGTGACAATCATGGCTGCCTTGCTTATTTGGTGAACCAAAACCTATGATGGTTTTACAACAAATCAAAGAAGGACGAGGGTCAGCCTTCGCGGCTTCAATCGCGGCTTTAATTGCATCGCTGTCATGACCATCTACGCCCGCAACAACATGCCAGCCATATGATTCAAAACGCTTAGGCGTATCATCAGTAAACCAACCTTCAACGTCACCGTCAATTGAGATACCGTTGTCATCCCAAAAGCCAATTAGCTTACCAAGACCTAAAGTACCCGCTAGTGAACACGCTTCGTGAGAGATACCTTCCATCAAACAGCCGTCACCCATGAATGCATAAGTGAAGTGGTCTACGATATCGTGGCCGTCTTTGTTAAATTGAGCGGCCAATGTTTTTTCAGCCAACGCCATGCCCACAGCGTTAGTGATACCTTGACCTAGAGGGCCAGTGGTGGTTTCTACGCCAGGCGCATAACCGTATTCCGGGTGGCCCGGTGTTTTAGAATGCAATTGACGGAAGTTCTTTAAGTCGTCGATGCTTAGCTCATAACCAGAAAGGTGTAATAGAGAATAAAGCAGAGTAGAACCATGGCCATTGGATAAAACAAAGCGGTCGCGATCAGCCCAATCTGGGTTAGTTGGGTTGTGCTGCAAATAATCACGCCACAACACTTCGGCAATGTCTGCCATGCCCATAGGGGCACCAGGGTGACCTGAATTGGCTTGTTGAACAGCGTCCATGCTTAAAGCACGGATGGCATTTGCTAACTCTTGGCGAGAGGGCATGATAACTCCTGCGGTAATCTAATAATGTACATGCATGTAAATGAAGCTAAAATGCTTCAGCTTCCAAATTAAGGCGCTATTCTCCCAAGATGCACCTAGCAGTGCAATCGTCTTTGTAAAAAAAATGAGCGTTTTTTATTAAAAATGCTAATCCGTGATAAAAATGCGCCTATCTGTTAAAAAACCAAGGCGCCATATGACTTTTCTGGGGCCATAATCGCTACTCAAATTAACGGTTCTCAATTACACTGGTGTTCTAGATAAAATATTCAGGTAAATCATTCACCTCTCATGAGTCATCACGAAATAGGCTTCAAACGTACCCTCTTTGTTTCCTTGCTGGGTTGCCTTGCCACTGCGGTGTTAGTGATGGTTTTTCGTTACCTGATTGAGATTGAATTTTTCGTCAATAATTCCAGCAATCTTTGGCTGTATTTCAGCTCTCCCTTTATCGGCGCCTTATTACTGATAGTTCTATTTAAATTTTTCAACAAATACAGCAAGTCAGGTCTTCCCATGGTGGTGATGGGGTTTCATTTTGGCGACGGCAAAATGGGCTTGGGTAATTTAATATTTCAGTTTGTGGGCGCTACTATCTCGCTGATGTTTGGCTTTGCTGTCGGCGCGGTAGGGCCCGCGCTACACATAGGCGCAGCCTGCAGCAATGTGATTGGTCAGCATTTTTTGTTGGACGCATCTCGCTTACGGCAACTGACAGCCTGCGGGGCGGCTGCGGCCATGGCAGCGTTATTTCACACCCCAATCACCGCCATCTTTTTTGCTCAAGAAACCATAGTGCGCCGCTTTCAATTACAAACCTTTATTCTTATGAGTTTGTCTGCGGTAGTTGCAGCCTGGATTGCAAGACAAATGGGGGTTTACGAATTCCACATTGAAAGCCACAGCTTTAGCTACCAGCTTACTTTAGTGCCTGAGCTTATCTTATTGGGCATTATCTGTGGTGTGTTAGCCAGTTTCTTGCTTAAGATGGTGCGCTTAACAGCAGACCGTTTACCTTTTCCTTATTGGGGTAAGTTTATTCTCGCAGCGAGCGCCACTGCACTAGCAGCAGTGGCTGGCGATGAAGTTATTGGCATTGGTAATCACCTGCTAGAAAAAATGCTTTACGGTGAATTTACCTCTACCTTAATTTTACTTTGGCTTGTGGCTCGTTTTTTCATTAGCGCCATTGCCATTGGCTCTGCTATTCCAGGAGGCGCACTCGGTCCCAGTTTGTTACTGGGGGCTCTTACAGGGCATTTAGTTTCGCTTTGGCTACCCAATGAAGCGCCACAAGTGTTTGTTTTAGTCGGTATGTCTGCCTTTTTTGGCGCAGTTTTAAAAAGCCCCATCGCCGCCACATTGATGGTAGTAGAAACCACCGCAGATCTAAACCTTGCGTTTCCGTGCTTGATTGGCGCAGGTGTGGCCAGTTATGTGCAGCATAAGCTGATGTCTGAGCGTAACTTGATTGAGCTATTGTTAGCCCGCCAAAATATCTTGATTAAAAACAGCCCAACCCTTGCTAATATCAAGCAAAAGAAGATGCTAGATTAACGCGCGAGCTCTAAATCAACTTGCTCAGTGTATACGGCGGCGAGTTGCATGATGAGGGCCTCTACTATTTGCTGCTGGGATAGCATCAGCTCGCCTACGGTATCAATACTGGACCAAATCACTTGCTGCTGCCTTGCCCAGCTATACCTTGGCTGACTTTTCATGTGCTTACTGCGATTTACTCGAAACATCATCAGTTGTAAGTTGTCTGGGTGGATCGCCAGTTCACCAAACTCGCTAATACTGTTTGCATGGTCAACGGCAAATAGGTTATGAAACCTTACAGCGTCTGATAAAGCCTTAGCAATACGCCAAAACTCGTCATAACGAAACTTATTAAAAGGCGACAACTTAGCCATACCCGTTTGCTCTATCTTGCCTCGCTGGCGCTGCTCTTCATCAAAATCAGGTTGCTGTATTGCGATATCAGAAAAATGCTTACCCAACCAACGACTCATAATATTCACTTCGCGAGCATTGCCCACCAGCTCAATGCCAGAGATTTCAGCATAATCCTGCTTTGTGCTCTGCTGATAAGTTTCATAATCCAGGATCAACTGGTCAGTACCTAAAAGCTTACGGTTGCCGTGCAAGCAAAACTCTGTCTTAGAATCAGCTTGCCCAATGTCAACCAATTCAATTTCAGGGAAGTGCCGAGATAACCACTTTTTCATAATACTCACTTCTCGCACACTGCCCACTAGGTCAATCTGCTTTATTGCTGGATAATCTAACCAGCGGCTTTGCTGATACCTAACATAATCCAATGTCATAGCGCTAGCATGGGCATGGGAATGCGATTGCAGTGGCGTAAACATATCGGCCTCCTATTTATGTGTGCAAACAAGAGACTAACAAGCAAACCATGAACCTTAGCTGAATCAATCGTATATCCACTATATTTCCTCTTTTTAAAACAGTTGTCTGGCAAGAGGCGGGGGCAATTGAGTACTGCAAATCCTAGGTTTGATTGTCACTGCGCCATAACACGCCTAGAGCAGCTGATTACCATGAGGGAAAACTGAAAAGTTTTTAACCAAGGAACCGAACATTTACCACAGAGAACAGTATTCCTTAGCAAAAATATGGTTTTTAATTTTTATAAGTTATAAGCAAAAAAATCTGGCATTCTGACTTTTCATGAATACAATAGACGTCTAGATGGAAATCCATCCAAAAATTAAGACAGCTAACAGGAGCCGCATTAACATGGCAAAGCACTTATTTACTTCAGAATCTGTATCAGAAGGCCATCCGGATAAAATTGCCGATCAAATCTCTGACGCAGTCCTTGACGCCATTTTAGAACAAGACCCTAAAGCTCGTGTTGCTTGTGAAACTTACGTTAAAACAGGCATGGTAATGGTAGGTGGCGAAGTCACTACCTCTGCTTGGGTTGATATCGAAGAATTAACACGTAAAACAGTACGTGACATTGGTTACGTTCACTCAGACATGGGTTTTGACGCAGATTCTTGTGCCGTATTAAACACCATAGGTAAACAATCTCCTGACATTAATCAAGGTGTAGACCGCAGCCGCCCAGAAGATCAAGGTGCCGGTGACCAAGGCCTCATGTTTGGTTATGCCTCTAATGAAACTGACGTGCTTATGCCTGCTCCGGTGACATACGCTCACCGCCTGGTTAAGCGTCAAGCTGAGGTACGTAAAAACGGTACCCTTGATTGGCTACGCCCTGATGCTAAATCTCAAGTTACCTTTCAATACGAAAACGGCATTATCACAGGTATCGATGCAGTAGTACTGTCTACTCAACACTGTGACAGCATTTCTACTCCCGATTTGCGTGAAGCTGTAATGGAAGAAATCATCAAGCCTGTACTACCGGCTGAATGGCTAAACAAAGAGACTCAGTTCCACATTAACCCTACTGGCCGATTTGTTATCGGTGGCCCAGTAGGCGACTGTGGTTTAACCGGTCGTAAAATCATTGTTGATACCTACGGCGGCATGGCTCGTCACGGTGGCGGTGCATTCTCTGGTAAAGATCCTTCGAAAGTTGATCGCAGTGCCGCATACGCAGGTCGTTACGTAGCGAAAAACATTGTTGCAGCAGGCCTTGCAGATCGCTGTGAAATTCAAGTGTCTTATGCCATCGGTGTAGCAGAGCCAACGTCTATCAGCGTTGAAACGTTTGGCACGGCTAAAATTGACGAAGATCGCCTAACTCAACTTGTGCGCGACACCTTTGATCTTCGCCCATACGGCATCTTAACTATGCTTGATCTTGAGCGCCCAATATACCAAGCGACCGCTGCTTATGGTCACTTTGGACGCGAAGAGTTCCCTTGGGAACAGACTGATAAAGCTGAGCAACTTCGCGAAGCAGCTGGACTATAAACACCACTGTAAGCATGTTGTTATACCAGCAAAAACAAGCACTCGTGCAGCAGGTTAAGACCTGTTATGAAAAAGCCGAGTGCTTTTTTGATCGCCCTTTTCCATTTCCAACTGTGTTGTTCAATCAACGCGGTAAGGCTGCAGGCACTGCCCACCTGCATAAAAACTTATTAAAGTTTAACGGCGTGTTGTACCAAGAAAACCAAACCGCCTTTTTGACTGATGTCGTGCCTCATGAAGTCTGCCATTTGTTGGCTTATCACCTTTACGGCCAAGTACCACCTCACGGGCCACAATGGCAGCACTTAATGCGCAGCGTGATGGAGGTGAACCCGAGCCGAACCCACGACTTTGACACTCGCTCTGTTCAGGGGCAACTTTTTACATATCAGTGCCAATGCCAGCAACACCAACTCACTATTCGACGTCACAACAAAGCCAAGCGTGGTCAACGATATATATGCAGGCGTTGCCGCAGCGCGCTGACCTTTATCCCCTCCCATTAACTAACCACAGCCACCTTGCCATTATTGTCTGAAATATTATTAAGGTTTGTGGGTATGTAGTTTTTATATCAGCCTGATATGCTGCTGCTTTTAAAATCATTAACATGAGCAGTTTTGCAGTATGCGCAGCCTTACCCTTGTATTTATCTTATGCTGGTCAAGCCTTGCCAGCGCAGAGATCACCAGTTTCCGTCAAGCCAAAAAAATCGCCGCCGATATATACCAAGCCCACCCTCTTAGTTTTTATTGCGGCTGTGACATCGAGCGCCAAGGGAAAAAACTAGTACCTAATTTAGACTCGTGTGGCTATCAAATACGAAAACAAGAAAAGCGTGCCAGTCGCATTGAGTGGGAGCACGTCATGCCGGCATGGGAAATAGGCCACCAACGCCAATGTTGGCAAAATGGCGGGCGTAAAAACTGTAATAAAGTCGACCCTGAGTTTAAGGTAATGACAGCAGACCTGCATAACCTTGTGCCTGCTATTGGTGAAGTAAATGGCGATCGCTCCAACTATCAATTTACAGAATCGAAGCTTCAACCTCACCAATACGGCCAATGCGACATGCTGGTCGACTTTAAAAATAAAAAAGCCAGCCCACCAGACTTGCAAAAAGGGGCCATCGCCCGCATCTATTTATATATGGAGCAGCGTTACCAAATTCGTATTTCGAAGCAACAAAAACAGCTTTATCAAGCTTGGCACAAGCTCTACCCCGTTACCCCTTGGGAGTGCCAACGTGATACACTTATTCAAGCTAAACAAGGAAATAACAACCCATTTGTTGCCTCGCAATGCAGCGGGCGTTAATACCAATATAAAGCCAGTTCAGGGAGAAATTCGACATGCGTGTGCCTCGCATCTATGAGCCACAGGCCCTCACTGTAGGAGCCACCATTGAATTAAATGCCGATGCGGCAGGCCATGTTGGTCGTGTATTGCGACTCGGCCCAGGCGATGCTGTCATACTGTTTAATGGTGACAATGCGCAATACCCTGCCACCATCTCAAGTGCCTCCAAAAAGCAGGTCAGCGTCACTGTTAATGAACAACAAAGCCACAGCAGTGAGAGTCCATTAAATATTCACCTTGGTCAGGTCATTTCACGAGGCGATCGAATGGACTTTGTGATCCAAAAGTCTGTCGAGTTGGGGGTGAATACTATTACCCCACTGTTTAGTGAGCGTTGCGGTGTAAAGCTGAGTGGCGAACGGCTACAGAAAAAACGCCAACAATGGCAAAAAATTGCTATCAGCGCGTGCGAGCAATGTGGCCGTAACACAGTGCCAACCATTGCTGAGCCTATCTCGATAACACAATGGCTATCACAACAAGATGAAA
The DNA here is from genome assembly GCF_003596335.1 of Motilimonas pumila. Taxonomy (GTDB): domain Bacteria; phylum Pseudomonadota; class Gammaproteobacteria; order Enterobacterales; family CBDFNC01; genus Motilimonas; species Motilimonas pumila. The sequence continues at coordinate 14,685 of NZ_QZCH01000031.1, forward strand.
CCCTTAAGCTAACCCTGCACCCGAGAGCAAAGTACAGCATAAATACCCTGCCGGCTCCCGATCAAGGTGTACGCTTATTAATAGGCCCTGAAGGCGGATTCAGCGATAAAGAAGTATCCCAGAGCGAATTAGCTGGCTTTGTTGATACCTTATTAGGCCCAAGAATATTACGAACAGAAACAGCCGCGCTGACGGCGATTACTGCATTACAATGTCGCTTTGGCGACTTAGGATAATTCATGACCATTAAACTTGGGATCGTAATGGATCCTATCAAAGATATTAAAATCCATAAAGATTCAAGCTTTGCGATGCTGTTAGAAGCCCAGCAACGTGGCTATCAGTTGTATTACTTGGAAATGGGCGATTTATACCTCGATAATGGCCGAGCATTTGCTACCACAGCCCAGTTAACCGTGCAAAGAAACGCTGACCACTGGTATGACCTCGCAGAGCAAGAGACCATCGCCTTGTCTGATCTAGACGTGATTTTAATGCGTAAAGATCCACCGTTTGATACTGAATTCATCTACGCGACTTACATGCTTGAGCGGGCCGAAGACGAAGGTACGCTTATCATCAACAAACCACAAAGTCTGCGTGATGCTAATGAAAAGCTCTACACCTCTTGGTTTAGTCAATTCACTCCAGAAACGCTGGTTTCAAGCGATGCTAATAAAATTCGCGCGTTTTATGCTAAACACCAAGACATCATCTTAAAGCCTCTGGACGGTATGGGCGGCGCATCAATATTTCGCATAAAACCCAATGACGCAAACTTGGGCGTGATCATTGAAACCTTAACCAATCATGGTCAACAATATTGCATGGCTCAAGGCTTTATTCCTGATATAACCGACGGCGATAAGCGCATTTTGGTGGTTGACGGTGAGCCCGTGCCATACTGTTTAGCCCGTATTCCGGCGAAAGGCGAAACCCGTGGTAATTTAGCCGCAGGTGGCCGCGGAGAAGCAAGGCCGCTATCTGAGAGTGATTGGGCAATAGCCAAAGCCATTGGCCCAACGCTAAAAGCAAAGGGCTTAGTATTTGTTGGCTTAGACGTGATTGGCGACAAACTGACCGAAATCAACGTGACTAGCCCAACCTGTATTCAAGAAATTGAAGCGGCTTTTGACGTGTCGATTACAGGCATGTTAATGGATGCCATTGAAGCGCGCTTACAAAATAAATAATGACCAAGCGAGAAAGACAAAAGCCAATATGTTGAATATGCAAAGCTTGCAAAACCACTTTTTAGTTGCCATGCCCAGTTTAAAAGGCCCCTACTTTGAGCGCTCGGTTATTTATCTGTGCGACCATAATGAGGAGGGTGCGATGGGCATAGTGATTAATATCCCCGTAGACCTACAACTGGGTGAGCTATTAGAGCAACTGGAACTGCCAGTGAGCAGTGCTGAGCATAAGCCGTTAAAGCAAGCAGTGCTGCAAGGCGGTCCTGTGGCGGACGATCGCGGCTTTGTCGTGCATACTCCCATTGCTGGTTTTTCAAGCAGCTTGGAATTACAACATGACATTATGGTCACCACGTCAAAGGACATTCTGGCGACTTTAGGTACCAGTGAAGAGCCGGATCACTATATTTTGGCGTTGGGTTACGCCGGTTGGGAAGCTGGGCAACTGGAACAAGAAATTGCTGAAAATACCTGGCTTACCTTACCTGCAGACAGCAATATTCTGTTCCATACCCATTTTGCTGAACGCTGGCAAGCGGCGGTCAACTCTTTGGGCATTGATGTATGGCAACTTTCTTCTGACGCGGGGCACGCTTAATGGCAGCGCAAACGGTACTGGGTTTTGACTTTGGCAGTAAAAGCATAGGCGTGGCTGTCGGCCAAGCAGTGACGGGGCAAGCGAACCCTCTGCCCGCCTTAAAAGCGCGTAATGGCATACCTAATTGGGATGAAATCGCAGAATTAGTCAAAGAATGGCAGCCTGACGCTTTTGTCGTAGGGCTACCCTTAAATATGGATGGCACCAACCAACACGTGACTTTTGCGGCCAAAAAATTCGCGAACCGGTTGTTTAGTCGCTACGGCAAGCCTTCTCATATGCAAGATGAACGCCTCACTACGGCAGACGCCAAAGCTGAAATATTCAGTCGCCACGGCTATAAAGGCTTGAACAAAGATAAAGTAGACGGCATCTCTGCCTGTTTAATTGTTGAAAGCTGGTACGAGTCGCAATACCAATAACATGTATCGAACCTGTCAATCAGTGCTCTTAGAGGGCACTGATTGACGCCTATTTCACCGCGCAGCCTTTCGTTACTCTGTCGTCCCTTGTAGTGACAGAGTTAAACCAAATCCAAGTGAATGTTCAAACTCAGCAATTTGCACAAATCCCAGTTTCTTATAAAAACCAATCGCGCCATGATTGTCACTCGACACTTCCAAGTGTACCCCGCTCACATTGAGCCGCTGCAGATTAGCAATAAACGCCTGCATGATCTTTTTACCGACCCCTAAACCTTGCAAACTTGGCAACAAGTTAATGTGTAAATGCGCCGGATATTCACTGAATTCTGGTCGCGGTTGATAACCACAATGAATGTGCCTAATGATCTTTTGCGGTAAAGTCGCCACTTCCCCTGACGGCATAGGAAACCGTTCACGTAACTCAGGAAGCCATTTAGCTTCTAATACCTTCGCAAATTCAGTGGAGTTTTTTGCCCCCACAACGTAGCCACAGACTTGGTTATCTAAGGTTACGACCATGCAAGCGTCGGCTTCAAAAATGCCATAAGGCGCAGAATAGAAATGTCCGGCTAACTGCTTATCATCAAATAAGGAAGTCGCATCTTTGCCGCCATCTGCGGTTAACATACAAATTTCATACAAAGCATTTAAGTCTTCGGAGCGGTATGGGCGAATTTCCAACTGCATGTTTGCTCCCACGGCATTTGATAATCTATTGCTAGGTCAATAAAAGGTGATATCACAACCATAAGCACCACTTTGGCAGAATACCACTAAACAGAAAATCCATAATATTAGAGGAAACGACCTTAGGTCAACATCGGTTTGGTCGATTTACCTTTTACTGACCTTTTCGGGGCTGTTTAGCTAAATATCAATAAGCACGTCAATAAAAGCGCCCCTACTCTCTCACCTACTCTCAACGCCTAACTGGTAAATTTTCTAGCCCTAACTCGCAAATCTGACAGGTCTCAGCGATGCTTTAATACGCAATACTGTCACCATCTAACGCCCATTTGCCAGTGACAGGAGTGACCATGAATATTTTAATGATTAACCAGGACGTATTGCAGGTTTACGAACAGAAACAACAAGTAGAAAACTTAACCACTTGCCAAGTAATGGTGGCGCAACACTTATACGACGCCATCGACTGGTTAATGTGCAGTGAAAGCGAGCCTGACTGCATCGTCGTGAATAGCTCGATTCACGGCTTTCATAAACTGTCACAACAACTCGCTACTATCAGCGCTATTAGTCCCGTACCTATCGTCGTATTTAGTCCTGTGCAATCCAATACCGCTGCGCAGCTTTATACCGAACTACAACATCAAGGTATTAAGCAAGTTAAACTGATCAACCAACCTTTTTCGCAACCCGTATTCGAAAATACCATTTCCCAATGGGCTGAAGAGGTTAAAAGTCAATCTGTGCAATCGAACTCGCGTTTGACGTCATGGGGTTCAGCCATCACTTTTCAAGCTAAAGGCAAGGTCACAACCAAAGCGGCGCAGCATAAACAAACATCGAAGCACAATAACGAGTTAACCAACCCCATCTCTATATTACTTAATTTCACGAAACAATGGCTGCATTAATCTTTGATGGCAACCCTCATAATACAGGGCTATCGAACAAGCATCTTGGTTTCGGTTTCGGACTGTTTACACCACTAAAGAGACGGATTGTATTTAACAGCGCGTGAGAGCTAAGATGCCATAAAAAAAGCATGCTTAAACTTTAAACTGAAGGAAAAGAATGAAACACTTCTTATTAATAAGTTGCTTAATTGCACTAAGCGGTTACAGCTTGGAAAGCGAACAGCCGTATATCCAGCCGCCGCATTCACAAGGGGAAATCAAGCAACAAGTGTATTTTTAATATGTCCCCATGGCCATTCTTGATGATGTCAGTTTTAATCCAATACTACCAAGCTGAGGCCGCCTCATCTTCACTGTCACTTAACACGCTGCTTTCTTGTTGCGATGTATTACCTTGATGCGCTTTAATCACAAACTCCGTACGACGGTTTTGACGACGCTGAGACTCAGTTTCATTTCCTGCTACGGGTTTATCAAAGCCATTAGCAACAATGCTTAGTTGGCTAGCGTCGACACCTTTAACAATCAGGTACTCAAGAGCTGAATTCGCCCGCTTTTGAGAAAGCGTGAGGTTATACTCGGCACTCCCTACAGTATCGGTATTCCCTTGCACTTCTATCGCAATGTTGGCAAAGGCGCTAGCTCCCATCACACAGTCTAATTGAGATTTCATCGCCGCCGTTAAGCGCCATTGATTGGTGGCAAAATAAATCGGCGTAAAACTAAATACTTGACCATCTAAAGCATGGACATATTGCTCACACTCAGGCTCGACTTCTGCAAATGCTTGACGCACTTTGACTTTATGGGAAGCAACAATAGGCGCTTGATAACGCGGTGCAATATCTTGATCTGGCTCAGTCTGCACTTGGTGCTCAACAAAACAGCCCCGCTCATCAACTAAACTGCCGGCAACAGTATCAGAACACTCATCATTTGCGTAAGCAACACCGTCACGGTCAAAATCAGGCCCCGAACTACAGCCTTGCAACGCGCTCGCCAATAAAGCGACAAACAATAGTGAAGAAAATCGACTCATGGTACATCCCTGCATGATAAAACTTGATTCACACTCATAATAAAGAATGAAATCATCTCATATTTCTTTTCTAACAGTAAGTTCGAACACGCAGTAGTTACGGGCAGTTCAAAGTTAATACTTTTCACTGCCCACGATATGAACAAAGAAGGGTTAAAGGATTAGTTGTTATTTTTCTTGTCGAACCAGATACCGGTTTCTAAGCCTGACTTCAACTCCGGATGCTCATTGGCATCAAAGCTTGGTACTTGACCACTATCTAGTTGACGATTGTAATCTCGGGCCAATTTGATGACCACGCCAGATAACAATAGAATCGCAATAATGTTAATCACGCCCATCAAGCCCATGGAGACATCAGCCAACGCCCACACTAACGGCACATCGGCCGTTGCTCCCCAGAGCACCATGGCTAATACACAAATACGAAATACAGTTAATCCGGCTTTGTGATTGTGCTCTAGGAAAATCAGGTTGGTTTCCGCATACGAGTAATTGGCAACAATAGAAGTAAAGGCAAAGAAGAAAATGGCAATGGCGATAAAAATGGCGCCCCAATCACCCACTTGCGATACTAAAGCTACCTGAGTCAGTTGAATGCTGGTCACCCCAGATCCCGGCTCTAGCTGGCCAGAAAGCAAAATGATGGCCGCCGTTGCGGTACAAATGATGATGGTATCGATAAATACCCCTAGCATTTGCACGTAACCTTGAGATGCAGGGTGCGGCGGGTATGGTGTTGCTGTTGCCGCAGCATTCGCAGCGCTACCCATACCAGCTTCATTGGAAAACATGCCGCGTTTCACCCCATTCATAATGGCAGCCCCTAATGCGCCAGCTCCCGCTTCTTGCAAGCCAAAAGCAGACTGAAAAATCATAGCGAACATCGCCGGTAGCTCACTGAGGTTCATCGCTACCACTATCAGCGCAATTGCCAAATAAACCACTGCCATGGTGGGCACAACCAACTCAGCAAACTTGGCGATAGTCCTAAGACCACCGAAGATAATCAATGCAGATAACATCGCGATGGCGTAGCCCACATAAGTCTTCTCAAAGCCAAACGCGGTTTCCATTGATTGCGCGATAGCTCCCGCTTGCACGGCATTAAAGACGAGGCCAAACGCGATAATCAAAAAGACTGAAAAAAGCACTCCCATCCAGCGCTTATTCAAGCCTTTTTCCATGTAATACGCAGGGCCACCACGGTAATTGCCATCATCATCGGTCACTTTATAGAGCTGCGCCAACGAGCTTTCAGCAAAACTGGTCGCCATGCCAATTATGGCGATAACCCACATCCAAAACACTGCACCTGGGCCCCCTAAGTAAATAGCGACCGCCACCCCCCCCATGTTACCAACGCCTACACGAGCGGCTAAACTTGTGGATAAAGCTTGGAACGATGAAATGCCAGCCTTGTCTGATTTGCGACTGTTTTTTAGAACAGAAAATGTGTGGCCAAAATGGCGAAATTGAATAAAACCTAAGCGCACCGTAAAAAATATGCCCGCCCCAATGAGCAATACGATCAGTACGTACCCCCATAAAAAGCCACTTAACCCATTAACTAATTCGTTCATCAACACCTCTCATGATTAGTGAGATCCACTCTCCAGTGTTAGATCTTTAATTTTATATACTTAAATTATATTTAATTTAAGCATATTAAGAATAAAAATTCCTGATGGATATCAAACCGCCAAAATATTCATAAAAATATGAGTAAGCTCACAGCGCGCTCGCTCAAAGCAGCAAAATAGGCTGATTCAGCGGCTTATTCAGCAGACTGTCATTGTATATTCACACTGAGTATGGCAAATATGTAAAAAATTAATAAGTAACGCACTAGGTAAGGATATGAGTGATTTATTAAGCCAACTCAAAGCAATGACCAGCGTTGTCGCTGACACTGGTGACATTGAGGCCATTAAACAGCATCAACCGGAAGATGCCACAACCAACCCTTCGTTGTTGCTTAAAGCTGCAGCGCTTAGCCAGTACCAACCACTGCTCAAGGAGTCGCTCGAACTGGCAAAACAAAGCCAAAGCGAGCCCGGCGCAATTATTACAGATGCCTGTGATTGGCTAGCAGTCAAAATTGGCACCGAAATACTGGGTACAATTCCAGGTAAAGTTTCAACCGAGGTCGACGCAAGATTATCGTTTGATACGCAAGCAACGGTAAAAAAAGCGCACAAACTGGTTGCGATGTATGAAAGCTTAGGAATTGATAAGTCGAGAATTTTGATAAAAATTGCCAGTACCTGGCAAGGTATCAAAGCTGCAGAACAGCTACAGCAAGCCGGTATCAACTGCAACTTAACCCTGTTATTTAATTTTGCTCAGGCGAGATCCGCCGCAGAAGCTGGCGCGTATCTCATTTCACCTTTTGTTGGCCGTATCTTAGATTGGTATAAAGCCAATACCGACAAAACCCAATACAGTCCAGAGGAAGACCCTGGAGTTGTATCCGTCACTGAGATATACGAGTACTACAAAAGTCATGGTTACGACACTGTGGTAATGGGCGCAAGTTTCAGAAATACCGATGAAATTTTAGCGCTTGCCGGGTGTGACAAATTAACTATAGGACCTGATTTATTGCTACAGCTGTCACAGCAAACCGGCGAACTTAGCGCTAAGCTGATTAACAAAGGTGTAACAAAAACTAAGCCAGCGCCGCTGAGCGAAAGCGAGTTTTTATGGCAACTAAACCAAGATGCTATGGCAGTAGAAAAGCTAGCGCAAGGTATCCGAGCTTTTGCAGTTGATCAAGAAAAATTAGAGCAATTGTTGAGCACACAACTTTATAAATAAGGAGTCGTCGAACCTAAATTGTCGCCAGCCCGACTGCCATGACACAGCATGGGGCATGGATTGAATAATTAACACGCAGCCAAAAAGTGACAAATTAATATTGCCTTAACACGACTGAAATAATTTAATTTTACTTTGCTAAGGGCTGTAAATAATTAAATGTCATTCAAAAAGAGGACGTTGATATGGACGAGCTTGATATTAACATGACACCTAGCGTAGATACCCCTACTCGCGGCAAAAGCAAACAAAAGCGCTGCTGGCGAGAGATTGAGGCGATAAAGGAAAAACAACGCCTACGTAAAGAACTGATGGATATTGATCCCATTTTTGATGAGCTAGCGACCGACGAATTTTGAAACAAAAAACGAGTGCTAATGCACTCGTTTTTTTCTACTGCTTATCGTACATCACAATAACAACCCCATTTACATGGTTTCACCTTCCTTCAAGGCGTTATTGCTCATCCCGTTTAAACACTAGCTCAAAAGGCGTCGAGTCTATTTCTGAGAAAAAATAGCCATCTACATCAAATTGCTTCAATTGAGCTACCGAAGTAATACGGTTTTGAATAATGTAACGAGCCATTAAGCCGCGGGCTTTTTTGGCGTAGAAGCTAATTACTTTATATTGACCGTTTTTATTATCTTTAAATACAGGAGTAATAAGCTTACCGGTAAGTTGTTTAAACTTCACCGCTTTGAAATATTCATTGGATGCCAAGTTCACTAACAACTGGTCACCTTGCTCAGCGAGAGCGTGATTGACCGCATTGGTAATTTGCTCGCCCCAAAACTCGTACAAGTTTTTGCCCTTACCATTGTCAAGTTTTGTGCCCATTTCAAGGCGATATGGCTGCATTAAATCTAAAGGTTTCAATAGGCCATATAGACCAGACAGCATGCGTAAATGCTGCTGCGCGTAAGCAAAGTCGTGCTCTGAGAATGAGGCCGCGTCTAAACCTGTGTACACGTCACCTTTAAAAGCCAAAATGGCTTGGCGAGCATTGTCGGTGGTGGGCGTGATTTGCCACTGCTCAAAACGGGCCGCATTAAGACCCGCTAACTTATCACTGATTTTCATTAATTTGCTGATGTCCGCCGGGGTCAGCTGACGACAACGTTCAATTAACTCAGCACTTTGCGAAATAAAGTCTGGCATTGAGTGCTGCGCGGTGGCTAAAGGCGACTCATAATCTAAGGTTTTGGCAGGGGATACAAGAACTAACATAGCGCTCCACTCAAGCATTAGGGACAAAAAAGCCCTGTTTAGAAAAAGCTAAACAGGGCCATCACTTTATAGCAGGCGCAGTGTGCCTGTCTAGATAAGGCTACATATCAACGGTAACATCATCCATCAAACCTGAGCTCATGGCGTCACTGCCCTGCAGCTTAATCATCAAGCGCAGGTCATTTGGCGAATCAGCATGAGCCAGCGCCTCGGTGTAACCCACCAAGCCCTGTTGGTAGAGGTTAAACAAGGCTTGGTCAAAGGTTAGCATGCCCAGTTCATTTGACTTAGACATGATGCCTTTTAGCTCATGCAGCTCACCTTTACGTATGGTATCGCCGACCAACGGCGTATTCAGCATGATTTCAAATGCACCGCGACGACTATTACCATCTTGGGTAGGGATTAACTGCTGCGCGACCACACAACGCAAGTTCACCGACAAATCAAATAAAAACTGACGCTGCATGTCTTCTGGCACTAAGTGCAAAATACGGTCAAGTGCTTGGTTAGCGTTGTTGGCGTGCAAGGTAGCCATACATAAGTGACCCGTTTCCGCAAACGCAATCGCAAACTCCATGGTTTCGCGGGTTCGGATCTCACCCAGTAAGATAACGTCTGGCGCTTGACGCAGCGAGTTTTTCAGTGCCATCTCAAACGACTCAGTATCTAGGCCAACTTCACGCTGAGTGATAATAGAGCGGCCGTGTTGATGAACAAATTCGATGGGGTCTTCCACCGTAATAATATGTCCACTGGCATGCATATTGCGATAACCAATCATGGCTGCCTGCGAGGTAGACTTACCCGAGCCAGTTGCACCAACAAACAGCACCAAGCCCCGCTTTGCCATACATACTTCTTTTAGTACGGGCGGCAAATGTAATTCTTCGAACGTGGGAATGCGCATTTCAATGCGACGAATCACCATGCCTGGCTGGTCTTTTTGGAAGAACGCACTGATACGAAAACGCCCTACTTTATCAACGTTAAACGCAAAGTTGGCCTCTTTGTCGGCGATAAATTCAGCATACTTTTCTTCCGACATGGCTTCTTTAGCCAACTCATACACTTTAGCTTCAGAGAGTGGCTCTTTTCCCGCTGATTGCAGCTGACCGTGCACCTTGATGGCTGGCGGCATGCCCACCGAGATATACACGTCTGAGCCTTTTAATCGATGCATGGCGGTTAACAGTTTTTCTAGCGTCATAATGCTTGCTCCTAGAAAGTGTTTTTATCCGCAGCCTTTGCCGCAGCGTCAACGTGTGAAACTTGGCCAGTATTTACCAATTGGCGTAAACACTGATCCAGCGTTTGCATACCGTGGGTCATACCGGTTTGAATCACCGAGTACATTTGTGCAATCTTATCTTCACGGATAAGGTTACGAATCGCCGGTATACCCATCATAATTTCATGAGCGGCGACACGGCCACCGCCATTTTTCTTCAATAGGGTTTGCGAGATTACTGCCCGTAGCGACTCTGACAACATTGAACGCACCATGTCTTTTTCTGCGCCGGGGAATACGTCAACAATACGGTCAATGGTTTTGGCTGCTGACGTGGTGTGCAAGGTGCCAAATACTAAGTGACCGGTTTCCGCTGCCGTTAATGCTAAGCGAATCGTTTCAAGGTCACGCATCTCACCCACCAGAATAACGTCGGGGTCTTCACGTAGCGCACTTCTTAATGCGGCGTCAAAACCATGGGTATCTTTGTGAACTTCACGTTGGTTAACCAAACATTTTTTATTTTGGTGCACGAATTCTATCGGATCTTCGATGGTCAGTACGTGTTTGTGGTCATTTTCATTGATGTAATCAATCATCGCCGCCAAGGTAGTTGATTTACCCGAGCCTGTCGGACCAGTAACCAATACCAGGCCACGAGGGGTGCTGGAAATGGTCTTAAATATTTCTGGCGCATTTAAATCATCAAGAGTTAATACTTCACTTGGGATGGTACGAAATACCGCACCCGCGCCACGATTTTGATTAAATGCGTTAACACGAAAACGCGCTAAATCAGGCACTTCAAACGAGAAATCCGTTTCAAGTTGCTCTTCAAAGTCTTTGCGCTGTTTGTCATTCATGATGTCATAAATCAAACTGTGCACTTCTTTGTGCTCTAAGGCCGGAAGGTTAATTTTGCGTACCTCACCGTCCACACGTATCATCGGCGGCACACCGGCCGAAAGGTGTAAATCCGACGCTTTGTGCTTGACACTAAACGCAAGTAACTCTGTAATATCCATACACTTAAGATTCCTGTTGCAAAACTATGAGCACTATTTCACAGCAACTCATTGCGGTTAAATCTCAAATCACGCTAGCAGCTTCACAAGCTGAGAGAGAGCATGATCAAATTAAATTATTAGCCGTGAGTAAAACCAAACCGGCGGCAGATGTCAAAGCTGCTTATCAAGCAGGACAACGCCAGTTCGGCGAAAACTATGTTCAAGAAGGGGTGGATAAAATCCTCGCCCTCGCCAGTGATCCTGACATCATTGAACCGGTAGAGTGGCACTTTATTGGCCCTCTGCAATCAAACAAAACGCGGCTTGTGGCAGAGCATTTTGATTGGGTTCAGAGCATTGACCGAGATAAAATTGCCCAACGCTTGAATGATCAGCGACCTGCTGAGTTACCACCATTGAATGTCTGCTTACAGGTTAATATTAGCGGAGAAGCCACCAAGTCGGGAACCACTTTATCTCAGGTTGTTGACCTAGCTTCACAAGTAAATACATTACCACGGTTAAAACTGCGTGGCATCATGGCTATTCCAGCAAAAACTTCTGACCAAACGGCATTAAACAACAGCTTTCAACAGCTGCATCAGTTATATTTGCAACTGCAACGCAATTATCCCAGCATGGACACCTTGTCAATGGGAATGACAGGTGACATGCAAGCGGCCATTCTGGCTGGCAGTACCATGGTGCGAGTTGGCACAGCCATCTTTGGCGCCCGTGATTACCAGAACTAACATAAAACAGAGAACATGATGGAACAGAAAAAAATCGCATTTATTGGCGCCGGCAACATGGCCAGCAGCATTATTGGAGGCCTGATTCAAACGGGTTATGACAAAGCTAACATTATTGCCAGTGATCCCAGTGACGAAAACCGCGCCAAAATCACCGCCAGCTTTGCCATCAAAACAGAAACCGACAACGCCGCAGCTATCGCTTGGGCTGATGTAGTGGTTTTAGCCGTAAAGCCGCAAATCATGGCCGCCGTGTGTGAAGATATCGCAGCTCGCTCAGCGCAACTCGAACAAAAACTTTGGGTATCAATTGCCGCAGGCGTTTCCATCGAACGCTTCCACGGTTTACTTGGCTCGGTGCCCGTTGTGCGCACTATGCCAAATACCCCAGCCCTACTTGGCCAAGGCGCAACGGGTTTGTTTGCCTCTGAGCAAGTATCAAGCAGCGACAAAACGTTTGCTGGCGAGCTAATGAGCGCTGTGGGCGTGACTACCTGGGTGGAACAAGAAGCGCAAATTAACGCGGTTACCGCGGCTTCTGGCAGTGGTCCAGCCTATTTCTTCTTATTTATGGAAGCAATGCAACAGGCTGCCCTTGAGCTAGGGTTAAATGAACAACAAGCCAGAGCTTTAGTTCAACAAACTGCTCTTGGCAGCGCGCAAATGGTGATCAACAATCCAGACCTAGATTTGGCTACCTTACGTGCTAATGTAACCTCTAAGGGTGGCACGACCGCAGAAGCCATTCGCACCTTTATGGAACAAGATCTTTCAACAACCGTAAAGCAAGCCATGACGGCGGCTGCAGATCGCGGCGCTGAAATGGAAAAACTGTTTTAGGAGCAGGTATGAACCCGTTTGATTTTTTAATCAACACCGTTTTTGACCTCTACCTTTCGGTAGTATTACTGCGCTTATGGCTGCAGCTGGTCAGAGCAGACTTTTACAACCCGTTTTGCCAGTTTGTGGTCAAAGCCACCAACCCGGTACTTAAGCCACTGCGCCGCATCATTCCAGGGTTTGGCGGCTTTGACGTGGCCAGTTTAGTACTTGCCATTTTAATTGTGATGGGCAAATTACTCTTGCTACAAGCGCTGGGCTTCCTCGGTGCAACCAGTGCTGGCATGCTGATCTTATTCTCGGTGCTTACCGTTATAAAAAAGGCTGGGTATTTATTATTTTGGGTGCTGATCATTCGCGCTATCTTAAGTTGGGTCAGCCAAGGTCGCAGCCCAATTGAGTACGTGATGCATCAACTGACAGAGCCATTGATGGCGCCCGTAAGAAGAATGCTGCCAGACATGGGTGGGCTTGATTTATCCATCTTGATTATCTTTTTTGGCTTGCAGTTCATCAATTATGGTTTGCTCTGGTTGTTAGGCCCTATTTGGACCTTCATTTAATTGCCTGTGCAAACCCAAGGCGAAGACTTAGTGCTTCGCCTTTATATCCAGCCTAAAGCCAGCAAAGACCAAGTGATAGGTTTACACGCTGGGGAAATAAAAGTGAGCATTACCGCCGCGCCCACTGATGGCAAAGCCAATGCCCACCTGATTAAATATTTAAGTAAACGCTTTAACGTAGCCAAACGTCAGGTTATCGTCGAAAAAGGCCAACAAAGTCGCCATAAACAAGTGCGCATCGTTCAGCCTGCGGCTGTGCCTGACTGGCTGAAAAAGTGGTTTGATTAACTGAGCAGCGCCCTGCTCACCTAGGAGTCCGCTATGAAGACCCTCGCTTATCGTTGTTTATTCCTTGCTGCCATTTTGCTGTGCGCGCCGGTTAAGGCCGAACAAAAACAGCAGTTTGCTAATCAAGAAGTGCATTATGTGGCATTCCCTTCCACCTTTCTAACGCCGGAAATTGCCAAAACTTATCAACTTACTCGCAGCCGTTACAAAGGTGTGATCAATATCAGCGTATTAGATACGCAACAAGTCGGTAACCCAAGCATCGCCGCCAAGCTTACCGGCAGCGCTAAGAACTTATTAGGCAATCGCGTTGAATTAACTTTTCGCGAAGTAAAAGAAGGCCCTGCAACATACTACCTTGCCGAAGTGCCTTACCGGAACGAAGAAACCTACAACTTTGACATTCGCATTGAAGCTCAAGGCAAAGCCAACAAGCTGAAATTTATGCACAAATTCTATGTCGAGTAACTAATCGTTGCAGCAGCTTGGCAAAGGGCTACACTATAGCCCTTTGAACTAAGACGCTTCGAGGCAATGATGCAAAAAGTAGTACTCGCCACTGGTAATCAAGGCAAAGTAAATGAACTGGCTCAGTTATTAGAGCAACAAAACCTGACCGTATTAGCACAAAGTGAATTTAACGTGCCAGAAGTACCAGAGACTGGCACTACATTTATTGAAAACGCCATTATCAAAGCTCGCCACGCCGCAAAAATCACCGGCCTGCCTGCCATTGCCGACGACTCGGGCTTAGAAGTAGACGCCCTCAATGGTGCACCAGGCATATATTCTTCACGCTACGCTGGGCCAGATGCCAGCGACCAAGACAATATTAATAAGCTATTAAAAGCGTTAGACGGCGTGGCCGATGCCTCTCGAAGCGCAAGGTTTCATTGTGTACTGGTGTTAATGCGCCACGCTGACGACCCGACCCCTGTTATTTGTCATGGCAGCTGGGAAGGCCGAATTACCCAACAAGCCCAAGGTGAAAATGGCTTTGGTTACGATCCGGTTTTCTACGTTGAATCCGAGCAATGTGTTTCCGCTGAGCTCACTAAAGCTGAAAAAAATGCCATCAGCCACCGTGGTAAAGCACTCGCGTTATTAAGCCAGCAAATCGCTACGAAGCTAGGGCAAGCTTAATGCAACTACCGCCGCTCAGCTTATACGTGCACATTCCTTGGTGCGTTGAAAAGTGCCCCTATTGCGACTTTAATTCTCACGGTTTAAAGGGTGAAATCCCAGAGCAGGCTTATATTGAGCGTTTGCTGGAAGATTTACGTCAAAATCTCAAATACGTGCAAGGGCGCTCATTACACAGCATTTTTATTGGCGGCGGCACGCCTAGCTTGTTATCCGCCAAGGCCATGACGACACTCATTGCCGGAATTAAAGCAAACATTGCCTTTGAGCCAGAAATAGAAATCACCATGGAAGCAAACCCAGGCACAGTTGAAGCAGCCAGGTTTGCAGGCTATATCCAAGCGGGCATTAACCGCATTTCTATTGGCGTGCAAAGCTTTCAGCAACCAAAACTCAACTTACTGGGCCGCATTCACGGTGAAGATGAAGCCATTAACGCAGCCAAACTAGCCAAAGGCCATCAAAGGGCGGGCTCAGGCCTCAATAGTTTTAACCTGGATCTAATGCATGGCTTACCGCAACAAGGCTTAGGTGACGCCTTGTTTGATTTAACCACCGCCATTGATTTAGCACCGCCGCATCTGTCTTGGTACCAGCTCACCATAGAAGCCAATACCCAGTTTGCTTCACGCCCACCGACACTGCCAGATGAGGACGTATTGTGGGATATTTACCAGCAAGGCCACCAGCAACTTTTGGCTGCTGGTTATCAGCATTATGAAGTATCTGGATACGCTCAACCCGGCTTTCAGTGCAAACATAATTTAAACTACTGGCGCTTTGGCGATTACCTCGGCATAGGCTGTGGCGCCCACGGCAAAATCACCGTGGCCAATGAGCAAAAGGTGATCCGTACTACCAAAATCAAGCATCCTAGAGGCTATCTTGATGTCAACAAAGAGTTGTTAGATCGTCAGTGGCAAGTGGCAGAGGATGAACTGCCGTTTGAATATATGATGAACCGATTAAGGCTCATTGAAGCGTTTCCAAAAGCAGAGTATAGCGAGCTAACCGGGCAAAGCGATGAAACAATTGCAGAGGCAATAGATCAAGCTATCAGCAAAGGTTTGTTGCTGGACTTAGGCGAAAAGTGGCAAGTCAGTCCGCTAGGTCAGCGCTATTTAAACGAGTTACTGGACTTATTTGTTTAAGCTCAATGTTATTTATTTTGAGCAATAAAAAGGAGCCTGCAGGCTCCTTTTTAGGTTCACAATGCCATTAAAATTAAGCGTTAGAACTGGTAAGCCAAGGTACCGTAGAATGCACGCTCGGCGCCGTTATAACCGGCTTTTGGTTCATAATCTTCATCAAACAGGTTTGCCACTTGACCGCGAATCACGATGCCATTGTTAAAGTAATAGCTAGCAGCAAAATCGACCGTTACAAAGCCGTCTACTTTCACCGTATTGGCAGCATCGTCGTACGCATCACTTTGGTAGATAGTACTTAGGTCAAATTCAGCTTGTTGCCATTGATAGTTTAAGTTCCACTTAGCAAGGTGCTCTGAACGGCGTACTAAACGCTTGCCCGTTTCATCATCTTTTGCATCAACATAATCATAAGACAACTCATGGTTAACTGGGCCGGTAGCAAAAAATGCAGACGTTTCGATGCCTTTGATGTCTGCTTTGTTCACATTCATCGGCACCCACACACCATCACCACGATCTGCCCAAGCAATTAGGTTATCAATGTCAGAGATGTAACCGCCTACTCTGAAACCAACCAGCTCATAATCACCGGCTAGCGCAAGTTCATAAGAGAATGAATCTTCTGGCTTAAGATCTGGATTACCTGAGCCTGGCCAGTAAAGGTCATTAAATGTTGGCGCTTTAAATGCCGTTCCTGCTGCTGCAATAAGGTTCAGCTCTTGTGTTAACTGATAACCTAAAGCGAGCTGCCAAGTGGCTTCATTGCCGTAACTTTCATTATCATCAACGCGTACACTGGCTTCCGTTGTAAACGCATTTACTCGGTAGTCTGCATTGACATAAACCGCTTTGTTATCGCGTTTCGTTTTATCGTATTGTGAGCTTTCGTTATCTACTTTATCTTCAAACCATTCTAGGCCACCCGTCAAAGCAAAACCATTGGTGACTTCGCCACTTACCAACCAGTTTGCTAGGGTACGCTTAGTGGTTATTTGGTTATGACTGCTATCTGAGTAATCGTCACCTTGATCGCGATTGGTTGCGAGCGTGAGTTCGGAGAAAATAGCGTCATTATCAAACGTTAGCTTACCGGCAATATTGTAAAGCTCTTTTTCGGTATAAGTACCGGTTGACCAAGCGCTGTCATAATCTGACTCGCCCTTTTGCCAATAGCCTTGCACTTTGGCACTCAGTTCAGGCGTGAAGTGCTTGCCCATTTCCGCAACGATGTTGGTATTTTTGAAACCGTCTTTATCAGCTTGATCGCTTTGGTCCCAAGAGCCATCATCTCCTTCAGGCTTTTTAAATGCTGAGTAGCCATCTGCTTTTTCATGGCGAGCAGCAAGTTTAACCCAGGCACTGCCGTCAATTTCCGCAGCAACTGCAGCGTCAACATTTTGGTAATCGTGTGAGCCGGCTCCAACGGCAACTTTACCGCCTTCTTCACCTTGATAGCTAGTGATAACATTTATCACACCGCCCACAGCGTCTGAGCCATATACTGAAGCACGAGGGCCGCGAATAAACTCAATGCGCTCTATTCCCGTTAATGGAATTTGGCTAAAGTCAGCACTGCCTAATGTTGCGCTGCCAATTCGTACGCCATCAATCAATACAAGAATATGGCGACTTGAAGCACCGCGCACATAAATCTCTGTGACTTGACCATAGCCGCCTTGGTTAACTTGTACACCCGGTAGGCGCTTTAGTACGTCGGCGATAGATTTGGCTTGAATGGATTCAATTTCGGCTTTATCAACAACAGCAACAGGTGCAAGGGTATTTTGAATGGGTTGAGCGACTCGGCTGGCGGTAACTACAACTGTATCTTGTGCAAATACATTAGCTGACAAGCACAACGGCGCGATCGCCATTGCTAAAATGGTTTTTTTCATGATTTACTCTTAAATTCGCGTATCTATCCGTGAGCGTTTTCGCCCATCCCTACTGGCAGGTATTCGGACTTAAGAGCTTGGCAGAGCTGCCACCTAAAGCACGACTTCCCACTTGAAACGCGGCTATCTCAAGCCGGTTAGTTTAAGCAGTGTCTGGTTTCATCCGTGTGCTGTCGTTCTCTAATACCGCTGCGCGTCAGTCAGGGATTTTCACCCTGTTCCCTTTCCTAAAAAGCTTAGGTTGACCAGTTCGCGGCATACTAATGATAGCGGCAGTGAAAGTCTAGTAGAGATCACATTTTTTACATCCCGCACGATTGCAACAACAAAATTGTAACCATAAAAAAAGCACCGCTAATGCGGTGCTTTTAGTCATTTCAATAAGGCCTAGACTTTATTGGCCTTTTGGAATGATAACGCCATTTTCATCAACGGCTTGAACGTTAAAGTGTTTTTCAACACATTGCTCATAATCGCCTTCAAACAGAGCATTATAAGCTGTTTGGTAACCAACAGGTTTACACTCAAACGACTTATCGCCTGGGCGGCTACCATTGTAACCCCAATCTTTATCCCAGTTTAATAACAAGGCACCGGCACCATCAGTGGCAAACGCTTTCATATTGGCACAGCTTAGCGGCTCACCTGTAATATCAAGGTTTAATTCCTCAGCAAAGATCTTGTAGTACTTGATCCGGTTAGCTGCGCGGTAATCTTCTGCGCCGCCTTTACCACATTCGTAAGCACCGTTAATGATCTGGATGGTTGCACCTAAACCTGGTAACAAGTTAGCGGCTTTATCAGCAGCATTTGGCTGCCAAGTGCCGTCGATAACATGTAACATGCTAGGTTTAGGAGGCTGAGGAGTTACAAAGAAGAACACCGCAGACGCTAAGTTTAACCAAGTATCAGCAACCAACTCTGGCTTCTCAAGCAAGACGTTGATATCACCAAACATCGCTTGTGAGAACTGACCATAGTTGTAGTTCCAGCTTAACTGCTTAGCACCACGACCGAAGTAGCTCTTACCTGGCGCACAAGGCCATTTCTCACCTTGCCAGCTGCCACATGCGCTGTAAGTACCGTCAACCACGTCTTCTGACTTGTACATTTCACGCAGGTAGTACAAACCTTGGCGCCATAACTCTACGCCTTTGCTTTGTACCCAGTTTGGCGCATTGGCACCCGTTTCTTGGCCGAAATGCGCAAACATAGTGGCAATAGAACGTTTACAAATGGCTTCCGAATCACGACCATCTGTGTAGGTTTGACAAAACGCAGGGAACTTAGCCACAGCTTGTAAGAAACGCTTGTAAGTGTATGCTTCGTTTCTCAATGGGAAGAAGTAATCCCACTGCTGCTCTGACAAGATACCTTCAACGCGAAGTACGTTTTCAGGGTTCATCGCATTGTTTGGCGCAGTTGCTTCAACAATAGCGTTATCGCGAGTTGAAATATCAAACTTCACTTGTCTGAATAATGGCGAGTCTGTTTTGTAGTACTCAACCGCAGAGAGCTCAGCGCGAGGGATGGTGTAACCTGTGCCAGCATTGTCAGGCAAAATGGTTAACTCACCAGGCTTCTCAGGCGGTAAAGTTGGCTCTACTGATGGCGCAACACTTGGCTCAAGCGTTGGTAATACAGTAGGTTCAACTGTTGGCGCGACTGTAGGCTCAACCGTTGGCGGTAACGGCGTTGGCTCCACGGTAGGATCAATCGTTGGCTTCGCTGTCGGAGCAACCGTAGGGGTAACGGTTGGAGCGGTAGTTGGTGCAGCTGTCGGTGCTACGCCACCACTACAAGTTACAGGAGTCCAGAACCAGCTGCCAGCTTTTGGCGCTTCCCAGATACCAGGGTTATTGCGCGCTTCAAAACACTCACCTTGATAAATCACGCGATCGCCGTTGCTTACGCGTGAGCTGCCCGCAACCCAAACGACTTCATTGCCGGTTACTGGCGCATCAGTTGGCGTCGGTGGCGTTTGCGTTGGTGCAGCAGTTGGCACTGTTGGCTTATCTGTCACTGGTGCATTAGTTGGAGCAGGAGTATTACCACAGCTTACTTCGTCCCAAAACCAACCAGAGCCAGTTGGAGAAGACCAAGAGCCCGGGTTGTTTTTAGCAACGAAACACTTGCCTTGATATTCAACCATGTCACCATTGCTGACTTTAGTTTTACCCGGTACCCAAGGGGTTGCGGTGCCTGTTTGAGGAGGCTCAACAGGACCTGGAGATTGAGTCGGTGCAGGAGGAAGGGTGCCAGAGCCGCCAGAACATTCTGCGCTTTTCCAGAACCATGATGCCGAGCTAGGTGTTTCCCAGCTGCCTGGGTTATTTTGTGCTTCAAAACAGCTGCCTTGAAAGCTAACGATATCGCCGTTTTTAACGCTTGTTTGGCCGCCTTGCCATTCTACTGGTGCAGCAAGGGCCTGCGTACTCGCAGTTGCCCCTAGCACTAGGCTGGCTAGCAGGGTCATTTTATAGTTCATTTTCTCATCCTTGAAAATTACCAAATTGTGATTGTCACTGCCAGTAAGAAAAAGGCGTGACACCGCCTATAATAATCATATTTTTATAAAAAAAATATTGATTTAAAACAGTTTCAGTCGCAGGTGTGAGTAGAATCAGTCCAATAGATGATTAAATGAAAAAGAAAAGCTGAAAAATGATTCAAATATTCGTAAAGTTATAGCAGTAAACAAATCACTACTTACAAGGAGTCCAGCATGCTGGAATATGTTGCTTTAGGGTTGCTGTTTTTTGTCGGCTTCACCTTCTTCTACGGCGTTATCGCCATTCATGATATTCCCTATGAAATTTCGGTTCACCGCAAACACCCCCACCAAGACGCCATCCATGTTGCGGGCTGGGTCAGCTTATTTACGCTGCATGTAATTTGGCCATTTTTATGGATTTGGGCCACCTTGTATCGTGAAGACCGCGGTTGGGGGTTTAGCGATGACGGTAACATGGACAAAGTGAGCGAGCTTGAAGGCCAAGTGAAAGCGTTAGACAAAAGGCTGCAACAACTCGAACAAAGCAACAGCCAACCAGGACAACAAGGATAAGACTCAATGGATTTATTACTGATTCTGACGTATACCGCCATTTGTATCGCGGTATTTAAAATATTCAATATTCCACTGACAAAGTGGACGGTACCAACCGCGGTACTCGGCGGCATTCTTATCATAGGTACCCTGATTTTCCTGATGAACTACAACCACCCCTATTCGGAGCACACTCGTGAGTACTTTGTAACGACTCCCATTGTTCCTCCTGTCTCAGGACAAGTAGTAGAAGTGCCAATTAAACCAAACCAACCGGTTAGGAAAGGCGATGTGCTATTTAAGCTTGATCCGGTGCCATTTCAAGCTACGGTAGATTCACTTAGAGCACGATTAGCATCCGCCAATGAAGACTTAACCCGTGCGGTAGAGCTTAAAAAGCGGGGGGTGGGCAGAGATCGCGACGTTGATTTAACCCGAGCGGCACGTGATGATATTGCAGCGCAATTACGCAACGCAGAGTATGAGTTATCACAAACCGAGGTCAAAGCCATGAGTGACGGTTACGTTATTCAGCAAGCCTTGTTTCCAGGCGTGATCGCAAAGTCACTGCCACTTCGTCCGGTGATGATTTTTGTAAATAAAGAAGGTCAGAATTACTACGTAGGATGGTTTCGTCAAAACAGTTTATTGCGTCTGAAAAAAGGGTTTGAAGCCGAGATTGCATTTGACGGTTTGCCAGGGCAAGTATTTAGCGCTGAAGTAGAAGGTGTATTACCAGCAATGTCTGAAGGGCAAATCCAACCAACAGGGGATATCATCTCACCTCGCAGTGCGCCTTATGCCGGCCGCATACCTGTGTTACTGGAGATTACCGATCCTGAATTTGACCAATACATAGACCGCGTTCCAGGCGGTGCTTTTGGCCAAGCGGCCATTTACTCAGACAGCTTTCATCACGTCGCTATCATGCGGAAAATTTTATTACGCATGTCCTCTTGGATGGGATACATATTCCCCTTCCACTAAGATAAATTACGACTAATATTAAAGGGCTCTAAGGGCCCTTTTTTTTATGCAGAAAAAATATTATAACCGTGATCCAAGTAACCATACAATGACCCTCACTAGGTGGCTTTTGTTAAGCATGGCGTAGTTTTTGCTTTATTTCTGATGAAAAGGTTAAGTATTACAAGATCCTGACGATAACTATTTAGTCTAATTAGATTTTTCAGCAACAGTGCTGATTAAAGGGGTGCAAAGTGTTTAATAATTTAAGCTTTAAATTCAAGATTGCTATACCGGTAGCTGTAGTTACAGTGGTATTCGCGATAACGTTTATATTTGCTGTTTCAGCATTTAATGAGCAAGCTAAAAGTAACTTGCTTTACGCTGAGAAAGTAAAGCCTGTGCAACTGGACAGTGAAGACGCATATCGCGATTTCTACCAGGCGTTAGCAGGCTTGTATGGTGTTGTCATGGCTGATGACGCAGAAGACATTAAAGACTTCACTGAAGTGTTTTTAGACGAAACCTCTAAAGCACAAAAACGGATCCAAGTCGCTCAAAGCTTGGTAGACATTGGTTTTATTTCCGCTCAGCGCAGCAGCAATATTCGCCAAGCTGAAAAATCTTTTATGGCATGGAAAAAGCTGGCGCAAACCGTGGTTGACGCAGGTGAGCGAGCTGACCAAGTTTACCCTGAGCACAGCGAGACTCTTGAGGGCTTGTTTAACGACATGGTGTCAAACCTTAAAGAATACAAAGAGGAAATTGACGCAAACACCAAAGCGCTTGAGCAGCAGAAGTTGGTTGACATTGAAGCGGCAAAAAGATCGATGGAGTTAGGCGGTTTATCGGCATTGATCATTGCTATTATCGTAACCTTTTTCTTTGCGAAAACCCTGGTAGCACCTTTGACACGCATCAATACTGCGATGAAAGATATTGCATCTGGAGAAGGCGATCTCACCTCGCGCTTGAGAGTAGAAAGTAAAGACGAAGCCGGCCAGCTTGCAGAAACGTTCAATACCTTTGTCGCTAAGATCCAGCAAACGATTACCGAAGTGGTGATTTCTTCTAACGCAGTACGCGCTGAAATGACAAATATTCAATCGATTACCCAAGGGGTAGCTCATGGCGCAAGTAACCAACAGCAAGAAAGCGATGCGGTAGCCACTGCGGTGCACCAAATGAGCACCACCAGCGAAACCGTAAGCCATAACGCTGAAACGGCGGCCAATGTCAGTTTGGAGGCAAATAACGAAGCCAGCAATGCCAAACAAGTGATTACGCAAACGGTTGAATCAATCAGCAACTTATCTTCCGAGCTAGACGGCGCTTCTAAGGTTATTAACACCCTAGAGCAAGACGTAGGTAATATTGCCTCGATCCTAGACGTTATTCGCGGCATCGCGGATCAAACCAACTTACTGGCTCTGAACGCCGCCATTGAAGCAGCCCGCGCCGGCGAGCAAGGCCGAGGCTTTGCCGTGGTAGCCGATGAAGTTCGCTCACTGGCGAGTAAAACCCAAGACAGCACCGGCGAAATCCAAACCATGATTGAGAAACTGCAGTCGGGCGCGATGCAAGCGGTACAAGTCATGGAATCAAGCCAAGAGAGTGGTGAGCGTACCGTTGAACAAGCCAGTGAAGCGGGCCACTCTTTAGATGCGATAGTACACAGCATTAGCACCATTAATGACTTAAACATGCAGATTGCAACAGCCGCCAAAGAGCAAAGCCAAGTCAGCCAAGACGTCAGCAATAATGTGCAGCGTATTGCCGACAATAGCCACCAGGTGGTAGAAATGGTAGCAAGCGCAGAAAATGCCTGTGGCATGCTATCTGACCAATGTGAGAGCCTTGACGGCTTAGTGGCCCAATTTAAAGTGTAGACAGCGGTTCAACTAACTTAAGCTCTGACAAACAAGCCAAGGCAACCTGCCTTGGCTTTTTTATTCCTGTTTATTCTCTGGGAGCCTCTTACAAAGGCGCTTAAGTCATGATGTGGTCATTCAAGCCACAACACACCAATCGTCGTACGTGGCTTTGTACGAACTAACTAAGCGATAAAACTTAAGGTACTTAAAATACAAAATAGGAGTTAGCTTTAAGATACTAAAATATTGAAGTCTTGAAGTCTTGAAGTCTTGAAGTCTTGAAGTCTTGAAGTCTTGAGGTCAAGAGTGTTTCAGTATAAACAAAAAAGCCTCGCACAAGTGCGAGGCTTTTTATATGGTGCCCAGACGCGGAATTGAACCACGGACACGGGGATTTTCAATCCCCTGCTCTACCAACTGAGCTATCTGGGC
>NZ_QZCH01000032.1 GCF_003596335.1 Motilimonas pumila
GCAGTTAGTGAGCAGGGTGAAGCAAAGCGGGTTTAATTTAACGCCAAAGAAGGTGTTTGACGCGCCTGTGTTATCTCAGTTAGCGGCTGTACTGGCACAGTTACAGCAATTACACGCGGTGCAACCAACCGAGCAGGCCTTTCCATTGCTACCCATTCAGCACCATTTTTTGAACCAGCAACACGGTAATATTAACCATTGGAATCAGCATATTAGCGTGGCATTAAAGCAGCCAATGGAGCCTGCTGTTTTGAGTGCAGCTTTAAGCCAACTGGTTCATCACCACGGAGCATTACGACTGCGCTTTTCCCAAGACCCTCAGGGTCAATGGCAGCAAGTTTATCAAAAGCTTGGAGCCGAAACCTTATTGTGGCAAAGCCAAGCGGCAGATGACACGGCTTATCAAGCGTTAACTTTAGAGTTGCAGCAGAGTTTGGATATCACCCATGGTCGGCTACTTGGGGCGGCACTAGTGTCCATGGCTGATGGCAGTCAACGCCTGTTGATGTGTATTCACCATTTAGCGATAGATGGCGTGTCGTGGCGTATTCTTATTGATGACCTGTGGCGTTTATACCAACAAGGCATCGCCGGTCAAGCGCCGCAATTAGCTCCTACGCCCGTCAGTTATGCTGATGCCAGCCAACAGTTTTCAACGTGGTGGCTGCAACACCAAATAGACCAAAACTTTTGGCAACAGCAAGGCCAGCCACAGCCATTAGATCCAGCTTTTTACCGCGACAGGGAGACGCTTAAAGTGACGTTAAGCGCAGCGCAAACGCAACAGCTGTTGCGTGATACTGTGCCTGCCTTAAGCGTGGAAGTCGACGCATTGCTGCTTTGTTGTTTGCAGCAAAGCGTTGCACCCAAGCAAAACTTGGCGGTGTATTTAGAAAGCCATGGTCGTGACGAGCAAGTGTTCTATGGCCTGGATTTAAGTCGTACTCTGGGTTGGATGACCAGCTTATTCCCAGTGACGTTAGCCGCAGAGTCCAACCCACAAACTCAGCTGCAACAAACGCAGAGCTTGCTGCAACAAGCCAAGTTATATTCAGGCTTAGATTATGGCGGCAGCCAATTCCGTGCTTCGGCTGCTTCAGCAGCCATGGCGTCAGTGACCTTCAATTATTTAGGCCAGTACCACGACAGCGATTTTTCTCATTGGTGTGAACCTATCGCCGGCGAAGGCTTTGATCAAGCGGATAGCAATACCATGTTAACCCCTCTCGTAGTGAATGCTGAAGTGTCTTCGGGTCAGTTACAACTACATTGGGAGTATGCCTCTAGCCATTTTTCAGCGGAGCAAGTAACCGCCATTGCCAAGCGTTATATCACGCAATTAGAACGTTGGAACGGGCAAACATCTCGCGCCCATGGTCAGGCTGACAAAAGAGTATTGCAGCCGTTAAATGATGCTGTAGCGACCAGAACGCCGGTATTTTGTATCCATCCGGTGACTGGGCGGGCGCAAGCTTACCAAGCCTTAGCTCAAGCGCTGGGGGGGAAAAGACAGGTCATAGGTTTACAAAGTCGCAGCTTTATCGAGGCGGGCTGGTTTGATCATAGCTTTGACGAAATGGCGGATTGCTACCTTGCCAGTATTAAGCAGCAGCAAGCCAAAGGGCCTTATACCTTGGTGGGATGGTCCCTTGGCGGGGCATTATGCCAGGAGCTGGTCGCAAGGCTTGAAGCCGTGGGGGATGAGGTAGAATTTGTCGCTTTACTTGATTGTTATGTACCGGGGTTCGAGGTGGCAGAAGATCAGTGGCAATCGTCTGTGGCACAGGATAAGTTACGCCAGCATTTAGGTATTTTATTGCCTGGCACCAGCGAACCTCAGCTTAATCAGTGCTTGTCATTACTCAACCAAAATCCTCCTGCGCAATGGCCCGAAGTTTTTGCTCAGTGGCTCACAGAGCTGAATCTTGATCCACACACCCGAGCCAGCGCGCAAGACATTATGCTGAGCTGGGCGGTTGAGCAGCATTATCGTCAGCTTTGTGACGGCTACCAGTTACCTCGAACAGCGGTTCAATATGTCAGTTTTTGGGCCGGAGAACCAGCAGGGCGGGCTCAAGCTATGCAAAATAAGTTAAGTAAAATCAATACACTAAATCTACAGCTCACGATAGCTACCGACCACTTAGGTATTGTGAGAGCACCACAGGTGATGAGTCATTTAGTCTCCGCGCTGAGCTAAAAATTAAATCAGTAAAAAGTAAATAGTTATTGTTTTAATAATGAATGTAAATATAATTGCGAATAATTATCATAACCGTTAAGTAAAAGGACTTTTGTTGTAATGTTTTCTAACACGCATTTCGTAAGTACGACCTCTCGCCCGCTGTTTGCTAAGGCCCGCATTGCGGTGGCGATTAGCAGTGTTTTGTTTGCTCAGGGCGTTTACGCTGCAGAGGAAGCGGAAGACGTCATGGTAGTTGAAAGCCAAAAAGATGCTGACCCAGTGGGTCCAGGTCTTGGTTATGTGGGTATGCATAGCTTAACAGCGACAAAAACTGATACTGAACTACGCAAAGTACCGCGCGCGGTTTCTGTGGTAACTCGTGAACATATGGACGATCGCGCATCGATCAGTATTGCCGATGCCCTGCAATACACGCCAAGTATTCAATCAAATTATTATGGCGAAGATAACAAGCAAGACTGGTTTGTGATTCGTGGTTTTAAACAAGCTAATGCGGGCCTTTATCAAGACAATACTCGCATTCACTCAGAAGGTTTTTACTCGTACCAGGTAGACCCATTTGGCTTAGAGCGTGTTGAAATATTACGCGGACCTGCATCAGTGCTTTACGGGCAAAACCCTCCGGGTGGTGTGATTAACGTGGTCAGCAAGCGCCCGAACTTCAACGAGTCTATTGGATTTGTTGAAGCCCAGTACGGCACTGACCAGCGTATTCAATTGAGCTTAGACATTGGCAGCCAATTTAATGACAATGCCGCTTGGCGTTTAGTGGCGATGGGTCGCACGAACGAAACCCGTATTGACGGCCTAGAAGCTGAGCGTTACTACGTAGCGCCATCGTTTGCGTTTAAATTTGCAGAGCAAACAGAGCTAACTTTATTAACCAGTTACCAAAGGGATGACTCTGACCCTTATCTGCAATTCTTACCCGCTGAAGGCTCTTTGGTGGATAACGAAAATAACGGCAAAATTTCTGATAGCACAGCAATCGGTAACCCTGGTTTTGAAAAATTTGAGCGCAGCCAGCTAAACCTAGGCTATGAGCTAACTCACGCCTTTAATGAGCAAACCAGCTTCGCCCAGTCTGCGCGCTACAGTAATATTGACATCGACCTAGTGCAAATGTACGCCTTAGGTTATAGCCAAGATATCTTACCCGGTGGCCTTGGCGTGATGTTAGATCCGACCCGAAGCACCATCATGCGCGGCGTTTCAACTGAAGAGGGCGATTCTGACAGCTTTAACATTGATAACCGTTTAGTACATAAGCTCACTACTGGCTCGGTAGACCACGTGGTACTAGCCGGTATTGATTACCAATATGTAAACACTAAAGGTTTAGACTATGCTGGCGGTGACCCAATTGCTGCTGACGCGAATGATATTTTGATGTTGCCTACCGGCGGTATGGTACCAAACCCAACATTTAACCCGTTCAACCCGGAATACACTGACAACGTAATGCTACTTGATGGCTCAACATTCCAGCCTGTCACTGAGGCAGATCGTGTGAGTCGCAGCAGCAAAAAAGATCAACTGGGTTTTTACCTACAAAACCAGATGACGATTCAAGACGCTTGGGTAGTGAACCTTGGCGCCCGTTATGACATTGCTGAAACTAAGATGTCTGCCGCAGGATCTAGCAGTAAAGTTGATGACAAAGAGTGGACGGGCAGCATAGGCACGGCTTACTTGTTTGATAATGGTTTAACGCCTTACGCCAGCTATGCAAATTACTTCCAGCCAATCTTACAGTGGAATAGCAATGGTGAGCCGGCGAAACCTGAAACGGGTGACCAATTTGAGTTAGGTATTAAGTACCAACCAGTGGGTTTTGATGGCCAAGTGAATGCCGCGTACTTTGTGATTAATAAAGAAAACTTAGCCAGCCGCGATGGCCTTGGCAACTTGACGCAAATCGGCGAAATAGAAAACAAAGGTTTTGAATTAGAGTTTGTGGCTAACGTAACGGCTTCGCTTAGCCTAGTGGCTAACGCAACCTTTATGGATCCGAAAATCACCAAGAACCAGAACGAGTCAACGGTTGGTAAGCGTCCGGTGCAAGTCGCAGATACCTTGGCTTCGGCATGGGCTCATTATCGTTTCCTTGGTACTAGCTTAGATGGCCTGGCGATTGGTGGCGGTGCTCGTTACGTAGGTGATACCTACGGTGATAACAATGAAATGATAAAAGTGCCTTCTTACACTTTGTTTGATGCAACGGCCAGCTACGAATTCTCTGACTACAAAGTGCAAGTGGCGGTGAAGAATATTGCTGATAAAGAGTACGTTGCCACTTGCTACGGCAGCTGTTTCTATGGCGACCGTCGTAATGTTATCGCGAGCCTAAGTTATGCTTGGTAATCAAGCATTAGAGACGCTGCCCGTGGGGCAGCCGATCCAACTGCTGTCGCAGAGCGCGCAGCAGTTTCAGCTTGTTTGCGGCGATGTTCCCTTGGCGCAATTACAATCATTAAATGCACAACAAGCTCAGTTATTGAGTTTAAGCGTGTCGGGTGATTTACTGGCGCAGGTGTTTGAAGCCGCGTTTAGGTTGCTCCCTGAGCTGCAATCTGTCGTGACTGAACAGCAAGCTTTTTGCCAACCAAGCGGCTACTGGCAAAAGCAAAGTGAGCAGACTTGGGTATTGTGGCGAGGCGCATTTTTGCAGTGGCCAAAACCTTGGTTAAGCAATGATGTTAGCAGCACTCCACACTTGATGCAGTTGGTGAATGGCCAATATCGGCCAATGCGACCCGCACCGCAAACGGGCGTGTTATACCAAAGATACATTCCTTGGTTAGACGCGCACTTAACGCTGGTAGGTTTATCGATAGAGCAACATTTAGACTGTTTTCATCGCTGGCAAAATAATCAAAGGGTGGCGGCATTCTGGCAAGAGCAAGGCAGTAAAGAGCAGCACCAAGCATATTTACTCAAAGCACTGGCTGACGATAAAAACCAATTACTGATAGTGCAGTTAAATGGTGAGCCCTTTGCTTACGTAGAAGCATACTGGGCAAAAGAAGATCGCATTGCCCCCTATTATGACGCTCAGCCTTATGATCGTGGCATTCACATGCTGGTGGGTGAACAACATCATCGAGGCCCGCATAAAGTGAAGGCTTGGTTGGCCAGCATCTGTCACTACTTATACTTGTCAGACCCTCGCACTCAAAGGATTGTGAGTGAACCCCGAGCCGACAACCAAGTGATGCAAAATTATTTACAGCAGCATGGCTTTGCCAAACTTAATGAATTTATGTTCCCCCATAAAAAAGCCGCACTCATGTGGCAACAAAGAGATGCTTTTTTCCAGCTGTTAGCACTGAGTTAACCGTTGGCATCAAGCCGTTACTTTTCGTAATCCTTATTTAGTAAGCACATCACCAAAGAGGCGTGAAATATGTCCATCAATGTAAAGGAGTATGATGCGATAGGCATTGGATTTGGCCCAGCCAATCTAGCGATAGCCATTGCGTTGCAAGAAATCAGCTCAGAGCGCGATTTTAATTGTTGTTTTCTGGAGCGAAAGCCACAATTTGAATGGCATGGAGGCATGCTATTAGACGGCACGCGGATGCAGATTTCATTTTTAAAAGACTTGGTGACACAGCGCAACCCTCTTAGTCCATTCTCTTTTGTTAATTATCTGCATCAGCACAAGCGATTGAACTCATTTATTAATATGAGTACGTTCCAACCGACGCGGGTTGAGTTTAACGATTACCTGACTTGGGCGGCAGGCCACTTCAGTGAACAGGTTAATTACAGTCAAAACGTGGTGTCGATTGAGCCGATTGAGCAAGACGGCGAAGTGCAGAAAGTGAAAGTGATCACTGAAAACTCAGATGGTCAGCGGGAAGAGCGGATCACCCGAAGTTTAATTATTGGCATGGGTGGCAGCCCCAAACTTCCGGCTCAATTTGAGGGTAAGCTAAGTCGCCAAGTGATTCACTCATCGGCTTATAAATTTTGGCGTGATCAAGCCGCGCCAGCACAAGATGATGCCAGCATCGCGATTATTGGCGCAGGCCAAAGCGCTGCCGAAATATTTGTAGACATGGCGGCTCGCTATGAACCTGGCTCAGTGAATATGATCAACCGAGGTTACGCATTGCACCCAGCGGATGACAGCCCGTTTGTGAATGAAATATTTAACCCTGAGTTCACCGACCAAGTTTATGCGCGTACGCAAGAGCAGCGCCAAGCGCTATTACAGCGCTTTAGCGGCACTAACTATTCCGTGATTGATGTGCCTGAGCTTAACGCTATTTATGAGCGTTTGTATTTACAAAATGTAACCGGCAAAGGTAACCATAACTATTTGGCCAACCATGAAGTGGTCGACGTAGCACAACAAGACGAAAAAGTGAGTTTATTACTGCGTGATAAAGCTAGCCAGCAGCAATCTTGGCAACAGTATGATGCGGTGATTTTGGCCACGGGTTATCAATATCGAGGTTACAGTCAGTTATTGGCACCATTGCAAAGTTACATGGCACAGCAAGAAGTAGAGCGTTGCTATCGAGTGCCGATGCAAGATAACTGTAAAGTTAATATCTTCTTACAAGGTTGTTGTGAAGACACTCATGGCCTCAGTGATACCTTACTGTCTGTCTTAGCGGTTCGTTCCCATGAAGTAGTGAGTTGCTTAACCCAGCAATTTGAGCAAGAAGCGCAAATTGCAGAGTGAAGAAGGGCTCTGTAATTTGCCCAGCTCTAGTGAAAGCTGAAAGATACTTGCTCAAGCTTTGCCCCATGTACGCCAAACGTTTGGTTTGGCGGTAAAGGCATTTTATTTTTCACCTTAGCCTTGATGAGTTTGAACAAGGATCATTAATTAGAGGCAGTGCTTAAGCATTGCCCTCTAAGCTAAGCGACTGCCAACTCGTAAGCCCTAGCTGTTTTTTCCTTACGTAGTAAAACACAGACATAGCCAAAGCAAACACCAATCCTGCAATCAATGATGAAGTTACCACCTCTTGTATTGCTTGGCCCGATAACAGTCCGTAAACCAAAGCAAATAATGGGGTAAAGTAGAGGAAGCAAATTGAGAAGCTAGAAACGAAAGAGCGGTAATACGGCGGCGCGACGCGGATGCCAAGCTTACGTAGTAAACGAAAGGTTAACGGGTTAGCGTTTGACTGAAAAATACCTTTTTCTAGCGTTTCTGCATGGGCCAGTTCGACTTTACTGTCATAGTTCATTGCTGTTCCTCACCTAGTATTTGATAAAATGTTCAGCTAAATTTAATGCTCAAATGCACTTTTTTCAAACAGTTTTGGCTAAAACTTTGTGCGGTAAGTTAGCTATCTTTACACAAAGACTGAGTGCAGTTTGATTTTTACGACACAAGGTAATAACAAGCGATGACTTGTCATTGTGCATCAGAAGTAAGCTTGATTAAGACTCGCTACTTGCATCATCAAAACGCAAGATTATTGCTTTAAAAGAGTAAATCACTATCAAGGTTAGGTACAACGGAGGCTTTAGATGCAGCTTGCGCAATTGAACATAGCGAAAGCCAAATACGCGTTAGAATCGCTCGAAATAAGAGATTTTGTAGATAATTTGGAGCCTATCAATCGTTTAGCTGAGTCGAGTGAAGGGTTTGTATGGCGTTTAAAAGATGACTCTGGCGATGCCACAGATATACAGGCTTTCTCCGATCCTAATATCATCGTAAATATGTCTGTTTGGGACTCCCCGGATGCGTTAAGAACCTTCATGTTTAAAACTCATCATAGAGATTTTATGCGCCGTAAAAAAGAGTGGTTTGAGCCTATTTCTGACCACAGTTATGTGCTGTGGTGGCAGCCAATCGGACATATTCCAACCATTGAACAAGCTATCGAAAAACTTGAGTTGCTTCGACGCTTTGGTGAAACTCCTAGTGCATTTACCTTTAAAAGCTTGTTCAGCGCAACAGAGTATTTGCAGAGTAAAACTTAGTACCTACAAGACCTGTGGGTTGATTAATTTACTATCGAACTGAGCCAACAAGTGATTGCGCGCTGGTTCAGTTTTTAGACTACCTTGTATCATTTTAGGAAAGTACATGAATGTTTTGCAAGAGCTGCAAGCTCTTAATTATTTAGCTGTGCTGGTTGCGACTCTGGCCAGTTATTTACTTGGTTTTTTCTGGTATCACTGGGGCGTTTTTGGGCGGTGTTGGGCAAACTCTCTAAGCTTGACCAAAGAAGAGGCAGATAATACTCAAGGTCTTGGTTGGGCTTTTTTTATATCCCTTACTTCTGGGGCGGTCAAAGCGTTATGGGTTGCTTTTCTTTTATCACTAGCGGGCATCTCTGGCGTGCTCAGTGGGGCTTTGTTTGCAGCAACTCTGGCGGTCGCCTTTACCGCCACCTCTATCGGTTATTACAATGGTTTCGCCCGTTTGCCGTCAAGATTCACATGCATCAATGGGGCTCACAGTGTGGCTGAACTTGCCCTAATAGGTGCTGTGATTGGTCTATTTTCTTAGCGTAATTAACCTTGCAAGGCAATGAGTGGTACTTTGCTTAGGTTGATTTTATTTAAGCTGATGTTGTTTAAGTAGCCTTTGCGCTTTATTAGCAAAAAGCCTAGAAATGAAAGGATGGTCACAACAGCTAAAAATAGTGTTGTAAGTACCTGGCGCAAAGAAGTGGCAATAAAGTCGTCAGCAGCCTAGCGGCACGCTTGCTTCTCGCAAGCGATGAAATCCGGGAGGAGCGTCAAACTTTCAGTCGTTAACCTAAAAAGGTTTCCGCCGCTTGTTCTACCTTTTTAATTTCATCCATTAACTCAAATAGCTCTGGCTCTAAGTCATCTATGTCGATGCCTTTCTTCAGTTCGGTTTCGACTAACGCCGCCAGCTTTTGCAGTTGCGGTACGCCACTATAGCTACAGCCGCCGTGGAACTTATGGATCACCGCGTCTAAGCCTTGGTTATCTATCTCTTGCTTCATAGCTTTATCGATGGCGCTTTCTACTTCGCTAAAGCTGTCGACCAACATGGTCAGCATTTCTTTGGCAAGGTCGGGCTTACCCGCACTTTGTCTGAGAGCTAATTCCCAGTCGAGGTGCATTTCCCCTTGCTGTTCGTGACTGTCTGTGGCCCATTTCTCAATGATTTGGATCAGCATCTTTTCATCAATCGGCTTAGACAAATAATCGTCCATGCCTTGGTCAATCAGTTTCTCTCGCTCACCAGCAATCGCGTGCGCGGTAACCGCGATGATAGGCGTGGTTTGGTTGGTATCGCCTTTACGTATCATCTGGCACGCGCTGATGCCATCGAGTATCGGCATTTGAATGTCCATAAAGATGATGTCGAAGGTTTGCTCGTTCGATTTATCGACGGCTTCACGGCCGTTTGTTGCGGTTGTCACTTCTGCGACTAAATCGTCCAACATTGCGGAAATCAGCTTCAAGTTGGCTGGGTTATCATCCACGGCCATGACTTTTAGGCGAGACTGTTTATCGTCTGGCGTGATCTTAATGACAGGAGACGGCTCAATGTCGACTTGAATATCCGTCAGCGCAGCGGCGAATTTACGCTGGTTCACCGGCTTGGTTAATACTTTGGTGGCGCCGCGAGCCAGAATATCGGCTTTGGTTTCAGGGCTGGCAGTGTTTAAGTATACAACCACACTGTCACAATACTCCTTGGCTTCGGTGACTCGTTTGAGCAGTGGCCCTATATGAGTATTGTCGCTATGGCCAATAATGATGTTTTGGTAGCGATCAGACAATAAGTCATGCCAGCGCTCGGTAGTTTGTGCCAAGAATACTTGCATTTTCCACTGTTGTAACTGCTGCGAGAAAGAGCGAGCAGAGAATTCATCAGCTTCAAAGACCAGCACAGGTTGGGATTTCAAACTGCTGATCGGCAACGGATCAGACATTGGCATTGGCGATGCGTCAAGGGCTATGGTAAACCAGAAAGTAGAGCCATGGTTCAATGATGAAACCAGCTCA
Source organism: Motilimonas pumila (assembly GCF_003596335.1). Lineage (GTDB taxonomy): Bacteria > Pseudomonadota > Gammaproteobacteria > Enterobacterales > CBDFNC01 > Motilimonas > Motilimonas pumila. Next base: position 10,172 of record NZ_QZCH01000032.1, read on the forward strand.
ATTTCACCGCCCATTTGCTGCACCAGCTTTTGGGTGATAACCAGACCAAGGCCCGTACCACCATAACGACGGGTAATACTGGTGTCGGCTTGGCCAAAGGCTTCAAACAGCTGAGCTTGTTGTTTCTCGGAAATACCAATACCGGTATCCGATACCATGGTTTTGAGGATAAGCTTACCGTCTTGCTCGCCCATCATGCTCATTTGAATTTCCACGTTACCCATTTCGGTAAACTTAATGGCGTTACCAATAAGGTTGGTAAGCACTTGCTGGAAACGCAGCGGGTCACCCACGGCGCCAGAAGGCACGTCGTGGTCTACCATCAATGAAATTTCTAGGTCTTTGTCGTGGGCGCTTGGCGCCAATAGGGTAATCACTTCGTCCACTGTATCACGCAGCGCAAATGGGATATTTTCTAATACCAGCTTACCGGCTTCCAGTTTCGAAAAGTCGAGAATATCGTTGATGATATTAAGCAGATTGTTAGCTGATTTTTCGATAGTTTGCAGGTAATCAGTTTGGCTCGGACTGAGTGAGGTTTTCAATAACTGGCGAGCAAAGCCAATCACACCATTAAGCGGTGTTCTTAACTCGTGAGACATATTCGCCAGAAATTCAGACTTGACCCGCGCCGCTTCTTGAGCGCGTTTTTTCGCCATGTCTAATTCTACGTTTTGAATTTCGATTTGCTCTAAGGTTTCACGCAAGTCAGAGGTGGCTTGGTCAATGCTTTGCTGCATTTCTTCATGGTATTCACTCATTGACTTTGCCATTGAGTTAATACCGTTTTTGAGCATGCCTAGCTCGCCAGTGAAGCTGCCATGCACCCGGGTATCCAGGCGACCTTCACGGATTTTATCGACCGCTTTCACCATGCTGGTAATCGGCTCGGTAACATTTTTTACTTGGCGAAATGAGAAAATAATACTAATGACGATGCCCAGCAATACGATAAATATCGCCGAGCTAGTGTCTCTAAATTGCAGCAGTAAGGCTCTGTCAGTGCTCACTAACATGGCAACGTAACCCAACTTATTGCTTTGCTCTTCAAGTGGCAATGGCAGCGGGTAGTCGCTTAAATTGTCTTCCCCTATGATGGGTGTACGCACCACGATGTAGTTGTCGAACACTTCGACTTCAGTCGCTTCGGGAATGGGTTTGTCTTTTTGTAACTTTAACCGGCCGATATTGCGGTCATAGTTACTGTTCATAAACATGGTGTTATCAGCTTTATATATGGCGATGGTGACGATCGAGGGGCTGTGTTTTCGATGAGTTACGCCAATGAGGTTACGCAGATAACGACGATTTTTTTGTTGCATACCAATTTCAGCAGCGATCGCCAGCGGATCGGCAATACTGCGGGCTTGCTCAATAACCAAATCTTCTAATTGTTGGTAACGGTTAAAAGTAAAATAAGCCGCTAACAAGGTACCTATTACGATAGTGGGTATAATCGTTAAGGCAATTACCCTAGCTTTAAGGCCGTGCTTGGTCATATCTAATTGGTATTAAAGGCATCTAAATTAAAGGTCATGTTAACATGATGTGCTTACGGGTCATAGCCTTAGGCCAAGGGGGAAATGACGAGTTTGGCTTATTGATCACAAGCCGGTTTTAGATTTTGTCGCTATATGTGACAATACGCCATTATTTTTAGACCGGATCCGAGATGGCGCAGTTTTTTAAACCCAGTAAACGCAGTTCTTCTTCATTGCCTCCTTTTCTTGAATTGGCCATCGAAAAACTGGATCACCAAGGACGAGGCATCGCCAAGTATCAAGGGCGTACCGTGTTTGTCACTGGTGCGCTGCCAACAGAGCGCGTCAAGGCCAAGGTAACCGGTCAAAAACAGCAACTAATATTTGCGCAAACTCAACAAGTTGTGACCGCTTCAGAATTGCGAGTAACGCCTTTTTGTCAGCATTATCAAGTGTGTGGTGGCTGCGATTTACAGCACTTGCAGTCACAAGCCCAAGTGGAACACAAACAGCACAGCTTATTAGGCTTAGTGGCCAAGTTTACCTCCCTAAAGCAACTTAAGTTAGCGCCCACTATTGCGGCACACGACCAAGGTTATCGCCGGTCTGCACGCTTTGGTATTCAATACAATAAAAAGCGCAATCAAGTGGCATTGAGTTTTCGCAGTAAAAGCAGTAACGACTTATTTGAGCAACATGCTTGTCCAGTATTACAACCGCAAATGGCTGCGCTGATAACGCCTTGGCGGGATTGTTTAAACCAGTTGAAAGGCAAAGCGGCGCTTGGGCATTTGGCTATGTATTTGAGTGAACAAGGGGTGGTGGCTGTATTGCGTCATACAAAACCTTTGTCTGCGGCGGACCGTAAACGACTCACTGAATTTGCCACGCAGCATCAATTGCAGCTATTACTGCAATCGCAACCAGAGCAGTTTGAAACCTTAGTGGGCGAAGGCGCCATCAGTTATAACTTGCCTGAATTTGACCTGGAGTTAGATTTTAAGCCTGGCCATTTTATTCAAGTAAACCCTGAGGTTAATCGTAAGATGATAGCGCAAGCTATCGACTGGTTGGCCGTTAACAGCAAGGATAGCGTGCTAGACTTATTCGCTGGTTTGGGTAACTTTAGTTTGCCGCTGGCGAAAACAGCCGCCAAAGTAGTGGGAGTGGAAGGTGTTCCTGCTATGGTTACCCAAGCGCAGCATAATGCTGCGAAAATGGGCAGGGAAAATACCGCGTTTTATCACGCCGATTTAAGCCAAGACTTTAGCCAAGCGCAATGGGCGCGGCAAACGTTTAACAAGGCATTACTTGATCCTGCTAGAGAGGGGGCATTATTAGCTTGTGAACATTTATGCAAACTTAAATGTGAGCGTATTGTCTATGTTTCGTGCCATCCTGCTACGATGGCTCGCGACACTAAAGTATTATTAGACCATGGTTACAAAATGACGCGTTTGGGCTTGATTGATATGTTCCCCCATACTGCACATATGGAATCTATGGCGCTGTTTGAGTTGAGTTAAACAGTCAGCCCTTACGACAATAATTACAAAGACTGCAACAAACATTGAGCCTCACGAAAGAAGGCTTGTTAGAGGTTTATTCATGGTTTCGATTCGTGACACCCATTTTCTCGATAAACAAGAACGTGACCCTAAGGTGTGGGTGACCACGTTAGGGCTAACAGACGTTGAGCAGCAAAAGCTGGTGAAATTGTACAGTGAGCTGGCCGATTTATGCCAACAACACCAAACCCCAGACTTACTTGAAGTGGGCGTTGAAATGGTGGAAATCTTGATCACCATGAACATGGATCTCAATACTTTAAAAGCGGCGCTGATTTTTCCATTTTGCGATACCGGTATTAAAGAGCAAGCGTGGGTTGAACAAGAGTTTGACGGCAGTATCGCGAAGCTGGTTCAAGGCGTGGTAGACATGGAAGCTATTCGTACTTTGCAAAGTAAAGGCGATAGCAACAATGAGCTGCAAGTTGATAACCTGAGACGCATGCTATTGGCGATGGTGGAAGACGTGCGAGCCGTGGTGATTAAACTGGCTGAGCGCATTTGCTTTTTACGCTTGATTAAAAACGCTGACGAAGAAACCCGTGTATTAACCGCACGGGAAATAGCCGATATTTACGCGCCCTTAGCAAACCGTTTAGGCATAGGGCAGCTAAAGTGGGAACTGGAAGACTTGTCTTTTCGTTACCTGCATCCAGACATTTACAAGAAAATTGCCAAGCAACTCGATGAAAAGCGCATCGATCGTGAAGGCTACATCAGCGAGTTTGTCGGCACCTTGTCTGATGGCATGAAACAAAATGAGATTCGTGCGGAAGTCTACGGTCGACCCAAGCACATTTATAGCATCTGGAAAAAGATGCAGAAGAAGTCGCTGAGCTTTGACGAACTGTTTGACGTGCGCGCGGTGCGCATCATTGCCGACCGCTTACAAGATTGTTATGCCGCCCTTGGCGTGGTGCATACTTTGTATCAGCATATTCCGTCTGAGTTTGATGATTATGTGGCTAACCCTAAACCCAATGGCTATCAATCGATCCATACCGTGGTATTAGGGCCAAATGGCCGCGCGGTAGAAATTCAAATTCGCACTAAGCAAATGCACGAAGACGCTGAGTTAGGGGTTGCCGCACACTGGAAATACAAAGAAGGCGAGTCAGCAGGACGCGCTGGGGGTTATGAAGAGCGCATTGCTTGGTTAAGAAAACTGTTAGCTTGGCAAGATGACATGACCGAGTCTGGCAGTTTAGTGGATGAAATTCGTAGCCAAGTATTTGATGAAAGAGTATATGTCTTTACCCCCAAAGGTGAAGTGGTTGATTTACCGGCTGGCTCAACACCATTGGATTTTGCTTACTATATTCATAGTCAGGTTGGCCATCGCTGCATCGGCAGTAAGGTCGGCGGTAAAATTGTACCGTTTACCCACCAATTGCAAACCGGTGATCAAGTTGAAATTATCACCCAGAAAGAGCCTAACCCAAGCCGAGATTGGCTCAATGCTAACTTAGGCTATGTTAATTCATCTCGTGCACGCTCTAAAATTGCTACCTTTTTCCGTCACCAAGACAAAGGTAAGAACATTCAAGCGGGCAAAGATTTATTAGAGCCTGAGCTGAACAAGTTAGGCCTCAAGCTGGTGGACGCCACTCCAGCGGTGAAAAAGCATAACCTCACGTCACTGGATGAGCTGCTCGCAGGCATAGGTAACGGCGACATTCGGTTAAATCACTTATTGAATTTCATCGACGCCCATTATCATCAGCCGAGCGACGAAGAAGCCGATCGTAAAGCGCTGGAGCAAGTTGCCAAGCGCAAAGCCGCCAGTATTAATAAAAAGAGCAAGGCAAATGACCACGTCGTGATAGAAGGGGTGGGTAACCTGATGACGACAATGGCTAGGTGTTGTCAACCCGTACCAGGTGATGACATTTGTGGTTACATCACCCAAGGTCGCGGTATTTCGATACATCGCCAGAGCTGTGAGCAACTACATGATTTGCAAGACGCGCACCCAGAGCGCATTGTTGAGGCGCACTGGGGCTCGCAAAAATCACAGGGTTATTCACTCACCGTGCGTGTCACCTCTTTAGACCGTAGTGGTTTATTGAAAGACATCACTACGGTGCTTGCCAACGAGAAAGTCAATGTGCTTGGTGTGAAGAGTCATTCAGATCCGCGCAGTCAAACGGCCATCATCGACATGGAATTAGAAGTCACCAATATCGCTGACCTTGGCAAAGTACTGAGCAAGGTAGGCGGAATTAAAGGCGTATCAGAAGCAAACCGAGTATAAAGATGAAATCAAACACAGACACCATGGCGCGTTTATTGGAAATTATGGCGCAACTGCGAGATCCAGAAACGGGTTGCCCTTGGGATATCAAACAGACCTTTGCTTCGATTGTGCCCCACACTTTAGAAGAAGCTTATGAAGTGGCTGATGCCATTGAGCGTAATGATTACGGCGAGTTAAAAGGAGAATTAGGCGACTTGTTATTTCAGGTTGTGTTTTATGCCCAATTAGCGCAGGAACAAAAGCTGTTCGACTTTAAAGACATTGTGGATACCGTGTCTGAAAAACTGGTTCGCCGTCACCCACACGTGTTTGCCGACGCTGACTTAAATGATGAAGCCGCCGTGATGCAAAATTGGGAAGCTGAAAAAGCCAAAGAGCGCGCTGCGAAAGGTGACGTAGCGGTGACAGAAAGCAGTGTTCTGGACAATGTGCCTACCACGCTACCGGCGCTCACTCGCGCCAATAAAATTCAAAAGCGCTGCGCCACGGTAGGCTTTGACTGGGAAACCTTAGAGCCAGTGGTTGATAAAATTAAAGAAGAAATAGACGAAGTACTGGATGAAGTGCACCAAGTAACCGTGGATCAAGACCGAGTTGAAGACGAAGTAGGTGATTTACTTTTTGCTACGGTAAACCTTTGTCGCCATTTAAAGAAGGATCCTGAGCAAGCTTTGCGTCGTGCCAACTTGAAGTTTGAGCGACGCTTTCGCCAAGTTGAGCAACACTTTAGTAATCAAAACAAAGATATGAGTGATTGCTCATTAGACGAAATGGAGCAGGTCTGGCAGCAAGTGAAAGAAAGTTACAAAAATTGATTTAAAACAAGGAGAAAAAATCTTGTAAAGTTACACTATCTTGCATTGTGGGGGTCGGGTGGTTTTGCTATAATTTTTTCCCGTCTTGAACGTCTCTAAATCATCGTACAACTCCTAACATCTCAGGAACAGCATGACTACAAAGTATATATTCGTAACAGGTGGGGTGGTGTCATCCTTAGGTAAAGGTATTGCGGCAGCCTCACTGGCGGCGATCCTTGAAGCTCGTGGATTGAAAGTCACCATTATGAAGTTGGACCCGTACATTAACGTGGATCCAGGTACGATGAGCCCTATCCAGCACGGCGAAGTATTCGTCACGGATGATGGCGCAGAGACCGACCTTGATTTAGGTCACTACGAGCGTTTTATCCGCACCAAAATGACCAAGCGAAACAATTTCACTACGGGTCGTGTTTATTCTGATGTACTTGCAAAAGAGCGTCGCGGTGATTACCTCGGTGCGACCATTCAGGTTATTCCACACATTACCAACGGCATTAAAGAGCGTGTTATTGCGGGTGGTGAAGGTGTAGACGTTGCCATTGTTGAAATTGGCGGCACCGTGGGTGACATTGAGTCACAACCTTTCTTAGAGGCGATTCGCCAGCTTGGCACTGAAGTGGGCCGAGACAACGCTATGTTTATGCACTTAACCCTAGTGCCATTTTTGGGCGCGGCAGGTGAAGTGAAAACTAAACCTACACAGCACTCGGTTAAAGAACTGCGTAGTATCGGTATTCAACCTGATATTCTGGTGTGTCGTAGCGATCGCGCGATTCCGGCGAATGAACGCGCCAAGATTTCTTTGTTCTGTAACGTCGAAGAAAAAGCGGTTATCTCTCTGAAAGACGTAGATAGCATCTACAAGATCCCTGCGCTATTAAAATCTCAAGGCTTAGACGAGTACTGTGTTCGTCGCTTTGGCTTAACATGCCCTGAAGCTGATTTGTCTGAGTGGGAACGCGTGATCTATGAAGAAGCCAATACCACAACCGAATTAACGATTGCCATGGTGGGTAAATACGTTGAATTACCAGACGCATACAAGTCGGTAAATGAAGCGTTGAAACACGGTGGCTTGAAAAACCAAGCAAGCGTCACCATTAAGTACATAGATTCGCAAGACATAGAAGCCAAAGGCACAGATATCCTGAAAGGTGTTGATGCTATTTTGGTTCCTGGCGGTTTTGGCGAACGTGGCGTGGAAGGTAAAATTTTAACGGCGCAATACGCCCGTGAGAATAACGTACCTTACTTAGGTATTTGTTTAGGCATGCAAGTAGCATTGATTGAATATGCTCGTAATGTTGCCGAAATGGAAGCCGCTCATTCTACTGAATTCAATGCAAATACGCCAAACCCTGTAGTGGGTTTGATTACTGAATGGATTGACGAAAGTGGCAATGTGGAAACGCGCAGTGAAACCTCTGATTTAGGTGGCACAATGCGAGTGGGCGCTCAGCTGTGTCATTTAGCTGAAGGTTCAAAAGTACGTGAAATGTATGGCAGCGCAACGATTCAAGAGCGCCACCGTCATCGCTACGAAGTGAACAACAATCTGCTGCCGCAAATTGAAAAGGCTGGATTAAAAGTAACTGGTCTATCAGCAGATAAGAAATTAGTCGAAATTGTAGAAAACCCACAACATCCTTGGTTTGTAGCGGCTCAGTTCCACCCAGAGTTTACGTCTACGCCTCGTGATGGGCATCCGCTGTTTGAAGGCTTTATTAAAGCGGCTAGAGAATATCAGAACAAAGAACTAAACTAGTTCCTGATTGATCAATTTAGTGGGATTTGTTAAAAAAATCTGTTTTTAAAAGTTGTAAAATTACATACATAGAGGAAATCTTAATGTCTAAGATCGTTAAAGTACTAGGCCGTGAAATCATGGATTCACGTGGTAACCCAACTGTTGAAGCTGAAGTACATCTTGAAGATGGCTCATTCGGCATGGCTGCTGCTCCATCTGGTGCTTCTACTGGTTCTCGTGAAGCCCTTGAGCTTCGTGACGGCGACAAAGCACGTTACCTAGGTAAAGGTGTACTTAAAGCTGTTGATGCTGTTAACGGCCCAATTGCTGAAGCACTAGCGGGTAAAGATGCACTAGCACAAGCTGAGCTTGATCAAATCATGATCGACTTAGACGGTACTGACAACAAAGCTAAGTTCGGCGCAAACGCTATCCTAGCGGTTTCTCTAGCAGCAGCTAAAGCAGCAGCAGCTTCTAAGAAAGTTCCTCTATACGCGCACATCGCTGACCTAAACGGTACTTCAGGCGTTTACTCTATGCCTCTACCTATGATGAACATCATCAACGGTGGTGAGCACGCTGATAACTCTGTAGACATCCAAGAATTCATGATCCAGCCTGTTGGCGCTGCTAACTTCCGTGAAGGTCTACGCATGGGTGCTGAAGTATTCCACAGCCTTGCGAAAGTACTTAAAGCGGGTGGCCACTCAACTGCTGTTGGTGATGAAGGTGGTTTTGCTCCTAACCTTGAGTCTAACGAAGCTGCTCTTGCTGCAATCAAAGAAGCGGTTGCTGGCGCAGGTTACGAGCTAGGTAAAGACATCACGCTAGCGATGGACTGTGCTGCATCTGAGTTCTACGACAAAGAAGCAAACATCTACGACCTTAAAGGTGAAGGTAAGAAATTCACTTCTGAAGAATTCAACCACTTCCTTAAAGATCTTACTGAGCAATACCCAATTGTTTCTATCGAAGACGGTCTTGACGAGTCTGATTGGGACGGTTTCGCGCACCAAACTCAACTACTAGGTGACAAAATCCAGCTTGTTGGTGACGATCTATTCGTAACTAACACTAAGATCCTTAAGCGTGGTATCGACAACGGTATCGCTAACTCTATCCTAATCAAGTTCAACCAAATTGGTTCTCTAACTGAAACGTTAGCAGCAATCAAAATGGCGAAAGATGCTGGCTTCACTGCTGTTATCTCTCACCGTAGTGGCGAAACTGAAGATGCAACTATCGCTGATCTAGCGGTAGGTACAGCTGCAGGTCAAATCAAAACTGGCTCTCTAAGCCGTTCTGACCGTGTTGCTAAGTACAACCAGCTTCTACGTATCGAAGAAGCGCTAGGCGCGAAAGCTCCTTACAACGGTCTAAAAGAAGTTAAAGGTCAGTAATATTAGGCAGTACTTTTTAGTACGCTAATAGTGATGGGTGCAGTTAATGCACCTCTTCAATCTGAATTGAAAGTCCTCGCAATTGCGGGGATTTTTTTTGCCTGTGAAAAGCCAAAGCAGTGTGATATTACCAGGCAAAAACCGGCCTGATGGTATGCAATTTAAGACCACAGAAGGTGGATTCGAGCGCGAGGCTGTTAGATAACGTGTTAACTTGACCAGGCGTAATGCCAGCATCAAGGCCGCTGCTTGCTTGGTGCAAATTGCAGCAAAGCTGTGCACTAAGGTGTAATTTATTATTCTAGTGGCTGATTTAAAGCGGTTTATATGGGAAACTGTGCTTCCTTTTAGCCATAATAAGTACTGGGATGATTCTTCATTAGGGCGATATGCGAATATTCAATTTACTACTCTTTCTGCTACTGCTTCTGGTGCAATATCACTTATGGCTGGGGAAAAATGGCCTTGGAGATTACGCCGACTTAGCCAAAGAGGTGGCGCTACAAGAAGAAGCGAATCTTGCGCTGAAAGATCGTAACGAGCGCATGTTTGCTGACATCGCAGATCTAAAGCAAGGGGTTGAATCGGTCGAAGAGCGTGCCCGTAATGAGTTAGGCCTTATCAAAGAGGGTGAAACCTTCTTTCGTATTATTCCAAAACAAACAAAGTCTTATGAGTAAACCAAGTTTTTCTGCTGTGGTTCCCGCAGCAGGCATTGGCAGCAGAATGCAATCTGCTTTGCCAAAGCAGTATTTATCTCTTAATGGTAAGGCCGTGATTGAACACAGCTTAAAACCGTTATTGGATCATGACGACATCACTCACGTTGTCGTTGTATTAAGTAAAGATGACACCTACTTTTCTCAGCTTGCTGTGGCCTGTCATCCCAAAATAGTGCTCGCTACGGGTGGAAAGGAGCGAGTGCACTCTGTTTTAGCCGGTTTAACTCAAGTAAACACTGAGTGGGTATTGGTTCATGACGCCGCGAGACCTTGCTTAACCCGAGATGATATTGACGCTTTATTGCAACACGCGAAACATATTGGCACCGGTGCCATTTTAGCAACGTTAGTGCGAGATACCATGAAGCGGGGTAACGACAATGGCACGATAGCTGCGACTGTGTGTCGTGAAAATCTATGGCATGCGTTGACACCGCAAATGTTTTTACGCCAGCAATTACAGCAAGCGATAACACAAGCATTGCAACAAGGTGTATCGGTCACAGATGAGGCCTCAGCAATGGAAGCCAGTGGTTACCAGCCCCAGTTGATCGATGGTCGCAGCGATAACATCAAAGTGACGCGACCAGAAGACATGTTATTGGCTGAGTTATACCTCTCTCAGCAACAAAATTAAACAAGGAAAACACGATGCGTATTGGTCATGGTTATGACGTGCATAAATTTGGCGGAGATGGCCCAGTGATTATTGGTGGTGTGGCGGTGCCATACGAGCAAGGTTTACTGGCTCACTCTGACGGTGACGTTGCCCTACATGCAATTACAGACGCCATTCTTGGGGCATTAGCTTTAGGCGATATTGGTCGCCATTTCCCAGATAATGACGCCAGCTTTAAAGGTATCGATAGCCGTATTTTGTTGCGTAAAGCATTTGAGCTGGTTACAGCAAAAGGCTATCAGCTAGGTAATTTGGACGTCACTATTATTGCACAAACCCCCAAAATGGCGCCGCATATCGAAGATATGAGAGCGCTGATTGCTACTGACTTGGCGGCAGAGATAGACCAAGTTAACGTAAAAGCCACTACAACAGAAAAGCTGGGTTTTGCCGGGCGTAAAGAAGGCATTGCCACCCATGCGGTCGTGTTATTGGTGAAAGGCGATGCTTAACTTTCAATTTTTACATGGCGAGCCTGATATTAGCGCCAGATTTAAAGCCGAAATAGAAGACTTTGCGGTAACGGAGCGCCTTGGCTTTGATATTGCGGGTGAGGGCGAACACGTATTTATTCGGGTACAAAAACGCGATGAAAACACCCAATACCTTGCTCGCCAGATAGCTAAAGTGGCTGGTTTACCTGCTAAAGCAGTGACATATGCGGGACTAAAAGATAAACGTGGTGTGACCGAACAGACTTTCTCGGTACATATCCCAGGCCTAGTCACTCCTGACTTCTCTGAGCTGAATAATGAACAAGTTACTATTTTAGAAATAAAGCGACACAACAAGAAGTTAAAAACGGGGGCTCTTGCCGGTAATAGTTTTGTGATCCGCTTGCGTGATGTGTCTGATATTGCCGCGCTGGAATCACGTCTGGCTATAGTGAAAGCGCACGGCGTGCCGAATTATTTTGGTGAGCAGCGCTTTGGCTTTCAAGGTGGCAATATTGAAGCCGCAAAAGCTATGTTTGCTGGCAAGAAGATAAAAGACAGGTTTAAAAAAAGCATGTATCTATCTGCAGCGCGCAGCTATTTATTTAACTTAGTGGTGTCAGCTCGGATCAAAGATGGCATTGCGGAGCAAGTGATTGCCGGTGATTGCTGTGGTCTGGTCGGAAGTCGTTCATATTTTACCACTGAAGCACTCGATGACACTTTACCGCCAAGACTTGCGGCAAAGAATATTCAGCTTACCGCGCCGCTCTGGGGGAAAGGTGAATTGGCATCGAACCTAGACGCTTTAGCTTTTGAACAAGGTGCGCTAGAAGGCCAAACAGAATTACAGCAAGGCTTAGAGGCAAATGGTTTAAGGCAAGAGCGGCGGGCGATGTTGATTCAGCCACAAGAATTTAATTATCGCTTTGAAGGTTCTGACGCTATACTTGAATTTTATTTAGAATCAGGCTGTTATGCGACAAGCGTGGTGAGAGAGCTGGTAAGGTTACAGGATTAACATGAAGATATTAGTCAGTAATGACGACGGTGTTCATGCGCCGGGAATCGCTTGTTTAGCAAACACCCTCGCTGAAATTGCCGATGTCGTTACCTGCGCGCCAGAGCAAAATCATAGCGGCGCTAGCAATTCATTAACGCTATTATCGCCTTTACGTATCAGGCTAAACGGCAATGGCTTTTACAGTATTAATGGCACGCCGACCGATTGCGTCCACTTGGCTATCAATGAGCTATACCCCGCAGGGGAGCCAGATCTGGTAATAGCCGGAATAAATGAAGGTGCCAATTTAGGTGATGATGTTATTTACTCTGGCACGGTGGCTGCTGCGACAGAAGGGCGCTTTTTAGGTTTACCCGCCATCGCGGTATCTTTAGTGGGAGATACCCATTATGACAGTGCGGCTTATTATACCAAGCAAGTCTTGGCTAAATTACAGCAATTGACACTCTCTCATACGCAAGTGTTGAATGTGAATGTACCGGATCTGCCTCTGTCGCAAATAAAAGGTATTAAGTTAACACGCCTTGGCAGTCGCCACCGAGCGGAAGCTATGGTGAAAGGTCAAGACCCTAGAGGTAAAGACATATATTGGATTGGTCCACCAGGCGCGACTCAGGATAATGGTGACGGCACCGATTTTTGCGCCATTGAGCAAGGGTATGTTTCAGTGACCCCTCTAAATATCGACTTAACGCATCATCAAGAGTTACAGCAATTAGAACAACAGTGGGGTGATGAGTTGTGTTAGAGATTACTGCACCGGGTATGCAGTTAGCCAATGCATTAAGAGGCATGGGCATTATGAACAATGCCGTGTTAGAGGCCATAGCCAAAACGCCACGGCAATGGTTTGTGGATGAAGCATTTTCTCACCAGGCTTGGGAAAATACGGCTTTACCTATAGGTCAAGGGCAGACGATTTCTCAGCCATATACGGTTGCTAGGATGACGGAGCTATTAATGGCAAGCCAACCTAAACATGTGTTGGAGATAGGCACTGGCTCAGGTTATCAGACCGCCATCTTGGCGCAATTAGTGGATTCAGTCTGCACCGTTGAGCGAATTAAAAGCCTAAAATTTCAAGCGCGTCGCAAACTCAATCGCCTAGATTGCCATAACGTGCAATGTAAACACGGTGACGGCTGGTTAGGTTGGCAAACCAAAGCGCCCTTTGATGCCATTATCGTCACCGCCGCGGCTGCGCATTTACCAGATGCATTATTACAGCAGCTTAAGCCGAATGGTCAGTTAGTGATTCCACTGGGTGAAGACGAACAAGTGCTTAAGGTGATTACGCGTAAACAAGATAAATTTATCAGTGAGCAAGTCGAGGCAGTGAAGTTTGTGCCCCTTATTAATGGAGAGCTTGCTTGAATGAGCTAAACAGCTTCTACCGCCGTTCACTAAAATGGTCGCAGCATAAGCATGCTCGGGCTTGTTTGTACGGTATGAGTTTTGCTGAATCGATTTTTTGGCCGATTCCTGTGGATCTTATGTTTGCTCCTTTGGCATTATCTCGACCTGACCGAGCTTTGATACTGGCGTTTTGGACTACCTTTTTTTCGGTTGTTGGGGCTTTAGTCGGTTATGGTTTAGGGCACTTGTTGTTCGAACCTGTGGTAGCGCCAATGGTTGAACTCTTAGGCTACCAAGAGCAAATGGCTTTCGCTGCGCAATGGTTTCAGCGCTGGGGTTTTTGGATGATCTTCATCGCCGGCTTTAGCCCTTTGCCATTTAAAGTGTTTACAATCAGCGCAGGATTGTTTGGTATAGCCATCGTGCCTTTCATTATTATGGCTTTGTTAGGTCGATCGCTGCGTTTTTATGTTTTAGCAGGTTTAATTAAATGGGGCGGTAAAGACTTAAAGCGCCACCTTGTTAAAAATGCCTTGCCTTATACCTGGCTGATGTTGTTTATTGCGATTGCTTGTATCTTGTTATTAGGGTGATATGAAAACCGGTTTCAATACTTATATAGGAAAGCATTTTGTCGCGCTGGTGGCAGTATTGGCGCTTACAGTTGGTTGTAGTTCCAGCCATAAGCCTGCGCCGGTAAAATCTGCTGGTAAGTACTCGAAGCAAAATTATGGCCAATTAAAAGGCACTACTTATAAAGTTAAACCCGGCGATACCCTCTTTGCAATTGCATTTCGCACCGGCAAGTCATACAAGGATATCGCCGTATACAACGGAATCAAGCCCCCATATACCATCTTCGTCGGACAAACCCTAAGGCTGACGCCATCAACATATAATGTTGCTGGAACCGGTTCCAAAGCAAAAAACACTGCCTCGGCCAGCAAGAAGCAGACCAAAAAAGTAAAAAACACCGCTAGTACAAAAAAACAAAAAAATTCCAAAAAAACACTTGAACAGCAAAAAAGAAAGGAATACGCTGAAAAAACTAACAATAAAAAAGCAAATACAGCCAACGCATTTCCGGCAAAAGTTTCCACATGGCAATGGCCAACGTCGGGGAAAATCATTCAAGGGTTTTCTTCTTCCGAACAAGGAAACAAGGGAATTGACATCGCGGGCAAACGAGGTCAGGTTGTTAAAGCTGCCGCTAACGGTAAGGTGGTATACGCCGGTAGCGCACTCCGTGGATACGGTAAGTTAATCATCATCAAACACAATGAAGATTATCTTAGCGCTTATGCACACAATAATAAGCTGCTAGTTAAAGAGCAACAGACGGTTAAAGTGGGCCAGCAAATCGCTGAAATGGGAAGTACGGGCACAACGAATGTTCGACTTCACTTTGAAATTAGGTACCGGGGTAAGTCCGTAAATCCAATGCGTTACTTACCTAAAAAATAACCGAAAACAGTAGCCTGCTACTGTCCTATGTTAGGGAGAACTGCTATGAATCTCACTAAGCAAGATCTTGATACGACTGCTGAAGATCTTAACACTTTAACAACTAAAAAACCGCGTAGAAAAGCGGTAAAAGCAAGCAAAGATGATGACGTGCTAGCGGCATCTGAAGCTAAAAATCTTGACGCAACTCAACTCTACCTTGGCGAAATTGGCTTTTCACCGCTGCTTACTGCAGAGGAAGAAGTATACTATGCCCGCCGCGCCCTTCGTGGTGATGAAGTCGCCCGTAAACGCATGATTGAAAGTAATTTACGCTTAGTCGTAAAGATAGCTCGTCGCTATAACAATCGTGGTTTAGCCTTATTAGACTTAATTGAAGAAGGTAACTTAGGGCTGATCCGTGCGGTTGAGAAGTTTGATCCTGAAAGAGGCTTTCGTTTCTCTACTTACGCAACGTGGTGGATCCGCCAAACCATAGAGCGTGCCATCATGAACCAAACGCGCACTATACGTTTGCCAATTCATGTAGTGAAAGAGCTTAATGTTTACCTTCGTACAGCCAGAGAACTTGCCCATACTTTAGATCACGAACCAACCGCTGAAGAAATTGCAGAAAAACTCGATAAACCGGTAGAAGACGTCAACAAAATGCTGCGTTTAAATGAACGCATCAGTTCAGTAGATACGCCATTGGGTGGAGACTCTGACAAAGCATTATTGGACGTTATAGCAGATGAAAAATCCGGTGGTCCAGAGTCATCTACTCAAACAGATGATATCAGTTCAAGTTTAGTACATTGGCTGGAAGAGCTAAACGCCAAGCAGCGCGAAGTACTTGCCAGACGATTTGGCTTATTGGGTTATGAAGCATCTACTTTAGAAGACGTAGGTCGCGAAATTGGTTTAACCCGTGAGCGCGTTCGTCAGATTCAAGTTGAAGCCCTGCGTCGGTTAAAAGATGTATTGACGCAACAAGGTTTGAACATCGAAGCCTTATTCCGTGAATAGACGCTACAGTATTTGTTCTTCCTAGCTAGCCACAGCTCGCAAAATCGGTCCCAACCAGTTTGAGGCCGATTTTTTTTGTTATACAGTTTACCTACTACCACAATTAATGGTCGTTGGATGTTAGTGAACACAGCGTCATGGGCTATGCTTGGCAAAAGTACACCTTGAGCGGTAAGGTGAGAAACTGTCATACTTTTGTCATCAAGTTAGCTTTCCTGCCTTTTACCTGTTTTCGTCATATTGGATTTGAACTCAAGACAAAAGTCGCGGCAATACTTCTAACAATGGAGTTACCATGAGTAACCAAGCTATACCTGATGCACCATACAAAGTGGGCGCTATGGATCGTTTTTTAAATTTCATAGAGCGCGCTGGCAATAAAATTCCGGATCCTGCCATCTTATTCTTTTGGGCTTTAATTTGTGTTTGGCTCGCCTCAGCCCTGTTGTCCCATGTGACGTTTGATTTAATTAATCCCCGCACGGGGTCCGAGCTAGAAATCGCCAACCTTCTCACTGGTGAAGCGTTAGCGAACTTCTTGGCTAATATGGTCACAACCTTTACGGGTTTTGCGCCTTTGGGCATAGTGCTGGTAGCGATGCTTGGAGTGGGGGTCGCAGATTCATCGGGGTTTATCACCACAGGATTAAAGAAAATGCTGGCGGTAACCCCGGCTAAGTTATTAACGCCAATGTTGATATTGGTGGCGATTGTTTCTCACACTGCTGCTGATGCTGGTTACGTATTAGTGATCCCGTTGGGTGGAATTATTTTCCATGCTGCGGGACGCCATCCCTTGGCGGGGATTGCGGCAGCTTTTGCCGGCGTATCAGGTGGCTTTTCTGCTAACTTTATCCCTTCGGGCATTGACCCTTTGCTCGCGGGGTTCACGCAAACGTCCGCACAAGTGCTCGATCCTGATTATATTGTTAACCCGTTGGCGAATATTTATTTTACTGGCTTGTCTTCTTTCGTGGTGGTGATCATTGGTTGGTTTGTGACTGAGAAAATCATTGAGCCACGCTTAGCTGCTACACCTGTAGATAAAGACGCTGAAGAAGTGCCAGACTTAGGAGCCATGTCGACGCAAGAGTCAAACGCATTTAAATATGCGATGTTAGCAATGCTAGCCGGTATTGCGGTACTGATTTTTGCCATTATTCCAGAGTCTTCTGCATTGCGCTCTCCTGAAGGTGAACTCACCGCGTTTTCTGCGCCACTGATGAAATCGATTGTGCCCCTTATTTTCATTTTATTTATTATTCCGGGAGTGGTTTACGGCCGCGTAGTGGGTAAATTTAAGCGTAGTAATGACATTATTAAAGCCATGTCAGATACCATGGGCACTATGGGTTCTTACATTGTCATGTCGTTTTTTTGCGCGCAATTTCTAGTGGCTTTTGGTCAGTCTAACATCGGGACTATGCTGGCGCTCTATGGCGCGGAAGGTTTAAAAGCGTTAAACCTTCCTGGGCAGGCAACGGTTGTCGGAATGATACTCCTGACAGCGATGGTGAATCTGTTAGTGGGTTCTTCTTCGGCTAAATGGGCGTTGATTGGCCCGATTCTTGTCCCTATGCTGATGGCGGTGGGCATTTCTCCCGAGCTTTCTCAAGCGGCGTACCGCGTAGGGGACTCGGTCTCTAACATTATTTCCCCTCTGATGGTGTTTTTCCCATTAGTGGTGGTGTACTGTCAACGATACGTAAAATCGACAGGGATTGGGACCCTGGCGTCTATGATGATGCCATTTTCCATTGCGATGTTGATAGGTTGGTCCTTGTTCTTGTTAGCTTATTGGGCGTTGGAAATCCCGCTTGGATTTGCCGCACCTTACACTTACTCCATGTAAAGCTTACTGGCTTGATTGAGTTGTCTTGCTCACGGGTCTGTTAGCGTGCAGACCCGTAAGCGTATATTTGAGTTGAGTTTATATCTGAATATATGGGAATCATGTCTTACCAACCGTTTCAGCCAGTGCTTACCTCAGATGCTTTATACCATGCAGGGATCCAATTGCACTGGCAGCGGCCCAGTGGGGCTCTCGCCACAAGAGTGTATGCCTGGTTGCAGCTTGAAGTTACGCAAGCATGTGATTATCAGGTAGTTCCTGATGCCTGTATTTCGCTCTTTTTCTCCCCTCATAAGGTAATGGTGGCGGGCACACAAAGGCAACTTCGGCGTTTTACCTTCCCTTATGCTGGCCAATACTTTGGTATTGCTTTTTACCCCGGAGCTATCAAGGATTTTTTTCGAGTTGACTTAACCGAAGCCAAAGACTGTTTACTCGGGGACGATTTTTTGCCTGCGGCGCAATTGCGTGATTTACACCATCAATTATACGAAGTTACTGAGTTTGAACAACGCGTACAAGCGTGCGAGCGCTGGGCAATATCCCATTTGACGTTGAGTGACCATTCAGGCAAAGCTTTGTTTGAGCACGCCGTGGGGCTAATGTCTTCGCGACGAGACCGTGGCACTCCGGCGCAGCTTGGCGTAGCCAAATTGGCTGATCAGCTGGGCTACTCAAGGCGCCACCTTAATCGAGTCTTTCAACGTTTTTCTGGGTTAGATTGTAAAGGCGTGAGTCAAATCCTACGTCGTCAAGCTGTGTTACAGCAGCTTTACCTTGGCCATGCGCCGGATGCTCAATTTGCCCTCGACCACGGTTTTTGCGATCAAGCCCATTTGATAAACGATTTTAAACAGGCCTGTCGCACTTCTCCTAAACAGTTTATGCAGCAATTAACAACCGGTTAGTTGGTTGTGATAAACAATCAATAACCGATGATAGTGTGCCGCAATCGTGTTAGCTGTAAACACTGGCTTATCTCATGTGAGCGCTTGGTCATTATCTTACCATTTCTTAACCTAACTCGATGTCCCATTTTTACAATTAATAATGCCGATAAACCTGCATCCTTCTCACGTATCTTTTGAACAGGAGTTAACGATGCAGTTTTGCCAACAAACCATTCAAGCTATGGCTAAGGATGAATATTTTGGTCCCGGTAACGCGCAGTTACCCAAAGGCCAAATGCTGATGATAGATGAAATTAGCCACATTTCTCGCAGTGGTGGGCGTTATCAACAGGGCCAAGTGATCGCACAATTTAAAATACGGCCTGATTTTTGGTTTTTTGATTGCCACTTTCAAAACGATCCCGTGATGCCTGGTTGTTTGGGATTAGATGCAATGTGGCAATTGTTGGGCGTTTTTCTGGGGTTTTGCGGTTTGCCTGGGCGCGGCAGAGCCATAGGGGTAGGAAACGTTCGCTTCAGTGGACAAATATACCCTCGTCATGAAGTCATTGAGTATCGGCTGGATATAAAAAGGGTGTTTCAAAAACCACTGGCTTTAGCTTTAGCTGATGGCGCGGTATATCAGCAAGGTAAGGCTATTTACCAAGCGCAAGACTTAAAAGTGGGGTTGGTACCGGCGTAATCACCTTCTACTCTTAAGTTGGCTGGCGCCAGGCGATAATGAGCAAACGGGCGTAGGTCGACAAACCTATGCCCGTTGCGCTTATAAAGCTTGTTTGAGCTGGTAAATCAAATCCAGTGCTTGCTTCGCACTTAGCTCGTCTGGGTTGGTTTGTGCCAACGCATGCAATACTGGGTGCGGTGGCTCATCAAATGGCAAGCTGGCTTGACCGCTTACTGGCTGTGCCTCAGGTGCTAACGAGGTAGTTTGCTGCGTTTCTAATTGTTGTAATTTACGTTTGGCTTGTTGCACCACATGATTGGGGACACCCGCTAAAGCGGCTACCTGCAAGCCGTAGCTCTTACTGGCGGCGCCTTCTTGTACAGTGTGCATAAAAACAATTTTATCGTCATGTTCTACCGCGTCTAAATGCACGTTTGCTAACCCGGGCATTAACTCTGGCAGCTGGGTTAATTCAAAGTAATGGGTGGCAAACAGGGTATAGGATTGAATCTTCATAGCCAGTTGCTCAGCGCATGCCCAAGCCAAAGACATACCATCATACGTGCTGGTACCACGGCCAATCTCATCCATCAACACTAAGCTTTGCGCGCTGGCATTGTGCAAAATGTTGGCTGTTTCTGTCATTTCCACCATAAAAGTTGAGCGCCCTGACGCTAAATCGTCCGATGCCCCGATACGTGTGAAGATACGGTCAACTTGACCAATCTCAGCACTTTGAGCCGGCACATAACAACCTATGTGTGCCATTAAAACAATTAACGCGATTTGGCGCATATAGGTGGACTTACCGCCCATGTTGGGACCGGTTACAATCAGCATTTTTCTGGCTGGGTTTAAATCGACAGGGTTGGCGATAAACGGGTCTTGATTGACATGCTCTACCACAGGGTGGCGACCGGCCTGAATATCAATGCCCTGTTGTTCACTCAATCTGGGTTTTACATAGTTTAAAGCTTCTGCTCGCTCGGCGAAATTCCCTAATACGTCCAACTCTGACAAAGACTGACAACATTGTTGCAGTTGAGTGAGGTGTGGCAGCAGTTGGTCGAGAATTTCTTCGTATAAACGCTTTTCTAATGCCAACGCTTTACCTTGGCTCATCAACACCTTGTCTTCATACGTTTTGAGCTCAGGAATGATGTAGCGCTCGGTGTTTTTGAGGGTTTGACGGCGTATGTAGTGCACCGGTACTAACTCACTTTGGGCACGACTTACTTCAATGTAATAGCCGTGTACCTTGTTGTACCCCACTTTGAGGGTTTGAATGCCGGTTTCTGATTTTTCACGGCTTTCCAGCTCTGCGAGGTAGTCGGTAGCGCCTTTTGATAATGCACGCCATTCATCTAACTCGCTATTAAAACCCGGGGCGATGACCCCGCCATCACGAATTAATACCGGCGGGTTATCAATGATGGCTTGGTTCAGTAACTCGGCTAACCCTGGAAAGAGATGAATGTGTTGCGCCAGTTGTTGTAGCAAGCTCTGCTCACTGCTGGCTAAGCATTGTTGCAGTTGTGGTAACAGATTGAAGGCATTTTTGAGCCTTTCGAGATCGCGCGGACGGGCGCTTTTTAATGCTAACCGTGCTATGACACGTTCAATGTCGCCGATTTGTTTCAGCAGCTCATCGGTTTCAAAGTATTGCCCTTGCTGTAACAAAGCTTCTACCAAACCTTGTCGTTGCAGAAGTTGCTGATGATCACGAATAGGCTGGTGGATCCAACGCTTTAACAAGCGGCTACCCATTGCGGTGGCGGTGTTATCGAGCACTTGAGCTAATGTGTTATCGAGTCCTCCCGACAAGTTTTGCGTTAACTCGAGGTTTTTGCGCGTGGCTGCGTCCAAAATCACCACGCTTTGGTTTTGCTCTAAATAGATAGAGTTAATATGGGGTAGGGCGGTGCGCTGGGTATCTTTGATGTATTGCAATAAGCACCCTGCGGCGGCCAAGGCCACTTCAGCTTTTTCGACGCCAAACCCGACTAAATCTTTAGTTTGAAACTGTTGGGTAAGGATTTTCTTCGCCGTACTTAACTCAAACTCCCATTCAGGCCGTCTGCGAATGCCTTTTCGCTGCTCGATGAGGTTAATGTGCTCAAAGCCTTCAGGGTAGAGTAATTCAGCGGGGTCTAGACGCTGTAGCTCGGCCAATATTTGCTCTTGATTAGCTAATTCATTTAGCGCAAAACGACCACTCGTAATATCCAGGGTAGCGAGACCAAATAGACCTTGATGGTGATATACACTGGAAATGAGGTTGTCTTGCTTATCTTGTAATAAGGCTTCGTCACTGACCGTGCCCGGCGTAATAATACGTACTATTTTTCGCTCTACTGGCCCTTTACTGGTGGCAGGGTCGCCCA
Source organism: Motilimonas pumila (assembly GCF_003596335.1). Classification (GTDB taxonomy): domain Bacteria; phylum Pseudomonadota; class Gammaproteobacteria; order Enterobacterales; family CBDFNC01; genus Motilimonas; species Motilimonas pumila. The sequence goes on from NZ_QZCH01000032.1 coordinate 31,944, forward strand.
CCTGCTCACAAATAGCGGCAGACTCCCCCATGGCCACTAACTTGGCTAAATAGCCTTCCACCGAATGGTAAGGCACACCAGCCATGGGAATGGGTTGGCCAGCGGTTTGACCTCGTTTAGTTAAAGAAATGCCCAACAATTGTGCCGCTTTTTTTGCGTCATCAAAAAAAAGTTCGTAAAAGTCACCCATGCGATAGAATAATAGGATGTCAGGGGCTTCTTGTTTTAGCGCAAGATACTGCTGCATCATCGGGGTGTGTTGAGCGTTTTTTTTGCTATTGGCCATGGCTTTTCAATACGTTTTACGTTGCTAAAAGTTGCCGCCTAGCATAAAGGATCACCTTAATGAACGCCAAACAAAAGCCACCATTTAGTTACTGCACAATCTGTTCGCTTATTACTTGACCTTTAAAAAAACCTGCCACATTATGAGTGACCTCACACCTGAGCTTATATACAGTAAAAATTTTACTTGATACTGTATGAATCAACAGTATACTTAAGTCAATTATCATTTATCACCAAATTTCGATGGGAACGCATATGGATTCAAATAAAGAAAAAGCATTAGCTGCGGCCTTAGGCCAAATTGAAAAACAATTTGGTAAAGGCTCTATCATGCGCTTAGGCGATGGCGCTGCAGCCATGATGGACATTGAGTCTGTTTCTACTGGTTCTCTAGGTTTGGACGTTGCGCTGGGCATAGGCGGCTTGCCTTATGGCCGTATTGTTGAAATTTACGGTCCTGAAAGTTCGGGTAAAACTACGTTAACTTTACAAGTTATTGCGGAAGCGCAAAAGCAAGGTAAAACGTGTGCCTTTATTGATGCTGAACACGCTCTGGATCCTATTTATGCACGTAAACTTGGCGTAGACGTTGATAACCTACTGGTGTCGCAGCCGGATACAGGTGAGCAAGCCCTAGAAATTTGTGACATGTTGGTTCGCTCTGGTGCAGTTAACGTGGTCGTGGTCGACTCAGTGGCGGCATTAACACCAAAAGCCGAAATTGAAGGTGACATGGGTGACTCACACGTTGGCTTGCAAGCACGCTTAATGTCGCAAGCATTACGTAAGCTAACGGGTAATATTAAACAGACTAATTGTTTATGTATCTTCATTAACCAAATTCGTATGAAGATAGGTGTCATGTTTGGTTCGCCAGAAACCACAACCGGCGGTAATGCGCTGAAGTTCTACGCTTCGGTTCGCCTTGATATTCGTCGTATTGGCGCGGTGAAAGATGGCGACGAAGTCGTAGGTAACGAAACGCGTGTAAAAGTGGTTAAAAACAAGGTTTCACCTCCATTTAAGCAAGCCGAGTTCCAAATTCTTTACGGCGCGGGTATTAACAACCTGGCTGAAATGATTGACTTAGGCGTAAAAGAGAAACTGATTGAAAAAGCCGGTGCTTGGTTCTCATACCAAGGCGACAAGATTGGTCAAGGTAAAGCAAATGCTTGTAAATACCTGAAAGAGCACCCTGCCATTGCTGCAGAGATAGAAGCGTTATTAAGAGAACGTCTGCTACCACAAGACGGTGATGTTGTGGTTGATGAAAAAGATGAAGCAGAGCTTGCAGAATAACAGCGAAGCTACTTTTGCGCAGGTTTATACCTGCGCAATTAATATCATTACTCGGCGAGACCATGCTTTAGCCGAACTAAAACAAAAGCTTAACCAACGTGACTTTCCCGCTGAATTGATCAACCAAGCCATTACTCGCTGCAGTGAACAAGGCTACCTCGACGATCAACGCTATGCTTCCAGCTTTATCCGCGCCAAAATCAACAAAGGCCATGGCCTTAATCGTATTCGTAACGAAATTCGTTTTAAAGGGGTGTCAGAGCATGACTTGAATACCGCCCTCGCCGAACTTGAGCCAGACTGGTTTGAGCAAGCAAAACTGAGTTATCAGAAGAAATTTAAAGGCAGTGAAGTCGGAGATTATAAAGATAGGCAAAAGCGCCAACGCTTCCTTTTTCAACGAGGGTTTGATGGCGAACAGGTTCGTTATGCCATGTCTTCAGTTGAAAGCAATTGAATCCTAAAGTTTTATTTAACTTCTACGTATTAACTATCAAGCACAACTCCGCACTGTTTTCACTAACCTTTCAATCATTGATTGTTCACAAGAAGCCGTAGAATAAGGCGTGTTAGCGATATTACGTCAAGGAAATCAAGCTTGGTTCAAAAGCGTCGCTTTCAAATGCTCACAACTCATTGCAATTCAATGGGGTAGATTAAAGATTTATCATTTGTTGATGGTTTTATCTAAAGTATAATTTGCATCAAAAAAAACAAAAGACAATCGAGCATATCTTCATAATTTCAGATAGAATTCAAAAAAATGAAGAAGAAAGCGTCTCTCTCAAGATCAGCAACTGCAAATCTCACCTTTACGAAGGGATAACACAATAATGCATAATAAAAAAATACTGGCATTTTCTATACTGACTCTATTTGGCTGCGGTGAAAGCAGTGACAAGCAATCTCAAGAAGCACATGAAGCCCATGAAGGTGCTGATACATCTATACCATTGAAACAGGAGTTATCAGACCCTGAAAATATAGGTGAAGGCTCTGAATCACCATCGAAAGATCCCATTATCAACCCACCGGTAACTGTCCCCGGGGCTGACGATGGTCCAGAAAGAGCCCCAACATTTCCAATTACAGACGCGCCTGCTACCATTGCGCCAGTAGTGGCGACGCCAACGCCTGCCGCAGTCGCGCCAACGCCTGCCGCAGTCGCGCCAACGCCTGCCGTAGTTGCGCCAACGCCAGCAGTAGCGACGCCAACGCCAGCAGTAGCGACGCCAACGCCAGCCGTAGCGACGCCAACGCCAGCCGTAGCGACGCCAACGCCAGCCGTAGCGACGCCAACGCCAGCCGTAGCGACGCCGACGCCAGCAGTAGCGACGCCGACGCCAGCAGTAGCGACGCCAACGCCAGCAGTAGCGACGCCAACGCCAGTGATAACTTTACCCCCGGCACCGTCCCCAACATTAGCGGTGACTCCAGATCCTATTCCTGACAATACCGTTTTTAATGTACAAGATTACGGCATTCTGCCTTATGACGGAGAAGACGATAGCCTTGCATTAAGAAATTTATTAAACCTTCTATCTGCAGGCGATACCGTTCACTTTCCTAGTGGTGAATATATCTTTGAAAGCGAGGTGACCTTCCCTTATGGCTTTCCAAATAATATTAAGTTTACTGCTGACAATGATACATTTATCGCTAAAGTGATAAATCCTATCAGCCAAAACTTTTCCGGAAAGGCTCTTTGGAATTTAGAAGGGGTTGATAACTTTTCGATACAAAACTTCAAATTTAGAGGGCTAAACCCTTACTTGGATGTAGATGATCAAGTTGTAGAAAGTGATGGCTTGGTAATATCTGGATCGAATAATATCTTGGTAAAAGACAGTGAATTTTATGGCTTCAGAGATGCTTGTATTCGAATTTTGGCCAGTGATGCTGTAGTGCCCTCACAGAATGTTCAGATTAGTAATAATGTTTTTAAACATTGTTCTGCTGTCAAAGTTCGCTCTGAAGGAGCTGCTTCCTCGAGTGTCAAAAACCTTAAAATTGAGAAGAATTATTTTTTAAATGTACGTGTGGGCATAGATTTGAGTCCCACCGACTTATCATCAAACGCAGTAATCATTGACAATGTATTTGACACAATTAAAACGGACGCGATTGCTCTACAAGGTTTTGATTCTTTAACTGTTGAAGGCAACTTGATACGAGAAGCTAAAGCACATGCTATTCACTTGATGCCGTCTACTTTAGATGATGCGACTCAATATGGTTTATTTTCTATAAAAAACAACGCTGTTTTAGATTCTAAAAATGCAATAAGAATTAGAACATTTGAAGTAAGTAATGTACTCAACCCAGTCAATAGAGTTGAAGTTACGGGTAATTACTTTGAGAATATTCAATTAGCTTCAATTGTATCTGATTACAGGCAAGTTATAAGGCTTTACCCTTACGCTACTGACTTTATTGATGAGCTAGTTGTGAAAAATAACTCTTATTATAAAATCGATGAAGCGCAGGGAGGGGAGTTCATAAATACAAGTGTAGCGAATAAGGCGACAGTAAAACCTGATATTAGCGGGCAGAAAAATCAAATCAAGGACGAAAAAAGCTATGTCAGCTTACCTACTATTGATATGCCGTCGATAACTAAATCAGCTGTTTTATTTAAAGTTGATTGGGACAGGTTTTATCCGAGAGATTATCAATACGAAGTTCCTTATGAAAATAATATCGAATATTCAATAAGTAGGCTGAATTCGCCTGGATACTATAGAAAGGGTGGCTATGCTGCAGCATTTATGTTGAATGATATTAACGATCCAAAAGTCAATGGATCCTATAGAGTAGAGATAAAAGCTGACATTGATAAGTCTACAAACCCTATTCGTTGGTACTCTTTTTCAACAAGGCTACCTGGTGATTATTATGCAAGTAGTGGAGAAGAAAGTATATTTCAGGTTCACACTGCTCCTTCAGATAATGACTGGGCTAGAGCTATGTCACTTCCTTATGCTCTGACTACGTTTGAGGGTAACTTTCGGTTTTTTGTGTCTAAAACGCATCAAGATCCTGTAGAAAAAGAGTATTTTGATTTGGGTGTTTACGAGCGAAATACTTGGGTAGACTGGGTGGTCCAAGTACACCATGATACTCAGAATGGTTTCATCAGAGTTTGGAAGGATGGGCTGCAAGTTGTCGATTATAATGGTGGCGTTGGCTATCCTTTACTAGATGGTGCTCATAACCATTGGAGTTATCCTAAGTGGGGTATTTATCGTTGGGAGTGGGATAAGAACCCAGAAATAACCAGTCGGAAAGTATTTTTTGACCAAATAAAAGTAGGTTCGGAAAAAGCTAACTTAGCTATCATGCAGCCATAACTGCATTTGCCTAGCTGGGCAAACACTTTTGTTCAGCTAGGCTAAAAACCTGCAAAGGCGGTTAATAATAATGGGCGCTAGCTAGTCAATCAGGCAAACGCTAGAGATGAAAGACCATCACCTTATTGCTTCCAATGTTCGTCAGCTAGGCGTTGTTGATCAAATAGTTTTCAGTGCGACAAAGGCTCATGCTGTTCACATTTCAGACCGCTGATTTTCTTTCAG
>NZ_QZCH01000033.1 GCF_003596335.1 Motilimonas pumila
TCAGCCTGATGAATAAAATCTTGATTGTAATCTAGCCATACTTTGGCGTCTTGCAGGTAATCATCAATAACGGTGATATTGGCAATTTGTTGATCAGCCGGAGCCTGACTTGGTGAAGGTTGATTTGCGTCTGAGGAAGTATCGCTTGATGATGAACCTCCGCCGCCGCAGGCTGTCAGGGCAAGAGTGAGGGAAATAGTTGCTGCTAATGAACTCTTTTTCATGTTAGTTCCATTCTATAAAAAAAGGCTGGTTAATGAGATTATCATTAATAACGATAATTGTGATATGTCAAATATGATTATTGTTATTAGTTGTTCACATTTTGATTTTTTTGTGGATAATGTCAACACAAATTTAGGTTTCTGTGACTTTGCGAAAGGACCGCGTGAGGCGATGATAAAAACTCTAAAGTGCTGCTTGTATATTCTAGTATTGCTTGCAAGCTTTAAGACGCTAGCAGCTAATGATGTGTTTAACCAAAAAAAGCTGAAAAGTGAATTTAAACAAATTAAGTATACGCTCGATCTTAAGAAGTATAAGAAACAAAGAATTAAGTCTGACCTTGTTGTTGATTCAGAACATTATATGGCTGACTTTGAGGCGTACGCAGAGTCGATGTCGTTGTTATTTGAGAGTGTCAATGAATGCCACCTTGCGGTGTATGAAGCCGGTGATGATTTGAATGCGAAGAATAATCAGGTCTCAGGGGTACAGCAACAACGCAATAATAATATTAAGCTGTTGAACATACTGATTACTGAAAATGACTTCTCCTCACTTGAAGTAAGCTCGGATTTTAAACAGAACGTGACATCACTGAAAATGTTAGATGTCAACATGAAATCATTATACAATGACTGCGTTTATGCATATAAACGTGCCAATTTATAATTTGATATCGTTAAATAAGGAAATAAATATGCTTAATAATATGAAACAAAAAATTTCACTGAAAAGGCAAGCTGGTCAGGGTATGACTGAATATATCATTATTGTGGCACTTATCGCAGTTGCCGCGATTGGTGTGTATGGTTTGTTTGGCTCGACCGTAAGAAACCAAGTTGCAAGTATGGCAACCGAATTAGGCGGTAATGATGGTTCAGCAGCAACAGCCGTTGCTTCTAGTGCAGGTAGTGCTGCGGTAACGTTAGCGGAAAAGACCAAGGAGGCTAACTTGAGTAATTATAATGCTGCGGGTAACAAAGGTATTAAAAGTGAAGGTGGCAGTGGCGGAGGCAGTAATTAATTAGCTGAAAACTTATGATTGCGTAGGCGTGCGGGCATTGACAAGTGGCCGCATGTCGACACCAATTGAGCAGTTGTGTAGAAAGTGAAGTAGCGTTTTTATGGATAGAAAGCGTGTAGTGAAAATGCAAAGTTAATTGTTCACTGTAACAGTTTCTTGTTTGTGTTTCGCATCAAGGAAGAGTTGAAATGTCTATTTTGAAAATATCTCGATTTAAACAAAGTGGCCATATTTTGGTTTTTGTTTCGTTATTTCTGATCGCATTATCTTTATCCGTATTTTCTGTTTTTGATTCTGGTCAGCTCACACTGGAACGTACTAAATTACAAACTACTGCCGACTCAGCAGCATACACAGCGGCTGTCATTCAGTCCCGTGAACTTAATTTCCATGCTTATACCAACCGCGCGATGGCTGCAAACCACGTAACTGTCGCTCAAATGGTTTCTCTATCATCCTATTTTCAAAATAACCAACAAATGTTTTGGAATTTAGAGCTTATTGGCGATTGGTTGCAAGCCGTACCTTATGTTGGTCAGGTCATTAATAAATTAACAGATGCTGCTGAGGCATTCTTTTCAATTGTTAATGAAGCTATTCAAAATGCAGGCAGTCTTGTCGTTGTTGGCGCGAATGAACTCAATAAAGTATACAGCGAGAGTCAAAGTATATTTCATGGTGCTACAGTTGCCGGTTTAGTTTTAGATGTTGAAGAAGTTATTCGTTTAAATGATCCCGATGCCAATGCTTTTATGGCAGCATCAGCTTTAACGCTTGCTGACATTACTAGTTGGGAAAATTTTGTAAAAAGGTATGAGGTAGATAAAGCAGAGCGAGCATATGGTGGTTCATCAAGCTCCTCATGGAGAGGAACGGGCTCTTCTGGCTCAAGTCGTGATAATGAAGAAGATAAGACTCGTTTAGATCAATACAGAGATGTTGTACTGAGATCAAGAGATGAATTTACCTCAAATAGAGATAACAGCTTTTGGGAAAGCCCTGTATCAATTCCTGGCATAATTAAAGACATTCGCATAGAACAAAGAGGCGGGTCTGAAATGGGGGTCGTGGACGGTAAAAACGCCCCATACTATTCTTTCTCTGCGAAAGATACGATGAGTATCAGAGCTGAAGTGATGAAGTTTAAGTGGGGGATCCCTAGAGGTTATAGAGACCGAGAACTATTACCTCTAGGTTGGGGAAGACAAGTAACTCACCATAGTGACAGTTTTGACTGGTATAACCCCGTTCAAAAGAATCAATATAGTAATTGTACTCGATATTGTTATAACTCCCGCCCAAACATAAGCCACCTGTGGCGTGGTGCTGGATATAACAGTAAGGCAAGTCGCTTCAATGATATGCGCGACAGGTATGGCTTTATGGAAGGTAGCGATACCATCGCATTCTACAAAGATAATGACGATGAAGCGCTGGGGTATGAACATGGTGAGTATGAAGGTTTACAGAATTTTTTCGATTTAACTAAACCCGGTCTACTTGCAAAATCTCAATCTATCCGAATTTTCCTTGCTAAGGACCATAATAAAATAGGTACAACGGATACCATAAACAAGCTTGGAGAAGGGCTCGTTGTATTGAATGAAAACCCTAACCAAGCAATGGAAAATGGACGTCAGGTATCAATGAGTAAAGGAGAAAGTTATTTCTCAAGACCAAGAAATTTATGGCAACGAAAAGATGGCAATTATGAATATGGCAATATATATAACCCTTATTGGCAACCGAGATTAATTGCTCTTGAACAAGATGATAAACGGCTTGGAGCGAACATTCCATGACGAAAAAGCAAAATGGACAAGCCCTTTCTGAGTTAGTGATTGTTGCAGCATTTGTATTGGTTCCTTTACTCTTCTTGTTACCCGTGCTGGCCAAATTTGTCGATGTAAAACATCACAATCAACAAGCTGCTAGGTATGCCGCTTGGGAAAGAACGGTTTGGTATAATGCAGGAGAGCATCGGGTTAACTTCAAAAGTGACCAAGCGATAAAGCATGAGGTAGTTAGTCGAGTATTCTCCACCTCCGACACGGCAATGCATAGTGAAGATAAAGTATGGCAACAAGATGTAGAATTAAAAGAAAATTTTTATATTAGTCAACCAAAATCTTTAGGTAAAGAAAGCTTAATTGAGCGGGATACAAGCTCCCCAGAGGGTGACTATATAAGAACCGGCTCTCATAGTAGGTCTTTGGATAATATTAAAAGCCAGGGAATGGACACTGCATTTAACTTAATGTCACGCGTTGGCTTCTCCCTCAATACGCAAGGTTTAGTTCAAACTGAAGTAAAAACCGATATGAAAGCTTTATCATGGCTTAGTTCATTTAACCCTAAGAATTATGGTAGTGATGAACTCACTTCATTCGAATCAACAAATTATTTACTAACAGATGGGTGGAATGTGGGAGGACCAGGACACCAAGACGAGTTAGTCCGTGCTCTTGTACCTATGTCATATATAAGCTCACTTGGTGACAAGGTTGGCGATGCTGCTGGCATTGTAGATATTTTTATACCCTGGCTAACACACTTACAAAATCTAGAGTTAGGCAAGGTAGAGCACGATGCAATACCATCAGACAGGTTAAAAAAATATGAACCTTAGGCTTCTTCTACTTCTTTATTTTATAACTCCTTTCGCTTTCGCTGGTAATAATTGGCCAGATTTTTCTATACCAGAAGACACTGATGTTGAAATTATAAACGAAAAGACGATAGTGAATGGGTTACCCATGAAAATGTATCGTTTTAATAGTGTGCTTAACACTCAAGAGCTTATTGCTTTCTACAAAAAAGAATGGAGTAAACCTTCTCAGCCCGATATTGCTCCTTATGTGATCAATGATGTGGCATTTTGGAAAGTGATTGCTCGCTTTGATAGTGGTTTTATGATTTCTGTTCAAATTAAAAAAACATTATCTGGCAGTTTTGGTTTTATCTCAATTTCTGATGTCGAGTCTCTGCAAAGAAGAAAGTATGAGGGCGTTGTATCTATTTTTCCTGCCCCTAAAGGAAGTAAAAAAATCAACGATTTTTATTCTTATGACATTGGTTCAAAATCTAGAACTGTGCTTATCTTGAATAAAAAGGATATACGGAGTAACATAAATTTTTATACCAATCACTTTATTTCCAAAGGTTGGGTGAAAGATGATACCCCTAATCCAATAAATGGTGATAAATATGTTTTGATACTTTCTAAGGGTGTCGACCGATTAAATATGACTATTTCACGTGATAAAAAAGAAAGGATCACATCTATAGTTGCTGTTCACATCGATAAGGATAGTTAAGTGAAGTCTATTAGAGGTGCTGCAATTGTCGAATATACCTTAGTTGTCCTTGTCTGCTCTATTGCATTGCTAATGCCTGTTAATGATGACTTCCAACCAGCAAGTGGGGGGAAGAATGTCGTTGTTAGGTTTACTGAAGCTATGAGAGAAAACCATAGTGCATATTCTAAGACAATATCGATATCAAATATTGTTGAGTAAATATCTAAAATTTCATTTGTATCAAAGCTGTAAAAGGGAAAGTTAGTGAATAAAGGAACTCTAAAAAGTTGGGGGTTATTACTCTTGGCGATTATATTAGGAGCGGGAACCTATTTTGGTGCAAATCACTTTTTTAAAGAGCATGAAAAGAAAATTCGTGCCGAACTAGAATCTAAAATTACCTCAACTAAATCTATTGTTGTTTCTAGTCGAGATATTCAGGCCGGGGAGATTATCAGCGCTGAAAATATGGCTATTGCGACAGTACCTTCCAATTTTTTACCTGACGGTCATGTTGAGCCACCGATGTTTGATGCAATGTCGGGGAAAGAACTCATATATCCGATGTCACAAGGTACGCCTTTATTGCAGTTATATGTGGGTGGTAATTATGCAGATAGGTTTTCTGACCTTATAAAAAAAGGGCATCGACCATTAACGGTAGAAGTGGACACAATTAACTCTAATGAAGGTATGATTGAAGTTGGTGACTACGTAGACCTCCTACTAATGGTGAGTGGGGAAAGTGAAGGCGTTGAACGCCTAGAAAATATAGCTGAAAATGTAAATATTGTTGCAACTGGACGAACTAGAAGTGTCAGTGCTGAATCGAATGGTAATGTGATGAGTGATGGTGGCCAAATGTATGGGTATTCAACTATCACTGTTATTCTACCTTCTGATACTGCAGCTCGGGTTTTATTAGCCCAGGAAAACGGCACCTTAGTCACATTTTTAAGAAATCAAGAAGACAAAGCAAAACTTGGCTTTGATGCAATCAGCTTTCATCAGATGCAAGATGTTACTGCTGGTACCATTCAATACTTCACTGCTTCAAATTCTGATGGTGCAAATTTAAAACCAAAATATGTAAATATTATTGGGAATACTAAAAGCAAGATACAAAATGCACGGAAATGGAATGAGCCTGAGTTAACGGTTTCAAACACAACTAGCAACACCGTTGAAACAGATTAAAGGATTTTAGAATGAAGTTTGTTGTATTTTTTATAAGCCTTATTTTGTCTACGAGTGCTTTGGCTATTGGTGAGTTTCCTCTATCTGGGAAGCCTAAGATGCAGCTTTACGTAGGTCAAGTTAAATCAATAAAGTCAAAGTCAGTTGAGAGAGTAGCTGTTGGCAATGATGATATTCTTTCGACTTCTGCGCTAGATTCTGGTGAGTTAATTATCATTCCTAAATCAGTAGGACAAACTGAAATTTTCTTGTGGTATGAAGGGAACCGAAGGGAAGTGATAGATGTGACTGTAACTGCGCTAAGCCTTGAGAAAGCTTTGAGAGATGTCGTTATTCTGATGTCTGGAATCGAGAACGTTAGTGTCACTAAGCAAGGTGATAGAATCCTTGTTAAAGGTTCGGTTACTTCTAAAGACTTAGAAAAAAGCAAAGAAGTATTGGCTGACTACCCTCACGTAGTAAATATGCTGAAGTTAAACGACTTTGAAGAGTTAAAGCTATTGCTAGGTGAAATTCCTAATGTTCAGTTAACTAAAGTACGGGGACGAAATAAGCTCACAGGTACTCTTAAGCTTGAAGACGTGCCAAAACTTGAAGCCATTCAAAAGTTGTACCCAGATTTAATAGTTTTGACTGATATAGAAAAAGTCGAAATGAAAAAAATGATAGTCATAGATGTAAAAATTCTTGAGCTTAGGAATAATATGCTCGAGGACATTGGTATCAACTGGGAAGCGGCTATAAACGGCCCCTCTATGGGCTTTACGGGGTATGTCTTAGGTAATGACTTCTTCAAAATTGACCCAATTGGCTTAACTGAAAATATTGAGACCGGCGATACAGATTTTTATGGCTCTGTTGGTATGACTACTCAAATTACATCCACAATTAACCTCATGGAAGAAACTGGACAGGCTCGATATTTATCGAACCCTCTTTTGAGTACCCGCAGTGGTGAGTCTGCAAACTTTCATGCCGGTGGCGAAATACCTTATGCCGTAAGAGACCAATTTGGTACAACTTCTATTGAGTTTAAACCATACGGAATCATGCTTGATATCGAGCCTATCACCAACGAAAGGAATGAAATTTTAACAAAAGTTGCAGCTGAAGTGAGTACAATTGATAAAACTACGGCTATCGGTGACGGTCCTCCCGGTTTATTGACTCGCTCAACAGAAACGGTAGTCAATGCAAAATCTGGAGATACCATCGTTATTGCTGGCTTAGTAACCGCTGAAGATTCAACAGTTTATTCTAAAATGCCTTGGCTTGGTGATATGCCGGTTCTTGGTCCACTATTCCGTTCAAAGTCATTTGTTAATCGACAGAGTGAATTAGTCATATTTATCACTCCTCGCATAGCTACAACTGAGGCAATGGCTGATCAGTATGAATTTATCGATAGAGAGATGGCTAAGTTTGAAAATGAAGGCAGGCCTGACAGTGAGATGAGGTTGCTTGACTAATGTTTTATATATTTTTGAAAACGAAGAAGGGTAATGTTGTAGGAGATTTCCCTTGTGTTAATGACGATTGTATCGTGGGTAAAGATAACCAATGCTTAGTTGTACTTCGAGGTTGGGGCGTAGCAGCAAAGCACGCTAGGATTTACAAATCAGAACATTCACTATTTATTCAAGATTTAACCAATAAAAGTAGCATTAAGGTTAATGGTAAAGCAGTGAATGACTATGGCCCAATAGATGAATCCGATTTAATTTCTATTGGTGGATATGTCTTTACACTATTAGATAAAGATGCAGACAGTGCTATTGCAAGTGAAAATACAGATATAACCGTACAAAAACCAGTCAAAAATGTTGATTTAGACAAGGCAGATTCTACTGTTAAAAAAAATGAGGAAGTTAGCAATATTCTTGCTAAGGAACTGAATCATTGGAGGAGCTATGTTCATCGTGAACTCTTTTCGCAAATAGATTTACGGCGAATCAATATTGACGAAATGAATGATGATGAGTTGAGGATTAATACTCAACAATGGATTGATGATATTATTTCTTCATCTAATGCAATTCCGGATACCATAGATAAGTCTTTACTTGCGAAACAGGTGTTAAACGAAGCTATTGGTTTAGGGCCTCTTGAAGAGTTACTCGCGGATAAAGATGTCAGTGAAGTAATGGTAAATTGCTTTGATGAGATTTTTTTTGAGAAACTGGGTGTGTTAGAGAAATCACCTATTACTTTTACTAATGATAAAGCAGTCCTTTCTGCAATTGAGAGAATCGTTTCACCTATTGGCCGTAGAATTGATGAATCCTCACCTATGGTTGATGCTCGTTTAAAAGACGGCTCTAGGGTAAATGCTGTTATTCCGCCTTTAGCACTAAAAGGCCCCTCTATAACGATTCGAAAATTTATGGCTGAAAGGTTAGTCGCGGAAGACTTAGTTAGGTTTAACTCTATTGACCAGAGGATGGCAGACTTTCTAAAGCTTATTGTTTTACAGAAAAACAATATCGTAATATCCGGTGGTACTGGCTCAGGAAAAACAACTTTACTTAACGTTCTTTCTAATTATATTCCTGATAACGAAAGAATCGTAACTGTAGAAGACGCCGCAGAATTGAAGCTATATCAACCTAATCTTGTAAACCTCGAAGCTCGACCAGCAAACCAAGAAGGTACTGGGGCTATTCCAATTAGAGACCTGGTGAAAAACTGTTTACGGATGAGACCTGATCGAATTGTTGTGGGAGAGTGTCGTGGCGGGGAAGCATTAGATATGCTTCAAGCAATGAATACAGGTCATGATGGTTCTCTTACTACTACGCATGCGAATAGCCCTAGAGATTGTGTTTCGAGAATTGAAGTCATGGTTATGATGTCGGGAATGGATTTACCTGTTCAAGCAATACGTGAACAGATTGGGTCTGCTGTAAATTTTATTGTACAACAAACCCGTTTTTCTTGTGGAACTCGAAAGGTTACTTCCATAGCTGAAGTCAGTGGCATTGAGAATGGAAGGTTGCAATTAGGTGAAATTTTTAAATTTAATCAAACTGGCTATGACTCTAATGGCAAAGTGGTTGGAAACTTCATTGCAACTGGTTTGATCCCTGACTTTTGTGAAAATATGAACAAGCGAGGCCTATCTGTTGATTTGAGTCTATTCAGAGAGAGTGTTACTGATGATAGTTTATCTTAGTTTAGCTATAGCCCTTTTATCAATAGTTCTGTTCTATTTTATAGGGCAGTTTATGATGCAAGGGGCATCTCGATATACAGACTCGGTTCAGTCTCATGCAAATTCCAGTTTGGCCGATATGTTCCTGTTTATCGAACCCAAGAAGTTAGTAAAAATAAATTTAGCCGTTGTTGCCATAGCTATAATCATTACATACTTTATCTCAGGAAATATCATTTTTTGCTTGCTTGTTGCAGTTAGCGTATTCTTTGCTCCTAAATTTGTCTATGCCTACCTAATAAAGAGAAGAAGAAAACAGTTTATAATTCAAATGCCTGATGCATTGCAAACTCTTGCTAATACGGTTAAATCTGGAAGCAGCTTAGCAATGGCATTAGAGAGTTTATCTAAAGAGCAAAGTCCCCCATTATCCCAAGAGCTCGGCCTTTTGTTACGAGAGATTCGGCTGGGTGTTGAATTTGATGAAGCATTTATGAATCTTGAGAAAAGAATGCCAGTTCAAGAAGTAAGCCTTTTTGTTTCTGCGGTTCTTATCTCTAAAGAGATTGGTGGTAATTTATCAGAGATTCTGTATACGCTAGCGAGCACCTTAAGGCGAAAAATCGAAATGGAAGGCAAGATCGATGCATTAACATCGCAAGGCAAGCTTCAAGGTGTTGTGATGACTGCCTTGCCAGTATTTATTGTTACGGCTCTTTATCATATTGAACCTGAAGCTATGTCGCATCTTTTTTCAAATCCTATCGGTTGGGCTGTTCTTGCAGTTAGTTTTCTTATGTTAATGTGCGGTTATATTGTGATTAAAAAAATTGTAAATATAGATGTTTAAATATGAGTACTGAAATAATTATACTAAGTTGTTTGTTGACTTTGGTTGTTGTGTTGTTTTTCTATTCAATAAAAAGAATATCAGACGATACTCCTGAGGATAATCGTGAATTTTTAGATCCTTTACCTAAAGCACTCAAGCCCATTTGGCCATTAGTTAGAGTGGTTGCTCACCTCGTTGGTGAGCGCTTACCTGTTGATGATTTAGAAACTTACTCTAGGATGCTAAGAAGGTCAGGGCTTGACTTTTTGTTCACTCCAGAGCAGTTTTTTTCTTTGCAAATGTTATCTTCAATCTGTTTTTCAATAATTTGTTGGCTTTGTCTGCTTATGTTAGATGCTGAAGGTGCACTGCCTATTGTATTCGCAGGTTTTTTTGGCTGGGTTTTTCCACGTATATCTTTAGGAGATATACGGAAAAAACGGGAACAACAAATCATAAGACACCTCCCTGTATATCTTGATTTTATTGTAATGTCTGTTGAGGCTGGCTTGAATTTATCTGGAGGCATTACCCAAGCAGTTAAAAAGGGCCCTTCTGGCCCGTTGAAATTCGAGTTTAGGCGTGTTTTGAGAGATATCAAAGCGGGAAAACCGAAATTAGAATCGTTACGTGAAATGGAAGTTAGGTTAAACATTAAAGAAATTACAAACTTAGTTAATTCTTTAATCCAAGCTGAACGTTCTGGTTCAAGTATGGGTGAAACCTTACGTATACAAGCAGAGCAACGCAGAGTTGAGCGCTTTCAACGAGCAGAAAAACTTGCTCTACAAGCTCCAGTTAAATTGATTTTTCCTCTTATTGCATTTGTTTTTCCTGTTACATTTGCTGTACTTGCCTTCCCGATTGCGATGAAACTTCTGTATGAAATGTGATTTTCATAGTTTATCTTTAAAGCACATAAGTAATGGGCGTAAGAGGGTATTGCCATTTCAGGTTTTAATTGCAGATTCCTTTTTGAAAAGACTAAAAGGACTTTTGTTTCTCTCTTGCTTAAAAGGTAATCAGTGTGCATTTATATCGCCTTGTAATTCTGTTCATACATTCTTTATGCAATTTGAGATTGATGTTGTCTTCTTAGATAAGAGCTTTAAGGTTGTTAAAATAATCCAGTCGATGAAAAGGTCTCGTATCTCAACTGCTTTATCGGCAACCTATGTACTTGAGTTTAAGTCTGGTTTTTTGAAAGAAAATGAAATTTTAATTGATGATTTACTGGAGTTGATACGATGAGTTTTTTGAAGTTTTTTTCAGCTTGTTTTATAAGTTTTATTCTTATGTCTTGCACGACTCATGTTGAGGTTCATAGCCAACTTAACGAGAATGTTGATAAAGAGGTGTTTAAAAAATTACAACGTGCTGATTCGTTATACTCGGACGGGCGTTTAGCGGACGCGGAAGCTGCATACCTTTCGATTGTTAAAAAATATAAAAACTACGGCTATGCTTGGTTTAAGTTAGGTAATATTTATATTCGAACAAAACAGTACAATGCAGCAGTTTTAAGTTATGAAAAAGCTGTTAAATCCGAGCCTGATAATTATAAGGCATGGAATAATTTAGCTTTAGCTAGAACTAAGCAAGCAATTTCTGTTATTGAAGAAGCTGAAGAAGTTTTTCCAGCAGGAACACCAGAGCACTCATCGCTACAGGCTTTTAAAAGAGTTTTATTGAATGCTTCGCGATAAAAAGCAATGGCATTATAAAATGCAATCAGGGCAAGCTTTGGTAGAGACTCTTATAGTTATGCCTCTCGCCGCTATGCTTATTTTTGCAACAATTGAACTATCTTATGCTTATAGAGCCAAGTCGACTTTAAATATGGCGACTTTTGAAGCTGTGAGAGCAGGAGCTTTAAGTAATGCTGATAAGCAAAAAATGCTTGATGCGTTGAGCTCAGGCTTGGTGCCCTTACACATTAAAAAAGATACTAGCTACCTTGGAATCGCTCTTGCCAAGCAAAAAACACGGCTTTATCTCTCTACGATGGCAAGCTTGGATATTCTAAGCCCAACAAAATCAATGTTTAATAAATTCTCGGAAGAGTACTTCGATTTAGACTTAGGAAGGGTTGTGAAAGCTATTCCGAATGACAACTTAAACTGGCGCTCTTCTCAACTTTTTGATGTTCAGTTAGATGGAGAGCTAAAGAAAGTTAATATCCAGGATGCTAACATCCTTAAAATAAAAGTTAGATATTGTCACCCCTTAATTGTCCCAGTTTTAGATAAGCTAATAGCTACAACTATCGCTACCTTTACTCTTGATTCATTGGCCGCACAGTGCAACGCTAGTGGAGGTTTATTGTCTGGTTCACGTTATATAGTTCTAGAATCTACCGCATTGATAAGAATGCAAAGCCCTATTTTCAGTGCAGGATTGAAATGATATGAAAATAAAAATGTTAAGAGTCTTATTGTTAACTTCGTTACTTTTTGGTCAAGCTTATGCCGAAGAAGTACCTATCCTTTTACCTAATAATTCATCCCTACAGTTTTCTTCTTACCATAAGAATTTTGATATAGTCGAAATCGTTGCTGGTGCTGTTGAAGACGTTACATCAGACGATAGCAAAGATTTAGTTTTTAAAGCACAAAAAACGATACAGGTGGAAGGAAAAGTTGACGCTTATACATATGATTTCTCCAGCGAGTACACTTCTGTTGAGTTAGTTTTCAAACAGAAAGAGTATATCGCTTCAATGGGATATGAGATTGTTTACGAGTGTGAAAGAGTATCTTGTGGTTCGCCGATGGGGTGGAAATTATACCTCTCTGAACACATCTTCGGCAATCAAAATGAACAATATTATTTTTTAGCAAGGAAGAATAATAAAGAAGGTGAGGTTGGTACTTATTTATCTTTTTATATTAACACAATATCAGGATCTCCCCGTGTTGATATTATGAAAGTAGACGGAAGGTTTGCTAACTTATTTAAGGACAGAAATGAAAAAATCTCAACTGAGATTCTCAATACTGGAACTTATGTTATTCCGAATGTCTTTTTCTCTTCCTCTTCAGCTGAATTAAATACTGACAGCAAGAAAGTGTTGAAAGAAGTTGCTGATTTCCTCATTGAGAATAAAAGTCAGAATTTCTATATAGTTGGTCATTCTGACTCGGACGGTGATCAGCAAGATAACCTTAAGTTATCACAAAAAAGAGCCAAAGCTGTATACGCTGAACTTGTAAAGGTCTACAACGTGCAAAAAAGTCAATTGCAATTCTATGGTGTTGGTGAATTGCAACCTTATTCAGAAAATAGAACTGAGGTTGGAAAAAGCAGGAATAGACGTGTAGAATTAGTTGCAAACTGAGTGTGTAATTCTGCAGTGAAAAGTAGGATTTGCGCGGCGAATTGTTTTAGCCTTTAACTGAAATATTCAACGCGCGGAATTTTTGCTTTATTACGTCCCTCCATTTTGATAAAAGCATAGGTTTTTACCAAAGTTATAGCTTTTTAAAATTCCAATATGAATTAAAAATACCCTCGTTAATTACTGTATCTTTTATAGCCTGTATGTATATTTAAGGCCGTCTCGAATGGGGCTGACAGTATCAAGAAATATTAAAATAGGAATAGCAATGAAATACTTTTTTTTTCAATCTTTATTAGCTGCGTCAGTATTAGTATCTGGTCAAACATTGGCTGCGTCAGGTCAAGCTGAGTGGGGTTACAGTGGCGAAACAGGTGCGTCTCACTGGGGGCAACTGGATCCAAAGTTTGCCACTTGTAGTGCGGGTAAGAATCAGTCGCCAATTGACATTAAAGATGCAGTTGAAGCAGAGCTTAAACCTCTAAAACTGGCATATACTTCGGCGCCAAATGAAATCGTAAACAATGGTCATACGGTTCAAGTGAACATTGCAGCGGGCAGCAAACTCTTGGTTGATGGCAAAGAGTTTGAACTTAAGCAGTACCATTTCCATACTCCAAGTGAGAACAAGGTAAGCGGTAAAGCGTACCCATTTGAAGTGCACCTTGTTCACGCTGACGCGCAAGGCAACTTAGCGGTCGTGGGCGTATTTTTTGAGTACGGTGAAAGCAATAAAACGCTAGCCGCGTTATGGCAACAGCTGCCAACGCAAGCAGGCGAGAGCTTCCCTCTGAAAGACGTAGCGGTTAATGTGGCCGATATTCTTCCTGCGGAACAAGATTACTACCGTTTCACTGGCTCTTTAACGACACCGCCTTGTTCTGAAGGCGTTCGTTGGTTTGTGATGCAACAGCCCGTCAGCGCATCTAAGCAACAAGTGGCAGACTTCTTGGCCGCGGTGAAACATGAAAATGCGCGCCCAGTGCAGCACATTAATGCTCGCCAAGTGATTAAGAATGACTAAGTGCTATCTTTGAAGTAAATAAAAACGCCTTGGCAGATGCCAAGGCGTTTTTATATCTTGCGGTTTTAATCAAGTAACAACTAGAAGCTATAAGCAAGACCCATGGCTACGCTGTAGTTGCTTTTCTCGTAGAAAGTAATGTTTGAGCTACTATCAATCGCTGCGCCCAATAAAGTAAAGCTGGCGTTGTCCCAGTTGAAAGGTCGGTCATAAATATACAAGGCGAAAGCGCCGTACTTGTCGTCTTTTTGGGTTTTATTAAATACCGGGTTATTGGCGTCGTATTTAGCGTGTGCGTAATACAAGTTACCGGTAACACGATGGCGACCAGACACCTTAGTTAAGGTGAGTCGCACCCCGTATTCGTCGTAGGCCATCGCATCCCCTTTGGCATCTCCCAAGGTGTAGTTTATCGACGGCTGAAAGAATAACCCTTTTCCAATCGGCATAAACATTTCACCGGTAAAGCGGTGTAGGTCTGCGTCGCGCACTAAGGATTGTTGCTGATTGAGTGATAAGCCTAAACTGCTGCCACTGGTTTCGTCATCAATCTCATTTTTGGCGTAGCCGTACTTAAAGGTAAATGGACTGCCAAGGATCTGTTTTAATTCTAAGCGGGCACCTTGTGACGTTTGGTCTGTTTTTTTACGATCAGCACCCGTTAAGTAAGGGTCTTCCCAAGTTTCCGAAAAGCCAGGCAGCTCTGGAAAGTACGCCATGGTTAGCTGAGTTTTATTGGCAAACTGGTGGGTAAAGCCAAGTTCAAGTTGAAACTGACCTTGGGAAACGTTTTCTAAGCTGTTACCTAAGAAAAACTGGGTTTTTTTACTGTCTAAAGTGTAAGACAACCTGGCTAAAGGAAAAACGATGGCCTCGTTTAAAGTTTCACCGCTGTTTTGTAAATCTTTGGTCTGTTTGTTGTCACTGTCGGTGCTAAATTGAGATTGCTTAGAGCTGTAACCAGCATTCACGTTGATAGTGAAGCCAAAACCAGGTTCGTCGGCAAGAGGTCTGGCCTGAGTGGTGCTGCTCAATAATGCGCAAGCAAGGGCTGAAAAACGGAAAACGGAACCACTCTTAATGTTAAGCATTTTATTTCCTTTAAAGTATTAAATCCTAAGTTGTTGTACGCAGTTAATGCCAGTTAGATCATTTTGGCAATCGTTTTTATAGATTTTTTCTTCTCAATCCCGCTTTCATCAAGGCTGTTTTTTACGGCTGCGCCAGTAATTGTGCATTGCCGCCCATTGCTGCGGTGTTATCACTGACGCAGGTTTGACTGCAAAAACCAATCAGAAAGTCTGGTAATAACATGCAGTTAGATAATTGCTGAGGAGCATATATATTCACATGGCGTATCGGCGCGCCCTGAACTTGGCAATGCAAGGTGTTCGAGGGGGGATTTTGTTCGCTGATGCCAACGACCCCTGCCAATATTTGCGCGTCTAATAGACGCTGCATACTTTGTGAACAGGTGATTTGCAGTAAGTATTCTGGTAACTGCTTATGTAATGAAATAAGTAGCAGTTTATGCCAGTGTTGCAATTGGCCGTTATAGCGCATGATAACGCTATTTCCGGCCAACATTGCCGCGCAGCTGAGCAGCAACAGCTGGCAAAAGGCATGATCACTGCCTCGCTCGTCAAGATCGGCTACCAAATAGATACCTTGGCCAGTCGTCTTTAGGCTATTTGTTTCTCCGGTGGGGCCAGGTAACACCTGGTCGGATAAATGGCGTTGCGCCATTAAACAAAAATATTGTAATTGTTGTTTAAGTTGTAAAACACATTGCTGTGCTTGCGCCGTGTCTTGAGTCAAAGACAGCTTATGCAACGCTTTATGCCAGCAAAGCAGCACCGCGACCCTTTGCTTTAAGGGTTGTTGTGCCCAGTGCTGAAACTCGTTGTTTGCGTTATGCCAAAGTGTTTCCATTGCTGCCTCCAGCTTCTTTCATTGGTTGCTCAGCGCTGCCCAGTGTAAGCAGTTCAGCAGAGCTGCAATATTGCTGGCTAAACGCAGTAAGGTAATGCGGGCCGCCTGCTTTTGGGCCCGTGCCGGACAATCCTTTGCCGCCAAATGGTTGCACTCCTACTACTGCGCCTGTTTGAGCTTTGTTGAGATATATATTACCCACTTGCAAGCGCGAGCTAAGTTGGTTCATCAAGCTTTGATTACGGCTGTGAATGGCACAAGTTAAACCAAAACCTGAATCATTAATGGCGCTGACCAAGTCATCTAACTGGCTTTTCTTAAAGCGGTGAACAAACAGCACTGGGCCAAATATTTCTTCTGATAGTTGTTGCAGTGTAGGGAGTTCAAACAAACTGGGAGCCATAAAGTGACCGTTTAAATTGGCATCCATCGGTGTGCGAAACAGCAACTGCCCAGCTTGCTCAAAAGTGGTTAACTGGCGCTGGATTTTTTCCAGTGCTGCTGCATCTATCAGCGGGCCAATATCGGTGCTTATCTGGTCAGCTGGGCCGATGTTTAATTCAAGCATCGCCCCTTGAATTAATACCATCAGTGCCGCGGCGATGTCTTCTTGCACGCACAAAATCCGTGTTGCAGAGCAGCGTTGTCCAGCAGAGTAAAACGCGCCACTGATAACGTCAGCAGTGACTTGTTCTAAGTGCGCGGTGCTGTCGACAATCATGCAGTTGATGCCCGCCGTTTCGGCGATAAGCTGCGGCGGTTGTGCGCCGATATGCTGGGTCAGCTGCTGTTGAATACTCTTTGCGCTTAGCAGTGAACCGGTAAATGCAACGCCAGCTAACTCAGGCTGCTGGCACAGCCACTGGCCTTGCGCTGCATCGCCTAGGATAAGCTGCAAGGCGCCCAAAGGAACGCCTATCTTATGCATCAAAGTGATAGCTTCATACGCTATGACGCAAGTTTGTGGTGCTGGCTTAACCACCACGCAATTACCACTGACCAATGCCGCACAAACTTGTCCTACCAAGATTGCTAATGGAAAATTCCAAGGACAGATACAGACAAATACGCCTCGGCCTTGACGCTCAAAAGTTAAATGTTGCCATGGCTCTACGCCATATTCTGTTTGCCAAAGTTGTTGGGCTTGCGATGCGTAATAGCGACAAAAATCGACGGCTTCACGCACCTCATTGACTGCATCGGCAAGGGTTTTTCCTGCTTCTATTTGACAAAGCGCGACAAGTTTAGCCATTTGTTGTTCTAGCTCGTCAGCTAAGGCGTTGAGTAGGCCTGCTCTGGTGTTGATATCTTGAGCGTGCCAGTGAGGCCAATATTGCTCGGCTTGCTGGATGGCGAGTTGGCATTGAGTTTCATCCGCGTAGCTGACTTCAGCCCAGAGCAAGCTGGTATCGTAAGGACAATATCGAGGGTGGCGAGCACTTGGCTGATGCTCTTGTCCTTGCACCAGAGAACGTGCGATCCACTGTTTTTGAAAGTATGGCGCCATCGCGGTCAGTAAAGGCGCTCTTTCAGTGGCAACTTGATAGTTTACGCCAGCTGAATTGGTGCGCTCTGGCGCAAAGATTTGCGTCGGCAAAGGCAGAGGTGACGCTGGCTGTTGCTGGTGGGCATTAACAGGGTGGCGAATCAGATCGTCAATGTTACATTCTGGGTCGCTGAGTTTATGCACAAAAGAATTGTTAGCGCCATTTTCCAGCAGTCGTCGCACCAGGTAGGGCAGTAGTTCCTGGTGTTCACCAATGGGAGCATAAATTCGCGTATATTGCTCGGTCACGACTTCTTGGTACAGGTGTTCACCCATGCCGTGTAATCGCTGAAACTCATAATGATGGTGGCTCGCCATGATTTGAATCGCGCAAACTGTTTGTGCATTGTGCGTCGCAAACTGTGGCCATAAAAGGTCCCTTACTGGTTCACTGAACAAGTATCGAGCGCAGGCCAAGTAGCTAATATCGGTCGCCGTTTTTTGCGTAAATACTGGATAACCGGATAGGCCTAGCTGCTGGGCATGCTTTATTTCACTGTCCCAGTAGGCTCCTTTTACTAGGCGCACTGGAATAATGTCTCGTTGCTGTTTAGCCAAGGCTGCCAACCAAGCTAAAACCGGTATGGCTCTTTTTGAATAGGCCTGTACCGCGAGCCCTAATTGTCCCCAACCCTGCAATGATTGCTCTTGGTAAATACTTTGAAAGAGAGTAAGGGTTAGAGCCAAACGGTCCGCCTCTTCAGCATCTATAGTAATAGCAACATTTTGCGCGCGGGCGAATTGCAACAGGTTTAACAGTCGAGGCTGTAAATTGGCCATCACTTGTTCTGTATGCAGCTCATCGAAACGACAATATAACGCTGAAAGCTTTACTGAAATACTATGGCGTTGAGCCACACTGAGCCCTTTGTTTGCGTCAGCCACCGCGGCAATGGCTGCGCGATAAGCGTGTTCGTATTGTAAGCTGACCGCATTGGTCAACGCGGCTTCACCGAGCATATCAAAAGTGTAGTTATGCTTGGGCAGAACGGGTTTGGACAAGGCTTGACCGATAGTGCTGCCTAACACGTAATGTTGCGCCATGACTTTCATTGCTTGGCGAATAAGTTGCAACATGACCGGCGCACTTAAGCCATGTAAGAGCCCCTTAAATATACGGGTGATACTGTTTGATTGTTGATCAAAGCTCACCAACTTGCCGGTGAGCATTAAGCCCCAAGTGGATGCATTGACGAGCAAGGAGTCTGATTGTTGTATGTGTTGCTGCCAGTTAGCCTGGCTAAGTTTATCTTGCAACAAGGCTTGTGCACTGGCTTGGTCTGGGATCCGAAGTAATGACTCAGCGATGCACATTAATAACACGCCTTCTTGGCTGCTAAGGTTATATTCTTGCATCATTGCTTGGGTTAAAGGTAAGTGGTGCTGCCCCCTGACTTTGGCGACGAGGGTGGCAGCCAAATGTTGGCTATTATCTGCTTCCCAATCGTCGGCACGGGCGTAAGGTGCTAATTGAGAGATAAGACTCGCTTCTGGGGCGAGGTAGTAGTCGTCAACTGCTTGCCAGCAAGCACTGGGTGATTGCTGCAAGTATTGCGGCGCAAAAATATCGTCGATGGTGGCCAACGGACACTCTCCTTGGTTCGCAAAGTGACTACTCTATAGGTATAGTGCAGGATGCTCTGCAGGGCGAGCAGAGCGGGCCTAAAACAATAATTTTTAACATCTTTTGTTACAAAAATGGGATTCAATAGGAGGAAGTATGGCAACCATGGCGCGACATTATTGGCAAGTTCGAGGGATGTTAGCTGGGGTTATGGTGATTTGGTCACTGCCGGCGCAGTCGCTGGAAACTTTGCAAGACCCCTACCAAGAGCATTATAACGCTTGTGTCAACGCTGCGGGCGGTATTAATAATGCAGTGGTCATGCGCTGTGGTTCAGCAGCTTCGGATCTGGCGCAGTCGGATATGACCCAAATGGTGAAGATGATTGAACAACAAATAGCGCAATCTTCCCCTGAAAAGGCTCGCACCTTTAGCCTAGGGCAAGCTGCTTGGGTTAAATACCGTGATAACCATTGTCAGCTCATGACAGATTATGTTGGCTCGCCGATGGAAGCGTATTGCCCTATGTCTTTAAATGGCATAAGGGTTCAGGAGCTAAAGGTACTGGCTCAGAGCATGGGGTTGTTGAAATAGCGGTATTGGGGCGAATAAAACCACCTGCGGCGATTTACATGCCGCGCGGTAGTAACAATAAACAGCAGTGTACGAATTGAGCCTATTTGGCTTTTTTCGCAGCCCAGTCTGGCTTGCCTTTGGCTTTTTGGCTCTTCTTTTTTTGTTTTGGCTTTTTCGCTGCTTTGCTGGCGTTGGTTACGACGCGTTTTTTCTTTGCGGGCACCGCCGCTTCTTTATTTTTAGGTTTTAGATCCGCGATCACTCGGCGTTTAATCGGCTCTTTCATGTAGCGCTCGACCTTGCCTAAGATTTCTACGTCATGAGCTTCAACTAATGAAAGCGCAACTCCTTTGCGTCCACCGCGCGCGGTGCGGCCGATACGATGCAAGTAAATATCTGCCGTGCGGGGCATATCATAGTTAATGACGTGGCTGATTTCAGGTACGTCAATACCGCGAGCCGCGACATCAGTGGCCACAAGCACATTCACTTTACCGGTTTTAAAACGCATGATGGCGGTCGTGCGCTTGGCTTGTTCCATCTCACCGCGCAAGAAGCAACATTTTATGCCTGCTTCTTCGAGCTTACTAACGAGCTCAGTCAGGCGGTCGCGGGTTTTGACAAAAACCACCGCGTGCTGCACTTCTTCTTTTTTAAGCGTAGCGACCAATAAGTTAAACTTATGCTCAGCGTTGTCAGCAAGGTGCACCCATTGCATAATTTTACCGCGCTCACTGCGAGGCGCTGCAGCATGTACCTGCTCGGGTTCCTTAAGTACTTGAGCCGCAAATTTATTGAGGCCACTGCCTTCTAAGGTTGCCGAGAATAAAAAGGTTTGTTTACGCCAGCGCGCTTCTTCAGCAATTTTTTCCATGGTGCCTATGAACCCCATGTCTAGCATGCGATCCGCTTCATCTAAGACCAAGATTTCAATTTCTCGACAATCAAACGCTTCTTCTTGAATGTACTCCATCAAGCGACCAGGCGTGGCAACCACCAGATCCATATTTTTGGTGAGCACAGCTTCTTGGGTTTCATAGCTGATCCCGCCAATAATGGCGCCCACTTTAAGCGACGTATCTTTCGTCAGTTGATTGGCTACTACTTGAATTTGCACCGCCAGCTCACGAGTTGGCGTTAAAATGAGTACTCGTGGCGAGCCCGGTTTACGACGCGGGAAGTTCAGCATATGCTCGATTGCCGGCAATAAAAACGCCAAGGTTTTACCTGTGCCGGTCGCTGAGCTAGCCATTAAATCTTTGCCATCTAAGGCATGAGGAATCGCCTCTTGCTGAATTGTGGTGGGTTTTTCTAACCCCATTTGTTGTAACGCGGTGATGAGTTGAGGATCAAGCTCAAGGTCAGCAAAAGACATAAATCATTCCAGTGTAGCGGTTGGTGGAACCGGATTATAGAGGATAACGTTGCGCTTGGGTACACAGAGTTAAGCATATAAAAAACGTTTTAGCACCGCGCAACGCATTGCTTATGTCGATTGATTTTTTGATCAGCACTAAGGAGATTGCCAGCAACCCCCTTAAAATGCGCCAAACCTTGGTATACTGCCTGTTTTACACTGTTTCAACCATTACGGGGCAACGACTTGTTATGACTGCGCCAATTCCTTCTCGCTCCTGTGCCGTAGCCACAGCTGGCTCGACTAAATCGCCTCAAAAGGCCACGGGCTTTAGCTTCAAACAATTCCATATTGACCACGACAAGTGCGCCATGAAGGTGGGCACAGATGGCATTTTACTGGGAGCGTGGGCACCACTAACAGGGCCAATGAAGATACTCGACATCGGCACAGGCAGCGGCCTGATTGCCCTTATGCTAGCGCAACGCGCAAATAAAGATGGCAGCTTGATTGATGCGATAGACATAGAGGGAGACGCGGTTATTCAGGCTAAACAAAACGTTGCTAACAGCCCTTGGCCTGCGCAAATCAACTGCTTTTCGCAAAGCTTGCACACTTTTGCTGGCGAGGCGGCTCGCCAGCAAGATTATCACCTGATCGTCAGTAATCCGCCGTATTTTGAGAGTGGCCAACAATTAGCTTGCCAAGCGCGGCAAACGGCGCGCTTGACCGATGAGTTAGACCATATCACTTTGTGTCACTTGGCGATGGGGCTCCTTAAAGAGCAAGGTTCGCTGTGTTTGGTGTTACCGCATCAAGCGGCGATGGTGTTATTGCAGCAATTAACCCATAACGCAGGCTTAATGGTGCCAAACCGAGCGGGTCAGGCCGCCGGTGATACCCCATGCGCTTGGCATTTGCTTGCACAAGTTGACGTATACACTAAAAACACACCGCAACAAATGGCACACCGCTGCCTATTGCAGTTGCAAAAACGGCCTTTAAGTGCAGCACCAAGCCTGACAAACACTCAACCCTCGTCGCTATTTATTCATGCCGACGGCGGTGGCTATTCCGCGCAATTTATTGCCTTAACCCAAGCCTTCTACCTAAAAATGTGACTCGCGACGGCCTTGTGGTGAAAAAATGCACAGATATATATAGATGCCCTAATTAATCTTGACGAGAAATTGACTTAAGCTGACGCCAGGTTCAATAGATGGAACACTTTTGAGTATGTCGACACGCTTAAGTAATACAGACGTCCTGGGTTTAGGTTTTATGACCTTTGCCTTCTTCCTTGGCGCCGGAAATATCATTTTTCCGCCCCTTGCTGGCGCCCAAGCGGGCACGGCCATGCTACCTGCGATGTTAGGTTTCTTGGCTACTGCGGTAGGTTTACCTTTGATAACCTTGTTAGCTGTTGCCAAAGCGGGTGGTGGCATCAGTGTTATGTCTAAGTATCTTCCAGCCGGTATTGCCACTGTGTTTGCCCTTGCCGTATATATAGTGATAGGGCCAAGCTTTGCGACCCCAAGAACGGGCCTAGTAGCATATGAGATTGGTGTGCAACCATTTCTCGATGCGCCAGGTGCAGGCTCATTGGCCGTTTTTTCTGTGGTATTTTTTACCATTGCGGGAGCACTGGCTATTAAGCCGGGCAAGCTGCTTGATTACATAGGCAAGGTGATCACGCCTTTATTGATTTTACTCTTGTTCGCATTAGCGCTTACCGTGACATTTGCTCCATTAGGCGAGCTCGGTGTTGCCAGTGGAGATTACCTCACGCACCCGTTTGTCAAAGGTTTCCAAGAAGGTTACAACACCATGGATACCTTAGGCTCACTGATTTTTGGCATGTTAGTCATCAATGTCATGGTGAGTAAAGGAGTCACAGCAAAAGCCGATATTTATAAGTACCTGATGATTGCAGGCACCATTGCTGCCACGGGGTTAGCTGTGGTGTACGTGTCTTTGTTTTACCTCGGCGCAACTAGCCAAGGCGTGGCACCAGGTTCAAGTAATGGCCCCGAAATTCTGACTTTATACATTATTGAATTGTTTGGCACACCGGGTTTGATTGCGCTTGCCTTTGCAGTGGTCATGGCGTGTTTAACGACTGCGGTAGGTTTAGTTTCTGCTATGGCAGGCTTTTTAAATCAGCTGCGACCGCAATGGAATTACACTTGGCTGGTGGTGATTAACTGCTGTTTATGTGCATTAGTGATGAACGTAGGCTTGAGTCAATTGATTGCGTTGTCGGTGCCTGTGTTATTCGCTATTTACCCGGTGGCAATTGCTTTAGTGGCTTTGACCTTGTGTAAAGATTGGTTGGGTAATAAAGCTTTGTCTTATAAGTTTGTGATGGTAGTTGCCTTGATGATGGGCCTGCTTGAGTCTATGAAAGCCATCGGTTTTGAAATGAGCAGCTTTAATTATCTGCCGCTGTTTGAAATTGGCATGGCTTGGTGTTTACCAACGCTAGTCGCCTTGCTTATCGCCATCTTTGGTTTTAAAAAGTCACCACAAGAAGCGGCGCTGGCCGCTGACTAAACGTGTTGAAATCAGTATTCAGTAAGCGCTACAGCGTAGTGACATAAAATGAGTTCTGGGTTTACACTTTTGCTTCATAGAGCCGCTCAATTTTATTGGGCGGCTTTTTTATGGCGTTGACTGGAGCACTTGTTGCAAGCTAGTCAGTAAGACCTCTCGAAACCATTGATGCGCAGGGCTTGACTCAGTGCGCTGGTGTTCATTTAAGTAGAGGTTGACCGCTGGAAAGTGGTCTTGCTTAAAAAAGTACACAGGGCGGTACTCGGTTTGATACAGAGGTTGCGTCAGTAGCATGTCTGAGGATACCAGCAAGCGCTCAGTGTTTTTCATCACCGTCAGCAGCGTGTGAAGCTGGCCGCTTTTAAAAGTGACGGTGCGGTGCATTTGTCTTTGTCGCAACATGTCGTCGATAGGGCTCTGCACGTCGACGTCGGAATGTATATCTAAAATTAGATCCACAAACTGATACGTTAAACATTGTGCCAGCGTGACCTTGCCCCTTGTGTGTTGCAGCAGAGGGTGACTGTGATGAGCGAAGATGACGCCTTCACTGGCGCCAATCAAGGTTGAGCTAAATTCATCTTGGCGGGTGGTGGGGGCCACATAAAGCGTAAAATCGACCAAGCCTTCTTTTAACTGCTGCTGCGGCGACATGCTCACAGGGTATTCAATAATACTGACGTTGGGTGCCAACTGAGCAACTTGACTCACTAAGGGCGAGATAAGGGTTGTGCTCATCAGTGGGGGAAGGGATATTTTGAACGTTTTATCACATTGGCTTGGTTCAAAGTTTGGGCTGTCTATAAGGCTTCCCGCTGCGAATAAAATCGCGTCGAGAGGTTGTTCGAGTTGCAGTGCTTTAGCGGTCGCTTGGAGGCCGTTGGCTTCACGAAAAAACAGCGGGTCATTAAATAAGGTGCGCAGTCGCTGTAAGGTCCGGCTCATCGCCGGTTGCGATATATACAGTTTTTCTGCCGCTTTGGTGACGTTTTTTTCTTTCAGTAACACACTGAGAGAAACCAGTAAGTTTAGGTCAACGCGAGACAGTTCTTGTTGCAGCGTTTTCATGATTATCTCTGCGAGATGGAAGACAGTTTTTTGATTGTATATGGCTAGCAAGTTTTTGCAGTAAATAAGTGATTGATTTGAGCGGTAGTGCAGTATGAAAATGCAGACTCAAAGGGGCTAAGCTATTGCCAGGTGTGGCAGAGCCATTGCCGAAAACGGCCAAGGGATGACTGAATTTGGGCATGATAAGCTAGCCGTTAGTATCCGTAACGGCTGGGAATTAACGGGGGCAATTTATTGGTTGATGGCTTGCTCTAGCTCGGTCAGTACTTGCAAAGCCCAATCGTTGATTCTTTGGTCTGACAAGTCGTATTGATTGTCTTCGTCTAAGGCCAGACCAACAAATTGATCGCCTTTTGGTGTCAGAGCTTTAGATGCTTCAAACTCATAACCTTGGGTTGAGGTGTAGCCCAAAAATATCGGTTGCTGGGGAGACAACTCGTCGTGCAGCATGCCTAACGCATCTTGAAACCATTGACCGTAACCTTCTTGGTCTCCCATGCCGTAAAGAGCGACAAACTTTCCTGTTACATTGATACCGTTCACTTGTTCCCATAGCTCTGCCCAGTCTTCTTGTAGCTCGCCATAATCCCAAGTGGAAATGCCCAAAATGAGCATGTCGTATTGCTGCGTGTCAGTTAAAGGGCAATCTTTGATGTTGTGTAAAGTCACCAGTTCGGGGCCAATTGCGTCGCGAATTTTTTCAGCTGCAATTTCGGTATAGCAGGTGGTGGAGCCGTAAAACAGTCCAATTTTCATTTTTCTTATCCAACATCTAACGTTAACCGCCATCATATCAAACATCCACTACTGTTAGCGAGTCACTAAGTGGGATAGGATAAGCCCATTATTGGTATGACTAGAGCCCAAATGAATCAGCTTGTTGAAGACTTTTTAGATGCGATGTGGTTAGAGCGAGGACTGGCCGAAAATACTTTGCAGTCTTATCGCCATGACTTAAACCATTTGGAGCAATGGGCAGACCAAAATGGGGCTAACTTACTGTTGCTTAGCCAAGGGCAGTTACAAGATTACTTAGCAGCACGAAAAGATGCTGGCTTCAAGGCCAGTTCGAGTGCACGTTTGCTGAGTGCTGTGCGACGTTTTTATCAATATTTACACCGTGAAAAGATGCGAGATGATGATCCCAGTGCGTTGATCATGAATCCAAAGCTGCCAAAATACTTGCCCGCAGACTTATCCGAGTCGGAAGTTGACGCTCTGTTAATGGCGCCAGATTTAGATGACCCGATAGGCCTGAGAGATAAAGCCATGTTAGAGCTGCTTTATGCCACGGGTTTAAGGGTGTCAGAGTTGGTTAACTTAACCACCGACTCAGTGAGTTTGCGCCAAGGCGTAGTGCGGGTGGTGGGTAAGGGCAATAAAGAGCGCTTGGTGCCCATGGGCGAAGAAGCCATGTATTGGATTGCGCGTTTTTTCAAAGAAGCCAGAGCCATTTTATTAAAAGAAACCAGCGCGGATGTGGTATTCCCCAGTAGCCGCGCCAGAGTCATGACAAGACAAACCTTTTGGCACCGTATCAAGCATTATGCCGTAGTGGCGAACATATCCACTCAGTTGTCGCCACACACTTTGCGCCATGCTTTTGCGACCCATTTATTAAACCACGGCGCCGATCTTCGCGTAGTACAGCTGTTATTGGGGCACAGTGATTTATCAACCACCCAAATATATACCCATGTGGCCGGTGAAAGACTCAAAGAATTGCATGAAACTCACCACCCTAGAGCATAAAGTGCTTGGGCTTTTTAAATAGCTGTGCATAATGCCTTAGACGAAACTTTTTTGGCCAAACCTCGGTCAATATGATTTCAACCCTGTTACTCAAGCTTTTTGGAGTTATTATGTGGAAAAAAACCTTGCTAGCTGCTGCCTTGTTAACCGGCCTTTCAGGTCAGGCTGTAGCGGAGACTACGGATGGTCAAACCAAGGAACTACAAAGCCAGCTTAGCTCAGCTCAAGCAGAAATCAGTAAATTACAAACTGCGCTAAATGAAGCTGCGCAAAGTAATGCTGATTTAAAAACCGAGCTGAAAGCCATTAAAGCAGATCACCCTGATTTAGAAAAAGCCAAGCAGCAATCGCGTCACTTTGAAATGATCCGTGAACAGTTAGAAAAACTGAACATCGAAGCGTTTAATATCAACCGTAGCCCGGTTCCGGGTTTATATGAAGTGAGCTCAAGCGCAGGCTTGATTTACTCATCGCCAACAGCCACACATTTGATGTTTGGTACTTTGTACAAGTCTGACGACACCAGTGTGATTAATCTTAGCGATCAAGCGCTTGCTGTGATTCGTAAAGAACGCATGGGTGAGTTTGAAAAAGACATGATTGTTTACCCAGCCAAAGAGGAAAAACACGTGATTACTGTGTTTACCGACACGGACTGTGGCTACTGCCGTAAACTGCATCGCGAAATGCAAGACTACAATGACCTCGGTATTACCGTGCGTTACTTAGCATTCCCACGCGGCGGTGAGCAATCAAAAACGTATCGTGACATGGTGTCGATTTGGTGTGCACAAGACAAGCAAGAAGCAATGGACATTGCTAAAAGCGGTAAATCTGTAGGCAGCAACACTTGTGAGAATACCGTATTAGCGCAATATCAATTGGGCGGCGCATTTGGTGTAAATGGTACCCCAGCTATTGTCTTGCAAGATGGCAGCTTACAACCAGGTTATGTCCCAGCAGAGCGCCTAAAAATGCTACTTGATAGCCAAAAAGTGCAATAATTTGCCTCTTTGTAACCATAAGGCGACCTGAGGTCGCCTTTGTTGTTTTTACCCCTGCTTGTTTATTTCGTCTGATATGAGCCCTTTTTATGCCTGAACTTCAAATATCTCGTCGCCCACGGGTGGATGACAGTCATTTGCCCGCTGAATTACATCCTGTATTGAAACAAATTTATGCAAGTCGTGGCATTAGCGACCCTGAACAGCTTAGCCTTGGAGTGGCGCAGCTGCACAAATACGATGGCATGAAAGGGGTGCAACAAGCCTGCGATTTATTACTCACAGCCATGACCCAAGAACAACGGATAATCATAGTGGGGGATTTTGACGCTGATGGCGCAACGAGCACTTCTGTGTGTGTGCTGGGGCTAAAAATGTTGGGTTGTCGCAATGTTGATTTCTTAGTGCCTAATCGCTTCGATTACGGCTATGGTTTGAGCCCTGAAACGGTTCAACTTGCAGCAGACATGGGTGCTGAGTTGATTGTCACTGTCGACAATGGCATCTCCAGTATAGCCGGTGTGGCTGCTGCCAGACAAATGGGCATTAAGGTATTAGTGACGGATCATCACTTACCCGGTGACACCCTGCCGGACGCAGATGCCATTGTTAATCCTAATCAAGGCGACTGCGGTTTTCCCAGTAAAAACTTGGCCGGGGTTGGCGTGGCCTTTTATTTGTTACTTGCGTTGCGCCAGCAAATGCAGCAACAAGGGTTGTTTAGCCAAACGCCGCCCAATTTAGCCAACTTGTTAGACATAGTTGCCCTCGGCACGGTCGCAGATGTGGTGCCCTTAGATCGCAATAATCGTATTTTAGTGCAACAGGGTATCAGCCGGATAAGAGCAGGGCGCTGCCGTCCCGGTATTCAGGCTTTGATTGAGGTTGCGGGGAAAAACCAGCAGCAGCTGGTGGCGTCGGACCTCGGTTTTTCCTTGGGGCCGCGCCTAAATGCAGCAGGCCGCTTGGATGAAATGAGCACTGGCGTGGCACTGCTGTTGTGCGACGATCTCCCCCAAGCGCGCAGCTTGGCGGTGGAACTAGATACCCTTAATCGCGAGCGCAAAGAAATCGAAACGGGTATGCAACAGGAAGCGATACGAACGCTGCAAAAAATTGAACTGAATGATCAAGACTTACCGACGGCAATTTGCTTATACCAAGAAGATTGGCATCAGGGCGTCATTGGCTTAGTCGCTTCTCGAATTAAAGAACGTTATTACCGCCCGACGTTGGCTTTTGCCAGCGCTGGCGATGGCCTGATAAAGGGCTCTGCACGTTCGATTCCAGGGATCCATATTCGAGACATGCTTGAACGTGTTGATAGTCAGCACCCAGGTATGATTACAAAGTTTGGTGGCCACGCGATGGCGGCGGGTTTGTCTCTAGCGCAAACGCATTTTGTCGAGTTTCAGCAGGCTTTGAATCAGGTGGTATTAGAGCATATTACTCCTGAAACCTTGCAAGGCGCGATTGTGACCGACGGCGAAATACCGGCTCAAGGTTTCAGCTTAGCATTAGCTGAGCAATTACGTTTTGCAGGTCCTTGGGGACAAGCATTTCCTGAGCCGATGTTTGATGGCAAGTTTAAGCTATTGCAACACCGTATTGTTGGCAGCAAGCATTTAAAAATGGTGTTAGAGCCAACCTCAGGAGGGCAAGCTGTCGACGCGATTGCTTTTAACGTCGACTTAGACTGTTGGCCAAATCCTTTAATTCGCCAGGTTGAGTTGGCATATCGCCTTGATATAAATGAGTTTAGAGGTAACCGCAGCGTGCAGTTATTAGTTGAACAAATCACGCCGGCTTAGCGTGTTGCTGAGCCTGTGATTGGAGCATCATGAGTTGTTCGCTTTCAACAATGCCAGCAATGTTGGCGGTGAGAGAATAACTTTAATCAAACTCCTGGGTTTTAGAGCAATAAAGACAAAGCAATACTTAACATAACAATGCCAATAATACCTTCTAACACTTGCCAGGCTTTCGGCTTGGCAAACAAAGGGGCTAAAAACTTGGCGCCATAACCCAAGCTAAAGAAAAATACCCATGACGCGGTAATGGCCCCCGCCCCAAACAACAGTTGTTGTGGTTGATATTGGGTGGAGATGGAGCCAAGCAAAATCACGGTATCAAGATAAACGTGGGGATTTAGCCAAGTAAAGGCCAAACACACGCCAACAGTTTTTGCCAGAGAGGCCTTTGCGCTGTTGTCGGTTGTGAGCGCATGGCGTTGGGTGAGCGCAGACTTGAAACTTAACAAAGCATAACAGGTTAAAAAGCCAGCTCCGCCGTAGCGTGCGAATGTTTCTATTTGTGGAAACTGTGCCACGATAGCGCCAAATCCTAATACCCCTAACGCAATTAACGTAGCATCAGAAAGCGCGCAGACTAAGCAGACTGCCAGTACATGTTGATTTTTAATGCCTTGCTTTAACACAAAAGCATTTTGTGAGCCGATGGCTAAAATCAAGGACAGGCCCAGTGAAAAACCGGCTATAAAGATGGACATAAAGCAAGCTACCTATTTGCCATAGTAAAATAGCAGTTATTCAATGTGGTGAGTCGTTGTGCCTTTAGAACAACCTAATTATGGTTATTCTGAAATAGATAATATCAGTTTAGGCTTTATTTAACCGCTAAAATTTGGCGGCGTCCAAGGGGGGAGAATAGCCGTATTCAACTCATTTAGCTTGGCGCATCACCAATGAAGATTAAGGAAGCGAGGTCACTAGGTTTACTAGGTGGACCTCTTACGGTCGAATTTGTCGAGATAAAATCGCGCTATTTGTGGTCAGCAGCTTGTGGTTTTAGTTATCTAAGCGAATATCGAATGACAAAGAGTAAAACGGTATCAACTGCACCCTTCGGGCTGCGTGTGCGGGTCATTTCAAGTACATTATCGGTTTCTTACGTAACATAACTGTGCCACAAAACCTGATTCCTGGATCAATACCCAACCATCACTGAAAAACTAGCTCGAAAGGCCAGCTTTCCCTGGGAGCGAGAAGATATTCGTTAACCTAGAGCGTTTTTATGATTTTCGCAGGGTTGCCACCAACCAGAGTGTTTTTGGGAACATTTTTGGTAACAACTGAATTGGCTGCGACCACTGAATTCTCGCCTATTTCAACGCCTTTTAAGATGAGTGAGTTCATACCAACCCATACATTTTTTCTGATTAAGATGGGAGCGCTCTCTGGTGGCAATCTTCGTTCTGCAATGTCAATGGATGTTCTGTGAGAGTCGTTATCCACTATTCGACTACCAGGACCGAACATACAATGTTCTTCAATGGTGACTTTTGTTCTACAGTGAATTCGGGTGCCATTTAATAGACAATTATCTCCAATTGTAATCTCGGAGTCTTTACAATGTGCTTGCAAGCCTGTTTTATAAGGCTCACCACCAGAGAAAGAGTTCAACTTAACGTTATGCCCAATTCGGATGTTGCCTATAGTGGTGAGCACAACTGATTTTCCTTTTAACTTTCTGCCATATGGAATACCTTTCATTTTTAATTTTGTTTTTAAAATTAAAAGCGAAGGTAAGTCCATTAACTTCATGATTTTCATGTATCTTCCTACGTATGTCTTTATGACTTATGTGTTTTAATCGGTTTTGATGAAAGGTGGAATGCTTCCTTTCAAATTGCTCACTATTGTCTTATCGCCACGGCATTTACCTCGTGAGAGTGCAATACAATAATGCGTGAATTGTATGGTATTTGTAGTTATGGTGTGTTGTGAATAAAGACTTAAAGTTGATTTTTTATTGTAACTTATTTGATGTTACGCTTGTGTGACGTTTGATCTAAACAATCCCTTGTTGCAGCGATTAAAAATAAACTCTCTAGGCGTTTAATATCGTCGGATTCTAAAAAAGACCTTGTGCGTAATTTGGCTACGAGGTATCCAACCAATATTTATACTTGAAATACTTGAGCTATGATCCCCAGCCAACAAGACTCTTTGCTTCGAGTCCACTTTTAAGACGCGCTTGATCATGTTTGGCAAACTTGGATGCTTCGCAATCACAAGCTCGCCTACCTGGATATTGAGAAAGTGAGAGTAAACTACAACAAAGTCACCATGGTGTAGGCTTGGCTGCATACTGGTGCCGGTGACTTTTAATAGTTTAAACATAGCGATCTATTTATGCAGATAGCTTAGGGTATATGACTACTTCTGCGGGTGGATAAGGGCAGGTCGCTTGGTAAACGGGAACGCCCTTGGTGAGCCAAAAAGCCTGAGCAAATTCGTTCACACTGTTCAGCAGTGCTAACGCATCTTCGCGGGCAATGCCTTGTTTAGCTTTTGAGGCTTGTAACATAATGGTGTGAACCAGCTCGCTCACCCCTTGCACTTGGTCAAATTGTGGTTGTTTAAAATAGTCCCCCCAGATCACGGCAATTTCTTGTTTCACTTTGATGCCATGGGCTTCTTTTTCACTAACCAAGCGTATTAATTGAGCATGATCTTTTACCGTCAATGCTTCTTTTTGATTAATCTCTTCAATTAAATCAACCATCCGAATGATGGTCAAAGCCGCGATTTGAGCGCCGCTTGGATCATAAATTTTACAAGGAATGTCGCAGTGAGCTGATACTTCAGATAAACCCAGTATGTTATCAAGCTGGCGTGTAAGTTGATGCAGCATGCTATTTCTCCGGTTGAGTTTTATTATGACGACGAAACAGCGTAATGCCGATCACAAGTGCAACACCGGCAACGGCTAACGCGGTAATTAAGTGTATTGGCTCGCTGGTCCAATGGCTATGATCATGGCCTTCGTGCGCCATCACTTGGCTGCTGGCCATTAAGCTTGTTGCTAAAGTTAGCCAAATAGTAGGTGTGTTGGTCATGGTGAGAGTCCTTTTTGATATATTTAAGTGCAAAGTCATTACCGACTTGAGGTATTAATGAGCTCGCAGTGCATGGAGTTGGTTATCTATTTGCCACAGGTGGTGTTGCAGTTGCTGGCTGTTGTCTAAGGCCATAAAATGGTGAGGGTAGTGTTGATTAAAACGCTGCCATTCCATTCTAATTTGTTGCACGCTACGTAATATTGCATGTTGTTGAAGCTGGCTTATGGGAGTGGGTAAGTTTTGAATGTCAGTGACAGTTTGCAATAAATATTCGCAGGCTTGTTGTGGCTGTTGCTGATAAATTGCGATGTCTGAAAGGTTAAATAAACACACCATCACACTGGCCAAAGCAGCTTCTGGATCCACCTTAAATTCTTCTTCTAATCCCTGCCTTGCTATCTTTAACGCGCATTTATTCAAACGTTTAGCTTCAACATAATCTTGTGTTGAAAATGCGTTAGTCGCCTTTAGCATAGTGATTTCCCACAACGACATAATCACTCCTATCGAATTTTTTATAAATGCTAATGCAAATAATAACTGTTATCAACCATGGTTGTTGCAGGGTTATATCGTAAAAGTCATGAAACTATGATTTAACTCTCAATAAAAACTGAATATTCTTTTGACATATTATGTCTCATTGGTTAATTTACTGAGTCCGTAAAGCACAAAATTAAAACTCATTTTTATAAAATTAACTCTTATCTTTGTATCCATTTTTTAGGTGAAAACATGCAGCGTTCTTTTAAATACTCCATTTTATCAAGTGCTTTATTACTCGGGCTTTCAGCGTGTGGTGGCGGTGGAGGAGGTGGTCAAGGTTTTACTGCGCCTGTTGTGGAAGCCCCCATTAGTGACAATTGTCCTGGTAATCTGACCTGTAACTTTTTAGCCGTGCCTAGAAACTATCAAGATGAATCTGAAGGAACGGTAAATATTCATTATGGAATCCACTTGGCGACGAACCCAGCAAGTCGTATTGGTACATTATTTGTCAATTATGGCGGCCCCGGTGGGGATGCTGTCCAGGCGACCAGCTATTACATTGATCAGTGGATACCGGCAGAGATTTTAGAGCGGTTTGATATTGTTGCTATGGATCCTAGAGGCGCTGGTAAAAGCGCATTTGTCCCAGAGATAACAGAGTGCGGACAAAAGCTTTATCAAGGAGATAATTGCCCAGAAGTGACTGTTAATATCGCCCCTGATATGGGGACTAATACCGTTGCTCGTGATATGGATTCTCTTCGAGCGCATTTAGGGGAAGATACGATAAGTTATTTGGGTTACTCATATGGTACCAGGTTAGGCTCTGTATACTCGAGTTTATTCCCCGAACGGATCCGTGCGTTAGTGCTTGATTCACCAGTGTCTCCTACAATTGGTAATGTTACTGGTTTGGCTTTTTCTCGAGTTGGCGCTTATGAAAGTATTGCCAAGTTTCGCTTGAACTCTGACCAACGCTTTCAAGCTTTAGAAGGCTTAGCACTGCAATATTCTGAAAGCGAAACGTATATTGCTGGAGATGGGGAGTCGTTATCTGCAGCTGAGGCGGCAGAAGCTATTACTCTGATGACTTCTTTGGAAGCTAGCGGTTATTGGCAAACCATTCAGTCTGGGGTATTTGAGCTTTTAGACAATAATAATGCGGCACTTTTGAAGTCACAACTACCAAAAGTGAATTACCCAACACTGGTAGCTGATGATTATCGATTTAATGCAATGTTCAAAGCTGTGATGTGTACAGATGAATCATCCCCCTTGAGTGCAAATGAAATTGATGCCATGTTCCCAGACTTTATGAATGAGTCTTTAGTGTTCGGATTAGTTGGATACGTTCAAACCTCGGAGTGTTACCAGTGGAATGGTGAGCAAGATCCTATTCCTGTTATTGAAAATATGGAGCAAGTATTAAGCGGGCAAAAAGTGCTACTGGTTGCTGGAGAATTAGATCCAAGAACGCCTTACTCGTGGGGTGTTCAAATGGAGAACAGCTATGGTGACAACGCCGCACTTGTCACAGTAACGGATGTAGTTGAGCATGGCTTCAGTTTTACTGGTTTTAGTTGTGTTGATAAGATAACGACTTCTTATTTAATCGACCCTAGCCAAGAGTTTAGCGATACTGCTTGTCCTGGAAACTTCCAAGGACGAAGTGCTATTGGTGATTTATCTAACCACCCAGTTAAGAAAAATAACCAAATACGAGAACAACTTAATAAATAATACTTTATTAAGCTTCTAGAGCCCCATGTTCATATTGGGGCTTTTTTATTTTGAAATCATATTGTTTACTGTTCGTGATGGTAGTTTGAACAATTTTTCTGTATTTACTCCGCTTACTTATCTTTAATATTCTATTTTGTGATATTTATTTTACATTTAATGTCGAAAGTTTTATTTCAATGCATTTTCACTAGAGCTATCTGAATGTGCCGAGCAACAGTTTGAAGGTGAATACTGTAGTGGTTTACAAACAAATATCTCCCCTTTTATTGGCACTCTCACGAATCCCCTCATAATTTCCAATAAAAACAATGAGTAGACGCGCATCGCTCATTCTGATCTAATGAATTTCGCCAAAAACACACCTTATCAAATGTATTTAATAGGAATACCTTACGATGCGCGACATTCAAATTCTACAACAAACACTGACAGAACAATGCCCTAATATTCACAAAAAACGACTGAGCTCTCTGATACTTGCCACTAAAAGCGTGCTCAATGGCGCTGATTTAACCTTAACCAAGCTTGGCAGAAAACTGGATTCCAACACCACGGTTAAGCATGCCATTAAGCGTGTCGATAGGCTGCTCGGTAACCCACATTTACACCGCGAAAAAGACTCCATTTATAAGTGGCACGCCCACTTAATTACACGGGCTAATCCCTGCCCTATTATTCTTGTTGACTGGTCTGATGTGCGCGAGCAACTTCGTTATATGACCCTTCGGGCGTCCATCGCACTCGATGGGCGTGCAGTCACGATTTACGAACAAGTCTTCGAATATAAGCACTATAATTCACCGAAAAGCCATCAAACATTTCTCGACCAGTTACAGAAAATCCTGCCAAAAGAAGCCAACCCAATCATCGTATCAGATGCAGGATTCAGGAATACTTGGTTTAGGCAAGTTCAAGAAAAAGGTTGGTTTTGGATCGGCAGAGTACGAGGCGAAGTATCATTAAA
>NZ_QZCH01000034.1 GCF_003596335.1 Motilimonas pumila
AGGCTTAACCATACAACACCTAAGCGGTGTTGAAGCCAAAGAATTACGAAGTGCTTGTGAACGAGAAGTTTGAGAACGATAGCGGCTTTCCGAATTAAAAGTTTATGCTTGGCGGCCATAGCGCTGTGGCCCCACCTGATCCCATGCCGAACTCAGAAGTGAAACGCAGTAGCGCCGATGGTAGTGTGGGGTTTCCCCATGTGAGAGTAGGTCACCGCCAAGCTTTGAATTACAAAACCGCAGCTGAACAGTTGCGGTTTTTCCATTTTAAGCAATGTTTGAACATTTGCTTTAAATGCTGATATAGCTCAGGCGGTAGAGCGCACCCTTGGTAAGGGTGAGGTCCCCAGTTCAATTCTGGGTATCAGCACCAGATTAGAAAGCCACTCTTAGAGTGGCTTTTTTTTTGCCTTGAATTTACCCCTTCAGATGGTAACCGATAAGCGTCAAATTTTATCAATGAACTGTTTCTGCTTTGATTTAATATAAAGATCCGGTTGCTGGATTCATCTATAGTGTAATCTATTGCATTGATTTTTCTGAGGGGGTTATGTGCATCCACAAAGTGCTGTGTTATCTGATGGTAAACCGTTTGCGGATTTTGTTACTTTCACGCTGGATAATGGCGCCG
Source organism: Motilimonas pumila (assembly GCF_003596335.1). GTDB lineage: Bacteria > Pseudomonadota > Gammaproteobacteria > Enterobacterales > CBDFNC01 > Motilimonas > Motilimonas pumila. Next base: position 632 of record NZ_QZCH01000034.1, read on the forward strand.
ACTTTACTGAGTTCAGCCAACGTGTTGCAGCTATTAAACAGCTTATTGAGCAAGTAAAACAGCAAGATCCCGAGTGTGATTTGACTTGGCTAATGGCGTTTTCTGATCATGGTTGGCCTTTGCTTTTTACGCATGAAAAACCTGACCAATTAGTCCCTTTTACAGAAATGGAAGAGGCTGAGCGGCATTTTCCAGCCACTGCTGGCGACATTTTGCTAGTGATAAAATCAACGAGAATGGATTTAAATTTTCAAATTGCTAAAGGTGCTGCGCAAATCTTAGCTGGCATAGCCACCGTGATTGAGGACGTGCAAGGCTATTCTTATTTGAAAAACCGTGACATGATTGATTTTGTTGACGGTACCGAAAACCCAGTACAAGAAGCAAGAAATTCGGCGGTATTAATCAGTGAAGGTGATTATCAAGCCGGTTGTTACATTACCGTACAACGTTATGTTCATAACTTAGTTAAGTGGAATAAATTGGCGGTACCGCAACAAGAAAAAGTCATTGGCCGCAGCAAACAAGACGACATTGAAATGAGCAAAGCAGAAAAACCGGCTTACGCTCATGTCAATAAAGGCAAGTCGACCGATGATCAGGGTAAAGAAATTCCGATGTATCGTCAAAATATGCCTTATGGTAACGCGATGGAACACGGCGCTTATTTTATTGGTTTCGCAAAATCTCCTGAGGTGGTCAATATTGCCTTACGGAAAATGATATATGCCGACGAACAAGGCCATTACGATAAGTTACTTGATTACACTAAAGCTAAAACGGGGGTGATTTTCTTCGCACCACCGCAGAGCTTTATTGATAATTTGAGCTAGCGTTTACCTGCCTGTTTCGAAAAGGTGATAAGCCGTGTTTATCACCTTTAATGTCATTGCATATCCTTGTTATTTCTTCCACACTTGCTCTATCTACCAGAGACTCGAGGCTTGCCTTGTTTAAGCTATACCATTCTAATCGGCTGGATTTTCTAAAGGAAATTTTAGCATTATTGATCCAACAAGAGCCCTTGGATCACCCTTTCCAAGCGGAACAAATTTTAGTACAAAGCCCAGGTATGGCGCAGTGGTTAAAAATTGAATTGGCAAAGTCACTCGGGATTACTGCCAATATTGAGTTTCCGTTGCCAGCCAGCTTTATCTGGCAAACTTTTAAGCAAGTACTACCCGGTGTTCCTGAGCAAAGCCCGTATAACAAGTCTGCTATGGCATGGTCACTTATGACCTTATTACCGCAATTTTATGAGCACCCTGACTTTGCTCCGCTCAAACATTATTTGGCCGATGACGAAGCGGGTATTAAACGTTTTCAACTGAGCCATAAGGTAGCTGATATCTTTGACCAATATTTAGTATATCGGCCGCAGTGGATCCAAGCGTGGGAACATGATCAGGTAGCGCCTGCGTGGCTTGAACAACAGGCCTGGCAGCCCATTTTATGGCGAGCTTTAACGGCACATATTAATGATAATTTTGTGTCAGAGAATGGTGAAAAACCTTATCACAGGGCAGGCTTATACGCTGATTTAATTCAGCGACTTGGGCAAGCTGAACATTTATCACAATTGCCAAAGCGTTTGTTTGTATTTGGTATTTCGGCATTAGCGCCGGAGTACTTAAAAGCCTTAGTTGCACTTGGAAAACACGTCGAAGTGTCTTTATTTCTGACTAACCCTTGTCAGCAATTTTGGGATGATATTGTCGATGCGCGTTATCTTGCTAAGCTACAAAATCAGGTTCGCAGCCGAGTATTGCTTCAACAAGGCCAGCTAATAACATCTGAAGAAAAACCCGTTTTACCGGCAATAGCATCGCTGGAAAACTTCCAAGTAGGTAATCCGTTATTGGCCTCAACGGGCAAGCTGGGGCGAGACTTTCTATATCAATTGCATAGTCTAGAAGTGCAAGACTACCATCACTTTGTTGAACCTCTGCAAGACCACTTATTGGCTTGGATCCAAACAGACATTTTAGATTTACATGACGCAACTGCTGATGACGGCTGCCAACGAGAGGTTAGCCAAGAAGACGACTCGTTACAGTTTGTAGGTTGTCACAGCGGTATGCGTGAGGTAGAAGTTTTACATGATAAATTATTACAGCTGTTTGATTCGCACCCTGAATTAACGCCAAAAGACGTTATTGTAATGATGCCAGACATCAATGCTTATAGTCCTTATATTCAGGCGGTGTTTGGCAGCGCTAAACAAGAGTTGAAGATTCCATTTGCGATTTCAGACCGCAGTGCAACCCACGAAAATCCGATACTTACCAGCTTTTTAAGTTTATTGGCGTTGCCTATCAGCCGCTGTCGAAGTAGCGAGCTACTCGAGATTTTAGCTGTGCCTGCAATTCTAGCCAAGTTTGAAATTAGCCAGCAAGAATTCGAACAAGTACGTTTATGGGTGCTTGAAAGCGGGATCCGTTGGGGCTTAGATGAGCGCGATGCTGATAAGTTTCAACTGCCGGCTACCGGTCAAAATACCTGGTTGTTTGGCTTAAAGCGCATGCTATTAGGCTACGCGATGGACGACAACTTATTTGCCGGAGTATTACCTTATAACCAATGCCAAGGCTTAGCGGCTGAGCCTTTGGGGAAATTGTGCGATTTTATCGATAAACTGATGTCGCTCAACTTGGCATTATTGCAACAGCAGCCCATTTCACAATGGAAGCAGCATATTTTGCAACTGTTGCAAGATTTTTATCAAGTGGATGACGAGGGGTTAGCGGCACTTAGTTTAATTAAAGACAAGGTGAATGATTTAGAGCAGCAAATGCTGCAAAGCCAATTTAATGAAGATTTATCGTTAGAGGTGTTAAGGGATTACTTGTATCAAGCTTTAAACAATGAGCGCAGCAGCCAACGTTTCTTAGCCGGGCAAGTTAACTTTTGTACCTTGATGCCAATGCGCTCTATTCCCTTTAAAGTGGTTTGTTTATTGGGCATGAATGACGGTGTATATCCGCGTACGATTCAGCCATTAGGTTTTGATCTTATGGCTGAAAAAATGGAAAAAGGAGACCGCTCTCGACGAGACGATGACCGTTACCTGTTTTTGGAAGCCATTTCTTCCGCTCAGCAATACTTATACATCAGCTATATTAGCAAAAGTGTCAAAGACAATACCGAACGAGTACCTTCAGTATTAGTGAGCGAGTTAATGGATTATTGCTTAGAAGGCTTTAAAGCCGAGCAAGGTGATTTGCGGGATTTGTTACTCACGGAGTACCCCTTACAGCCCTTTAGCCCCGCTTATTTCGATGGTCGCTTTCACACCTATGCCAAAGAGTGGTGGTTAGCATCGCAACAGCCAGAGCAAACACCTCGCCCGTTTATCGAGCAGGATAAGTCACTTGAAAGTCAAACAATCAGCGAGCTTGAACTAAGCCAATTGGTGCGGTTTTGGCGACATCCTTGCCAGTATTTTATGACTCAAAGGCTTAAGGTATTTTTGCAGTTAGAAGAAGTTAGCTACTACGATGATGAGCCATTCAGTTTAGACGGGTTAGCGCGTTATCAATTGGCAGAACAAGTATTGACTCAGCTTATCAATCAGCAAGATATAAATACTCTGGAGCAAGCTGTGGCCGCCAGCGGTCAGTTACCAGTAGGGCAGTTTGGCCAGATCCAGTTTCGTACTCAAGTGACTGAAATGCAACATTTAGCCGAGCAAATACTGCCTTTTTCAAGCCAGGTAGCAGACGATTTAGAAATAAAACAAACGATCTCGCTTGCGGGCGGACATCAGATCCAGCTCCAAGGCTGGCTTAAGAATCATTATCAGCAGGCTTTATTATCATTCAAGCCAGGTAACATTGGTGGTAAAGACATGCTTCAGCATTGGCTGTTGCACTTATGTTATTACGCCAATGGCTATGCTGGGAAAGACAGCGTTGTTATAGGCAAGAATGGTGCTTGGCAGCTTGCGCCATTAAGCCAAGACTATGCTCATGCGAAATTGACTGAAATGGTCTCGTTGTTCTTACAAGGGCAAGACTTACCTTTGCCTTTTTTCGCCAGCACTGCGTTTGACTGGGCCCGAAAGCTCTGCCACAAAGATCCTTTAGCCATTGTTCAGCAAACCGCAGACGAGGTTTTACATGAAAAAGCGCAGCAAGAAGCTTTGAAACGGTTTAATGGCACCTTTGTCCTGCAAGGTGAAGGCGTTGATCCGTATATCGCAAGGTGTTATCCAGAGTTAATGTCGCGTTGGCCCGAGTTTACTGAGTTGGCCGGCCAAGTACTTGGCCCATTGTTTGCTAATATCAATGAACTAAAAGGCGAGGGAGAGTAATGGCGCAGCAACTTCAACCCCTTACATTTCCATTGCATGGCCAGCGATTAATAGAAGCATCTGCTGGCACCGGAAAAACTTATACCATTGCCAGCTTAGTGCTACGGTTATTATTAGGCCATGGTGGCGAAGGCGTAAAACGTGAAACACCGGTCAGCATAGATCAAATATTAGTTGTGACCTTTACAGAGGCGGCAACCGCTGAACTTAGGGATCGCATTCGCAAGCGAATCAAGCTTCAAAAACAGTATTTTAAGCTTGGTGAAGCAGACTCTAACGATCCCGTTGCGGTGGCTTTACTGAATGATATATCTGATCACGAATGGGCGCAGCAGGTTCTGCAAAGTGCTGAGCGGCAGATGGATGAAGCGGCTGTATTTACAATCCACGGGTTTTGTCAGCGTATGCTTAAGCAACATGCGTTTGAATCTGGCAGTTTGTTTGAAGCCGAGTTGGTACAAGAGCAAGGCGCCATGATCCAGCAAGCGGTAAATGATTATTGGCGGATCCACTTTTACCCTTTACCACCCGCAGAAACTCAAGCTGTTTATGAAATTTGGTCTGAGCCACAACAACTGCAGCAGGATCTACACGCTTTATTGCATCAATCTGAAGTGGATATTTTACCTGCTGTAAAAGAGTTTGACCTAAGTGCTGCCTTTCAAGCAAACCTTAATAACATTGAACAGTTCAAGCAACAGTGGCGTGAAGTGGCGGACGACATCATGATGATTATTGGTCAATCTGATGTCAGCAAACGCAGTTACAGTAAGAAGAACCTTCCGGCTTGGTTTCACCAAGTAAACAACTGGGCACAGCAAGATGTTACAAGCTGTCAGTTGCCGGATAAGTTAGACAAATTTAGCCAAACCGCATTGTTTGATAAAACCCCCAAAGGCGAAGCGCCGCAGCATCATGTATTTGAACAAGTAGATGACCTGCTTGCCAGTGATTTATCACTTAAAGAGCCCTTACTTGTGCACGCTATGAGCTGGGTAAAGCAGCGGCTGACAAAACATAAAAGGCAAACCAACGAGCTGAACTTTGATGATTTGCTGGTGAATTTAGACTTGGCGTTGCAAAGTGAGCAAGGGCAACAATTGCAACAAAGTATTGTGAGCGCCTTTCCGGTAGCCATGATCGACGAGTTTCAAGATACCGACCCAGTTCAGTATCGCATTTTTACTTACCTTTATGGTCAGCAGTCAAGCGCCGGTTTATTTATGATTGGCGATCCCAAGCAAGCTATTTACGGCTTTCGGGGTGCTGACATTTTCACTTATATTCACGCGCGGCGCTCTGTGCTCGATCACTACACCTTAGACAATAACTATCGCTCTACTGCTGCAATGATTAATGGCGTTAACCAAATCTTTGCACAAGCGCCAGCTCCCTTTATTTATGAGCACGACATTGCTTTCATGCCCGTGAACTTCCCCCAAGGCAAGGCTGAGAAAACGTGGTGTTTATTAGATACGCCTCAAGCGGCTGTTAACGTGTGGCTTGCTGAACCGGAAAGTGGCACACAAAATAAAAATGACTATCTGCAAACGATGGCGCTCACCTGTGCCAATCAAATCAATCGGATTTTAACTGGCTCAGATAGCGGTCACTGCTTTATGCAAGTGAAGGGCCGTGCGCAGCCTACTCCGATTAAAGCCGGCTCGATTGCCGTGCTAGTGCGCACGGGTACGGAAGCAACGCGCATTAAGGCCGCGCTGTCACAGCAGGGCATTAAAAGCGTTTACCTTTCCAATCGTGAGAGTGTTTTTGGGTGTCAACAAGCCGTCGATTTGTACCGTATTTTGGCCGCCGTGTTGACGCCAAGTGATGACCGCCTGCTACGTGCGATGCTGGCGTGTGAGTTATTTAACTTTAGCTTGCTTGAGCTCGATGAGTTTTGCCAAGACGAGCAGCGTTGGGAAGCCTTGATTGCGGAGTTTGTTGAATATCGGCAACTATGGCTACAGCAAGGTATTTTACCCATGTTACGGCAGCTCTTTAGCCAACGGGGGATCTGCGCCCGTTTAATGTCTGGTTTAGAGGGGGAACGTACCTTAACCGATTTGCTTCACCTTGGTGAATTATTACAGCAAGCCAGCGCCGAGCAAGATGGCCCATTCGCTTTACTGCGATGGTTCCTTGAGCATATTAACCACGCCAATGGCCATGACGATGAACAGCAACTGCGCTTAGAAAGCGATCAAGATTTGGTGCAAATAGTCACTATTCATAAATCCAAAGGGCTAGAGTATGATTTTGTGTTTTTGCCTTTTATTTGCAGTTTTCGAGCCGCTTCAACGGCACTATTTCATCACCCAGAGAGCGGTCTGGCCACTTTAGATCTCTTTAAAGAGCCGCAGCATTTGGAGCTTGCAGACACCGAGCGATTAGCGGAAGACCTGAGATTGCTTTATGTGGCACTGACTCGCAGCGTGTTTGCTTGTTACCTTGGTGTCAGCCCACTTAAAGCTCGAGCCGGAAAGAGTGTCACCACGGATTTACACCGCAGCGCTTTGGGGTATTTATTGCAACATGGCCAAGAACAAGACTTGCCACAGCTTAAGCAAGCCCTGCAATCATTAACTGAAAAGTGTGCTGATATTGCATTATGGCCTGTCGACACGCAGGCAGAGCCCCGTTACCAAGCGCTGGCTAAGCAGCAACAAAGGGTTGCGCCATTAGACCTGAATCATGAAATAGAGCGTAACTGGTGGGTAACCAGTTACTCTAGTCTGTCTCGCGGTCATGGTGAGGCCAGCTTGGCGCAAAAAGAAGACGTAGAAGTAGCGGTGGAGCAATTAGACGAACCTGGCAAGAGTGTCTTCACCTTTCATAAAGGCGCCCGGGCGGGTACCTTTTTACATACCTTGTTTGAGCAGTTTGATTTCACCCAAACGTCCACCGAATATTTAGCGCCAATCATTGCTGAGCAGCTTGAAAATGAGGGTTATGAAGCCGATTGGCTGCCTGTGTTAACGCCTTGGATCCAACAGGTATTACAGCAAAACTTGGGGCAAGGCTTTGCGTTAGAGCATATTAAACCGGCGCAATGCCTCATTGAAATGGAGTTTTTTCTGCCAATGGCCAGCATCAACGCGGCTGACGTTAACGCGTTACTGCAAGGGTATGATGATCTGTCAAAGGTAGCGGGTGCGCTCAATTTTGCCACGGTCCAAGGTATGCTCAAAGGCTTTATCGACTTAACCTTTGAGCATCAAGGTAAGTATTATGTTCTCGATTATAAGTCAAATTATTTGGGAGATACGCTGCAAGACTATAACACTGAAAACATGCAACGAGCCATGATAGAACACAGGTACGATTTCCAATATCAACTGTATAGCTTGGCTCTGCATCGCTTTCTGCAACAGCGGTTACCTAACTATGATTATCAACAACATTTTGGCGGTGTGTATTACCTTTTCTTACGCGGCATGCAAGGGGAGCAGCAAGGCGTGTTTTATCATCGTCCAGCATTGAGCTTTATTGAGCAGTTAGATCAAGTCTTTCGAGGTGAACACTTAAGTGAGCCGGTACAAGGAGTATTATGTTAACGCAGCTCAAGGCCTTAATTGGGCCTTCTCAACTCCGCTTATTGGATTATCATTTTGCTCAATTTATTGCTCAGTCTCAAGCGCACCCTGTTAGCGTTGTGTGCGCGGCATTAACCAGTTATGAGTTAGGCAGAGGTAACGTTTGCTTGGATTTAGCCTCACTTGATGCTTATTTTGCTGCAGATGGTTTGTTGGCGGAGTGGTCATTCCCCCATGAGCAGTTACCTGAACCAAGCAGTTGGCCGACTTTTTTGACCCAATGCCATGCTGTGGGAGAGGGAAAACCTTTGCAATTGCAGCGCAATCGACTGTATTTAACCCGTTACTGTTTATTTGAACAAGCGGTTGCTGCTCGTTTATTGCAGTCGAGCGCGCCGCCTGAGGCCGAGTCTTTGGTTACGCTAGGTGAGCAGTTAAATAGCTTGTTTGCGCCCGACTGGTTTTTTGTTGCTCGCCAGTTACATGCAGATTTAAATAACCCCGATAACGCCCGCGCTTTTGCAACGCAGTATTTAGATGTGGTGCATCCAGCACTTGTCAATTGGGGCGAGGTCAGTCAATGCTTGTTGCAAGCGTATGAGTCAACGGATGCGGTTGCTTTATTGCCTCAGGTGATGGCTTATATTCCCAGCCACGCCCAATTAAATTGGCAAAAGGTGGCAGCTGCGCTGGCTGCTACCAGTGATATAGCCATTATTTCTGGCGGGCCTGGTACGGGAAAAACCACCACAGTAACCAAGCTGTTAGCCTTATTATTAATGCAGTCGCCTCGTGAACCCCTCGACATTCGCTTGGCTGCGCCAACTGGTAAAGCGGCTGCCCGGCTCACAGCATCTATTACTGCTGCGGTTGCAGGCTTAGGGTTGGCACCTGACATCAGTGAGCGGATCCCGACTCAAGCCAGTACCATTCATCGTTTGCTCGGGGTCATCCCCGGACGTCATGATTTTCGCCACCACCAAGAGAATTTGTTGCATTTGGATGTATTAGTGGTGGATGAGGCATCAATGGTCGACTTACCTCTAATGGCTCGTTTGTTGGCCGCGCTACCACCCCATTGCCGGATTATTTTACTTGGTGATAAAGACCAATTGGCCTCAGTAGAAGCGGGGTCAGTACTTGGTGATATTTGCAGCTTTTCTGAGCAAGGTTTTAGTCAGCAGCAAGCAGCAAGGCTATGTCAGTTAACCGGTTATGAATTAACGTCCGCGTCGGGTGTCGCGAGCCCAATCGCAGATAAAATATGCCAATTAAAACGCAGTTACCGTTTTCACCAATACTCGGGTATTGGTTACTTGGCCAATGCCGTGAATCATGGTGCAGTAAAAACAATTGCGCCCTTGTGGTCACAGTATCAAGATATTGATTTGCATGCCTTGTCTGAAATGGCGACGTTACAGCATATGACAGTCGCAGGGTATCAGCAGTATTTAAATTTGCTGCAGCCTGTTCACAGCGACAATGCCGATGAAGCCAGAGCAATGTTGAATGCCTTTAATCAATATCAAGTGTTGGTTGCACTTAGGCAAGGACCTTATGGTGTTGAGGGCATGAATGAGCAAGTTGAGGACTGGTTGACTCAAGCCCGCCTTATTCAGCCAGCTTTGAATATTACGCCTTGGTACCCTGGCCGACCGATTATTATTACCCAAAATGACCATCAAGCAGGCTTGTACAATGGCGATATTGGTATTTGTCTGGCGAATAAAGACGGTGCCAACCGCGTGTATTTTGAATTAGCAGATGGCAAGGTCCATCACTTCTTACCCAGCCGCCTGCCGGCGCATCAGACGGTTTACGCGATGACAGTGCATAAAAGTCAGGGCTCTGAATTTAATCATACCGTAATGGTTTTACCTGATAAAATGGCTCCGGTACTTACCAGAGAATTAGTGTATACCGGGATCACCCGGGCGAAAACGAAATTGGATCTGTTTAGTTCGGTCGCCTTACTTAACCAGGCAATAATAAAGCGTACGCAACGAGCAAGTGGGTTGGTTCCTCGTTTGAATGGCGCTGCACATGAGTAAAATGAAATATTAATAAGGGTTGTTCATGCAAGTATATTTAAATGTGGCCGATGTTTATGATTGGCAAGATTTTCACAGTGAGAGTTTTCGTGTTTTCCAATTTACCGGTTTTTATGACCACAATATGGAATGTTGGACCGATGCGATGAAAAACCTGATTGACGACGACGACGAGCTGACTGGCATAGTGCTAGAAGACGGTGAACCTTTGGCGGTGATGTTAGAAGGTGCTGAAATGTTGATCAATAACTGCCCGGAAGTCTTACTGGGGTTAATGGAAGGCGTGGCCTTGGTGAACCAGTTTTTTGCTGATGAAGGCAATGATAGCCGCGTTGTGATTGTTGCAAGTTAGCAGCTTGACTATATTGAGGGAATAAAAATGGAATACAATTTTAGTCAAAATGAGCTTAGAGTATTGGGCTGCTTACTGGAAAAGCAAGTGACGACTCCCGATCACTATCCCTTAACACTCAATAGTTTAACATCAGCCTGTAATCAAAAAAGCAGTCGAGAGCCGGTTTTAAACCTGTCTGAGGCAGAGGTGCAAGGGGCGGTGGATTTGCTGGTTAGCAAACGCATTGTGACATTGCAAACCTTGGGATCGAGGGTGAATAAATATGATCACCGTTTTTGCAATCAGGAGTTTGGCGGCTTGAGCTTGTCAGCTGCCCAGGTTGCGGTGTTATGCGTATTATTTTTACGTGGCCCACAAACCGCTGGAGAGTTGCGCACTCGCACGCAAAGATTGTATCAGTTTAGCGATGTGCAAGAGGTCGAACAGTGTTTGACCGAGTTGCAACAGCATCAAGATATGGCGATGGTGAAAGTCTTACCTAAACAAGCTGGGAAGCGAGATTGTCGTTATGTGCAGCTATTTAGTGATGATACCAGTATTGATAATGATACCGAAGCGAGTGACGTTACCCCAGTTGACAGGCACACCTCAGAGTTGATGCAAGCAAGCGGTCTGAGTGAAAGGGTTGCAGAGTTAGAGCTGCAAGTGTCCCTGCTACAACAACAGCTCGCGGAATTAACGGCTAAGTTCGATGACCACTAGCAGTCATCTTTAAACCGCTGCAAAGCGCATTTCCAGCAGCTCGCTGTATAAGTCGTCAACCTCTTGAGCTTGCTGCTGGCGGCTTACTGCACACTCTTGTGCTAACTCGTCAATCGCCAGTGCCGCGTTGGTTTGGTCGTTTAAATCTATATAGGTCAACGCTTTAATATTTAGAGCCGCTAAACGTGTCATATGTTCACCTTCATTTAACGCTTTGTTAGCAAAGGCTAACGCTTGCTCATGATGCGATAAATATAACTCGTGTTGTGCAAGTTTGATGTCTTCCCCTAACATCTGCGTGGCGACGGCACTGCCACTTGATAACGCGAAAAGTCCAATTAACGCGAAACTGATACTGCGCATATAAGTCCCGTTAGATACTGCTTTTTGATAACTTTATTAGGTTTATCTTGGCACAGTCGGAATGTTTCGCAATGTTCGTGCTTTGGCTCTGTGAGCTTATGCTGTTTTGCGACCGGTTCCAGTGACAGTTTTGCCAGCAAGATCAAATTATACCTGTCTGATGTGCTAAATATTACGATAAGGCTGTGTTGTTATTCTGGCTCAACCTAGGGCAAGGGCATGATAAGAGTGAATAAAACCTAGGAGTTTAGCTCCGCCCAAAGAGAGCCATTTCAGCGCTACACATAGGGTGAGGGGATAAGTCGATGACAACAGGCTAATTAAGATGTATTAAAAAAGAAATATGGAGGAACAAAGAGAGCACGGGCTGGCAATAGATGCCTGATGGGATCAAGAGGAGATAATGCCTTCTTCCTGTTGGCCTACAGGGCCGAGTGTGAAGCGGAGGAATATTTCCCCGCTTATCATAAAGGAAGAAGGCAAAATGCTTACTTTATAAATTTGCCTACGGTCTAACAAGCTGTTCGCTTTGCATGCGCTTATTACGTCCTGTACTCACCTGTTTCCAATTTACTTTTCTTACACTTTCTACTTTCTACTTTCTACTTTCTACTTTCTACTTTCTACTTTCTACTTTCACTTTCCGCTTATTTCTTAATTTTACTGAGCTTGGTTTGGACGGTAGGGTTTGCTTATAAACCTCACATCATGGTTGGTGTAACTCAGGCTAATATTTGTAGCCCCTACGATGCATATTTTATCGCCACCAGTACAAAAGACTTTACCAAAACACGGGAGGCATTAAATACGCGTCTCATTATTTAGTGTGATCTGTATTGTCTGTTTTCGCAACATTTTGAGACATTTTTTTCTTACTCACGCCGCATAAACCTGTCTTGTTTTCGCTTGCTAACTGGACTTAACAAGTGAGTATGCGACAATCATGGTTGCATTTTTAGGAGCCATGCTATGCCAACAAACTTACAACAAAAATTTACCGAGCTGACTTGTGGGGTGTACTTTATTGGGACTACACCGCCAAAAGAAAATACTGAGCTTAGTGCTGTCGCTGGCATTGCTGACAAACTGTTAGAGCGCTTAACCGAAATCGAGTATGACGGCTTAATCGTTTATGATATTCAAGACGAAACATCACGTATTGATAAACCTCGTCCGTTCCCATTTAAATCCACTCATGATCCTCGCCTTTATAGCCAATTGTTGGCCAGTAAATCGCAACGCGAAGTTATCACTTACAAAAGCGTGTCACAACGCGATAAAGCTGATTTTGAAGCTTGGTTAAATCAAGCTTGGCACCAATTTGGTGTGCGTGACTTGGTGCTGGTGGGAAGCCCGTCTTCCGATGGCGAAATTAAGCTGCCATTGCCTGAAGCCTATCAAGTTTTACAAGATAGCCCACTGTCATTTCAATTAGGTGGGGTAACCATTGCTGAGCGTCATGCTAAAAAGGGTGATGAACATTTAAGGCTGCAACATAAGCAAAGCCAAGGTTGTGAATTTTTTATCTCGCAAGCCGTTTACGATGCACAGGCCACGATTGATTTGTTGACGCGTTACGCGTTGCAGTGCAAAGAAAGTGGGAAGCCGCCTGCTCGTGTGATTTTAACCTTTTCACCTTGTGGTAGCGCTAAAACCTTGGAATTTATCGAGTGGCTCGGCATTGCTGTTCCAGAAGCAACCAGCTTACGAATTTTACAAGCAGAAAACCCATTGATCGAATCGATCCATATTTGCCGTAATAACTTACAGCAGATATTGCAAGCCTGTTTGCCTTTAGGCATTCCTTTTGGGTTAAACATTGAAAGCTTGACCAACCGTAAAGAAGAGATTGATGCAGCAATTTTACTATTCAAATTATTAAAAGCGACGTTAGATTTGAGTTTGGCTGAGCAACAGTTGAAGTGAGATATGATTAAAGAGTAGCATCAAGCTTAAGGTCCAAAATATCGTCATAATGGAGTGTCCGCCCTAAGGACAAGGAGTAATATGAAAACCCATTTAATTGCCAGTATCGGCGCCTTGTTGAGTTTCAACGCCGTGAGCAGTGAGCAATTGTACCCAAGGATTGTTGGTGGGAGCTTTGCTGAAAACATACCTCCTTGGATGGCAAGCTTGCAGTTTTATGATAAAGGCTGGAACCATTTTTGCGGCGGTTCACTCATTGACTCGCAATGGGTATTAACAGCCGCTCATTGCTTGGATGGGATTGAAGGCACTCCTGCCGTGCCGGATTTACATATATTTTTTGGTAATAAAGACCTCAATGGTGAGGGTAAAAGGGTTGCTGCCAGTAAAGTATTTCTTCACCCTGACTATGAAAGCAATTATTTAATTAATGATATTGCGTTGATAAAACTGTCAGAGGCGGTGGAATTGCAATCTTTACCTTTACTTGACCGTGTTGATTTTCAGCAGTTGCCACTGCAATCAACACAATTTAGATTGTATGGTTGGGGAGCTGTCAACCAAAGCGGTACTGAGTATTTACCTTTACTTAAACAAGTAGATTTAACCTACCTTGATTGTGCAGGGGAACAAAATCAAGGCGCTTTTTGCGCCGGAGGTGCGGATGAAAACGCGTGTTTCGGAGACAGTGGCGGTCCATTATCGCTGTGGGACGGAAATCAAATGCGGCAAGTCGGCATTGTGAGCGCTGGTTACTCTCGATATTGCGGTGTTGCGGCACTGCCTGATAGTTACACTGAAGTCAGTTATTACCAGGAATGGATTGCGCAAGTCAAAACTCAGCTAATATTAGAGGATAATATCTACTACGGCATGGCGCCAGGTACAGAGCAAACTTACCTGGTCCGACTGTATAACCACTCAAGCCAAGTGGTAAATATAGACAGTATTACGGTAAACCCTGTCCGGGATAATATTCGCGCTGGTACCCTTAGTACATACGAAGTCGCTGCAGGCGGTTACCTTGACTTACCATTCGAGTATCAAGCCCAACCTGAGGTTGAGACATTTGATGTACAAGTACAACTGTTGGAAGACATTGATAACGATGGCGTTTATGACTTGGTACAGAGCAAATTAACTTTTGTACCTGCAGAGGACTCGGCTCCAGGTGATAACAGCGGTGACACTAGTGGCAGCGGTGGTGGCGGTGGTTCGATTGGCTTGAGTATTGCGTTACTGGGTCTATTGGGTTGGTATCGTCGATTACTCGCAAGACGTTGCGATTTGTCATCGAAAAAGTAAACCGTGCAATAACCTGATGGAAGTAAAAAGGCCAAGGTTTTTACGCCTTGGCCTTTTTACTTCCATCAAGGATGATAACTTTAAGCCTGAGGCTTTATATCTGGGCTTGTTTTTAAGATAACAAAACCCACCACACCGGCAATAATAGAGGCTATCAATACCGCGAGCTTAGCCGTAAGCTGACTCATTTCACCAATAAATGCCAAGTCGGTAATGAAAATTGACATGGTAAAGCCCATACCTGCCAAAAAGCCAGCGCCTATAATGTGACGCCATGTCACGCCTTCTGGCAACTGACCAAAGCCACACATTACAAACAGTTTAGTAAACAGGTATATGCCCAAAGGTTTACCCACTAACAAGCCTAGTGCAACACCCAGCGCGATAGGACTGGTGAGTTGGTCGATTATTTCTTGGTTGATAGGTACGCCGGCGTTACCTAAGGCAAAAAACGGCACGATGAAAAGTGTAGCAATTGGGTGCAGTGCTTTTTCTTTTAGCTGTAACGGGTTTGCGGCTTCATAGCTTAATGCTTTGATGCGCTTAAGAGACTTAATCGCATGTTTACTTAAGACGTCTGAGGTGTGATGGCGCTCTGGCTCTAAGTTTTTCAGTAAACGCTTCACTTTTCGCATGTAAGAGTGCATATCAATACCGCGGCGAGAAGGAATTGTGAAGGCGACAATAACACCGGCAATCGTTGCGTGCACGCCAGAAGCGAGGAAGCCAAGCCAAACAATACCCAGACCCGTGAGGTAATAAATCCACAGGTTCCTTACGTGACAACGGTTGGCTACGGCCAGAATGACAAAGCCTATCATGCCGTAAACCAGATCAGCGAAGTTAATTTCTGCGGTGTAGAAAATCGCAATCACCATTACTGCCATCAAATCATCACCGATCGCCAGCGCGGATAAGAACACCTTTAATGTTAAAGGCACTTTGTTACCGACCAGGGCTAATACGCCAAGGGCAAAAGCGATATCCGTCGCCATGGGAACCCCCCAGCCTCGAGCCGCTTCGGTGCCAGCGTTAAAATAACTGTAAATAGCAACGGGGATAACAACGCCGCCTAACGCCGCCACCACAGGTAAAGAGGCTTTTTGTACGCTAGATAACTCACCGTCGAGTAACTCTCGCTTAATCTCTAAGCCTATGAAGAAAAAGAAGATCGCCATCAGAAATTCATTGGCGACGGCATGCAAATTAATATTATGGATAGTGCCGCTGGCTTTGCCGACTTGCCATAAGGTTTCATGCCAAAAGTGATGGTAACTCTCGGGGGCTAGGTTGGCCCAAAGTAGGGCGCTGATAGTGGCAATAACTAACAGGGCTCCGCCTGTGATGGGGTTGTGGATCCAGGCCATATTTTTTCCGGCCATAGTTTATTCCTTTTTGCTAAATCGAAAACATATTAATAGTCAGCTTAGACCGCTCTTTATTTGTCAGCTAGTTATTCAATTAACTGAAAACTGAAGTACTCTTTTTAACATAGTTATTACGTGAAGACATAATTATAGATGCGGAGTTTATCACTATTACTCGGCTGACAGATTTGTTAATCTTGCTGCGTATCATATTTATATATTTAAGGGATATTGATGAAAAAGTCTTTAATTGCAGCTGCAGTTGTCGCTGCGACAAGTTTAGGCGCTACCTATTACGTAGGTCAGTATACGCAAGAGCAAACGGAGCTGATGATTGCGCAGCTTAATGCACAAGACGCCGGTGTGATTGCAAAAATAGTGTCCTATGATAAGACCTTTTTATCTGCTAAAGCGAATATTGAGTTAACGATGGACCAGCCAGACTTAACTTCTGAGCCCGTGGTCATGGTAGTGCAAAGCGATATTAAACACTTTCCGTATAAAGCGGAAATAAGCAGTGTATTTAGTTTGGCGAATGAAGAATTGAATACAGAAGTACAAGCCTTCTTTGGCACGCCAACGCCACTGACTTCAAATGATAGCGTCAATATATTAGGCCAATGGTCTGGCGTGACGACGTTAGCCGCCATCAATTATGAAGACCAAGGTGATAACTTTAAATCGTCCCCCCTTAACTTTACTTACCAAGTTGATTTGAATTCGATGAAGGGTGAGTCAGGCTTTGATTTAGCGTCACTTGAGGTCAACAGTATTTATAATGTGAAGCTGAGTGAATTAAACGCTAAGGGACACTTCGAACAAATTCAAGATACCGCTTTATTTGCTTATGACTACAAGCTGTCGTTGGCCAGCTCAGAAGTTCGCAGTATTGAAGGTGATTTCGATATGGCGAATATGGTCGCGCGCGTGGCTCTGAGTAAAGGCAATACCGATACGACGATGGCATCTGTGCTGTCTTTGGATATTGATGATTATAAGATTGTGTCGGAAGAGAACCTTGCGTTTAGCAAAGTTGGCTTAGAAGTGAACGTGGATAATATTGACCAAGCTTCTTTGGCTGCTTTAGCACAATTGCAAGAAAACCCTGACAATGTTGATGAAACCTTAATTCAGCAAGTGATTTTACAATTACTGAATAAAGGCGTCGATATTTCTATTAGCCGCTTAGCGTCAACGACGCCATGGGGTGAGGTGGATGCTAACGTGAAGTTAACGGTTCCAGCCGATGCCATCAACGAGCAAGTGCTGGTTAACGGCCCGCAAAGTGCTTTACCTGTGTTGAAAGGTGAAGCAAAAGCGAGTTTACCCGCAGCCATGCTAAGCGTGCCTCAAGTAGGCCAAAATTTGAATATGGCGCTGATCATGGGCATTTTGCAGCAAAATGAAGATAAGCTAACGCTTGATGGTGCTTTACAGGAAGGCGTATTGACGGTTAACGGCAAGACTATTCCATTAATGTAACCCTTACCACTTACCGCCAGCCTGTGATTACGCAGGTTGGCATTGCTGCAGTAGTTGTCTTAGGTCGGCAAGTTTAAAAGGTTTAAATAAAAAACCTTGATAATCTAGCCCTGCGCCTTGTAATACGATTTCATCATCTAAATGCCCACTCATAAATATGAAGGGGATATCTAATCCAAGCTGTTTTTTAAATGCGATACCATCCATGATTGGCATTCGTATATCACTAATAATCATATCTGCCACATGATGCTTCAACACTCTGATGGCTGTAGTTCCGTTATCTGCAGTGATGATGTTATGACCTGCAAGCTCTAGGTAATCTTGTAAGCAATCTATGATGTCTGGTTCATCGTCAACAAGTAGAATTTTCATTGGTCCCTCAATTTATATCATTTCATTCGCTTCCAGCGTTGTCCGCCACAAACAGGGTACAGTAGTTATGTTTCACGAATATTACTGGGTATGCTAGGGGTATTTATCGGTTTTTTCGATGTTTTATAAATGTATAAGCGATTTTTCTCGCACTATTGTCATATTGTAGACTAATTCCTCAATTAATTAGGATGTATATGAATATGTTTTTTCGTCAGTTTTTAAAACAAGAGTCGGCACCTGGCATTTTGCTTATTATGGCCGCTTTGGCGGCATTGTTGGTGGCGAATTCTCCTCTGTCTTCAGTGTACCTCAGCTTTTTAGATACGCCGGTGCAAGTGCGTATCGCCTCGTTAGATATTGATAAACCTTTGTTGCTTTGGATCAACGATGGTTTGATGGCAATCTTTTTCCTACTAATTGGCTTAGAGGTTAAGCGCGAGTTGGTTGAAGGTGGTTTATCAAGTAAAGAAAAAGCCATGTTTCCTGCTATCGCTGCGGTAGGTGGCATGGTGGTACCGGCTTTGGTGTTTTTACTATTTAACTTTGGTGACGACGTTACTCGTGCCGGTTGGGCAATTCCTGCCGCGACCGATATTGCATTTGCATTAGGTGTGTTAGCGCTGTTTGGTAAGCGTGTACCGGTAAGCTTAAAGGTATTTTTATTAGCCCTTGCTATCATAGATGATTTAGGTGTGATTGTAATTATCGCCTTGTTTTACAGTACAGATTTGTCGATTACTTCTTTGCTGGTGGCTGCTGCGAGCTGCGCCTTACTATTTGCGATGAATGTACGAGGGGAAAGTCGTATTAGTCTTTACATGCTAGTGGGCTTAGTGCTTTGGGTCGCAGTATTGAAGTCTGGCGTGCACGCCACACTAGCTGGTGTTGTGGTGGGCTTTTCTATTCCTTTATACAACAAACAAGGTGGCAAGGTGTTAAGTAAGCTAGAGCACGGCTTACACCCTTGGAGTAGCTTTATGATTTTGCCTATTTTTGCGTTTGCTAATGCGGGCGTATCCTTGGCGGGTATTGAATTTAGCGCCTTGGGCCAAGCCCTACCTTTAGGCATCATGCTTGGTTTGTTTGTTGGTAAGCCTCTGGGGATCTTCAGCGCTTGTTACTTGGCCGTTAAATCGGGTATTGCAACGCTGCCAAGTGGGGTGAACTTTAAGCAAGTCTTTGCGGTATCTGTGTTGTGTGGCATTGGCTTTACAATGTCTATTTTTATTACTTCATTAGCCTTTGCTGGCGTAGCCGCTTCATTTGATAGCATTGCGCGATTGGCTATTCTCATCGGCTCTGCAGCGGCGGCTATTGTGGGGTACTTGGTATTACATTTCTCGCTGAAGCCAGCAGCTGAGCCAGCTCTAACGAGCACGAGCTTGCCTGCTAACGCATAATTATTTGTCAAAGTGGCTTTTTAACACCCAGTGCATTCGCGCTGGGTGTTTTTTTTGTATATTTATATTAACCTTTTGTAATTAAAGTTTTATTGGGAAATTGCATGTCTCACCTTAATTACAATCATTTGTATTACTTCTGGATGACTCAGAAGAAAGGCTCGGTGACTAAAGCTGCTGAGGCATTATTCCTTACCCCACAAACAGTTACCGGCCAGATCCGGCAATTAGAGCAGAGGCTAGGAGGCAAGCTATTTATCCGCAAAGGGCGCAGCCTACAAGCCACAGATTTGGGCCAGCTGATCTTTAAATATGCTGATCGCATGTTTACTTTAAGCTATGAAATGATTGATATCGTCAATTACACCAAAGACAGTAATATATTATTCGAAGTAGGCATCGCAGACGCGTTGTATAAAGGTTTAGCCAGTCGGGTGTTGATGTCAGTATTACCGGATGATGGCTCTATGCATTTGTGCTGTTTTGAGTCGACGCATGAGATGCTGCTGGAAAAGTTAAGCCAGCATAAGTTAGACATGATTTTGTCTGATTGTGCGGTAGACTCCAGCCAAAACCCAGGCTTATTCAGTAAGCAAATAGGCTTGTGTGGCATCAGTTTCTTTTGTCACAAGCCGTTGCCTAAATTACCATTTCCTGCGTGTTTAGAAGAGCGTAAGTTATTGATGCCAAGTCGAAAAACTTCACTGGGCCGTAAGCTCATTAATTACATAGACCAACTTGGCATAGAGCCTGAAATCTTAGGTGAATTTGATGATGCGGCTTTAATGAAGGCTTTTGGCGAGTATAACAAGGGCATCTTTGTGGCGCCGAGTATCGACAGTGATGAAATTACCGCGTCGGGAAAGGTGCAAGTGATAGGTGAAACCCATGAGGTGACAGAAGAGTATTACGTGATTTTTGCCGAACGCATGATCCAGCATCCAGCGGTCAAGCGGCTTTGTGAAACCGACTTTACGACGTTATTTTCAGGATTGGCTTCTGAGTAGTGCTTATTACATTCTTACAGGCAAAAAAAAACCGACGTAATGTCGGTTTTTCTCGTATTGGGTTTTGCAAAAATTACAGCGCTTTGATTGCAGCGTTGTATTTGCTCTTATGACGAGCAGCTTTATTTTTGCTGATTAAACCTTTTGTTGCGTAGCGGTCAAGAAGAGGTTGTACTGTTTTGTACGCTTCTTGAGCAGCTTCTTTGTCGCCCGCAGCAATTGCAGCAACAACACGTTTCATGTAAGTGCGCATCATGGAGCGGCGGCTAGCGTTGTGCTGGCGGTTCTTCTCAGCTTGAATTGCGCGTTTCTTAGCAGATTTAATATTAGCCAAGTTAAACTCCTAAAATCTGTTCAAACAGGTGATATTTAAAGGCCGTGGAATATGCCTTATTTTGTATAAATTGTCAAACCATTTGTGTAATTAAACACCACTCCGTAGAAACTAATACGCAGCAAGGTTAAACTAGTGGCCGGATTCTAGCAGCATTCTCGCTGCGGTAACAGTTCTAAAGAGGGATTTCTTGAGTAAAAAAATGCTTAAGTCAGGGGCTATAGTCAGCGCCATGACGTTTATCTCGCGTATTCTTGGCTTAATTAGAGACATTGTCGTTGCCAATATCATGGGGGCGGGGGCGGCTGCAGACGTATTTTTGTTTGCCAACAAGATCCCCAACTTTTTGCGTCGTCTGTTTGCTGAAGGGGCATTTGCGCAAGCATTTGTACCGGTTTTTTCGGAGTATCAAGAAAAACATTCTCAAGATGAAGTGCGAAGGCTCATTGCGGCCGTATCGGGAACATTAGGCACCATAGTGACGGTTATTACTTTGATTGGTGTTATTGCCTCTCCTGTGATTGTTGCGCTATTTGGTTTTGGTTGGTTTTTGGATTGGCTGAATGATGGGCCATCGAGTTCTAAATATGAATTAGCGTCCAGCTTACTTAAGATAACGTTTCCTTACCTCTGGTTTATCACCTTTGTTGCAATGGCTGGCGCCATACTCAACACCCTAGGTAAGTTTGCGGTAGCCGCTTTTACTCCGGTGTTTCTTAATATTGCAATTATTGCTTGTGCGGTATGGTTATCGCCCTACGTTGATCGTGCTGAGTATGTACTTGCGTTTGGGGTATTTCTTGGCGGTTGCATTCAATTTCTTTTTCAAATTCCCTTTCTAAAGCGAGCTGGTGTACTTGTGAGGCCTACTTGGAATTGGCATCATCCTGGTGTCGTTAAAATTCGGACCTTAATGATACCCGCTATGTTTGGGGTTTCAGTAAGCCAAATAAACTTATTGCTCGATACTTTGATAGCCAGCTTTTTACAAACTGGATCCATCAGTTGGCTTTATTTTTCAGACCGTTTACTGGAGTTTCCTTTAGGCTTATTTGGCATCGCTATCGCCACTGTTATTTTGCCAAGCTTATCTAAACTGCACGTTAATGAGTCGCCGCAGCATTTTTCTAAAACCCTAGACTGGGGGGTGAGGTTGGTATGTTTACTTGGTGTTCCTGCGATGTTTGGTTTGATTTTACTGGCTAAACCCATGCTCACAGTACTGTTTATGAGAGGTGAGTTTACTTCTTATGACGTCGAGATGGCCAGTATCAGTTTGATGGCATACGGCGCGGGTTTGCTAAGTTTTATGTTGGTCAAAGTATTAGCGCCTGGCTATTACGCACGCCAGGATACTAAAACGCCAGTGCGTTTTGGGATTTTTGCGATGGCTTGCAATATGCTCTTTAACATTATTTTTGCCATCCCTTATGGTTACGTAGGACTGGCTATCGCCACCTCAATGTCGGCATCGTTGAATGCTTTTCTATTGTGGCGGGGGTTAAAGCAGCAGCAAGTCTTTGAGTTAAGAACCAGTACAGTGTGGTTTTTAGGGCGCCTACTTATCGCTGTTGCATGCATGGCTGTTTTTTTATGGCAATTTACTCCGCCGTTAAGCTCTTGGGTGAGTTTTAACTTATGGCAGCAAATTACTTGGCTAGCCGGTCTTATTGGCGTCGGTGCCCTTATCTATTTATTAGTGAACTTGATATTAGGTTTACGGATTAACGATCTTCGTGTTTCGGGGGCTGATAACTGAAGCTGAGTGTTATATAATCCGGCAGTTTTGTGTAATTTGGCGTAGAAATAATGGAGCTGATCCGCGGCGCAGTGAACATTAAACCCGAACAAAAGGGTTGTGTACTGAGCATAGGCAATTTTGACGGCGTGCATTTAGGGCACCAAGCCGTACTGAAACAGTTGTTGGCAAAAGCTGAAGAGTTCAGCGTGCCTGCAACTGTGATGACGTTTGAGCCACAGCCCTTGGAGCTTTTCCTTGGGGATAATGCACCTGCGCGATTGAACCGTTTGCGAGATAAATATACTCAACTGCAACAGTTACAGCTCGACCGCTTATTATGCATCAGCTTTAACCGACAATTTGCTGCTATTGACGCTGAAGCCTTTATTGAAGAAATTTTGGTCAATAAGTTAGGCGTTAAGTTCTTAGTAGTAGGGGACGATTTTCACTTTGGTTTTCGTCGCCAAGGCAATTTTGAATTGTTGCAGCAAGCTGGACAAAAGCACGGTTTTGATGTGATCGCGACACAAAGTTTGTTGCAGGATAATGCCAGGGTCAGTAGTACCCAAATACGTGACGCGTTAGCTGCCGGTCAGTTACAAAAGGCGCAAGAGTTATTGGGCCGACCTTATCGTATTACCGGCCGCGTTGCCCACGGCGATAAGCTTGGTCGAACCATAGGCGTGCCTACCGCCAATATCTGGCTAAAGCGAAAAGTCACTCCGGTCCGCGGTGTTTATGCGGTGAAAGTGTACGGTATCGATGAGCAAGTCTATAACGGCATTGCGAATATTGGTACACGGCCAACAGTGAATGGACAGCGGCAACAATTAGAAGTACACGTTTTTGATTTTGCAGGTGATTTATACGGTAAACAACTGCAAGTAGAGCTAAATAAGAAAATTCGAGATGAGCGCAAGTTTGAACACTTTAGCGCTCTCAAACAACAGATTGAACTTGATGTCAGCCAAGCTCGTGAATACCACGCCTTGGCTGTATGAAACTTTACCTTCCCAATAATGGAAAACTGGATTAATGAGCGACTATAAAGACACCCTGAATCTTCCTAAAACAGGGTTCCCGATGAAAGCAAATTTGGCTAATCGCGAACCTAACATGTTGAAAGAATGGTATGACAAGGATCTTTACGGCAAGATCCGTCAGGCGAAAAAAGGCAAAAAGTCTTTTATTTTGCATGATGGACCACCGTATGCGAACGGCGATATTCACATTGGTCACTCAGTTAATAAAATCCTAAAAGACATTATTATTAAGTCTAAAACCCTGGCTGATTTTGATGCGCCATACATTCCTGGTTGGGATTGTCATGGTTTACCCATTGAGCTAAAAGTAGAGCAGAAAGTGGGCAAGCCTGGTAAAAAAATCAGTGCCGCGGCGTTTCGCCAAAAATGTCGTGAATATGCCGCTCGCCAAGTAGATGGCCAGCGCAAAGATTTTATTCGTCTTGGGGTATTAGGTGATTGGGAAAAGCCTTACCTGACGATGGATTTCGCTACAGAAGCCAACATCATTCGCTCATTAGGTAAAATTATTGACAATGGCCACCTGCATAAAGGCTCTAAGCCCGTGCATTGGTGTACCGACTGTGGTTCAGCACTTGCAGAAGCAGAAGTGGAATACGAAGATAAGACGTCTCCGGCTATTGATGTTCGCTTCAACGCTAAAGATGAAGCTGATGTCGTTGCCCGTTTTGCCCTTGAGGGTGATGCGGGGGAAGGGACCATCTCTGTGTTGATATGGACCACAACGCCTTGGACCTTGCCAGCTAACCGCGCGGTGGCTCTGTCAGCCAAGCTTGATTATGTATTAGCTGAAGTGACCACTGATGCGGGTAAAGAGCGTATCATCTTAGCCGAAGAACTATTAAATGATTGTCTAGAGCGCTACGGCATCACTGAGTTTCGCAAGTTGGGTTTTGCCAAGGGTGAAGCGTTAGAGTTAGCACAGTTTAATCATCCCTTTTATGACTTCAGCGTACCCGCCATTTTAGGCGACCACGTGACGACGGATTCAGGTACCGGTATTGTGCATACAGCCCCTGGTCACGGCCAAGACGATTACGTGGTTGGCATGAAGTACAATCTAGAGGTCGCCAACCCTGTGGGTGACAATGGGGTTTACAAAGCCGATACAGAATTGTTTGCTGGCCAGCACGTGTTCAAAGCAAACGACAGTGTTGTAGCTACATTGCAAGAGCGCGGCGCGCTGATGCACCATGTTGCTTACCGTCACAGCTACCCACATTGCTGGCGTCATAAAACACCTATTATTTTCCGTGCAACGCCGCAGTGGTTTATTTCGATGGAAAAGAATGGCCTGCGCCAACAAGCCATGAGCGAAATCAAGTCGGTACGTTGGATTCCTGACTGGGGTCAAAATCGCATTGAAAAAATGGTCGAGAACCGTCCTGATTGGTGTATTTCTCGCCAACGCACATGGGGCGTGCCAATTACGTTATTTGTGCACCGTCAAACCCAAGAGCTGCACCCAGATAGCTTGGCTATTTTAGAAAAAGTCGCTGCGCAAGTGGAGCTAAAAGGCATTCAAGCATGGTGGGATCTTGACGCTACTGAGCTCTTGGGAGATGAGGCAGAACAATACAGCAAGGTACCAGATACGCTGGACGTCTGGTTCGATTCGGGCACTACTCACCACAGCGTAGTTGATGCTCGAGCTGAATATAATGGTTACACCGCAGACATGTACCTAGAAGGATCAGACCAACACCGTGGTTGGTTCCAGTCATCATTAATGACAGGTACGGCGATGAACAACAAGGCGCCATATAAAGAAGTATTAACCCATGGTTTCACCGTCGATGCTAACGGCCGTAAGATGTCTAAGTCGATTGGTAACGTGGTTTCGCCACAAGAAGTGATGAATAAATTGGGTGCTGATATCCTTCGTTTGTGGGTCGCTTCTACTGACTATACCGGCGAGATGACGGTATCTGATGAGATCCTTAAGCGCAGTGCAGACAGTTACCGCCGTATTCGTAATACCGCGCGCTTCCTGCTAGCGAACCTGAATGGTTTTGACCCTAAAACAGATATGATAGCGCCTGAACAAATGGTTGCTCTTGACCGTTGGGCGGTAGGTAAAGCGAAAGAACTACAAGACGAATTAGTGTCTGCTTATGACAATTATCAGCTACTTACTGTCACTCAGAAGCTAACTCACTTCTGTTCAATTGATTTAGGTAGCTTCTACCTAGACATTATCAAAGACAGACAGTACACCGCAAAATCTGACGGCATTGCACGTCGCAGCTGCCAGACTGCCATGTATCTTATCTGTGAGTCGCTGGTTCGCCTGATGGCGCCAATCATGAGCTTTACCGCGGATGAAATTTGGAAGCGTATGCCAGGTGAGCGTGATGAGTTTGTATTCACTGGTGTATGGTTTGACGGTTTGTTTGATTTGAATGAGTCGGAGCCACTCAATAATGCATACTGGGAAAGTATCATTGAAATTCGCGGTGAAGTGAATAAAGCATTAGAGCAAGCCCGTCGTGATGGTGTCATCGGCGGAGGTTTAGCGGCGAATGTCACCTTGTTTGTAGAGTCTGCTCAAGCTGAGTTGTTGAGTAAGATTGAAGATGAACTGCGTTTCGTATTATTAACCTCACAAGCCAAGGTTGTGGTGGGCGAAGCACCTGATAACGCCATAGCCACTGAAGTGGCCGGATTATCTGTGTTAGTAGAAGCTTCTAGCGCAGCTAAATGTAGCCGTTGTTGGCATCACCGCGAAGATGTGGGAGCAGTAGAAGCGCACAAAGAATTATGTGGTCGTTGCGTAACTAACGTTTCAGGTGAAGGGGAAGTTCGCAAGTATGCCTAACTCAGCCGCTGAAAAATCAGGATTGCGCTGGCTTTGGCTCGCGCTGATGGTGTTTGTTATCGATATGGCCACCAAAATTTATGTCCACACTCGGTTCGACTTGTATGAGTCGATTCAAGTGCTGCCATTTTTCAACTTCACTTATGCGCGTAACTATGGCGCAGCATTCAGCTTTCTCAATGATGCTGGTGGCTGGCAACGCTGGTTATTTACTGGCATTGCGGTAGTCGTGAGTTGTGTATTGGTGTATTGGCTTAAGAAAACGCCGTACAACCATAAATGGATGAATGCGGCTTATACCCTGATTTTAGGTGGTGCGATCGGCAACTTGGTCGATCGTTTATATCACGGTTTTGTGGTCGACTTTTTGGATTTCGATTTAGGCTTTTACCGTTGGCCCGCTTTTAATGTGGCAGACTCTGCCATTTTTATTGGCGCGGCTATCATCATTATTGATGCCTTTATGGACGGTAAAAAATCAGATAAGGACGTAGCTAATGAGCAATAAAATTACTGCCAACAGTGAGGTCGTGATGCACTTCACCATCAAGCTGGCTGATGGCTCGGCAGCTGACAGTACAAAAGTCAATAATAAGCCAGCTAAATTCGCAATGGGCGACGGCAGCTTAACGGCAAACTTTGAAAAATGCTTAATAGGTCTATCAGAAGGCGAAGCCAAAACCTTTGAACTGGAACCAGAAGATGCTTTTGGCCTGCCTAATCCTGACAATATCTACCACGTTGACCGCAGTAAGTTTAGTGCAGAAGCTCCTGCTGAAGTGGGGGCCATTATTGCGTTCACTCAACCTGATGGCAATGAATTGCCAGGCATTATTCGTGAAGTCACTGGCGAGTCGGTGACGGTGGATTTTAATCACCCACTAGCCGGTCAAAAGCTAACTTTTGATGTTGAAGTTATCAGCGTAGCGTAGGAGTAGATTGTGGAACTGTTATTGGCCAACCCACGCGGTTTTTGTGCCGGTGTTCATCGAGCTATCAGTATTGTAGAGCGCGCGCTTGAACTGTTTGAGCCACCTATTTATGTTCGCCATGAAGTGGTGCACAACAAATACGTGGTGGACGGGCTTAAAGCTCGCGGGGCGGTATTTGTCGAAGAACTTGATGAAGTACCAGACGATTCAATTGTTATTTTTAGTGCTCATGGTGTGTCGCAAGCGGTACGCCAAGAGGCAAAAAGGCGTGAGCTTAAAGTGTTTGATGCTACCTGTCCTTTGGTGACTAAGGTCCACATGGAGGTCACTCGAGCGAGCCGCCGAGGCCATGAATGTATCTTAATTGGTCATCAAGGCCACCCTGAAGTAGAGGGCACGATGGGGCAATATGATAACCCTGAAGGTGGTATTTACTTGGTTGAGTCGGTAGAAGATGTGGCCAAGCTTAGCGTAAACGATCCGAGCCACTTGTTGTATTGTACCCAAACCACCTTGTCAGTTGATGATACCTCTATGGTCATTGATGCACTGCGCGCTAAATTTCCTGATATTGAGGGACCGCGTAAAAAAGATATTTGTTACGCGACGCAAAATCGTCAAGATGCGGTTAAAGACCTTGCCGATAAAACCGAAGTGGTGTTGGTGGTTGGATCGAAAAATTCATCGAACTCCAATCGCCTTCGTGAAAAATCAGCAAAAGCAGGGACGACATCTTATTTGATTGATAACGCGGATGATATCCAACCGCAATGGTTTGAAGGAATTACTAAGGTTGGAGTGACAGCTGGCGCTTCTGCTCCTGAAGTCTTAGTTCGCCAAGTGGTTACCAAGGTTGAGTCTTTGGGTGGTAAAATTGTGGTTGAAAATCCGGGCGTGGAAGAGAATATCGTCTTTGAAGTACCGCCAGAGTTAAGGTAATGCACTTTTAATCAAGGTTTTGGAATGTGGTGAGTGCATCGTGTTGAAAATATGTTGCGTTTTTATCACAATGACAGCAAGTCAAGTCGGCACTCCGACATAGCATAAGGGTTAAACAATGAAAAAGATTGAAGCAATCATCAAGCCATTTAAAATGGACGATGTTAGGGAAGCGCTTGCAGACATTGGCATCACGGGCATGACAGTTTCTGAAGTAAAAGGCTTTGGCCGTCAAAAAGGTCATACCGAGTTATACCGTGGTGCTGAGTACATGGTGGACTTTTTACCGAAAGTTAAAATCGAGATCGTCGTACAAACCGACGATGTAGACCGCTGCATTGATGCCATTATTGAAACGGCGCAAACAGGTAAAATTGGCGACGGTAAAATCTTTGTTACTGATATAGCCCGCGTTATTCGTATCCGTACGGGTGAAGAAAACGAAGACGCGATTTAATTTGCGCTTTAGAAGAATAAAAAAAGGCTGCCACTTGGCAGCCTTTTTTGTTTGTGAGGATTTACCTTACCCAACTGTTGGTGGGAAAGTTCTGCTTCATCACCTGCAACGTCGTTTGCTTTGGTGCTTCGAGGTTTAATTGAGTATAGCCTTCAAGCATTAGTTCAAGCGCGCGTTCACTTGATTTAGTATTTGGGAAGTGCTCAAGTACGTACTTGCCACGGTTAATCGCAGAGACGTACGCTTCACGTTTGATATACCACTCAGCAATCGCAATTTCATATTTGGCTAAACGATCTTTAATACCAACCATGCGCGCACGCGCATCAGGAGCGTAGGCACTGTTTGGGAAGCGGTTTAATAACCGAGTAAAATCAGCGAAGGCTTGTTGGTAGTATGCTGGGTTACGGTCGCTGCGGTCAATACCAATTAAGCCGTGGAAAAAGGTCCCGTCGAGGGACATATTAGTGAGACCACGCATGTAGTAAACATAATCAATGTCTTTATGAGTAGGACTCAGGCGTAAAAAGCGGTCAATATTGGCAAGCGCTTGCGCACCTTGATCATTTTTGTAGTAAGCGTATATCAGATCGAGCTGAACTTGCTCCGAGTGA
This sequence comes from Motilimonas pumila, assembly GCF_003596335.1. Classification (GTDB taxonomy): domain Bacteria; phylum Pseudomonadota; class Gammaproteobacteria; order Enterobacterales; family CBDFNC01; genus Motilimonas; species Motilimonas pumila. The sequence continues at coordinate 29,694 of NZ_QZCH01000034.1, forward strand.
GGGCCAAACGGGTAACGGGCGTCTAAGGCCTCTAAAACCTCCGCAGCCTTTTCGTAATTACCTGCTTGTAAGGCTTGTTGAGCGTCATCGTAAAGCAGGACAGGCGCTTTATCTGGAACAATTTCCTTGTCATCTTTCGATGAGCAGCCCAAAATAAACATGGCGGATATAGCTACCGCAGAAATAAGGCGAACACTCTTTTTCATAATACCAATATGTTTCGTCTGTACAGAAACCTCAAAGTATCCGTTATGCTGAAGCAAAAGAAAAGGTAAAATAGGTATTAGTTTAAGCGATAGCGTCTTTATCACAATTAACAATAAGAAGTTTATGAGCCAGGAAATAGAGTTACAAGGGGAGATTGCTCCTCACCAGTTAGGTCAAAGGTTGGACCAAGCACTCGCCGAGTTATTCCCCGATTACTCCCGTTCACGAATAAAAGAATGGATCTTAGCTGACCGCGTAACCCTAGATGGGCAGTTAGTGAATAAGCCGAGAGAAAAGGTATTTGCTGGCCAGCAAGTTCTGTTGAGTGCAGTACTCGAAGATGAAGTGCATTTTGTTGCTCAAGATATTCCCCTAGACATTGTTTATGAAGATGACGATATCTTAGTGATTAATAAACCTGCCGACTTAGTCGTTCATCCCGGTGCAGGCAACCCTGACGGTACCGTGCTCAATGCTTTGTTACATCATTATCCGCCTATTGCAGAAGTGCCAAGGGCAGGTATTGTTCACAGACTCGATAAAGATACGACCGGATTGATGGTGGTTGCTAAAACCGTACCGGCTCAAACCCACTTGGTGACGGCATTGCAAGCTCGTGATATCACTCGAGAATACGAGGCGATAGCGATTGGTACCTTGACCGCTGGCGGCATGGTTGACGCAGCCATCGGCCGACACAGCACGCATCGTACTCAGATGGCAGTGAAAGAGTTAGGTAAACCGGCGGTGACTCATTACAGGGTAGCAGAGAAGTTTCGTTCTCACACGCGCTTACGTTTGCGCTTAGAAACTGGGCGAACGCACCAGATACGAGTGCACATGGCGCATTTATCACATCCACTAGTGGGTGATCAGCTATATGGCGGTAGAGCCCGTTTGCCAAAAAATGCCACGCCCGAGTTAGTGACAATGTTACGAGGTTTTAAACGCCAAGCTTTACATGCCGCGATGCTTGAACTCGCACACCCTATCACTGGGGAGTTAATGCAATGGCATGCGCCTATTCCTGACGACATGGTTTCCCTTACCGAAGTATTGCGAGAAGATACCAAGCAAAACCCGGTAGAAGAGTATTAACGATGAAATTAATTAAGCCTAATTGGCCCGCTCCCAAACATGTAGTGGCGTTCTCTACTACCCGTAGTGGCGGCGTTAGCAAAGGTCCTTTCCAGGGACTTAATTTAGGCTTACACGTTTCTGACTTGCCATCAGATGTGCAGCGAAATCGTAGTTTGTTACAACAAGAGCTGGGGCTAACTCAGCCCTTGGCTTGGTTAAACCAAGTACACAGTAATATTTGTATAGAAATAACCAAACCTTTGAAGCAAATCCCAGATGTTGATGGCAGTTGGACCCGAAAAACAGTGCTTGGCTGTGTGGTGATGACAGCCGATTGTTTACCCATTTTATTTACCGACGAGCAAGGCAGTTTTGTTGCGGCTATTCATGCCGGTTGGCGTGGGTTACAGAGCGGCATCATTGAACATACCCTCACGCAAATCAATGCCTCACCGGAGCAGGTGCTTGTATGGTTAGGACCTGCAATTAGTCAGGCAGCGTTTCAAGTGGGAGAAGAGGTAAAGCAAGCGTTTGAAGAGCACGATGCGGATGCAAGCCAAGCCTTTATCGCCGATACTGAAGCGGGCAAGTGGCGTGCAGATCTCTATGCTTTAGCTAAAATGCGATTACAGCGCCTCGGTGTTACACAAGTTTATGGGGGCGACTATTGCACTTTTAATGAGCCTGAACGTTTTTACTCTTATCGACGCCAAAGTATGACGGGCAGAATGGCCAGCGTGATTTATTTAGAAAAATAATTTGAAAGCTTCAAATTGGCCCCTACATAAATAGCAGGATACTTTTTTTGATTGGGAGCGATTATGCGACTTGATAGATTAACCAGTAAATTTCAACTTGCGATCTCGGACGCGCAATCTCTAGCTTTAGGTCGCGATCACCAATACATTGAACCTGTTCATCTCATGACGTCTTTACTTAACCAAGACGCCGGTACGATCCGTCCTTTATTGACCGAGGCTGGCGTTGATGTCAGTGCGTTGCGGTCTAAGTTGTCACAGTCTCTCGACAGTATTGCCAAAGTAGAAGGCATCGGGGGCGATGTACAGCTCTCTAATCAGCTTGGCATATTATTCAATTACTGCGACAAGCTGGCTCAAAAACGCAAAGATAAATACATCTCCTCCGAACTCTTTGTATTAGCGGCAACAGAAGATAAACACACGTTAGGGGACATTTTACGTCAGGCTGGTGCGAATCAAAAAACCATTGAATCGGCGATAGAAAAAATCCGTAATGGTCAGAAAATTGATGACAAAAACGCCGAAGACCAACGCCAAGCATTAGACAAATACACCATCGACTTAACCGAGCGAGCAGAGCAGGGGAAGTTGGATCCTGTGATTGGTCGCGATGATGAGATCCGCCGTACCTTACAAGTATTGCAACGGCGCACTAAAAATAACCCAGTATTAATTGGTGAGCCAGGGGTGGGTAAAACCGCTATTGCAGAAGGCTTGGCGCAGCGAATTATTGATGGTGAAGTTCCAGAAGGGTTAAAAAACAAACGTGTATTATCCCTTGATATGGGCGCTCTAGTGGCCGGTGCCAAATACCGTGGTGAGTTTGAAGAACGCTTAAAAGCGGTACTCAATGAACTGGCGCAAGAAGAAGGCCAAGTGATTTTATTCATTGATGAGCTTCATACTATGGTGGGGGCGGGTAAGTCTGACGGGGCTATGGATGCCGGTAATATGTTAAAGCCTGCTCTTGCAAGGGGGGAATTACATTGTGTTGGTGCTACAACCTTAGACGAATACCGTCAGTATATTGAAAAAGATGCGGCACTTGAGCGAAGGTTCCAAAAAATTGTGGTTGATGAACCCAGTGTGGAAGACACGGTGGCGATCTTACGTGGCTTAAAAGAGCGTTATGAACTGCATCATAAGGTGGACATTACCGACCCCGCTATTGTGGCTGCAGCTCAGTTATCTTATCGCTACATTTCGGACCGTCAACTGCCAGATAAAGCAATCGACTTGATTGACGAAGCGGCTTCAAGTATTCGTTTACAAATTGACTCCAAACCTGAGCCGTTAGACCGCTTAGAGCGAAAGATCATTCAACTCAAACTAGAGCAGCAAGCGTTAAATAAAGAAGATGATGAAGCCAGTAAAAAGCGATTAGCCTTATTGTCAGATGAATTACGCGGCAAAGTAAAAGATTTTAAAGAGTTAGATGAAGTCTGGAAATCTGAAAAAGCAGCGCTGTCGGGTACGCAAAATATTAAGGCCGAGTTAGAGCAAGCAAGGCTAGATTTAGAGTTTGCCAAACGTGCCAGCGATTTAAGCAGGATGTCAGAGCTGCAATACGGCCGTATTCCAGAGCTGGAAAAGCAGTTGGATTTAGCATCGCAAGCAGAGATGCAAGAAATGAGCTTGTTAAAGCACAGAGTCGGTGAAAATGAAATTGCAGAAGTATTATCCCGCTGGACGGGGATCCCAGTGGCTAAAATGTTGGAAGGTGAGAAGGATAAACTACTGAAGATGGAGCAAGAGCTGCATAATCGAGTCATTGGTCAAGATGAAGCCGTAACTGCTGTGGCTCATGCTATACGTCGGAGCAGGGCTGGACTGGCCGATCCTAACAAGCCTATTGGTTCTTTCTTATTTTTAGGGCCAACAGGGGTCGGAAAAACAGAGCTATGCAAAGCATTGGCACACTTCATGTTCGATACCGAAGACAATATGGTCCGCATCGATATGTCAGAGTTTATGGAGAAACACTCTGTTGCACGTTTAGTTGGCGCGCCTCCCGGTTATGTTGGTTATGAAGAAGGCGGCTATTTAACCGAAGCGGTCAGGCGCAAGCCCTATTCTGTCATCTTACTTGATGAGGTAGAAAAAGCGCACCCTGATGTGTTTAACATTTTGTTGCAGGTATTAGATGACGGTCGCTTAACCGATGGTCAAGGTCGCACGGTCGATTTTAGAAATACCGTGATCATCATGACCTCCAATTTAGGGGCTGACATTATTCAGGAGCAATTTGGTCAAGCTGGCTACCAGCAAATAAAACATCTGTTGATGGAAAATTTGAGTCAGCAATTTAGGCCAGAGTTTTTAAACCGAATTGATGAAACCGTGGTATTCCATCCTTTAGTGAATGAGCACATTGCCCAGATTGCAAATATTCAATTACAAATGTTACAACAACGCTTACAAGATAAAGGTTACCAACTTGCAATATCAGCAGAGGCATTGCAGCACCTCGCTAAAGTTGGCTTTGATCCCGTCTTTGGCGCTCGTCCATTGAAAAGAGCAATACAGCAAGAGATTGAAAACCCACTTGCTCAACAGCTTTTAGCTGGCAAGTTAATACCAGGGCAGACTATAAACCTGATGCCTACAGAGCGTGGCTTTGCGTTTCAATAAATCAATGCCTTAATTCGCCTACTTAACCAACACTTTGTTGCTTAAGTAGGCGATTGAAAGTTTTTTTGCAAAAGATCACAAAAAGCCCTTGCACGGAATCAGAATCTCCCTATAATGCGCCTCCGTTGTCACAGCAAAGCACATCAAGCGAAGCTT
>NZ_QZCH01000035.1 GCF_003596335.1 Motilimonas pumila
GTACTAGCTCAGCTGGTAGAGCGCGACCTTGCCAAGGTCGAGGTCACGAGTTCGAACCTCGTGTACCGCTCCAAATTTCTTTTGTTACTCCTTGAAAATTATCTCTCATTCAATTTAATAATTAATACTATTTAGATCACTGATTCTATTATTCTTGTGCTTTGCCTTTATTATTTAGGAACAATGCCCATGAGTATTTGTCAGCATTTTCAGCTGCTTGCTAAATATAATTCGCGTATGAATCGACAAGTTTATGGTCAAGCAAAGCAACTTGATTTCGCCGTATTGCAACAAGACCAAGGGGCTTTTTTCGGTTCGATATGGGGTACTTTAAACCATATAATGGTCGGGGATTTAATCTGGTTAGGGCGCTTTGAAGCTTGCTCTGACGAATTTACCGCATTGTCGCCGCTACGTGATATTGCAGTGCCACGTCAACTTAATCAGATTTTGTTCCAAGATTATAATCAGCTCAATCAAGCGCGGACGCAGATTGACGATGCCTTGAGCACTTGGTTTACGGACACGAATGATAGCCAATTAAATGTTCCATGTTGTTACACCAATACCGCAGGTCAAAGCAGTGCCCGGCCATTGCCTGCGCTCATTAACCATTTATTCAACCATCAAACTCATCACCGAGGTCAGGTATCAACGCTATTAAGCCAACTTGGCGTGGATATCGGCACGACCGACTTGTTACTCGATATTCCAGAATTACGTCATGATAAATAAGGAGCGCCATGTCATGTGCTTACCAGAGCAAATAAAGCAAAAGATAATTACCGTATGCGATAAAAAAATAGCAAGCAAAGGCGACAATGTTGGCGTTTCTTTTTATGCTTTCTTCGCAAATAAAAATGATGATCCGGAAAGCTTAATGGCAGTGGCGAGGTGGTGGATAGAAACACAGCAGTTAGATCACTTTGAAAAAGCAGTGAAAATAAAAGCCATGGTGGAGGCCATGGCTTAAGGGGTTACTGCTTGACTTAACTCACTACAATTGGCTTTGGGCGTAAAGCGCTGCGCCTATGATGCCGGCTTGATTAAGTGACTGAGCAGGAATAACCTCTGCGTTGGTCTCAAGCTGATGGATAAACTTGTCCATTTTTTTACTCGCGCCGCCACCCAAAATAAAGCAATCGGGAGACATCAAGAACTCCATGCGTTGTAAGTATTTGTTAAAGCGTTTACCCCATTTGTTCCAACCTAGGTCTTCACGTTTACGGGCAGAGTCTGCCACTAAGTGTTCGGCTACTTCCCCTTCAAGTATGATATGACCAAACTCGGTATTGGGCAGCAATTGACCATTGGTAAAAACCGCGGTGCCAATACCAGTACCGATTGTCACTAGTACAACCACACCTTGTTTATCTTTACCCGCGCCAAAGCTAAATTCGGCCATGCCAGCCGCATCAGCGTCATTAACCACGAAACAAGGATTTTGGGTAGCTTCGCTGAATAAGGTTGCTGCGTCGGTTTCAATCCAAGTCTTATCAATGTTAGACGCCGTTTTTGCGACGCCGTGCACCACGGTGGCGGGAAAACCACAACCAATCGGCCCTTGCCATTGAAAGTGTTTTACTAACTCAGCAACTGTCTCTGCAACAGCCGAAGGGGTTGCGGGTTGCGGTGTAGGAATACGGTGACGTTCAGTGACAAGTTCACCTGTCTCGGTATCAACGATGGCGCCTTTAATGCCTGAGCCGCCAATATCTACTCCTAAAATTTGCATAAAATCTACCTATTTGCTCTCTATGGCTTAAGCATGCCGCTAAATCTCTGATTTGACAAGTTACAGTCCCCCATCCTGTGGACTGTATTAAGCGTTTGAAGAGCAGCAGGCAATGGACTGTAACCTCTAGGGGAGTGCGCGATACACTACTGCGCAAGGGGCACAATGCGCGCTTAGGCGTCTCGAGGAAGGCCTTTTTCTATGCTTCGGGTAAGGCGTAAGGTTTTTTTACTGACACTAGGACGGCTTTTTTGTTGCGATAACGCCCATTGAATATGCTCTTTCACAAGCTCACTGGTAGAGGCTTCAAGGGCCGATTCAAGAGCTACGATTATGTCTTCTGAGTAATTTGCATTACCCAAACCCACTGCAATATTGCGTTGCCAGCGTTCAAAGCCAATTCGGCGAATTGGTGAGCCCTGGGTGCGCTCTAAAAACTCCGCTTCGGTCCAATTTAATAAGGTCAATAACTCTTGGCTTTTTAATAATTGGCGAGGATGAAAATCTTGCTCATCGGTAATTTGTGCGTAGCGATTCCAAGGGCAAATAAGCTGGCAGTCGTCACAGCCATATATACGATTTCCGATTAATGGTCGAAACTCTTCTGGAATAGGGCCGTCTAACTCTATGGTCAAGTAAGAAATGCATCGCCTAGCGTCGACGACATAAGGCTCAATAATGGCATTGGTTGGGCAAATTTTGATGCAAGCGACGCAAGCACCGCATTTTTCTTGCACAGGCTTATCAACGGGTAAGGGGATGTTGACTAATATTTCGCCTAGAAAAAACCACGACCCAGACTCTTCGTCGAGCACTAAAGTATGTTTCCCAACCCAGCCTAAACCGGCTTTAGCCGCTAAAGGCCGCTCCAAAATAGGCGCAGAATCAACAAATGGTCGGTAGTTAAGATCAGAGACTTGCAGCTTTATTTTTTCACCTAACTGCTTCAGCCTAGCTCGCATCACTTTGTGGTAGTCTCGCCCTAATGCATAACGGCTGATGTAGGCGGTATCTGATTGCTTTAAATCTTTAGCAAAGCTGGCGTCGGGAGGCAGGTAATCCATTCGCGCAGAAATCACTCTGACCGTCCCCGGTAATAACTCAGCAGGCCTGGCCCGCATCATGCCATGGCGTGCCATGTATTCCATTTCACCGTGGTATTGGTTGTCAAGCCACTGTTGTAAAGTGGCTTCATGTTGACTGAGATCGATATCTGAAATGCCCACTTTTTGAAAGCCTAGCGCTTTACCCCATTGCTTGATATCTTGGGCCAGTTTGTGCAAGTCAATATTTGACATTTAAATGGATTCAGCGGCTATGAAACAAGTCACCAGTTTACCACATCCCCTTTGGCGCGGTCAGCAAGTTCGAGATTTTGAAGGCCTGGCGGCTTCCGCGGTAGGTATCACAACTTATGCGTTAATGGACCGTGCTGGCCGAAGTGCCTTTCAGCAACTGCAACTTCGCTGGCCAGAAGCACAAAACATTTTAGTGTTATGTGGCCACGGCAACAACGGTGGTGACGGTTATGTATTGGCCGCCTTAGCCAAAGATGCGGGCCTTCATGTGCAAGTATGCCATCTAGGTGAGCCCAGTAGTTTAAGTGGGGATGCTGCCACCGCTCGTAACGCATGGTTGGTGGAGCAAGGCGTCAGTCATGAAGTTGTGTTGGCCAATTACGACGTCGACGTGATAGTTGATGGCCTCATCGGTACAGGGTTAAGTGGTGAAGTACGCCCTGAGTACCAGCAAGTGATTAGCGCAATTAATCACGCTTCATGTCCGGTGTTAGCTTTGGATGTGCCTTCTGGTTTGTGCGCAGATACAGGTGATGTAGCCAGCGTAGCGGTAGAGGCGGATGTCACGTTGAGCTTTGTGGCGTTAAAGCAAGGTCTATTTACCGGCCAAGCCGCACAGTATTGCGGTGAGGTTGTGTATGATGGATTAGGTATTGAGCATGAATTCCAGCAACAAGGTCAGACCTTGGTTGAGCGAGTAGAGTACGGACAATTATGTGGCTTACTCAAGCAGCGACATAAAGCGAGCCATAAAGGGCACTTTGGCAAAGTGGCTTTAGCCGGTGGTAACCTAGGCATGCCGGGCGCACTGCGCATGGCGGGCGAAGCATGCCAACGCACGGGCGCCGGCATAGTAAAAGCCGTCACGCGAGATGAGAATATTCTGGCTATGTTATCTGGTCGCCCAGAGTTGATGGTGCAAAGTTTTAATGGTGACGATTGGCAATTAAATGAGGTGCTAGCTTGGGCGAGCACCTTAGTCGTAGGGCCCGGATTAGGCCAAGACGAGTGGGCTAAAACCTTGCTAACTCGCTTTTTAGATAACCTTCTGCCAAAAGTCGTGGATGCAGACGCATTAAAGCTACTGGTGGAGATGCCACAGTGGCACGATAACTGGATCTTAACGCCGCACCCTGGTGAAGCCGCTCACTTACTGGGTTGCTCTATCGATAAAGTCGAGCGAGACAGGTTCACCGCCGTTAGGAATATTCAACAGAGTTTTGGTGGCGTAGTGGTATTAAAAGGCTCGGGAACATTAATTTACGATGGTAAGACGCTACTTGTTGCTAACGTGGGGAACCCCGGCATGGCGAGCGGTGGCATGGGTGACGTGTTATCAGGTATTATAGGCGGCTTATTAGGGCAAGGTTTAAGCTTGTTTGACGCCGCGGCGTTAGGCGTATGTATTCACGGACAAAGTGCTGACCTTGCCGCTCAATATGGTGAGCGGGGTTTATTAGCCAGTGACTTACTGCCCTTTGTGAGGCAATTAGTTAACCCTAAAATAGATTAATGATCGTTTAACAGTGGTGTATGGCGTTGAAATTTAAAACGGAATTATTAGATGATGTGGCAACCGTCGAGTTTGGTGGCCGCTTGAGTCAAGCTTGTGAGCAAGCGTGTTGCATTTTCTTATACGGCGACCTTGGCGCGGGTAAAACCACTTTAACCCGTGGCTTTATTCAAGGCTTAGGCCATACAGGTAATGTGAAAAGCCCTACTTACACCTTGGTGGAGCCTTATGAATTGGCTAACTGGCAGGTGAATCATTTCGATTTGTATCGCTTGGGCGATCCCGAAGAGCTTGAATTTATGGGGATTCGTGACTATTTTTCCGAGCGTAGCCATTGCTTGATTGAGTGGCCAGACAAAGGCGAGGGCATCTTGCCACAAGCTGATTTGAGTGTCACGCTCACCTATGTTGCCAACCATCGTACGGTGGAGGTCATCGCACTTAGCCCCCTTGGGGAAGATGTTGTAGAGAAATTGAGCCAAAATGTTTAAAACAACTTTATCTAAGCTGTTCATATTACTGACTTGTTGGTGGCTGAGCTTTGCCGCTTTAGGGACCTCGTTGGAAGGCGTGCGTATTTGGCCTTCCCCAGACAATACTCGTGTGGTGTTGGATTTAAGCAAGGCGCCTAAATACACTTATTTTACTTTGACCAATCCGAATCGCATTGTGGTGGACATTCAAGGCAAGCCGCAAGACTTCAACTTTACTAAGGTAAAAAATACCAGCCCTTTGCTAAAGGAAATTCGCAAAAGTAGCGCTAAAAAGCCCAATACTTTCCGTTTGGTATTGGAGCTAAAAGAAGCGACAAAACCGATTATATTCAGTTTAACCCCTACTAAGCCCTACGGCGACCGCTTAGTCATGGACTTGCCTCACTCGGCAGCATTAAGTAAAACCAAGGTTGAAATCAGTCAACCCAGCAGCGAGCGAGACATAGTGATTGCCGTTGATGCGGGGCACGGCGGTGATGACCCTGGTGCTTTAGGTAAGCGCACTTACGAGAAAAATATTACCTTAACCATCGCTAAGCAGGTGGCGGCTAAGATCAATCGTGAAAAAGGCATGCAGGCCATTTTGGTTCGCAGTGGTGACTATTACATTAACTTGAATAAGCGCTCTGAAATTGCTCGAAAATCCCAAGCTGATTTATTGGTCTCTATCCATGCTGACGGGTTTAAAAACCCCAAGCCAAGGGGCGCTTCGGTGTGGGTATTGTCTACCCGGCGGGCGAATTCAGAAATCGGTCGCTGGATAGAAAAACACGAAGAACAATCTGAACTGTTAGGTGGCGCGGGTGAGGTCATCAATAATACGGAACAAGATCTGTTTTTAACGCGTACCTTACTTGATATGTCGATGGACCATTCCATGAATACCGGTTATGGCGTAAGTGTGGAAGTACTCAAAGAGTTAGGCAAGGTTACCAAGTTGCATAAAAAGCGCCCTGAGCATGCTAGCTTAGCGGTGTTAAAGTCCCCCGATATCCCTTCTTTGTTGGTAGAAGCAGGGTTCATTACTAACCATGAAGAAGAAAACCTACTTCGCAGCAAAGCGCATCAAAAGAAAATTGCCAATGCGGTTTACGTAGGTATTAAGCGTCATTTTGAAAACTCTCCCCCTGCCGGCACCTATTTTGCGGCTATTGCAGCTAAGTCACACATAGTGCAACGGGGTGAGAATTTGTCGGTGATCGCGAAACGTTACGGCGTAACGGTATCGCAATTAAAGCGAGCGAATAAGTTAAAGTCTGATACCTTGCGAGTGGATCAAGAACTTAAGATCCCGAACAGCTGATATGAGTATTCAAATACTACCGGCTCGCTTGGCGAACCAAATTGCCGCCGGGGAAGTGGTTGAGCGGCCGGCTTCAGTGGTAAAAGAGTTGGTGGAAAATAGCCTAGATGCTGGTGCTACCAAGATAGAAGTTGAGCTGCAGCAAGGTGGCGCCAAGTCTATTTTAATTCGAGACAATGGTTGTGGCGTAGACAAAGCCCAACTTGAGTTGGCGTTAAGTCGCCATGCTACCAGTAAATTGACCAGTTTGGATGACTTGGAAGCCATTGTCAGCTTAGGCTTTCGCGGGGAAGCGCTGGCCAGTATCAGTTCAGTGTCCAGACTCGCATTTAGTTCAAAACCGGCGCAGCAGCCGCAAGCTTGGCAAGCGATTGCAGAAGGCCGTGATATGCAGGTGCAAGTACAGCCCACTGCACACCCAAATGGTACTAGCGTTGAAGTGGCAGATCTGTTTTTCAATACGCCAGCTCGGCGGCGCTTTCTCAAGTCTGAGAAAACCGAGTTTTCCCATATCGACACCTTGATAAAGCGTTTGGCCTTGAGTCACTTTGAAGTGCACTTTATCTTAAAGCACAATGGCAAAGTGGTGCGTAACTTTCGACCTGCGACTACCTTAGCGCAGAAAGAAAAGCGTGTAGCTGCCATTTGCTCTGGGCAATTTATGCAACACGCGCTGGCGGTTGAAGCCTGTCACGGCGACATTCGTGTTTCAGGTTGGATCGTTGAGCCTAGCGGAGCAAGAGGGCAAAACGATGCTCAGTATTGTTATGTTAATGGCCGCATGATGCGCGATAAACTGATTAATCACGCTATTCGCCAAGCATACGCTGAGCAATTGCCGAGTGAACTGTTCGCGGCGTATGTGCTCTACATCGACTTGCCCCCGAGCGAGGTTGACGTGAACGTGCACCCCGCTAAGCATGAAGTGCGTTTTCATCAGTCCCGTTTAGTGCACGATTTTATCTTACAAACGTTGCAAAGCGCATTAAAGAGTACCCAAGGCCAAGCTAATGGTACTCAGCTAAACGTGGCAAGTGTACGAGAAGTAGCTGCTGAATCCTCGTCTTGGCACAGTAGCAGCCATGTCGATGCAAGCGGGACAGCTTCGCATCCTGTAGAGCAGTATAACGCTTATCCCAATTCTGATTTAACGTCTGACGGTAGTGGGCAGTCAAATACTTCGGCCTATGCAACTGCCGCGGCGCACCCAGGAAAACATCAATACCAAGGTGGTCAGCAAGTGAGCCAAGCAGATATTGCCCGCTACAGCGCCCTGCTTGATACCCGAGATACCTTAAGCGACGAGGCGCTCTCTGAGGCGGCACAAACGTCGCAAATAACTCAGGCGTATACCGCGGGTGAAGCCGTGAAACAGCAAAAGCCTGTTGGTGAACATGAGCCCTTGCCTTGGCGAGAGGGAGAAAGTCAGCACTCTACAGCGGCAACACCCGTAAACTTGCCTCAGAACGCCTCCTCTGAACTTGGCAAACCGATAGCGCTGGTTGAGCCAAATTACGTGTTATTGCAGCGCCAAGAATTATGTATTTTGTCTTTGCCTCATGGCTGGCGTTATGTTTGTAAAAGTCAGTTATTGGGTTACTGGCATCAGGGCGGCCCTTCTCAGCCTTTATTGTTACCCCTTTCTATCAAGGTGGGTGAGAGCCTGGCTGCGGTGGCTGAATTTCATTTATCCAGTTTAAATAAGTTAGGCATTGGATTGAAATCACCGGGTCGAGGCACCATTATTGTTACTAAGGTACCGCCACAAATGCGTGAAGTGCCTTTGGCTGATGTTATTGCTGCGATGGTCCAGTTTTTACAAAGCTATAATGATGTTTTAAAAGGCGATACCGCAGTGGCTTTATGTGACTTTATTAGCGTGCAATTAATGGCCCATAAATCGTTCAATCAGTGGTCTCAAGCCGAGCTGCTATTACAGCAATTAACACCCATTTTAACGCAGCAGCCAGACTTACTTGCATTAATTACCCGGCCTTTAAACATTACCGCAACCATAAAAGAGTTCTCATTGTGATGGATAACCTACCTCTCGCTATTTTTATTATGGGGCCAACAGCCTCAGGCAAAACGGATCTAGCGATAGAGTTATTGCAACACCTACCGTGCGAAATTATTAGTGTTGACTCAGCGTTAGTCTACAAAGGCATGGATATAGGGACTGCGAAACCCACAGCCGAAGAGTTAGCGCAAGCGCCGCACCAGTTGATTGATATTCTAGATCCGAGTGAAACGTACTCGGCGGCCGATTTTCGTCGTGATGCTATGGTGGCGATGCAGCAAGCAGTTGCGGCAGGCAAAATCCCGGTATTGGTGGGTGGCACTATGTTGTATTTTAAAGCCTTACTCGAGGGCTTGTCGCCGCTACCTTCAGCCGACAGCGACGTCCGCAAGCAGATTGAACAAGAAGCGCAAGATTTAGGTTGGCAAGCCTTGCATGACATGTTGCGACAAGTCGACCCCATATCTGCTGAGCGTATTCATCCGAACGACCCTCAACGTTTAACTCGTGCTCTAGAGGTTTATCGAATCAGTGGTAAAACCATGACCGAGCTGACAGCCACAAAAGCACCGCCTTTACCCTATAAGGTATTGCAGTTTGCAATCATGGCCGATGATCGCAAAGTCATTCATCAACGTATTGAACTTCGATTCAACAAGATGTTGGAAGCGGGTTTTGAGCAAGAAGTACAAACTTTATATCACAGAGGTGACCTACATCCAGATTTGCCGTCAATTCGCAGCGTTGGATATCGGCAAATGTGGCAATACTTAGCTGGTGAACTAAGTTATGATGAAATGGTCTATCGAGGGATCGTGGCAACAAGGCAATTGGCCAAGCGCCAGATGACCTGGTTAAGAGGTTGGCCAGAAGTCATTCCCTTGTTACCTGGTGATAGACAAAACGTTGATAAAATTGTACAACTTGTTGGCGAGATTAAATAAAGCGAGTATATAATCTGTTAGCTATAAGTGATATTTAATAACAACAAAACAAAAGGAAATAACAAAATGGCCAAAGGGCAATCACTGCAAGACCCATTTTTGAACGCTTTGCGTCGCGAAAGGATTCCAGTTTCTATTTATCTAGTAAATGGTATTAAGCTACAAGGCCAAATTGAATCATTTGATCAGTTTGTCATTTTACTAAAAAATACAGTTAACCAAATGGTGTATAAACATGCCATTTCGACCGTGGTGCCTGCACGCGCAGTAAGCCATCACACCGGCTCTGGTTCATCAGAGGGCGGAGAGTAAAAATAATCATTTTGGTGGAGCCGTGCTCCACCTTTTTTAAGGAGTTAATGCTTGTTTGACCGTTATGAAGCAGGTGAACGAGCTATATTGGTTCATATCGACTTTCGTGAAGAAGGTGAAAGAGAAGATCTAGTAGAGCTTGAGATGTTAGTGAGTTCTGCAGGCGTGCAATCCGTTGCCACTGTAGTTGGAAGTCGCACTTCCCCTCACCCAAAATATTTTGTAGGTAGCGGTAAAGCCGACGAAATAGCAGAACACGTAAAACTATTTGAAGCAGATGTGGTGATTTTTAACCATGCTTTGTCTCCCGCCCAAGAGCGCAACATTGAGAAATTATGTCAATGCCGCGTGTTGGATCGTACGACTCTCATTTTAGACATTTTTGCCCAACGTGCCCGTACCCATGAAGGTAAATTGCAGGTTGAACTGGCGCAATTACGTCATTTATCGACTCGATTAATTCGAGGCTGGACTCACCTAGAGCGACAAAAGGGTGGTATTGGATTGCGCGGCCCTGGTGAAACCCAGCTAGAAACTGACCGTCGATTATTACGGGACAGGATCAAAGCGATTTTGCGCCGGTTAGAGAAAGTGGCTAAGCAACGTGAACAAGGGCGCCGTGCTCGCCAACGTAATGAAGTGCCGACTATTTCTCTGGTAGGTTATACCAACGCTGGGAAATCGACCCTTTTTAACCGCCTCACTCACGCAGAGGTGTACGCTGCAGACCAATTGTTTGCGACCTTGGATCCGACGTTGCGCCGGATTAAGTTGGACGACGTTGGCAACGCTGTACTCGCCGATACTGTTGGGTTTATTCGCCATTTACCCCATGATTTAGTTGCGGCATTCAAGGCAACCTTAGAAGAAACCCGTGAAGCGGATATTTTGCTGCACGTGGTAGATTGCGCTGATGAGCGCTCCCACGAAAACATTGCTGAAGTGCAATCGGTGCTGACGGAAATTGACGCTGATGAAGTTCCTCAACTTGTAGTGATGAATAAAATTGATAGCGTGGAAGGGGCTGAGCCGAGAGTGGTGTATGACGATGAAGGCATGCCTACCCATGTTTACCTCTCCGCGATGGATGGACGAGGAATCGAGTTATTATTTCAAGCGTTAACACAGCGTTTGGCTAGCACTATGGTGCATAAACATTTAGCATTACCGCCTTCAGCGGGAAAGTTTCGCAGTACCTTATATCAATTAGACTGTGTCGAACATGAGCAGTTTGATGATGCTGGTGGTTGGCAGTTAGAGGTAAGGTTAGCAAAAGTTGAATGGCAACGACTGTTAAAACAAGAGGGTGACTTAATAGAAACCTTTATTGCGTCGTAAATGCCTGTTACATTAATTTATTAACATCTTCTTTTTAAAGTGGAGACAATAATGGCCTGGAATGAGCCTGGAAATGGTGGTAACAAAGACCGCGACCCATGGCAGAACAATAATAAAGATCAGGGGCCACCTGATTTAGATGATATGTTCAAGAAGCTAAGTGGTAAGTTTGGCGGTATGTTTGGTGGTAAAGGCGGTGGCAATGATGTCAGCACCTTTGGTATTAGCATCGTCGTGATTATTGGTTTATTGATTTGGGGTGTGAGCGGCTTCTACACCATCAAAGAAGCAGAGCGTGGCGTTGTGCTGCGTTTTGGCGGTTACCATGAAACTGTGTTGCCAGGTTTACACTGGAACCCTAAATTTATTGATGAAGTTATCCCCGTAGACGTGAACAGTATTCGTTCGTTACGTGGTAAAGGCTCAATGCTAACGGCAGATGAAAACGTGGTCTTGGTTGAAATGGACGTGCAATACAAGGTTGCTAATCCACAGCAATACTTGTTCAGCGTGACCAATGCCGATGACAGTTTATCGCAAGCGCTCGACAGTGCGTTACGTTACGTTGTGGGTCACACTCGTATGGATAGCGTATTAACGACGGGTCGTGACGCAGTGCGTCGTGATACATGGAATAAACTGGAAGAAATTACTACGCCTTACAACATGGGCTTGGAAGTGATTGACGTTAACTTCTTACCTGCACGTCCTCCGGTTGAGGTTAAAGACGCATTTGACGACGCCATTGCGGCGCAAGAAGATGAAGAGCGCTTCATTCGAGAAGCGGAAGCTTACGAGCGTGAGAAAGAGCCGACCGCCCGTGGTCAGGTTAAGCGTATTGAACAAGAAGCGATTGCCTATAAAGAGCAAGTTACTTTGCAAGCACAAGGTGAAGTTGCACGCTTTGAAGCTTTACTACCTCAGTATCGTGCTGCACCTGAAGTGACTCGTGAACGCTTGTACATTGAAACCATGCAAGAAGTCCTAGGCAGTACCAGTAAAGTACTGATGGACGGCAATGGCAGTAACAGCATGATGTATTTACCATTAGACAAACTGGTAGAAGGCGCAAAGAGTAGCGCAAAAGGCGCGAGTAACGCTTCTTCTAACTCGTCACCTCTGTCTCGTGATGTAGGCTCTACATACAACACAGATATTACAATTAATGACCAGCCAGTGCGAAGCACTCGCTTACGTTCAGGGAGAGAATAATCATGAAGAAGTTAATATTGATTCTCCTTGGCGTAGCCGTATTAGTGGGGTTTTCTTCTTTGTTTGTTGTGCAAGAAGGCCAAAAGGCTATTGTGATTAAATTTGGTAAGGTACACCGTACTCCTGATGGTATGCCGTTTATCTTTGAACCCGGTTTACACTTTAAGATTCCTGGCATTGAAACCGTGCGTATTATGGATGCACGAATTCAAACTTTGGATGACGCGTCAGATCGCTTCGTAACGTCTGAGAAAAAAGACCTTATCATCAACTCTTACGTGAAGTGGGAAGTAGTTGACTTTGCTAAGTTCTACCTTTCAACGGGGGGTGACTTTGACAGAGCAGCAGATCTTTTAAAACGTCGTGTAAGTAACGCCTTGCGTAACGAAATTGGTGCTCGAACCATCAAAGAGATCGTTTCTGGCGAGCGAGACGACGTTATGATCAACGCGCTTGAGCAGCTTCAAGGTGAACAGAACACAAATGAAAATGAAGTGTTAACTGAAGAGCAAGAAGTTGAGCTAGCCCGTAATGGCTCTGACGATTTAGGTGTACGTGTATTAGACGTGCGTATCAAGCAAATTGAACTGCCAACAGAAGTACGTGAAAGTATCTACAAGCGGATGCGTGCGGAGCGTACTGCGGTAGCGAAAGAGCACCGTTCACAAGGTCAAGAGAAAGCCACGGTTATCCGAGCGAATATTGATCGTAAAGTGGCGGTAATGCTGGCGGATGCCAACCGTAAATCTCGTGAAATGCGCGGTGACGGTGATGCACTAGCGGCTAAAATTTACGCAGATACTTATGGCAAAGATCCTGAATTTTACGCTTTCATTCGTAGCTTAGACGCTTACCGTGATAGCTTTAAAGACAAGAGCGATGTCATGGTGCTGAGCCCAGATTCTGAGTTCTTCCGCTATATGGATGGTGCGGTTAAACCTGCGCAGTAAAATAGCGTTAACCCCGTGCCCAAAAGGCCAGCATTTGCTGGTCTTTTTATTGCCTGTTAAACGTTCTGTTTTTAACAATTACAGTGATATCTTCTTAAAGTGAGTTGGTTATTAGGCGGTGATCGCCACTATGAGAATAAACTCAGATTTAATGCATTGATATGCTAAGCTTTCCCGCCATATAACCATTTAGTGGAAAAAAATACTCACCTTTTACCCCTAAAATTTGCTAGAATTCCGTTTTAATAAGCAACCGCGAATGATGAAAATGGGTAAGAATGTTGTAGTTCTCGGCACCCAATGGGGTGACGAAGGTAAAGGCAAAGTAGTTGATTTGCTTACAGATAAAGCGAAATATGTGGTTCGCTATCAAGGTGGCCATAACGCAGGTCATACCTTAGTAATTGACGGTGAAAAAACCGTTCTTCACTTAATTCCTTCAGGCGTATTACGTGACAATGTAAAATGTGTCATCGGTAATGGCGTTGTATTATGTCCACAAGCTCTTGTAAAAGAAATGACCATGCTAGAAGAGCGTGGCGTGCCTGTACGTGAGCGTCTAGTGGTAAGTGAAGCTTGTCCACTGATTCTGCCGTATCACGTTGCTCTAGATTTAGCCCGTGAAACCGCGCGTGGTAAAAAAGCCATTGGTACTACTGGTCGTGGTATCGGTCCTGCCTACGAAGATAAAGTCGCTCGTCGTGGTTTACGCGTAGGTGACTTAAACAACATGGAAGACTTCGCGGCTAAGTTGAAAGAAATCATGGCTTACCACAACTTCCAGCTAACCGAGTACTACAAAGTAGACGCGGTCAGTTATGATGAAGTATTGCAACAAGCGAAAGACGTTGCAGACCTATTAACAGGCATGGTTGTTGACGTAACCGATGAGCTAGACAAAGCGCGTTTGGCCGGTGAGAACATCATGTTTGAAGGTGCGCAAGGTACGTTACTGGATATCGACCACGGTACTTACCCGTACGTGACCTCTTCTAATACGACTGCAGGTGGTGTTGCTACTGGCAGTGGTTTTGGTCCCAAACACTTAGATTACGTACTTGGTATTGTTAAAGCGTACACCACGCGTGTGGGCTCTGGTCCGTTCCCAACAGAACTGTATGATGGTCAAGACAAACTGGATCCTGCAGGTAAGCACCTTGGCACTGTTGGTCATGAATTTGGCGCTACTACAGGTCGTCTTCGTCGTACCGGCTGGTTTGACGCTGTTGCGATGAAACGTGCAATCCAAATTAACAGTATTTCAGGCTTTTGTTTAACCAAGCTTGACGTATTAGACGGATTAGAAACCATCAAGATCTGTACGGGTTACCGTACGCCAACCGGTGAAGTGCTAGACGTACCACCGATGGCTGCTGAGGGCTACGAAGTTGTTACTCCGATTTACGAAGAAATGCCGGGTTGGTCAGAGCAGACCTTTGGTGTGACTTCGGTTGATGGATTACCTGCTAACGCTAAAGCCTATATCAAGCGTTTAGAAGAAGTGACGGGCGTACCGATTGATATTATCTCAACGGGCCCAGATCGTAACGAAACCATGGTTTTGGTTAATCCGTTCGAGGCTTAATTCACAGGCAGTCAATGCATCTATATCAAGCCGCATCTTTGATGCGGCTTTTTTGTATTGTTGATATTTTCAAGCAATAGCGTAACAACAAAAAAACGCGGCCATTATCGGCCGCGTGGTTTGGGTAAGCGAGGGGGGGGTTGGTTAACTGCTACGTTTAACAGCTAAATCAACCAGTCCGACTAACGCTTCCTTGTAAGGAGATTCCGGTAAAATAGCTAAAGCAGCGATGGCTTTATCAGCTTCCTGTTGGGCTTTTTGCTCGGTATAGGCAATTGATTGCGTATCCGCTAAAACCCCTAAAATTTCTTCTAAATGGTCCATGCCATTACCTTGCTCGATCGCTTCTCTTATGCGCGCTTGTTGCGGCTCTGTGCCGCACGCTAAGGCATGAATTAGCGGTAGGGTAGGCTTACCTTCAGCCAGGTCGTCACCAACATTTTTACCCATTTCTTTGGCGTCAGCAGTGTAGTCCATGACGTCATCGATTAATTGAAAGGCGGTACCCAAATATTTGCCATAATCTTGCATCGCTTGACAGACAGCTTCTGGCTGGTTGCTTATCACGGCCATTAGGTGTGTAGCGGCCTCAAACAAGCGCGCCGTTTTACAGTAAATAACCTGCATGTAAGCGGCTTCACTAGTGTCTGCATCGTTACAGTTGATTAACTGTAAAACTTCACCTTCGGCAATCACATTGGTGGCATCAGACAGGATGTCCATCACGGTGAGGTTTTTGAGTTCAGTCATCATTTGAAATGAGCGAGTGTACAAAAAGTCACCTACCAAAACGCTGGCAGCATTACCAAATAGCGCATTGGCCGTTTCTTTGCCTCGTCGCATATCCGATTCATCCACAACGTCATCGTGCAGCAGTGTGGCGGTATGAATGAATTCAATGATGGCCGCAAGCTGTATATGGTCTTCACCTTGATAGTCCAACGCGCGGGCTGCTAGGACGGTTAATAATGGACGAATTCGCTTTCCGCCACTGTTTACAATGTACATGCCGAGCTGATTGATAAGCGCAACATCAGAGCTCAGGCGGCGACCAATCAATTGATTGACTTGGGTCATGTCTTCTTGTGACAGTTGTTGGATCTGCTTTAGGTCCATGTATTATCTCGATAAACTTTAGACTTTAAAATTGTGGCACATTTTACAATAAATCCGTGTTTTTAACATTGCTTTTGCCATGACAAATAAGATTTTAAATATTTTGTAATTTCGACTTGCTAGAGTGGAATGATTTGCGTACAATCCGCCCCCATTGTGATTAAAGTTATCTGGCTCAAAAAGAAGCCAGCTGGAGTAATAGACATGTACGCTGTTATTCAAAGTGGTGGTAAACAGCACCGCGTAACAGAAGGCCAAACACTTCGTCTAGAAAAACTAGACATCGAAACTGGTGCATCTGTTGATTTTGAAGAAGTTTTACTTGTAGCAAATGGCGAAGACGTAAAAGTTGGCGCACCATTCGTTGCAGGCGGCAAAGTAGTTGCTGAAGTTGTATCTCACGGTCGTGGCGATAAAGTTAAAATCGTTAAGTTCCGTCGTCGTAAGCATTCTCGCAAGCAAGCGGGTCATCGTCAGTGGTTCACAGAAGTGAAAATCACTGCAATCAACGCTTAATTTTAGGAGTACTTAAAAATGGCACATAAAAAAGCTGGTGGTAGTACTCGTAACGGTCGTGATTCAGAAAGCAAACGCTTAGGTGTTAAGCGCTTTGGTGGTGAATCAGTTCTTGCGGGTAACATTCTAGTTCGTCAACGTGGTACTAAATTCCACGCTGGTACTAACGTTGGTTTAGGTAAAGACCACACTCTTTTCGCAACTGCTACAGGCACTGTGAAATTTGAAGTGAAAGGTAAGCTTAACCGTAAATACGTTAGCATTGTAGCTGAGTAATCAGTTTACAAACTAATTCAGAAAACCCCGCTTCGGCGGGGTTTTTTATTTTCTGGCATCCAATAATGTAGCAATCTGATGCATCAAGTCTCGGGTAAAGCAGGGCTAGGGTTTGGTTTGGCAATGATAACCACTTTATTGTGGGGCGTTTTGCCAATTGCATTGCAAGCATTATTAATTGATACGGATGCGGCAACAATCAGTTTTGTGCGTTTTGCCAGCGCCGGTGTTTGTTTAATGTTATGGCTGTTTTTTAATAAGCAATTACCATCACGATGGCTTATTAAAGGGCAGGTAGGACCACTATTAGCATTGGCAATACTTGGCTTAGCGGCAAACTATGCTTTTTGCTTGTTGGCATTAGCGTTTATTTCTGCAGCCAGTTTTCAAGTGTTAATCCAATTGGCACCTGTACTGTTAATTATTGCGGGTGTGGTATTTTTTCGAGAAAGCTTTAGCCGTTATCAGGCTGCGGGCTTGTTGGTCGTGATAACCGGTTTGATACTGTTTTTTAATCAGCGCTGGTTGGCCTTATTTGGTGAACTAAGCCATGACAGCTTAGGATTACTTTATACTTTAGCTGCAGCAGTGACTTGGGCTATTTATGGCGTCGCCCAAAAGCAATTGCTCAAGGCGTTTAAGTCATCGCAGATAATGATGATCATATACTTAGCCGCGGCATTACTGTTTGCCCCCTTTATTTCAATGCCAGAAATCAGTGAGACTCAGATCACTTTCTGGTATATTCTGCTGTTTTGTTGCGGCAATACTTTAGTGGCTTATGGCTGCTTTGCTGAAGCGCTTAATCACTGGGCTGCCAGCAAGGTAAGTGCGGTATTAGCCATGGTGCCTGTAGTGACCGTATTGTTTGCATACTGTGGTCAATGGCTATGGCCAGATATGCCGCAAATAGAATTTAACGTATTTACCGTGTTTGGCATCTTGCTGGTTGTGACTGGCATACTAACCTTAACACTGGCAAAGTCAAAAACACGAGCGGCCGACGGTGCTTAGCTCAAGGTGGGAGTAAAAAATGAAGTTTGTTGATGAAGCAAAAATTAAAGTACAAGCCGGTGATGGTGGTAATGGCATTGTCAGCTTCCGCCGTGAGAAATACATTCCCAAGGGCGGCCCGGATGGCGGTGATGGTGGTGATGGTGGTGACGTCTACTTGGTTGCCGATGAAAACTTGAACACCTTGATTGATTACCGCTTCCAACGATTCTATAACGCAGA
Organism: Motilimonas pumila; assembly: GCF_003596335.1. Classification (GTDB taxonomy): domain Bacteria; phylum Pseudomonadota; class Gammaproteobacteria; order Enterobacterales; family CBDFNC01; genus Motilimonas; species Motilimonas pumila. The sequence goes on from NZ_QZCH01000035.1 coordinate 17,849, forward strand.
GCGCGGTGAAAATGGTCAAAGCCGTAACTGTACGGGATCAGGTGGCGGCGATAAATTGATGATGGTGCCAGTAGGTACACGGGCCACTGACCAAGACACGGGCGAAGTGATTGGTGATTTGACTTATCATGGCCAAAAGCTAATGGTTGCTAAAGGCGGTTTTCACGGTTTAGGCAATACACGCTTTAAAAGCAGCGTTAACCGTACACCGAGACAAAAGACCATGGGCACGCCAGGTGAAGTACGTAACCTGTTACTAGAACTTATGCTGTTGGCTGATGTAGGTATGCTAGGCCTGCCGAATGCCGGGAAGTCGACTTTTATTCGTGCTGTGTCTGCCGCGACGCCAAAAGTGGCGGATTACCCATTTACCACATTAGTGCCCAGTTTAGGCGTGGTGGGTTTGGATTCAAACCGCAGCTTCGTGGTAGCAGACATTCCAGGCTTGATTGAAGGGGCTGCTGAAGGCGCAGGTTTAGGTGTTCGCTTTTTGAAACACTTAGAACGCTGCCGTATTTTATTACACATGATTGACTTGTTACCTGCTGATGGCTCAGATCCAGCGGAAAATGCACAGATCATTATCGCCGAATTGGAAAAGCACAGCCCAAAACTGGCAGGAAAGCCGCGTTGGTTGGTCTTTAATAAAACAGACTTAGTGCTAGAAGATGAAGCACAAGAAACCATTGACCGGGTGATTGAAGCCCTCGACTGGCAAGGCGAGTACTACAAAATTGCAGCTGCTTCTAAGCAAGGCACCCAAGATTTATGCTCGGATGTTGCTGACTTTATTGAATCGCTACCGAAACAAGCAGTGGAAGAAGAAACCCAAGAACAAGTTGAGTTTAAGTGGGACAACTATCATAAAGCAGCGATGGAAGAAGCCACTGAAGTTGAAGATGAAGATTGGGATGACGACTGGGACGAAGATGATGAAGAAGGGGTGGAGTTTATCTACCAGCCTTAATGCTTAAATCAGACCTAAAAAAACCGCTTTAATAGCGGTTTTTTTGTGTTTGATTAATTTAGCATTATGATTGCCGCTGTATACTCAGTTATTACCCTTTTCAGGAGCGAATGATGGCGCTCAATCTACCGGAAAAAACACTTTCTAAACAACAGCAAACCGATATTACACGGATCTCAATCCTGGCTGCGCAATTACTGCAACAACACGGTGCAGAGAGCCGTTTGATAGAACAAACTTCAGTGCGTTTAGGCCTTGCATTAGGCGCGCAGAGCATCGAGCTTTCGGTATCTGCCGATGCCCTTGTACTGACTACCCTGTACCAAGGTGCCTGTATTACCACTACTCGGCGTGTGCACGACCGCGGCATTAATATGCAAATGGTGTGTGACGTACAGCGTATCTGCGTGATGGCTGAAAAGGGACTACTGGATGCTGCTGGTGTTAAAGCCAAGTTAACTAAGCTCACGCCAATGAAATACAATCGCTGGCTGGTTATTTTTATGATTGGCTTATCTTGTGGCAGTTTTAGCCATTTGTTTGGTGGTGATGTAAAAGTATTTTTAATGACATTTATTGCTTCCGCTTGTGCCATGCTAGTGCGACAAGAGCTGGCTCATCGTCACCATAGTCCTTTTATCAATTTCGCCATCACTGCTTTTGTGGCCACCACTATTGCCAGTATGGCCGTGAAATACCAGATAGGTAATCAGCCTGAGCTGGCCATGGCTGCATCTGTGTTATTGCTGGTACCTGGCTTTCCACTCATTAACGCGGTTTCAGATATGGTGAAAGGTCACATTAACATGGGCATCTCCCGTTGGGTCGCGGCTTCCCTATTGACCATGAGTGTGGCAGTGGGCATCGTGATGGGCATGGCCCTGACAGGAGTAGGAGCTTGGTTATGATGGAAATATTGCAACTGGTGTTAATGGATATGTTCTGGTCGGCCATTCCTGCTGTGGGGTTTGCCATGGTATTTAATGTGCCAAAAGACATGTTGAAGTATTGCGCGTTGGCCGGTGCGCTCGCCCACGGTTTTCGAACGCTATTAATGCAGCAACAAGTTCCCATTGAGTGGGCATCGCTGGCAGCCGCGACCTTGGTAGGCTTTATTGGCTTATATTGGTCTCGTAAGCACTTGATTCCTCGGCCTGTGTTCAGCGTTGCCGCAGTGATACCTATGATCCCCGGTAGTTATGCTTTTACTACCATGATTGCGGTGGTGGCGCTTAATGAGCAAGGCTTCAGCCCAGAGCTATTACAAGTGTTTATTGAAAACGGCCTGAAAACCTTGTTTATTTTAGCTGCATTGAGTTTTGGGCTCGCGATCCCATCCGTTTTAATTTATCGTGGGCGGCCGATTGTTTAGAGAAAGGAACGGCATGAAGCTTTCAATGATAGCGGCAATGGCTCACAACCGAGTGATTGGCAAAAACAATGATATGCCTTGGCATTTACCTGCGGACTTAAAGTTCTTCAAAAAAACAACTTTAGGTAAGCCTGTCATTATGGGGCGAAAAACCTATGACTCGATTGGTAGGCCTTTGCCTGGGCGGCTAAATATTGTTATTTCCCGCGATGCAAGTTGGCAAGCGGAAGGCGTCACAACAGCAATCAGCCCAGAAGCGGCAATGACTTTAGTCAGTGATGTGCCTGAAGTGATGGTGATTGGCGGTGGCGGTATTTACCAAGCTTTTTTACCATTAGCGGACCAACTTTACCTTACCCATATTAACGCTCATATTGACGGTGATACTCAATTTCCAGATTATCAAGGTGTTGCCAATTGGCAAACCGTATCATCTGAAACTTATCATGCAGATGAGCGAAATGCATATGACTTAGAGTTTGTCACTTTGGTTAGACAAAGATAGTACAAGGTCGACTCAGTAATTTCTAAACCGGGCAAGGTAAGTGAAATAGCTGCTTGTCTTGCCAACGTAACATGGTTAATTGATTACCCCATACACAACCCGTATCAAGCCCTATAATATGATTGAGACCTGTTTTGCCCATCAATGCTGCCCAATGGCCAAACATGATGTCTGCGCCTTTAAACTGGTTAGTATCAATCTCAAACCAAGGTTTCAAGCTCATATGAGTGTTTTTGGCGGGAGCATCTTTATTGCCAAAATCTAAGCGGCCGTCAGGGTAACAATAGCGCATGCGGGTGCAGGCATTAATGATGTAGCGTGCGCGTTCAATACCCGTTAATGCGTCCGACCAAGTATCTGGCGTATTTTGGTACATCTGCTCAAGTAAAGACAGGTAGTCATTACCGGCAAGCCAGCGGCTGACTTCTGCCGAATAGCCGATGCTATCTTGTATCTGCCATTGCGGAGAAATGCCGGCGTGTACCATGTAAAAGCCATGTTGAGGGTGTTTTGCAACCAACGGCTGCTGTCTGAGCCAGTCGAGTAGCTCGTCTCTATCTGGAGCGTCAAAGATGGCTTGAGTCAGATCCTTTTTTTTACCCTTCATAATACCTGCTGCGACTGCCAGTAGGTGCAAGTCATGGTTACCCAGAACAATTTGCGCGCTTTGGCCTAAGGATTTAATGTAGCGCAGTGTTTGTAATGATTGCGGGCCTCGGGCTACCAGGTCTCCCGCTACCCAAAGCTCATCGGTTGCAGGGTCAAAGTGAGCTTGTGCCAATAAGGCGATAAGCTCTTGATAGCAACCTTGAATATCTCCGACGATATAAGTGGCCATGATATTTAATGCAGGATGTTTGGCACAGATAAACGAAAGGTAGGAATGGTTGCTTGGATCAAGTCGCTGTCAGCCACTTGTAAAGTGTAGTGTCCTTCCATCACGCCTATTGGTGTATTAAGTACGGTACCACTGGTATAAGAAAAGCTCTCACCAGGCGTTATTTCTGGTTGTTCTCCCACGACTCCTGGGCCCTCTACCTCCGTTTTTTTACCGTCGGCATCGGTAATAAGCCAATGCCGGTGAAGCAATTGCACCGTGTCATCACCTTGGTTATTAATGGTGATGGTATAAGCAAATACGTACTTATTGTTCTCCGGTTGGGATTGAGATTTGATGTATTGTGTCTCAACCTGAATTTGGATCTGTTCGCTCTGCATTAAGCTGTTTCCGTATCTGAAATAGGGTTATCAAATAACCAGTTAGCCAAAAGCACGTATTGCTCGATCGTGACATTTTCTGGGCGCAGATTGCCATCAATGCCTAATTCACTCAATTGTTCTTCTGTGAATGATTTTTTCAAGCTATTACGCAAGGTTTTACGGCGTTGGTTAAACGCTTGAGTACAGACTTGATTTAGCAGTTTGATGCTTTTCGCAGGATAAGGCAGCTCTTGATACGGCTCTAGCCTTACCACCGCTGAGTCTACCTTAGGTGCTGGTTTAAACGCGCCAGGAGGCACTTCAATAATGGGGATAACCTTACAGTAATATTGCGCCATGACTGTTAAGCGGCCATAAGCTTTGCTATTTGGTCCTGCAGCTAATCGCTTAACCACTTCTTTTTGCAGCATGAAGTGCATGTCTTGCACCTTCCCTGCAAATGAAAACAGGTGAAACATCAGCGGAGTAGAAATGTTGTAAGGCAAGTTACCAAATACTCTGAGTTTATTATCGCCTTCGAGTAACGTGGTAAAGTCAAACCGCATTGCGTCGGCTTGAGTAATATTCAGCTTATGGCGAATAAATGGGTGAGACTCAAGGCGCTCAGCCAAATCTTTGTCAAGCTCAACCACATTTAGGGTGTCAACAAGCTCTGCTACAGGCTCAGTAAGGGCGCCAAGGCCTGGGCCGATTTCTACTAACGTTTGATCTTTTTTAGGGTTGATCGCCGCAACGATAGAATCAATGACGTTTTTGTCATGTAAGAAGTTTTGACCAAAGCGCTTTCTGGCGCGGTGACCTTGATGGACTTTTGAATTCATATCGTTTTGTTCTCTGCCATTTCGATGGCTTGATTTAATGCGGTAAACATACTGCCTGGATCTGCTTCGCCTTTGCCTGCCAGTTCAATGGCGGTGCCATGATCCACCGACGTGCGAATAAATGGCAAGCCCAAGGTAATGTTAACCGAATTTCCAAAGCCCTTGAACTTTAATACGGGTAAGCCTTGGTCGTGGTACATTGTCAGCACTGCATCTGCATCGTCTAAATATTTGGGTTGGAATAAAGTATCTGCAGGCAAAGGGCCTATTAAGTCTAGACCTTGCTCGCGGAGTTCGTCGAGGGCAGGGCTGATGGTATCAATTTCTTCAGTCCCTAAATGGCCATCTTCCCCTGCGTGTGGATTTAAGCCACACACGTAGATACGCGGTTGCTTAATACCAAATTTGGTTTTTAACTCGGCGTTTAAAATCTGCGTAATATGTAAAATGCGTTCACGAGTAATGGCTTTTGCTACATAGGCTAATGGGATATGGGTTGTTACTAGTGCAACACGTAAGCCTGTCGTCGCAAGGAGCATTACAACATCTGGCGTCCCCGATTGTTGAGCAAAAAATTCGGTGTGGCCGCTAAATGAAACACCGGCACGGTTAATGATGCCCTTGTGCACTGGGCCGGTTACCACCGCCGCAAATTCTCCAGACATATTACCTTCGCAAGCGTATTGCAAGGTATCCAACACGTATTGGCCATTACGCTCATCAAGCTGACCTGCTTCAGCCGGGGCGGCCAGTGGAATATGTGCCACTAGCATTGTTCCGGCTTGATGAGGCTGAGGAGCCTGAGTGTTGTCATATTGAACGAGAGATATGTTTTGACCGAGCGCCTTGGCGCGAGCAGCCATAAGCTGGCTGTCCACGGCGATAACAAGCTCAACAGGCCAGTCTTGTTGCGCCAAAGTGATGGCTAAGTCTGGGCCTATGCCTGCGGGTTCACCAGGCGTGATAACGATTCTTTGTACTGTCATGAACTACTCTGCCTGCATAATTTGGATGTAGGCTTCTTCTCTTAACTCATTCACCCAAGCTTCACGTTCTTCGTTAAAACGGCGATTAAAGATAATTTGATACGCGCGTTGTTCATTGGCTTGGTCAGTAATATCAGCGGTGCGTTTGCCTATTAACTGAACGATGTGCCAGCCATGAACGGAACGAAATGGTTGACTGATCTCTCGCATATCTAAACGCAATACTTCGTCTTTAAATGCAGGCACATACAAGCTTGGGTCAGCCCAACCTAGTTCGCCGCCCTTGATCGCAGAGCCTGGATCTTCGGAATGTTGCTTAGCCAGTTCGGCGAAGTCTTTTTCGCCACTCAAAATTTGACGGCGGTATTTATCTAAAACTTGTTTGGCTTTAGCGTCGCTTAAAATGACCGAAGGCTTAATTAAGATATGGCGTGAGTTGACCTCTGTGCTCGTGACAACTTGCTTACCTTTAATGTCAATGACTTTAAGAATGTGCATGCCAGCACCACTTTTGATTGGGCCAAACACTTGGCCTTTTTTACCGCCGTTGATAGCCTCTGCAAACAGTGTTGGCATATCATTTAGGTTCATCCAGCCCCAGTCACCGCCTTGCAGCGCTTTAGGTCCTTGTGAATTGGCAAGCGCAAGGGCTTCAAAATCAGAGCCCGCGTTGACGTCCGCCAGAATTTGCTTAATTTTGTTAGTCACTTGGCTTAAGTCTTCTGAGCTGGCTTCGCTATCGAGCTTTAGCATGATATGGCCAATACGGTACTGGCTTTGCTCTTGTTGTTGTTCATTAACCATTTTTAGCAGTTGTTCAACTTCTTGTTCTGAAATATTAATACGGCGACGAACTTGCACTCGAGATACATCAGATATTAGTAGCTCTTCTTCTACGCTATGGCGAAACTCTGCCACGCTGGTGCCATCTTTTACTATGTTATTTTGAAGTTGTGAAACTGATAAGTTTTGATCTTTGGCGATGCTTAAAATGGTTTGCTCAAGCTGCGAGTCGCTGATCTTGATGCCTAAGCGTTGCGCCGCTTGTAGTTGTAAGTTATCGCCGATGAGTTTTTCAAGCACCTGCTTTTTTAGTGCAGCCATCTCAGGTGCGTCTTTACCTGCTTCTAGGTATTGTCTGCGCACATTGTCGGTGAGTTTATCTACTTCACTTTGCATAATGACGTCTTGGTTGACAACGGCTGCAACCTCATCCAGCTCAACAGGAGCCGCAGAAAGCCAGGAGCTAAATAAAGCCATACCGGCAGATATGGCAGTGAGTAATACTTTGTTCATTTTCATATTAATGTCTTTATCTTATTTATTAGCAAACGGGCGGCCGTAGTCGAATAACCCTTGGCTTAAGCGTGTCTTAGCACCAGAGCCAAAGTTAGCCAAACCTTTTAATTCAATTTGCAACTTGATACTGTCTTCGATTTTGTAGTTATTGTCTATGTCGCCAATGCTACCATATCCGGTTTTCATATGTTGATCATAAACTAAACTGACTCCCCAACAGCAATCCTCATATTTGACACCCGCTAAGAACTCAATTTTACGAGAGTTATCTATGTCATAGTAATAGCTACCAATAGCACTCCATTGTTCGTTGATAGGCCAAGCTACTTTGCTGCCAACCTGGTTAACAATGCCTTTGATATTTTGCTGCTCAAGCTCTTCGGTAGACTTAATGTAACGATAATTTAGTTGGACGAGTTTATTCCAAGCCCAGCGACGCTCTATGGTGCTGTTCCCCCGTTTTAGGTCACCCTTTTCGGTATCAAACTCAACACCGCCTCGGTAAAACCATCTTTTATCATAATTAACGTCAATTTCAGCCAGTAAAGCAGATTTCGAAACATCGGTAACGTTGGTATAGGATGGTAAAGTCACACGAGAGGGGGTGAAATAAAACACCTGCCCAATAGCGGCACGAAATCGCTCCTCAAAGTTTTGGTTAAAAAAGCTAGAGCTGACACCTACCGTTAATTGATTGGCATCTGCAACTCTGTCGAGTCCAGAGTAAGACCTGTCCCGAAATAACGCATAATAATCTGTTTGCAATGGTGCCGTATCGTATAAGCCGATACCATCTTGATTTTCATAAGGCACATAAAGGTATTTAACCTGAGGCACTAGAGTTTGCGTTAAGCGATTATCAAAAAAGTTTGCATTGCGTTCAAAGTTAAGGCCGCCATGTATGCTAAACATAGGTAAGCTGCGAGTGACTGACTCGTCTAAGTCTGCGTACCACGTTTCTTTATAAGGTGACGGTATATCTTGATCATACTTAGTGAGTAAATAGGTAAGCTCGGTATTAATAAAAGCTGCCTGTGTGTATAAAGGCAGCACAATTTTTGGTTCAAAGTGATACCGGCTACCGGTATAAACGTCATGCTCTTTATGATCAAAACGGGTAGCCTCAGCATAAATATCTGCTTCTAGGTTATACCAGTTCGTCGGATAATAGCCTTCAAACGCTATTTTGGGCATTACTATGTGAGGTTGACTACTGTCTGACAGTACTTGAAAGTCTCTGATTTCAACTTCTGCATTCCAGTAGCGCTCTACCCAAGATAATTTAGACGTTTGCAATAACTGATTATCTGTTTGGCTTCCTATAGGTGTATCTATATCCGTTAAATAATAGTTATCACTGACTTTGGCGTAATCCACATTAAATCTTAGGTTTTTGGTCGAAATCGAGTTATGTCGCCAACTTAGTAAATAACGGTCATCACCATATATTTTATCGTCAGGCAGATATTCCGCATTTAGCATACCCGTAAACTGAGGCTGCAAGTAACGCATCTCACCTTTTGCAAGCACGCCTCTATCACTCATCGCTTTGATATTTAACGTGGCATCGTAATTTGGTGCAATATTCCAATAAATAGGTTGCTCATAAGAAAAGCCATCGGTGGAGCTTGAGGATACACTAGGAATGAGTAGCCCAGATTTTCTTTCATTCCCTAGCGGGTAGCTGAAATACGGGAAATAAAAAATCGGGATATCTTTGAGGTAAAGTTTAGCATGGCGCGCTGTGCCAATATTATCTTCGTTATCGATATTAAATTCTTTAGCTGAAACCTTCCAAGTGGTGTCTCCTGGGGGGCAAGAAGTATAACTTGCCTCATTGAGAATATAGTGCTGTTTATCCAGTACTATTAATTCATCTGAGCTACCTCTACCGCCTTTACCATGAAACTGATAATCAGTGTCAAAAGCTTGAGCGGTCGAACTTTGTAAGTTTGCATGAACTTGCTGAGCCGATAAGGTGAGCTGTCCGTCCGTGAAACGCACATTGCCCTCAGCCTCCGCGAGTTGGCTGTCTTTATTGTATGTAATTTTGTCCGCAGTCAAGGTCTTGATGTCTTGCTTAACATTAACATTGTCTGTGAATACGAATGTATTGTTTTGGCCAGACACATGGTCAGCATCAGCAATCACTGGCAGGGATGAAGGATCTGCGGTGCTGCCTTGCTTTACTGGCGGTACGTGCGCATAACATCGTTGTGTCAGAGGGAGATCTGCCAAGGTGACTTTATCTTCTAACGATTTAGTGGTGTCGGCGCTAACGATGGCAAGTGGAGCTAAGGTGAAGCTCAAAGAAACAAGCGTCCGTTTTATCATTGTTATTCTCTAAATTCCGTATCTAAGCTCTAAAAGTCAACCGAGCGATTAGCTAAGCGCTCTATAATAAAGCATTACTTTCTTCTACTGCAATCAAGCGTGTGACTTTCTAATGAAATATGTTTGCTATTTGCTTGCAACGGGGAGATTTTGTAACAATAGACGAGAAAATCTATTTTGTAAGGTCGAATATGAAGGTTTGGGGCAAACTCTGCGGTGCTTTTTTTGGTTTTATGTTTGGGCACGTTTTTGGCGCTCTTTTAGGGTTATGGCTTGGCCATAAATTTGATCGCGCTTTATCGCAAGACTTTTCGGTCCAAGAAGGGCTAATGGGAAGCCTTAGAAAACAAGCGCTAAAGAGCCGGCAATTATTTTTTCACGCTACTTTCTCTGTGATGGGGCACATTGCCAAGGCAAAAGGGCATGTTACTCAAGCTGAGATCCAGGTTGCCTCATTGCTTATGGACAGGCTAAAGCTCGATGCTGACCATAAACAGGCTGCGCAAGAGGCTTTTCGTCAAGGTAAATCCGTTGACTTTCCATTAGAGCAAGTCATGGAAGAGTTTGTCGCGAGTTGTCGAGGTCGCCGTGACGTGCTGCAGATGTTCCTCGAAATTCAATTGCAAGCAGCGTTTGCTGATGGCGAATTGCATCAGAAAGAAAAAGCAGTGCTGGAGGTCATCAGTGATACTTTAGGGTTTTCACGGACTGATTTGACGCGTTTGATCTCTATGATTGAAGCGGAATTTAAATTTCACCGACAAGGTAAGAGAGCGTCTGCTGCCGATCGCGAGCAGCAGCTACAAGACGCATATCAATTGCTTGGAGTCACACCAGAGCAAAGCGCGCAAGAGATTAAAAAAGCCTATCGTAAGTTAATGAACCAGCACCACCCGGATAAATTAGTGGCTAAAGGCTTGCCTGAGGAGATGATGGAAGTGGCTAAAGAAAAAGCGCAAGATATTCAGCAAGCCTACGAATTAATAAAACAAGCGAAAGAGTTCAAATAACCCTGACCTTTTAGGTAACTTGGTTAATGGCTTCTCCCTGTTGATGCGCACTGATGATGCTGTCGATTTGTGTGACGAGATTATGCAAGCTTTCGTCACTTGCCCAGGCTACGTGAGGAGTGATAATAAAATTATCAGCGTTGAATAAAGCTTCTAAGGGGCTGCCAGCAGCCAGTGGCTCAGTCACTGCTACATCTGTGGCGGCGCCGGCAATCTGGTTTGATAAAACAGCATTAACCAAGGCTGTTTCGTTAACCAGTCCCCCTCTTGCGGTATTGATAAAATATGCGCTGGATTTCATCAAAGCAAACTCTAACGGCCCAAACATATCAGCATTGTTCTGGCTGAGGGGGCAATGCAAGCTGACAGCATCTGCTTGAGACAGTGCATCTTCAAACTTGACTTTTCCCGCACGAATAACTGTGGCTCCTTTGCGCTCAGCGAATATGACTTGCATGCCAAACGCTTTGGCTAGTTGAGCTATCGCTTGCCCTAAAGCTCCTTGCCCTATAATCGCGAGGGTTTTGCCTGCAAGGTTTGAGATGGGCTGTTGATAGTAACAGAACTGTTTTGCCTGCTGCCAGTGTCCTTCTTGGGTTGCTTGGTGATACGGAATCAGCTTTTTAGCCAATGCCAATAACATAGCGATAGCATGTTCAGGTACACCTTCGTCAGCATAATGTTGAATATTACTTACTTGGATTCCTTGCTGTTTACAATAATTTAAATCAACATTGTTGGTGCCAGTGGCTGCAATAACAATCAACTTGAGGTGTCGACAGTGTTGCAAATGTTGACGCTGCAACTTTACTTTGTTGCTGATGATCACTTCAGCATCAATGATGCGTGCTAACACCTCTGTGTCATGGGTTTCATCAAAGAGCTGCCATTGGCTGTTTGGCATGGTTATGTGATTTGGAATAGTGCCGCGGTCTAAAAATACTGTGGTCATGGTTGCCATCCTAAGAAGCGTGTCCAGCCGTATACTTCGTCTTCCAAGTGGCGTTCAAGATATTGGCTCGGTAAGATAATTTGTCGATAATTTGCTTTTCCTGCCAACTTGGCTTGCAAAGCTCTTTGTTTATATTGATGCACCGCGTTGTTATTGGCGTCTTTGAATACGATATCTAACAGAGGTTGACTGATTTGACCTACGCTAACGGCTAAGGTTTTCTGTGTTTCTTTATCCCAGGCCGCCGCGTCGAACAATACTAACGCATCAATCGCTGGCTCATTTTGTGATAATAACGTTTGAATTACGTAGCCAGCGCTATTGCCTTGCGCCATAACCCATAGGTTGTCTTGGGCCATTTCAGGGATTTCTTTTAAGGCGCTTAGACGTTCAGAAAAAGTGGCTTGATAGGTTTCAGCTAACGCCTTGTCTGCCGCCAGCCAACTCAAATTTAGCTGTGGTGGACTTAAGGTAATGACATGCCAGCCTTGTGCTTGTAGTTGCAGTCGAAAGCGCTTCAATTGGGCACTGCTCACTGTGCTGTTGAGGTTGGGCAGTAAGATACCCGTGCCTAAAATGGGGGCGTTTTCAGCTGGCTGGATCAATGCAAAGAGCGGGTCATCTTCATTACCAAGGTTTTCAATACGATTGTTACCATGGTCTAAAGCAAAGTCTGCCAGGTTTTGCTGATTAAAATAGCGATTAGCAGGAACGATATCTGGAGTGGGTGACGGTGTTAGTTGACTATTTTTGTCACTGGGTTCAATGCCTTGTTCTTTTTGAGCTGCTTTATTGTCTGTCTTCGTGTCTGTATCGGCTTGAGTGGTTGATTCGGCGCTTTTATCATCATTTGACTCAGTGGTTGCCTCGGGCGCCCCTTGCACTGACAACGAAGCTGAGGCAATCAACAATATTACCCAGATGGGGTGTTTTATAAGCCTAGTTAACATGTCTACTCCTGCTTTAACCACTCGTTAGCACGGCATTCGGTTCGCCTGAGACGGGAGCAAGCTGCTGCATCATTGCAGCAGCTGTGCATCCTTAGTTTTGGGTTGAAACAATAAACCTTAAACTATCCAGTTGTAATTGAGTATGACTCAAAATGTGACTTGATTGCGCGAGTAAGTCTTGTAAATGCGTAATCTCCTCACTGCGAATACTCGGGTTTACAGCCTTCAATGCTTCTAGGCGAGCAATATCTTGACCCACTGCTTGGTGAAGCTTTTCATTTGCTTGCGATTTTATCGCCGCCATTTTGTCTTTGGCTATGGCTTCAGCTTGTGCCAGTAGTGGGTGGATGGCTTGTTGCGAGGCATTCACTAATTTACTGCCTAAGTGCCTATTTACAGGCTTAAGCTGGTTTTTAAAGGTATCAAAATCCACGTTATCAGCTAAATCTTTACCACTTTTATCTAACAAAACACGCACTGGTGTTGTGGGAAGAAAACGTTGTAACTGACTGTGCTCACTGGCTGGGGCTTCAACCAAGAAAATAAGCTCAAGGAACATAGTGCCAGCGGGTAGGGCTTTATTATTCAGTAAAGATACTGAAGTTGTGCCGGTGTCACCGCTTAAAATAATGTCCATGCCGCCACGAATGATAGGGTGCTCCCAGCTTAAATAATGCACATCATCGCGGCTTAGCGCCGTTTCACGGTCGAAGGTAATGGTTGCGCCATCAGATGGCAGGCCTGGGATATTGGCCACAAGCATGTGCTCGGTAGGATGCAAGACTAAGCAGTTCTCCCCCTTATCGTCTTGGTTAATACCAAGGACATCAAACAGTTTGAGTGCAAATAAAGGAAATGTGGGTTGCTGGTCGGCGTGAGCCAGTTTGGTCAGAACGTCGCTATTGCTTAAACTACCGGCAGAATTTAATTCCAGTAATTTGTCTCTACCTTGTTCTAATTGAGCACTCAATTGAGTTTCAAGTTCGTGACTTTGCTGAATCAAGCGCTCTACATCAACGGCGTCTGCTTGCGGCTCTGCCAGGATTGAAAACAAATCCTCTTTATGAGCGTCGTAGATGTTACGCGCAGCGGGGCAGATTTTTTCGAACGCATTCAAGCCGTGGTGATACCAATCGTGCAAAATAGCTTGAGAGGTATGTTCAAAATATGGCACGTGAATATCGATATCGTGTTTTTGGCCAATGCGATCTAGGCGGCCGATACGCTGCTCAAGAAGATCTGGGTTAATGGGCAAATCAAATAACACTAGGTGATGTGAAAATTGAAAGTTACGACCTTCAGAGCCTATTTCTGAACAAATCATGACTTGTGCACCGGCCTCTTGTTGTGCGAACCAAGCCGCTGCGCGATCTCGCTCAATAATGGATAAGCCTTCGTGGAACACCGTGGCGCGAATACCTTCTCGAGTTCGTAACGACTCTTCAAGTGCTAAAGCCGTGTGGGCTTTAGCGCAGATGACCAAAACCTTTTCATTCTTATTAGCTTGCAATAAACTCAACAGCCAATCAACGCGCGGGTCAAATTGACACCAAGAGTTATTCTGCCCTTCAAATTCTTGAAAGATTTCTTCTGGGTAAAGTGATTGCCTTGCTTGCTCTTCGATTGTGCCGCCACTGGCCATCATCTTGGCAACCTTTAAAGCGGTTTTGTATTGTTCTGGTAAAGCTAATGCAATGGAGTTCAATTGCCGGCAAGGGAAACCTTTTATAGCCGCTCGGGTATTCCTAAATAAAATACGTCCTGTGCCGTGTTGATCTAGTAGCAGTTTTATTAAGGCGTGTTTAGCCGCATCTTGTTGCTCGACATCATTAGAGTGGAGATCACTGAGTAATGCCGCGATGTCATGGTGGGCTAATAGCGTTTTGAGCTGCTCCGCCTGTTCGTTGGAAATGCTCGCAGCGTCAAGCAATTGATTGACCGTTTCGGCTAAGTCACTGTATTTCTTTTCTTCTTCTACAAAACGCTCGTAATCATAAAACCTATCTGGGTCGAGTAATCGCAAGCGGGCAAAGTGACTTTGGTGACCAAGCTGATCTGGAGTTGCTGTCAGTAATAATACTCCAGGGGTTGCTTGTGCAAGAGCTTGCACTACTTGATATTCCCTACTCGGTTCATCTTGTTGCCATTTGAGGTGGTGCGCTTCGTCCACTACTAACAAATCCCAATCTGCAGATACGGCTTGCTCGAAGCGGGTCTTTTTTTTGCGCAAGAAGTCGATGCTACAGATAATTAGCTGCTCGGTATCAAATGGATTATCCGATTCTGCGTAAGCTTCAATACAGCGTTCTTCATCAAAGATACTGAAATGAAGGTTAAAACGACGCATCATTTCAACGAGCCATTGATGCTGCAACGTTTCTGGCAATACGATTAGTACGCGGTTAGCACGGCCTGAAATGAGTTGTTGGTGAATGATTAAACCTGCTTCGATGGTTTTACCTAAACCAACTTCGTCTGCGAGCAATACACGAGGCGCGTGCCGCTTTCCTACTTCTTCCGCGATGTAAAACTGGTGAGGGATTAAGTCAACTCGCGCCCCCATTAAACCACGTAAATCAGACTGCTGTTGTTCGAACTGATGCTGTAATGCCTGGTAACGCAAATTGTAATATTCGTTTCTATCTACCTGGCCAGCAAAAAGGCGATCTTGGGGTTTATTAAATTTGATGAAGTTATTAAGCATGGTCTCACGCAGTTCAACTTCTTCTTCAGTGTCTTTACGAATGCCCAGGTATGAGACTAAGCCACTATCTTCATTTACTTGAGTGACGGTGAGTGTCCAGTCTTCATGACTGAGGATATCGTCGCCGATATTAAAGATGACTCGCGTGACAGGAGCGTCGTCTTTAGCATAATTTCTTTTTTCGCCAGAAGCAGGAAAGAGCAGGGTGATTATTCTGCCTTCAACGGCTACGACTGTGCCTAAACCTAAATCTGATTCTGTATCGCTTATCCAACGTTGACCTAATGCAAAAGACATTAATTACTGCTCTCCGTTTGCCGGTGTAGAAAAAGGGCGGCTATGTTACCTAAAGCAGCTAGGATGATCACTAGCAAACCGTCGCTAATCAGCATAAATAACGATTAAAGTTTTAAAACAATGTTGCCTTAACCGTTATCGAGCTTTTATATACCTAAGTTAAGGTTATAGACCATGAAGTAAGGCCAATTTGTATAATAAAAGCGCAATAAAAAGAAAATGTGAAATATTTTAAAAAAGGGCTTGCACCAAATTCGTTTGTCCCTATAATGCGCATCCACTGACACGGCAGACCAGCTCAATAAGGGCTAGGGTCACAAGCCAATCAGTCTGGTTCAAAAGCAAGGCTTTTAACCGGGAAAGAAAATTCGATAATTTAATGCAAATTAACGGTTGACTTTCAAATCGGCTAGCGTAGAATGCGCAGCCCTGACGAGGCGAAACGCTTCAGTCAAATGTTCTTTAACAATTAGCAA
>NZ_QZCH01000036.1 GCF_003596335.1 Motilimonas pumila
TTAAAAAAGCTGGTTGGTGCGATGATTATAGAGCGCAAGTCTTCTTTGGGCTATAAATTAACCAAAGTATGCTCGCGCCCTGCTATTGAAACGGGTTGCTTTTCCTTGAATCAATAGCCGTTGATTCAAGGTGCTATTAATGCATTAACCCAGCATAACTATGGCTTAGCATCGAGATGACGAAAAGCAGTAGAGCGTCAATGCATTTGCACATAGGCATGTTTGGGTAGGAGATGCGACAAATCTAAAAACAGATCCATTAGGAGTACTCAACTATCCTGATGGATCTGTGGCAATAGCCTATCGTTCGCGACCACACTGAAAATCCTATCGCTGAATAAGCGAGAGGCAACTCTAATCGTTAAAAGTACCTTTGCTTGATACCCTTCATGTTCACCGCGAGACTCAATGCCCATGTTGGGTTATGATGCGGCCATATTTGGTAAAGGAGGTATACCATGACATTCAATACATTTACTCGTGTTGCCACCGGTGTTGCTCTAGCGGTCACCCTTGCATCTTGCGCTCAGTCACCTACGGGGCGTAAACAAATCACCATGTTTTCAGACGCTGAAATGGCGCAGCTTGGACAACAATCGTTCGAGCAAATGAAGCAGCAACAAGCCATCAATAAAGACCCAAAAACCAACCAGTATGTTGGTTGTGTCGCGAACGCCATCACCAATCAACTTAAGGGACAAGCGAATACTTACCAATGGGAAGTCGTGGTGTTTGAAAGCGAGCAAATCAATGCTTTTGCCCTACCAGGTGGTAAAATTGGCGTCTACACAGGTTTATTAGGCGTAGCAGAAAACCAAGATCAATTGGCCACAGTAATCGGTCACGAAGTGGCGCATGTATTGGCAAACCACAGTAATGAGCGTTTATCACAAAACCAATTGGCTAGCACAGGCTTGGACATTACTGGCGCATTATTGGGTAACTCAGAGTACAAAAACATGACCATGGCAGGCTTAGGTCTGGGCATGCAATACGGCGTGTTAATGCCATATGGCCGAGCACAAGAATCTGAATCTGACATTTTAGGTTTAGAGTTGATGGCACAAGCAGGGTTTGACCCCGCGCAAAGCGTAAAACTTTGGCAGAACATGGCGGCGGCCTCTCAAGGCGGTCAACCACCCGAGTTATTGTCGACGCACCCGTCACACAATACACGCATCAAAGATCTGCAAAAGACGATGAAAAAACTCCCAACGAATTCAACCGCTAAGCCAAACTGCCAAGCTTAATCTCCGTTTCAGCCCGAAAATCTGCTATTTTCGGGCTATTCTACAAAGATAGCATTCACCCTTATGACCTAAAAAAAGGTATACTCGAGCCCTTTGTTAAAATACGGTAAGTGACTATCGCTAGCATGTTGGAATACTCAGAAAAAGACATAAAAAACAGTTTTGGCGGCCCCACGTTTGACCGAGGGATGCAAGTTTTTACTGATAACCAAGTGCAAAAGTGCAAATACAGTCCCGAGTTAGACAAACTCATTGGCAGCGTAGCGGGCACCTTTAAGGACAGCTACAGCACAAACGTAGAGGTTAAAGCCAGTAATCAACCCGGCAAGTTGATCATTCGTAGTCAATGCTCTTGCCCAGTCGGTTGGAATTGTAAACACGCGGTTGCTCTGCTGCTGGCGTATAAAAAACAATTAGAACCCGCAGACCCTTACCAACTTTGGTTTAATCAATTACCGGCTCATTATCAGCAACCAATGAATTTGGCCAGCGCGGCACAAAAAGAAACCGCCATTTTCTGCTTATCTCCGGATAAAAGTGGCAACATACAAGTGGAAGTGGGCTCAGCCAAAACCCAAAAAGACGGCTCGGTCGGCGCGTTCAGTAATAAGCGTTTAGAAGAACTGGTAAACGATTACTCTTGGTCAGACTCTTGGCTGACCGATTTCGATAAAAACCTGGTTCGCTTACTGCTGCTGAAAGAGAACGACAAGTACAACATTAAAAGTACCCTTATCAGTACCGAAAATGACGAGTTAGCCCTTAAACGCATGCTGGCATCTGGTCGCAGTTATTGGGTCACCACCGCCAATAAACTCACCTTGGGCGAAGCTAAGCCGCTGCAAATTGACTGGCAACAACAAGAAGATAAAAAGCGGATTCAATTAGGCCTGAATGAACTTGGCGAACAATGGCAGTTATTAGCCACGCCTAACCCTTGGTATATTGACACCGAACGCTTTATTGCAGGTCCGATCACCACATCGTTAGACGGCCATTTGGTCGCCGCATTACAACAATTACCGGCACTGGGTGACGAGCAAGCCACTCACTTTACGAATGAGCTATTGGTTAACTTTTCTGAAGCGGCAATTCCAGCTCCTATTGAACTGCCAACCACAGACATAGAACAAGCCTTAGTGCCGACCTTAGAAGTGAATAAAGGCGAGCTAGAAAATGGCCAAGCGAGCCTGATTGCCAAATTTTGGTTTGCGTACGGCAACGTTAAAATCTGCCCAAGTATTATTCATCAACCAAAACAAACGCGCTTTGTGCTTGAAGGTCAGCATTACCACATAAAACGTGATAACGAAGCCGAACAACTTGCTTGGCACCAATACCATAAGCTTAACTTACAAGCGGTGAATGAACATTTACTGCAAAGCCGGTTAGATCAACAAGAATTACAAGGCTTTTTATATAGCAGCAACAAACTGAGCCAAGAAGAATTATGGTTAGGCTTTAAGTTGATGCACGAAGGCCAATTAAAGCAGCAAGGCTGGCATATTCGTATCGCTACCGACATTGATCTTTCTGCGAGCCAAGTAGACGGTTTAAATATCGAAATAGAAGAGCATAATCAATGGTTTGATGTTGGTCTATCGATTGAAGTAGAAGGCCGAGAAGTGCCCTTATTGCCGATGCTGGTGGAGTGGATCCAACGCCATGACGATTGGAAGTCGCAACAAGGTGACTTGATATTGCCACAATCAAATGGCGCCATGTTGACCATTAAACGCAGTACCATCGCACCTATTTTGGCGATTTTAGAAGAGTTAACCAATCAAGACAGTGACAAACTCAGGTTGCCTAATACCCACGCAGCCGTACTGGCACAACTGCCAGATATTAATCAATGGGTTGGCGGCGACCACGTGAAACAGCTGGCGCAAAAGCTAGCCAGTTTTACCGGCATTAAGGAGTTACCACCATCGGTCAACCTGTCCGCCGAGTTAAGGCATTATCAACAAGAAGGCCTTAACTGGCTTAACTTCCTGTTTGAATACGGTTTTGGTGGCATTTTGGCTGACGACATGGGCCTAGGTAAAACCGTACAAACCTTGGCGTATTTACAGCACCGTAAAGATATTGGCGAACTGAACAAGCCCGCGTTAGTGATTTGTCCTACCAGCCTAGTGGGTAACTGGCAAGCCGAAGCCCAAAAATTCACCCCTGGGCTAAGCACCTTAAAACTGCATGGACCAGAGCGTAAAGCCTTGTTTGAAAAAGTGAATGACCACGACATTGTCATTTCTACTTACCCATTATTGGTTCGCGACAGCGAATTTTTGGCGGCGTTTGAGTTCAGTGAATTGGTGCTTGATGAAGCCCAAGTAATTAAAAACCCTAGCGCCAAAATGACACAAACGGTGAAAAAGCTTAACGCGCAGCACAAGCTATGTTTAACCGGTACGCCAATGGAAAACCACTTGGGTGAATTGTGGTCGATATATGACTTTCTGATGCCAGGCTTTTTGGGCAATTTAAGCGGCTTTAATAAACACTACCGCACCCCCATAGAAAAAGAAGGCGATCAGCACAGTAAACAATGGCTGAAACAAAAAGTGTCGCCTTTCTTATTGCGTCGAACCAAAGACCAAGTGGCCACCGAACTGCCACCGAAAACCGAAATTACCCATGTGATAGAAATGCCACCAGAGCAGCGAACTTTGTACGAGAGCATTCGCGTTACCATGGAAGCCAAGGTGCAAGGCTTACTCACCAGCAAAGGTATGGCGCGCAGCCGTATCGAGTTTCTAGATGCGCTGCTCAAAATGCGTCAAGCTTGTTGCGATCCTAAACTGGTGAAACTGGAAGAAGCGCAAAAAATTCAAAGCTCTGCCAAGCTCGATTTCTTGATGGATATTGTGCCAGAGATGCTTGAAGAAGGTCGCCGGATCTTAATTTTCTCGCAGTTTGCGCAAATGCTGAGCATCATCGAAGACCGCTTTAAGCAAGCCGGCATTGATTACGCCAAGCTTACCGGACAAACCCAAAAACGGGCCGAAGTGATCGACTCTTTCCAAAATGGCGATGTTCCTGTATTTCTCATCTCACTCAAAGCAGGTGGAGTAGGCTTAAACTTAACCGCAGCTGACACTGTGATCCATTACGACCCTTGGTGGAACCCAGCCGCTGAAAACCAAGCCACTGACCGAGCCTATCGTATTGGTCAGGATAAGCCCGTGTTCGTTTATAAGTTGATTTGTGAGAAAACAGTAGAAGAGCGCGTACTGCAACTGCAAAAGCAAAAGCAGCAACTCGCGGATGGCATGTACGGCGATAAAGATAACGAACAGCAAATGCTAACAGACAGCGATCAATTGCTAAAACTGTTTGAGTCGATGTAATCATTGTCACTTCAGCACGGTGAGCCCATAAAAAAAGCCAACAATAAATCTTGGCTTTTTTATGGAATGGTGAGCTTGTAACCTAGCACACACTAACCCCAAGGCAAGTGTTTGCGCCACCACGTGGTTTGCTTGGTAATTTTCTTTTGCAATAATTCAGCATCGGCGAGATCGTCATTTTCAAGGGATTGCCCGACATAGGCTCGCGCTTTGGTATATTCGCCCAGTTCAAAATAAATTTGTGCTATATGCAAGTAAAGCCAAGCGTCGTCGCGATTACCCGGAGCAAGCTGTAAGTAAAAGTCTAACGCTTGCTGCCACAGCTGGTGTTGCTGTGACAATACACCTGCCCGCCACAACACTTGTTCCCAACGACGCGAACTGTGGGCCGACTCTTCGGCTTTTTTCCACCACACGGTGGCTTGGGTAATATCGCCTATCGCCCCCCAATATTGCATCGAAGCGCGACAAGCCCAGTAATCCGTAGGATTCGCTTTAATCAGCTTTTTTAGCTTGGGTAAGGCTTCATCGGTACGCTGTAATGCTATGAGGTAATTGATTTCAATGGCACCCACCGCGGCCACTGAATCATTCAGGCGTTTAGCCGACTCAAGCAGGTGGGACACTTGATGCCATAATTCCTTATTTTCCGGCTCTCGGGTGGCTGCAATCGTTAATACCGCCGCCGCACCGGCTTGACCATAACAAGCATTGGAGATGCTAACAAAACCGTTCATCGCACGGTATAGCACCTCAGAGCTATCACGGTAAGCATCCAATAGATCTAAGGTTGCTTGAAATTCTCTTTGTGAAGATTGACTCCAAACGGGAGTCGCAGGCCATTTGGCATTTTTGGCAATCCGCGCCAAAATAGTAAATGTCGAGTCCATCCTTGGTTGCTCCTAAACTAATTACCGCTTTGCCACACCTATTATTTCAACTCATTGTGTGCAACAAAAATTAATACTGCCCCTTGGATAATAACTAGCATAGCCAAGATCAGTGACAACTGCAGTGAGAGCATGAAAAAAGTATTAACCAAATGCGCTTTGGCCAAATAATCTGTCATTCCAATTTTCTATTTTGCCAGTCTGCAAACGCTGGCATGCTTTTTTGCGCCAATTATCGGCTAAATAGGGGTCATTAATCCAGCATTTTAATGTTTTTTTATCAAAAGGTTCTAAATATGCGGACTGTAACACTTGCCACAACATCAGTTGATAGTCTGACCTTTGAATAAGCGTTAATGAATCGTTTGGCTTAACCCAGCCAGGCTGTAAAACGCGGAAAAACCAACCGCATCGCCCTGTCATTTGCATCTGTAACGCTAAGTTGGCGATTTCAAACCTGTGGTTCAATTTAAAACAAGGAGATCGCGGCTGACTGATTTGTAGTTGAGCACCGCCAAGCTGAAAAATATCGCCAATGGCCAAGTTCTGCTCGGTAAACCCTAAGCCTGAAATGTTTTCGCCAAAACCACTGATACGCATCTTAGGATGAGCAGGGTATTGCTTTAGCCAAGCTTGATAATGCTCTTGTGGATAATAATGTAGTGCTCGCTCAGGGCCACCATGAAAGCGCTTATCTGCTTGCTGATCATTACTCAGGCCCGTTTCAGATACCCAAACGGGCTCGGTAATCACTTGCTTATTAATGGCGCTGCTAAAGGGACCATGCTCGGTCACTTTGCCAGCCAATATCTTCACATCGCTGTGCACGGATACCTGCCTTGGTGGGTGCTAAGGTCATAAATAAAAAAACCCGCCAATAGCGGGTTCTTGTTAGGTGGCGTCAATGCCTATTTTTTTGCACTGGCACTGGCACGAGAAAAGTCGTTGATCTTTTTATTTATTTCACGACGTTCTTTCGATAATTCAGCACCTTTGATGATGTGGTCATCAACGCGATCTTCATAATCAGATTTCATGTTATGAACAATCGCCATAACTTCTTCGTGGCTCATGTCTGCGCGAATGTAATCCAATAAGTTATCTAATAAATCTACACGCTTACGGTTGTCGCGAATTTTCTTTTCGTTGTCTAAGATTTCACGCTTTAATTTATTCTTGCGGCGTGCATTTTTTACTAGTTCTAACACGTTACTCATATAAAACACCTCTTATTCTTAGTGGCATTAAGCCAACTGCGCAGTCATTGAAACACATAAAGACTAAACCTATACCCCAAGCAAATCAATAATCTCGCGTTTGCAGCGCTATGATGGTAGAAATTACTGCGCCGCTGCTAAAATGTGTTCACCGTGTTTGGCTACCAGGGCGCTACGAGTAGATTTAGGCAAGGATTTAACAACTAATCCATAAGAATGCTCGATCATCCGTTCAATTTCACCACGGGCGAGGGTGTTATCCATTAACACCGTATTCCAATGCTTTTTATTCATGTGGTAGCCAGGTAATACCGCGGTAAAAATGTCTCGTAGCATTAAGGCTTGCTGCGGGTCGCATTTTAGGTTTACTTGCAGCTGCTGCTGACGCACGCTAACAATCGCAAACAGCTTTCCTTTTACCTTGTACACTTTCGCTTCAGGTCCAAATGGATAATCCAGCTCAGCTTCAGGCCGAGCGGCCAAGAAGTCACACAGTTGAGACTCATCCATGATTACGGCGCAACTTGTTGCTGCACAAAGTCTGCCCATTGCTGCAGCGACCCATCCTGTGGTGCATTGATCCACGCTTTTTGCCACTGAGCAGTACTGAGCGAATTGTGCTTGCGCTTAACCCCAGCATACAAAGCGTCTGATAACGCCATAAAGCTGTGCTCATTTATTAAATATAAACTGGCAGCATCGTTCATGCTGATAGTGCTCAGGGGGGCAGGAGCACCATTTTGACTGGCTAGCCAAAACGCTTCTTTAGTGGCTTGCTGGTATTTTTCTTGCCATACCAAAGCGCCAATAGATTCTAAAGTGCCGGAATCAGGGCCATGGCCTTGGCTGTCTGCAGCAGATTCTTGCGGTTGACGTAAGCGAAAGCGCCATTCTTCTTCGCCACTGAAGACTAAATCTTGCTGCACTAAGGTAACTTGACTGTCTGTCATCAACTGGTTAAACGCATTGGCAAGCGCCATCTTGCTCGGCTCACACGCTTTACGTGTCCCCATAAGCTCGCTACTAAAGCGACCTTGCACAATTTGATAATTGCCTTTAACTCGATTACAGCCATCAGAGCCTACGATTTCATCAGCATTGACCACAAACTGAGGCTGCTCCTCACCACTGAAGCGTTGCTGAGCTTTTTGTACCAACAACCAGTCACCTGCAGGTATTTCTGTTAACGCCGCATGAGCCGTGGGTGGCGTGCTGGAGTCTTGTTCATCAGACTGACAAGCGCTTAAGTATAATGTGGCGGTCAGCGCGGTAACAGCAGTTAAATATTTCATTTAAAACCTTTTCTTTGTCGCGTGTTAGGCAACTATAGATGATCTTTGAAAGGATAAAAATACTGCCTCAAGTAAGTTGATATCAGGCTAAAGCAAGACACTTCGACTAATATAACTAATAGTTATCAAATCTGTTTCACATGAAACATTCTGATCTATAGAGGTTATTGGTAATAGCAAAATTTTGTTATCCCCATAACATCTATGTAAACTATAACGGCAGCAATTGCATCATCTTGCAGCGGCCCGTGAGTTTCACCGGATGTTTTGCAAAGCTTTTAAGACAGGAACATAAGCAATGAAAGTGGTTGATTTTCTTAAGCAAAAAAAGGAAATTTTGGCGCAAAACCCGTTCGAGCTAAAGGATTGGCTGTCTCCTACTATTCGTGATTATTGGATAGAGTTTCTCAATAAAGCTCATAACAATCATTTGGCCAATTGGGCACGAGACCATCAATTATTGTCCTATGATCAAACTCCCGCGCCAAAGCCGGAAGAGTTACACCCAAAAGCAGCCAAATTGTTAGAACAATTGTCTGAGCAACTGGGGGAAGAAATTCACGTTGGCCCATGGTTTGAAATTACGCAGGAACGCATTGACGCATTTGCCGAAGTGACTCAAGACCATCAGTGGATCCACACCGACCCCGAACGCGCAGCTCAAGAGTCACCGTTTAAGTCCACCATCGCCCATGGCTTTTTAACCTTGTCGCTGTTGCCGGCATTAACCGAAAGTGTGGACGCCGATAAGCCGCAGTACCCGACCGCGAAAATGACGGTAAACTACGGCATCAACCAAGTGCGCTTTCCTTATCCAATCAAGGTGAATAGTAATATTCGCGCGCGTACCCGCTTAACCAAAGTCAGTCCCATTAAGCGCGGCTTAGAGTTAGTAAAAGAGATCTCTGTCGAAATAGAAGGCTGTCGTCGCCCAGGTTGCGTGATTGAATCTGTGGTGCGGTTATACTTTTAAGTATTGACGGTTAGCTTATATAAAACAGCCATATAAGCTAACTAATGGAATCAAACCTGTTTACTCGACACGCTGTAATCACAAAATTAACAATTTCCCTGTTAACCTCAAGATTTATCGCTGTTTTCCCTGCCATAATTCTTTAAGCTAGTGCCTAAGCTTCACGTTACAAGGTAAAACGGCACCTCTCATGGTCAATACCAAACCAAGCATGGCGTTGCTCTTTGCTTGCTCACTCATCTTTATCCACATTATGTTTTTCGATTTTGTGCAAGATATTGATGTCATCAGTTTTTTGTCAGAAAGCACCATAGTGGCATCATTAATTGCCATCATCTTTTTGCTTAAGCCTATCGAAAACAAACCTGGGGTATATAACCTGGTGTTTGCCGGATTTTTTTTGCTCTTTATTTCTTTATTGACCGATGCGTTAGATGAAGTTTTCCAACAGCCCGCTGCTGTCAGTTTGCTGTTTGAAGACATCATCCAGGTCTCTGGCTTTTTGATCTTATGTTACGGCATCAATCAATGGCGACTGCACAGTGAAAAAATGCCGTCGGAATTGCACGCGGTAGCACCCAAAGATCCATTAACCCAATTGCCAGATCGACACTACTTTATTAACCATGCTCAGCTAGAGTTTGATCGGATGCAGCGCAGCCAATTAACCTTCAGTATTTTGATTGTAGAAGTGGATCAATATAAACAATTCAGCATAGAACGGGGTCATACCTTCACCAATCTGATGCTCAATAAATATGCCCAAGTTGCTCAGCAGCACATTCGAAAAAGTGATGTAATCAGTTATTGGTCAGACAATGAGTTTATTGTTTGCCTAGCGGAATGTAATGACGAACAACATGGTGCGGTGGCAGAAAAGCTGCGCCAAGCAGCATTGCACCTAGCCTTGCCTGGGCACACGGAATATGGCCAGCCTGGCATTACCGTTAGCATAGGTTGTACCGCTTCAAAAGAACAAGATAGAAGTTTAGATGATTTGATAGGGCGTGCTTATCAGCAGCTCCATCAGGCTATTGCAGTCGGCCGCAACAGCGTGATGGCTTGATTGCCGAGGCAAACTTAAGCTTGGTTAAACCACTTACGCGTGAGAGTATCAACGGCGATGGGCCCAGCGCCCCAAACTAAGTTAATCAGTATCATCAGACCCCATAACTGATGATCATAAAAGCCGTTTTCCCACAGTACAGGGTAAGACACCACGGCGATAATATTAAACACAAACAAAGCAAAGGCCGTAAACCGGGTCATCACCCCTAACGCCAGCAGTATGGGCAATATTAATTCCGCAGCAGTGCCTAAATACGCGGCCCATAACCAAGGTAACAAGGGCACTTGATACTCCAGCTCAAACAAGTATAAGGTGCTGTCCCAGCTGTTAACCTTGATATACCCCGACCGAAAAAAGACCCAAGCAACCCACAAACGGGTGAACAACAGCAACAGGGGTACAAAAAGTCGCTGCATCTGCACGACGCCTTGGTCATAGGTATCCATTAATGCTTTCATGATATGACTCCTTCACTCTCAAAACCGACCAGAAAATCTTGTGCTAACGCTTGTGGCAAAAAACTGGCGATATCCCATTGTTCGCTTATTTCAGTCAACCGAGAGCCTTGCTGACAAGCTTGTAAAAAACCGAATAAGGCTGCCGACACCGGCGTTAAACTGACGCTAAAATCGCGCTGTTTTCGCAGCACTAAATAACATGCTTGTTGTTGCTCAAATTCCTCAACTTCACCGGCTTGTAACATGCGATACAAGGTTTCCACGTCATAATCACAAGCAAACAGCTGCAGCTGTGGGCGCAATAACAAATACGTTTGCTCATAAGCACTGGCAGCAACCGCTGATAAGCTAGCAAATGGAAAAGCATTTTCGCGTAAAGCCAACCCTGCAGTTTGCTCTATTTGCCATTCCAATTGCGCGACTCCGGGAATATAAGGCATCGCATCCAGCTGTGGGCAAGTTGCTAAAAATTGCGCAAACCGATCACCGTATTGCATGATGTCACCACAGCGAGGAGGCTGCGCTAATACAAAAGCTCGCGCCACCGCATCAAAAAAATCTTGCCCTACCGCAATAAGCGTCAGCTTAAAGGTCGCGGTTAATGCCTCGGTACACGACATCACAAAGTTATTGCGGTATATCTGCATCACTTGATCCGGTAAAAACCGGGGCGACTCAATCTGTTGCAATATGTCATCGTGCTGATAGCGCACCGCTGCTGCAAAGTTTTGCTGCAAAAGATCCAACTCAATTTCGGAGTGTCGTTTACTCATGCCGCCACCTCCTGCGATCGGATCTGCTCAGCTTTACCCTGTTCTTGCAATAAAACATCAAGACTGGGGATATCCGTGTCCCATTCAATCAAAGTGGCAACGTTAGGCCATTGCGCAATAAACTGGCGATATAGCTGCCATACCGGCTCACTGACACGACTGCCGTGGGTATCAATCAGTAACTCACCTTGGTCAAAGCTTTTTACGGTAAAGCCTGCAAGGTGAATCTCCTGCACAGCTTGTGGGTTGATGCCCGCCAAATACGTATGGCTGTCGCAACCTTGGTTAAAGCTGCTAACGTAAATATTATTAAGATCTAATAACAACCCGCATTGGGTTTGCTCTACCAAACGATTCAAAAACTGCCACTCTGTCATTTCAGGTTGCTTAAAGGTCAGGTAAACAGAAGGATTCTCAACCAGGATCTGACGACCTAACGTTTGCTGCACTTGATCTACCTTGTTGCCAAACAGCTGTAAGGCTTGTTCGGTGTAAGGCATAGGCAAGAGATCATTAAAATACTCACCGCCAACTGAGCTCCAACTTAAATGCTCTGAAATCAAACGCGGTTTAACTCGTTCAATTAAATTACTTAACTGCTTCAAATGCAGTGGGTTTATCGGGTCAACACTGCCAAGAGACAAACCGATGCCATGACAACTGATGGCATATTGTTGCGCCAGACGGTCCAATACTGCACTTGCTTCACTGTGAGGGTTAAAATAGTTCTCGCTGTGGATTTCTAGAAAGTCAGTATTAATGGGGTCGCGCAACAAGTCTTGGAAGTGAGGAGCACGTAAGCCAATGCCTACGCCTCCCTGAGGAATGGTTAAAGCCATCTTACTTTGGCTCTAAGCTTCCGCCGGTTAATTTGGCGCATAAACCTTTAGGAACAGCAATGAACGCATCGGCTTGATTGTCTGTTTTAGCTGTACCCGCACAAGAGCTGCTTTTGGTAGCACAGTCGTTTTGACCCGCTTTAGAAACGCCGTAGCATTTCTCTTTGTCTGCCGCCATAGCCGGTGCGCTAATCATGGTTGCGCCTAGCGCTAGGGCGCCAGAAACTGCGGTTGCTAATGCGATGTTTGACTTTTTCATAACTAATTTCCTTTTATTATTCATAGTGTTGTGTTTAGCCACGTTTTAATTGGCTTACGTTTAACAGAACCGGTTGAACGTAAAAATAATTTCAAAAAAATCGGAAAAATATTGAAATAAATCAAAGATAGATTGTAAACAACTGATTTAATTAACAAAAAAAACATCACTTTTTACAGTGCAGCGCAGAATGTAAAAAAATGCGCTTATATTTACGCCAACCATCACACGCAACGCTAATACAGCCCGTAAAATTGCGACTTATGGGTGCTTTATTTAGCGCATAGGCAAGTTTAAGATAGCCTCAGCAAAGGAGATAGCATGAAAAAAATCCATCTATTAGTAGGCACCACGTTGGGCGGGGCAGAGTATGTTGCCGACGCTTTAGTGCCATACATCGAGCAAGCAGGCTTTGACACTGAAATTCATAATCCAGCTGATTTAAGCAGCTTTAACGCTGACGAAAAACAGCTTTGGTTAGTGATAACCTCAACCCATGGAGCGGGAGACTATCCAGAGAGCTTTCAAGAGTTTGCCAATCAATTAATGGCCCAAAGGCCAATGTTAAGAGCGATCAATTATGGTGTGATTGGCATCGGCGACTCTAGCTACGACACTTTTTGCGAAGCCGGTAAAAACATCGATGCGCTACTGCAAGATCTTGGCGCAGTGCAAACCAGTGAACTACTTACTATTGATGTGCAAGAACATACCATCCCAGAAGATGCCGCAGAAGCCTGGATCCCAAACTGGCTAAATGCGGTGCAAAAATACGCCTAACCAACAAGGTAATATCGCGATAAAGTGGACAAGTTTATAGCTTGTCCATAACCACTTTTGTAACTCCAGCTCCCGTTTCAACCCCAAATAATCGCTCAAAAAGCCAACAATATACCCCCTTATCGAAAATATTTTCTGTGGATAAGTATAGATCTAACCGTTGATCAAACTATAGTTATCCTATTTATACTTATTGCCTCTGCCTAGGGGTGTGGATAAACAGGCATTTAGATCTCAGGCTATCCGCCTTAAATACGCCTAGTATCCACACCGTATGATCGAACTTAAGATCTTGATCTAAAGGATCAATAGTCGATTATCCACTGATCAGGTGAGATCTAATATTAAGATCTAATAAGAAAAGATCTTTAAAGATCTATATATATTTATTTAGATCTTAGTGTGGATTTTTATGATCAATTTGATCCTTCTCGTTGACGCGATAAAGGGGTAGAATGTGCGCCCGATTTAGGATCTATGTTGTTTTGAGGTTATATGAAATATCACGAGTCTTTTGACGTCATCGTTGTCGGTGGTGGTCATGCAGGTACCGAAGCCGCAGCCGCTGCTGCTCGTATGGGTCAAAATACCCTATTGTTGACTCACAACATTGACACCCTAGGCCAAATGTCTTGTAACCCAGCTATTGGCGGTATTGGCAAAGGACACTTGGTAAAAGAAATTGATGCGTTAGGTGGGATCATGGCGCAAGCCACTGACCGCGCAGGGATCCAGTTTCGCACCTTAAACTCAAGTAAGGGCCCAGCAGTTAGAGCAACACGAGCCCAAGCCGATCGTGCGCTCTACAAAGCCGCTGTACGGCACAAACTGGAAAACCAACCGAACTTAAAGATCTTTCAACAAGCTTGTGATGACTTGATCGTCGAAAACGATCAAGTGGTGGGTGTAGTCACCCAGATGGGACTGAAGATCAAAGCAAAATCTGTGGTACTCACCGTAGGTACTTTTTTAAATGGTTTGATCCACATAGGTATGGCGAATCACAGCGGTGGTCGTGCAGGCGATCCACCGTCTATCTCTCTTGCACAAAGATTGCGAGATCTGCCTTTGCGCATTGATCGCTTAAAAACCGGAACTCCGCCGCGTATCGACGCTAAAACCGTCGATTTTTCTGTGATGCAAGCACAACCCGGTGACGATCCTACTCCAGTATTTTCATTTCTTGGTTCACGTACCGAGCACCCGCAACAAGTGCCTTGTTACATTACCCACACCAATGAACGCACCCATGAAGTGATCCGTAATAACCTAGATCGCAGTCCCATGTACGCCGGTGTGATCGAAGGCATAGGTCCGCGCTACTGCCCATCCATTGAAGACAAGATCATGCGCTTTGCCGACAAAGATGCGCATCAGATCTTCGTTGAGCCTGAAGGCCTGACCACACACGAACTCTATCCAAACGGTATCTCAACCAGTTTGCCATTTGACGTCCAAGTTGAAATTGTTCGTTCAATGAAAGGTTTTGAAAATGCGCATATTACGCGCCCTGGTTATGCCATTGAATACGATTACTTCGATCCCCGTGATTTAAAACAAACGTTTGAAAATAAATTTATTAGCGGTTTGTTTTTTGCGGGCCAAATTAACGGCACCACAGGTTACGAAGAAGCCGGTGCTCAAGGTATCATTGCCGGTATGAATGCGGCACTGCAAGCGCAAGGCAAAGAAGGCTGGTGTCCAGATCGTAACGAAGCTTACATTGGTGTATTGATTGACGATCTTTCAACACTAGGGACCAAAGAACCCTACCGTATGTTCACCAGTCGCGCGGAATACCGTTTACTACTGCGTGAAGATAACGCCGATATTCGCTTGACCGCGAAAGGCCGTGAAGTGGGACTGGTTGATGATCAACGTTGGCAGTTCTTCAATGAAAAGATCGAATTGATCGAAAAAGAGCGCCAGCGCTTACGAGAAACCTGGGCGCACACTAAATCGCCTTACTTGGATCAACTCAACGGCATGTTGAAAAATCCATTAACGCGTGAACATAATTTGGAAGAACTGCTGCGCCGTCCAGAAGTGAACTATGACAACTTGCTGAATATTGCTGAGTTAGGTCCTAAACTTGAACATGAACAAGCGGCCGAACAAGTTGAGATTCAAATTAAGTATCAAGGCTACATTGACCGCCAACTGGAAGAAATTAATCGTTTAAAGAAAAACGAAAATACAGTATTACCGGTTGATTTGGACTATTCTGTGATTTCAGGTTTGTCCAACGAAGTGAAAGCCAAGTTAACCGACAGTCGACCAGAAACCGTAGGCAAAGCGTCACGTATTTCCGGCATTACGCCAGCAGCAATTTCTATTTTGCTGATTCATTTAAAAAAATTAGGTTTATTACGTAAAGCCAGTTAAGGGTTTCTTTTGTTAGAAAAAAAGCTTGAGTTATTACTCAAAAAAACCGATTTATCGGTGTCCGATCAACAAAAAACACAATTGATTGGCTTGGTCAACTTGCTGCATAAGTGGAACAAAGCGTACAATCTGACATCCGTGCGTCAACCGGAAGATATGTTAGTGAAACATATCATGGACAGTATCGTAGTCAGTCCATTTTTAAACGGCAGTCGATTTATTGATGTTGGCACAGGCCCTGGACTACCAGGATTACCTTTAGCCATTATGAATCCAGACAAAGAATTCGTATTGCTCGACAGTTTGGGCAAGCGAATTCGTTTTATTCGCCAAGTCTTGTTAGAGCTAGGCATAAAAAATGTCACACCTGTGCAAAGTCGAGTAGAACAATATCAAGATGAACTTGGCTTTGATGGCGTCTTAAGTCGCGCATTTGCTTCCTTGCACGACATGCTCAATTGGTGTCCTCATTTACCTTCTCAACAAGGGCTGTTCATGGCCTTAAAAGGCCAGTTGCCAACGACTGAAATCGACACTTTGCCGAGTGAATTTGAATGTGTTGCGACGCACGAGTTAACGGTGCCGGAGCTTGAAGGCGAACGCCATCTGGTTCTGATCAAAAAAGTTTAACGCTTGCAGCTGCAAGCTGTTCTATAGGGAACATCGTGGGAAAAATTATAGCCATAGCCAACCAGAAAGGTGGCGTAGGAAAAACCACTACTTGTGTTAACTTAGCAGCATCTCTAGCGGCAACAAAACGCAAAGTATTGGTGATCGATCTCGATCCTCAAGGGAATGCTACCATGGGCAGCGGGGTCGATAAGTACAACGTGGCCGCAACTGCCTATGATATTTTGGTGGATGAGAAACCCGTTGCAGAGTGCGTGATCAAAGATACCACGGGCGGTTACGATCTTATCGCGGCAAACGGTGACGTTACTGCCGCTGAAATTCGTTTGATGGAGTGCTTTGCTCGCGAAACGCGTTTACGCAGCATGCTAGCGCCAGTGGGAGATACGTACGATTACGTCTTTATCGACTGCCCACCTTCTCTCAATATGTTAACCATTAATGCGTTATCGGCTGCGCACTCGGTTTTGGTGCCGATGCAGTGTGAGTATTATGCCCTTGAGGGATTAACCGCTTTAGTGGACACCATCAGTAAATTGGTCGCCGTGATCAACGACGATCTTAAAATCGAAGGCATATTGCGCACCATGTACGATCCTCGAAATCGCTTGTCTGCAGATGTGTCCGATCAATTAAAACAGCACTTTGGTGACAAAGTGTATCGAACTGTTATCCCGCGTAATGTGCGTTTGGCTGAGGCCCCGAGTTTTGGTGCGCCTGCCATGTATTATGACAAGTCATCCAATGGCGCGAAAGCATACCTCGCCTTAGCTGGAGAGATGTTACGCCGAGAAGAACAAACCATAGTAGAAGAAGTAAACGCATAGAGGTTGTTGATGAATCTGCCAAAAAAACGCGGGTTAGGTAAAGGATTAGACGCATTATTAGGCACTAGCACCGCCGCTAGACAAGCCCAAGTAAAGGCCGATATTAGTCGTGAACAAGCGCAACAAAAAACCGACGAAATAAAATCTGAATTGCTCAAAATCAGTACTCAATCATTACGTCCCGGTAAATATCAACCACGTAAAGATATGTCGGCCGAAGCGCTGGAAGAATTGGCGAGCTCTATTCGTGCTCAAGGCGTTATTCAGCCAATAGTGGTACGCGAGATTGCTGATGAGCAGTATGAAATCATTGCCGGTGAACGACGTTGGCGCGCAGCGACACAAGTGGGCTTGGCAACGGTGCCTTGTGTGCTCAAAAATGTCACAGATGAAGCTGCTGTAGCCATTGCCCTGATAGAAAATATTCAGCGGGAAGATTTAAATGCGATGGAAGAAGCGGTGGCATTAGAGCGTTTAATGCAGGAATTTGAACTGACTCACCAAGAAGTAGCTACCGCGGTAGGTAAGTCCCGAACCACGGTAACAAATTTACTTCGCCTTAACAGTCTCAACCCGGATGTGAAAATCTTGTTAGAGCATGGCGACATTGATATGGGTCATGCGAGGGCATTATTAGGCTTACAAGGCGATTTGCAGTCAGAAGTAGCACAAATTGTTGTTGCCAAAGCGTTAACCGTGCGTGAAACCGAAAAACTGATTAAATCGAAACAATCGCCTAAACCAGAAAAAGCACAAAAGCAGCCAGATCAGCAATTAATTGCGTTGGAAGCCAAGATTTCACAACTGTTAGATTCGCAAGTATCTATAAAGAAAGGGAAAAAAGGCTCTGGTAAGTTAGTGATAGATTATAAATCAGAGGCGCAACTCGGCGCTATTTTAAGTAAATTCACTCCAGAAAATAGCTAATTAAAAGGCTAATCAGGGATTTTGCAAATTAATTATCTTTTTGCAATTCCCTGTATCTTGCAAATTCCCCTCAAAAGCATAACAGACGTAGTTTTAGTCAGTTGCATTCAGCCACTTTCCAAGTATAATTTGTGACGTTTTTTGTACTGTGATAGAAAACTATTATCTTCGCGTTAATACTTTCGTCACATTCATTGAACTAAGCTGGGAGAACTGAGTGTCTAGTAAGTTAGTTGGGCGCGGCCGTAAGGCGGCACTAAAACACATTGGCTTTCAGGCATTTTTAGTGTTAGCGGTAACACTTGTCTGCGGCAGTATCTGGGGTAGCCACGCGGCTATGTCAGCAGTAGTTGGCGGAGCCATCTACATAGTTCCTAACCTGATTTTTGCTTGGTGTGCGTTTGCGTTTGCAGGGGCCAGACAAGCAAGAAGCGTGGTAATGAGCTTGTACTTCGGAGAAGTGGTAAAGCTGGTACTAACCATAGTGTTGTTCGTGATAGCGTTAGCTTGGATGAAGTTAGATATTTTATCGCTTTATCTGGCATTTGGCGTCGCACTGGCTGCACAGTGGAGTATTCCTTTCTTTTTTAACCATAATGACGGGATGAAAAATGGCTGCTCAAGGTGAAGTATTAACTGCTTCTGGCTATATCCAACACCACTTAACCAATTTGGCTGTGGGTGAAGGATTTTGGACTTGGCACATTGACTCACTCCTGTTTTCAGTAGGCTTGGGAGCCTTCTTCTTGTGGTTATTCCGCAAGGTTGGCACAAAAGCAACAACGGGTGTTCCTGGCAAGCTTCAATGTTTCGTTGAAATGCTCGTGGAATTCGTTGATGGCGTTGTTAAAGACTCGTTCCATGGTCGTAACCCTGTCATCGCACCACTAGGTTTAACTATTTTCGTCTGGGTTTTCCTGATGAACTTAATGGACCTTATCCCTGTTGATTTTATCCCTCATGCCGCCGCACTAATGGGCGTTCCTTACCTTAAAATTGTACCTACCACCGACTTAAACGTAACTCTAGGCTTGTCTTTGAGTGTGTTTGCGTTGATTGTGTACTACAGCATCAAGGTAAAAGGTGTCAAAGGCTTTACCAAAGAAATGACACTTAACCCATTCAATCATTGGGCGCTGATTCCTGTGAACTTAGTTCTAGAGTCGGTCACTTTGATTGCGAAGCCTATTTCTTTAGCGCTTCGTTTGTTCGGTAACCTGTACGCAGGTGAGTTGATCTTTATTCTGATTGCATTGCTACCGTGGTGGAGCCAATTCGTACTTTCTGTACCTTGGGCTATCTTCCATATCTTGGTAATTGTGCTACAGGCCTTTATTTTCATGATGTTGACGATTGTATATCTCAGCATGGCACATGAAGATCACTAATATTTAAATTTAATTTTTACAAAAAAAGTTTTATTCAAACGGAGAGAAAAATGGAAACTGTAATCGGCTTTACTGCTATCGCTGTTGCAATCATGATTGGTCTAGCTGCCCTTGGTACAGCTATCGGTTTTGCTATCCTAGGTGGTAAATTCCTAGAAGCTTCTGCTCGTCAACCTGAGCTAGCTCCTGCTCTACAAACTAAAATGTTCATCGTTGCAGGTCTACTTGATGCGATCTCTATGATTGCAGTGGGTGTTGCACTGTTCTTCGTATTCGCTAACCCATTCCTAGGTCAACTTGGCTAATATTAGTTTCCTTAACTAAGGAGGTATGTCGTTATGAGTATTAACGCTACCCTACTAGGCCAAGCGATTTCGTTCGCACTTTTTGTGTGGTTCTGCATGAAGTTCGTGTGGCCACCATTGATGAGTGCTATTGAAGAACGTCAGAAAAAAATTGCTGATGGTCTAGAAGCCGCTAATCGCGCAGCAAAAGATCTTGAACTTGCGCAAGCTAAAGCTGGTGATCAGCTTAAAGATGCGAAAGCGCAAGCAGCAGAAATTATTGATGCGGCGAACAAGCGCAAAAACCAAATTGTCGATGAAGCAAAAACAGAAGCAGAAACTGAGCGTGCGAAAATCATTGCTCAAGGTGAAGCGGAAGTTGAAGCTGAACGCAACCGTGCTAAAGAAGAACTTCGTAAACAACTTGCGGTTCTTGCTATTGCGGGTGCAGAGAAAATCATCGAGCGTTCTGTTGATGAAGCGGCTAACGCCGATATCGTTGACAAACTTGTAGCTGAACTTTAAGGGAGTGGGGCTTTATGTCTGAATTGACAACCATTGCTCGCCCCTATGCTAAAGCAGCTTTCGATTTTGCCGTTGAAAAAGGTAACACCGAAGCATGGGCTGAGATGCTATTTTTTGCTGCTGAAGTAGCAAATAATGACAGTATCGCTCAGCTGCTAAGTGGTGATAGAGCCGGCGCTGAATTGACCGAGATATTTGTAAGTATCTGTGAAGGTCAACTTGACGAGAATGGCCTGAACCTTATTAAGGTGATGGCTGAAAATGGACGCTTGAGTGTTTTACCTTTAGTTAACGAGTTATTCCTTGGCCTAGTGGCTGACTATAACAAAGAAGTAGAAGCCGAAGTGGTTTCTTCTATCGCGTTAACTAAAGACCAAGAAGCAAAAATAGCCGCTTCTTTGGAAAAACGTCTCGCACGCAAAGTGAAGCTGAATTGTAGTGTTGATGAGTCGCTTATTGGTGGTGTAGTTATCACTGCAGGTGACTTGGTTATTGATGGCTCTGTTCGCGGCAAACTTGACCGCTTAGCAGACTCACTACAATCCTAACGGGGAATGAGCATGCAACTGAATTCCACAGAAATCAGTGATCTGATCAAACAGCGTATTGAAAATTTCAACGTTGTTAGTGAAGCTCGAAATGAAGGTACTATCGTTTCAGTAAGTGACGGTATCCTTCGCATTAATGGCCTTGCTGACTGTATGCAAGGTGAAATGATTGAACTGCCTAACGGCAACTATGCTATCGCGTTAAACTTAGAACGTGATTCAGTAGGTGCGGTTGTAATGGGTCCTTACCAGGATCTAGCAGAAGGTCAAAAAGTAAAATCTACTGGTCGTATCCTTGAGGTTCCAGTAGGTAAAGGTTTACTTGGTCGTGTAGTAAACACGCTAGGTCAGCCTATCGATGGTAAAGGCCCGATCGAAAACGACGGTTTCTCACCAATCGAAGTAATTGCACCAGGTGTAATCGACCGTAAATCGGTTGATCAACCAGTACAAACTGGTATGAAAGCAATCGACTCCATGATCCCTGTTGGTCGTGGTCAGCGTGAGCTTATCATCGGTGACCGTCAAACTGGTAAAACGGCGATCGCGATTGACTCGATCATCAACCAGAAAGACTCAGGTATCTTCTCTATCTACGTAGCAATCGGCCAGAAGGCTTCTACTATTGCTAACGTAGTACGTAAGCTAGAAGAACACGGCGCGCTAGAAAACACTATCGTAGTAGTTGCATCAGCTTCTGAAGCGGCAGCACTACAGTACCTAGCACCTTACTCTGGTTGTACCATGGGTGAGTACTTCCGTGACCGCGGTGAAGATGCACTTATCGTATACGATGACTTGTCTAAGCAAGCTGTTGCTTACCGTCAAATTTCACTTCTGCTTAAGCGTCCACCAGGCCGTGAAGCATACCCAGGTGACGTTTTCTACCTTCACTCTCGTCTACTAGAGCGTTCTGCTCGTGTAAATGAGCATTACGTAGAGAAGTTCACTAACGGTGAAGTGAAAGGTAAAACAGGTTCTTTGACTGCATTACCTATCATCGAAACGCAAGCGGGTGACGTATCTGCTTTCGTACCGACAAACGTAATCTCTATTACTGATGGTCAGATCTTCTTGACGACTGAACTGTTTAACAACGGTATTCGTCCAGCGGTAGACCCAGGTATTTCAGTATCTCGTGTTGGTGGTTCTGCTCAGACTAAGCTGGTTAAAAAGCTATCTGGTGGCGTTCGTACCGCACTTGCACAGTACCGTGAACTAGCAGCATTTGCTCAGTTTGCTTCTGACCTTGATGAAGCTACGCGTAAGCAGCTTGACCACGGTCAAAAAGTAACTGAACTAATGAAGCAAGACCAATACGCGCCAATGTCTATCGTTGAGCAAGGCTTGGTATTGTTTGCTGCTGAGAAAGGTTACTTAAGCGACGTTGAGCTAAATAAGATCCTAGATTTCGAATCTGCGCTTCTTACTTACGCGAAAAACGAGCACGGCGATTTCATTGCAGCTCTTAATGAATCAGGTGATTACAACGGTGAGATTGAAGGCAAATTAGCGTCGCTAATTGAGACTTTCAAATCAACTCAAACCTGGTAAGACTGAACTGCTAAGCAGTCAGTATGTAATCATATAGGAGTTACAAAATGGCCGGCGATAAAGAAATACGTAACAAGATCGCGAGTGTTAAAAACACTCAAAAGATCACTGGCGCCATGGAAATGGTTGCAGCATCTAAGATGCGCCGTGCACAAGATCGCATGGCAAGCAGCCGTCCGTACGCGGAAACTATGCGCAAAGTGATCGGTCACATCGCTCTTGGTAAGTTGGAATACCAACATCCTTATCTTGAAGAAAGGGAAGCCAAGCGCGTTGGTTACATTATCGTCTCTACTGATCGTGGCCTATGTGGCGGCTTAAACATTAACTTGTTTAAGAAAGCCTTACAGGACATGCAAAGTAAGAAAGAAGCAGGCGCGGAAATTGATATTGCCGTTATCGGTAATAAAGCCACTGCTTTTTTCAATAGCCATGGCGGTAATGTGGTAGCGCAAGCTGGCGGTTTGGGCGATAGCCCATCTGTAACTGACCTTATCGGTTCTGTTCAAGTTATGTTGAACGCCTACGATGAAGGTAAGTTAGACCGTTTATACGTGGTATATAACAAGTTTGTTAATACTATGGCGCAAACACCATCAATCGATCAGTTACTACCTTTGCCAAAAGCTGATGATGACGAAGAGTTAAGCAAACACAGTTGGGATTACATCTACGAGCCAGCGCCTAAGTCTATCTTAGACACGCTACTTGCTCGTTTTGTTGAGTCTCAGGTTTATCAAGGCGTGGTTGAAAACCTCGCTTGTGAGCAAGCCGCGCGAATGGTTGCAATGAAAGCTGCAACCGATAACGCCGGTAACCTGATTGACGACTTACAACTTGTTGCTAACAAAGCCCGTCAAGCTGCCATCACTCAGGAACTTTCTGAGATTTGTGGCGGCGCAGCAGCTGTATAAGCAAGGTTTAATAATGGTTTTAGAGGAATTGACATGAGTACTGGTAAAATCGTCCAGATTATCGGTGCTGTTGTGGACGTAGAGTTTCCACAAGACAGCGTACCAAAAGTGTACGACGCACTGAAAGTCACAAGCGAAAGTCAAAACCAGGGCCTAATCATGGAAGTCCAACAGCAAATTGGTGGCGGCGTTGTTCGTGCCATTGCTATGGGTACTTCAGAAGGTCTGCAACGCGGTCTAGAAGTTGTAAACACAGAAGCGCCAATCGCGGTTCCTGTAGGTACAGCAACGCTAGGTCGTATTATGAACGTACTAGGCGAGCCAATCGATGAAGCTGGTCCTATTGCGACAGAAGATAAATACGAAATTCACCGTGCTGCGCCTTCTTATGAAGACCAGTCAAACAGCACTGAGCTACTTGAAGTAGGCATCAAGGTTATCGACCTTATTTGTCCATTCGCGAAAGGTGGTAAAGTAGGTCTGTTTGGTGGTGCGGGTGTTGGTAAGACCGTTAACATGATGGAACTTATCAACAACATCGCAAAAGAGCACTCGGGTCTATCTGTATTTGCTGGTGTAGGTGAGCGTACTCGTGAGGGTAACGACTTCTACTACGAGATGGAAGAATCTGGCGTACTTGATAAAGTAGCCATGGTTTACGGTCAGATGAACGAGCCACCAGGAAACCGTTTGCGCGTAGCACTAACGGGTCTAACAATGGCTGAGAAGTTCCGTGACGAAGGTCGTGACGTACTTCTTTTCGTAGATAACATCTACCGTTACACACTAGCAGGTACTGAAGTATCAGCACTGCTAGGTCGTATGCCATCAGCGGTAGGTTACCAGCCAACTCTTGCAGAAGAGATGGGTGTACTACAGGAGCGTATCACGTCGACTAAGAGCGGCTCTATCACTTCTATCCAAGCGGTATACGTACCTGCGGATGACTTGACGGATCCATCTCCAGCAACGACGTTTGCTCACTTAGATGCAACAGTTGTACTATCTCGTAACATCGCGTCTCTAGGTCTTTACCCAGCGATCGATCCACTTGATTCTACTTCTCGTCAGCTTGATCCACTTGTTGTTGGTCAAGAGCACTATGACGTAGCACGTGGTGTGCAAGGTATCCTTCAGCGCTATAAAGAGCTGAAAGACATCATTGCTATCCTAGGTATGGATGAGCTATCTGAAGAAGATAAGCTAATCGTAGCCCGTGCTCGTAAGATCGAGAAGTTCCTTACTCAGGAATACCACGTAGCAGAAGTATTTACTGGCAACCCAGGTTGTTATGTACCTCTGAAAGAAACATTACGTGGCTTTAAAGGCCTACTAGCAGGTGATTACGATGATATCCCTGAGCAGGCATTCCTGTACGCAAGTGACATCGATTCTGTACTGGAAAAAGCTAAGAACCTGTAATTAGCAGGAGAGTGTTATGAGTAACCAAATGACCACACACCTAGACGTAGTGAGCGCTGAAGAGCAAATCTTCAACGGTCGCGTTGAGTCTATCCAGGTTTCTGGTGCAGAGGGTGAGCTAGGTATTTTACCTGGCCATACACCACTTCTGACGCCAATCAAGCCGGGTATGGTGCGTCTGGTTAAACAACACGGTCACGAAGAGGTATTCTACGTATCTGGCGGTATCCTAGAGGTACAACCAGGCGGCGTTACCGTTCTGGCCGACACTGCTATCCGTGGTGAAGACCTGGATGCAGCGAAAGCTGAAGAAGCGAAACGTGCGGCAGAGCAGCAAATCTCATCATCTCACGGTGATGTAGACTTTGCGCGTGCATCTGCTGAGCTACAAAAAGCCATTGCACAGCTTCGCGTTATTGAGCTAACGAAACACGTTAGACGTTAATTTCAGCGGCATCTAAATAAAAGGCGACCTTCGGGTCGCCTTTTTTATGTCTTAAAACCATAGTAGTTATATGGTTATATGTCATAAAATTATAAAATAGCCGTAAGTTAGAACCACTCGACATTTTTTAAACCTTTTTTGGTGCATTATATATTTCAAGTTGTCTATTAAATAAACAACTTGATCCTGCAAGGATGCAGGTGAGTATAAAAGTAAGCGGATGATGTTTTTTCTGCCTTACTAAAAAAGGAGAAGTAGTATGATCTTTTATTTTATCGTCTTCGCTTTGGTGCTATCTGTTGTTGCACTGGTGTTGTTACAGCAAAGACGAGAGAAAAAAACGGTAATCAACCTGATTGCGAATCAGAACTTTTATTTAGGTGGCCAATTACTTTACGGTAAGGACTTTACTATCGTATCAATCAACGATTGTACCCCTAAACATAAAGAAGGCATTGAGTCTCACTACATGGTGCATTGTTTTGATGAGAAACACCAAAAACCAGTGAGTGTAGATTTAGAGCTTACCAACGGTAAACTTAAGCGTTCTAAAGTATGCCAACAAAAGCACCTTAAGCTTGGTAACATGATAGACAGATTACTATTAGACTGAGTCAGTGTTAGTCATCTTCTTTCAGGTTTGTCTCCGTGTGAATTGAATCGCAACAGTTGTTAAATGCTACAGCTTGTCAATTCACACAACTCCCCTACGATAATAAAATTCAAGTTAGCCCAATCACACTCTTCATTCCTCAGATATAAAGTATCGAACGAGTGAAAATCATGGCTATTTCCAATATTGTTTAACAATAATTCATCACTTTTTGTTGCCTCAGTCCAAGATCCTGATAGTTTTGTCTGCTAAACTGCCAATGCAAATTACACGGATAGTAATTGCATCAATACGGCTTTTGCCTTTAAATCAAATAGCTATTTCACGGACGTTAATGCTATGAGTTTGATTTTTCTTGCCCTAACTATATTAATTTTAGTTACGAATATGGCCGCTGTGGCTGTTGTTGGACACCGCGTTACAGGTAACTATGCGGTCAGTAAGCTGGCTGGCGTGTTGCTTTTTTGCCTGCTGTTGTTCTTCATCGAGCATTATATCGGTCTTGGTTCCCTTGCTTGGTTGTGGCCGTTAACCACCGCCGCTTCTGCTTATTGTATCTATCGCTATCGCAGCCACTTTATTAATGCCTTGTGGTGCGCTGAGTTGGTTTTCATTGTCGGCTTTTTATATGGCCTCACCTGGAAACTGGCTTTTCCAGACATCGACGGTGGCTCAGAAGCGCTCACAGACTTGTCGTTTGTCAGTAATTATCTGGCGGGTACGCAGTTGCCACCGGAAGATAATTGGCTGGCAGGTAACAGTTTTAACTTCTATTACGCTTTCCAGCACTATTGCGCCGCGTTGATGGGACGCATGCTGAACCTTAGCGTGGGTTATAGTTACAACCTAGCATGCGCTGTGGTTATGGCATTTATCGTCAGTTTAACTTGGTCGGTAGCGTCGACCTGGTGTCGTAACAAGCTGTTGAAGTTGATACTGTTAGTGGCTGTGGTAGCCGGAGGCACAGGAGTATCACCCTTCGTACCTTTTATGTACGACTACCCAACGGAAACTCAAGGCCAGCAAGCTTTTGCAGCTCAAAGTAAACTGTGGGCTAGCGTGCGTTATATCGGTAAGTACGACGCCCAAGTGAAAAC
Source organism: Motilimonas pumila (assembly GCF_003596335.1). Lineage (GTDB taxonomy): Bacteria > Pseudomonadota > Gammaproteobacteria > Enterobacterales > CBDFNC01 > Motilimonas > Motilimonas pumila. The sequence goes on from NZ_QZCH01000036.1 coordinate 26,710, forward strand.
CGACTTTGCAAAAGACACGTTTGGCGTAGCGCCAAAAGAAACCTTAGAAATGCCACTGGAAACCATTGGCTACTTAACCTTTTTAAGCGATTATCACCCTCCAATTGGCAGCTTTGTGCTGTTGCTATTGGCGCTGGCTTGTATATATCAATTAGAAAAGGTGTCTACCAAGTTACGGCAACAACAAGTTTTGACCGGCATATTAGTCAGCACGGGACCCCTGGTGCTAATTACCAATACTTGGGTATTGCCGCTACAAGCGCTATTGGTGTTTGGCTGGTTGGCTTATCGTCAATTATCTGGCCGTAATTTATGCGTTAAGTCAGTCATCATCGGTGGTTTAACGCCGTTGTTGTTGGCATATCCATTCTTGTTCGAATTCACGAGCAATGCATTAAGCACCCCCCTGAAGTTGGTGTCTGACGATCAGCGTGCGCCATTAGCGCAATGGGTGTTGGTTTTGTGGCCACAGTTAACCTTGTTGGCCTTGGCTGGATTTGTTTGTCGCCGAATGCCATTAGCGGCATACTTTTTGGCAATGGCCGCATTGTTCTTACTATTGACCGAGTTGTTGATCATTGATGACCCAATGGGCGGTAAATACGACCGCTTTAATACCACGTTGAAATGGTGGTCATGGACGCAAGTTTTTGTACTTGTTGGTCTCAGTGGCATTTTATTGGCCAATAAATTTAAATGGCTCCGTTGGTTAACCTTATTGCCGTTATTGGCTTTAAGCAGTTACAGCATTGAAATGGCTAATTATTTTCTGGCCGAGAAAAAAGAGTCCAAAAACAAATTACACGGACATCATTGGCTTACCAAAGACGCCGTTAACCGGCAAATCTTGGAATACTTAACCGCTGCACCTCGAGGAGTGGTATTAGAAGGGTTAGAGCGCACCGCTTATACGCCGTCATCAGCGTTAGCGTTATTCTCTAATCAAGCGTCCTTTGCTGGCTGGCCATCCCATGAGAAGCAATGGCGTGGCAATGCCGAGTTTATTTATGAGCGCGGCAGGGATACCCAAGCCTTTTATAAAGGGCAACTTGAAAACAGCTTAGACTGGTTACAAAAAAATAATATTCAATACATAGTATACCGCGCCTCAGACAGAGCCCAAAACAAACAAGGCTGGCTGCAGATCCAACGCCAAGTGGCTCGCGATTATGTTTGGTTACCGTTTAAAGAGCACGGTGATGAAAGATACGGTATTTGGCAGCGTAAAGTACAAGGAAGTTTTTAATCATGCATCTTATTTACCTTGGCCTTACTTTGGGCCTGATATGGCTAAATTTAGCCGGCTTAACCCTGTTTTGTCGTCGTTGGTTGCCTGACTTTGCACTGGCGCGAACGTGCGGTATTTTATTATTGGCCTTGATCCTGTTTTTTGTGGAGCACTTTGTTGGCTTGGGTAAGCTCAATTGGGTGTGGCCGCTCACCTCGCTAGCCAGTGCTTATATCCTAAATAAAAACAAAGACCAACTGCGCAGTAGTGGCTTTTGGGGAGCGGAACTCGTATTTGGCCTAGCGTTCCTATACGGCTTTATTTGGCGATTTACGTTGCCCAATATCAACGTTAGTTCAGAGCGTATTACCGATTTATATTTTATTGCCAACTACATTAATGGCGATACTTTGCCGCCAGAAGATAACTGGAACCCGCCCCATAAGTTTGACTTTTATTACGCTTTTCAACACTACTTAGCCGCCTTGGTTGGCCGCGTCTTTAATTTAGATGTAGGCACCACCTATAACTTGTCTTTTTGTCTGGTATTGGCATTGCCTGCGACCCTTATTTGGTCGCTAGCGGGACACTTTATGAAATCAGCATGGTTGAAACTATTGCTTGTCGTTGCGTTGGCTTGGGGGGGATCAGGTCTAACGCCATTGATTCATGCGGTCTACAAATATCCGGCAATGCCCGAGATCTTATTAGAAGAAAATCGCGCCAATGCCTCAGAGCGAGACATTGAAAATGCCGAGCGCAGTTACAACTACCAAGTTTCAACTCATGCGTTTTTAAACTTAGTGCGTGGTGCGCGTTTTACCGGCTCTCACGATGACAAAGCTCATGAGGGTGGTGACAAAACGCGACCAGAAATGGCGGAGATTTTCTTCCCTGTTGAGCGCCCACTGATGGACAAACCCATTTTTGGTGAAGACGGCAAGCCCATTCTTGATGAAAAAGGCAAAGCCATTACCGAAAAAGTGGTTAACGAAGACTTTGAACTGCGAGTGCTGCCGATTGAAAACTACGGCTATCAGTACTTTGTGGGTGATTACCATCCACCTATGGGTGGCTTTGCGATTCTATTAATGAGCTTAGCTTTAATGGTTGCCATTAAAGGCGGTCAACAAGTACGTATTTGTACCGCATTATTAGGCACTACTATCCCTCTTGCGTTGATTACCAATACTTGGGTGTTCCCGTTACAAGGCTTTCTGATATGCGGCTGGCTAGTCTTCGGCTATATCAACAAACAAAAGCCAGATTGGGCGGCGTTAATGGGCGGTGGTATTGTTGCCGGTTTGTTGGCTTACCCATTCTTGATTGGCTTTACCAGCGGCGGCTCGCCAACACCGGTGAAATTGGTTGAAGGCTATGATCATACGCCAGTGGCGCGCTTTATTGGCACATTATGGCCCGCATTTGTTTTGATGCTGCTGTCGTTATTTGATTCCAAGTGGCGTAAGTGGACAGTCACCCTGTTTGTGACCTTTGCTATATTGTGGACCATCAGTGAGTGTATTTACATTGACGATCCAACCGGTGGTAAATACTTGCGTACCAACACGGTAATGAAGTGGTGGGGCTGGATTTATGTTGCCTGTCTAGTTTTATTTGGTTCTGTCTGTTTAGGGTCAAGTAAATGGTGGATTAAAATCCCAGCCATTGTTGTCCTTTTGGCCGTGAGTACCGCAGGTTTTGATATCGCTCGCTATTTTGCCAATACCAATAAAGCCTACGTAGGTAAATTGCACGGCCATCACTGGTTTACTCAAAGGGTAGAGCGTCGTGATATGTTTAACTTCTTGAAACAATCGCCTCGTGGCATTGTCCTAGAAAACGTGCCAAAAGAAGCCTACATGGAATCAAGCGTTTACAGTATCTTTAACGATAAACCCGTATTATTAGGCTGGCCTTCTCACTTACGTACTTGGCACGGGGATGTGCCGCAAGTGTGGAAGATGAGAGATCAAATCAGGCAGTTCTATAAAGGCCAGCTGGGCGCTAGCAAAGACTGGTTAATGGTGAATAAAGTGAAATACATTGTCTTTACTGATGCAGAAAGCCAGCAACAGTGGGACCTTATTCACCAACAAATACAATCGGAATACGCGTGGTTTGGATTTAATCGAACGGGTCAAAAACCCATGGGTATTTGGGTCAAAAAATAAAGCTGTTTCTCACGGACGAGAGACGCATTTGAATTAAAGGAAACATCATGGTTATCAACCCTGAACTTAGTATTGTAGTGTGTGTACTAAACGAAGAAGAAAGCATCGACATCTTTTTAGATGCCGTGACGCCTGTGCTAGAGCAGGCCGTGTCTTCTTACGAAATTTTATTTGTGAATGACGGTAGCACGGATCGCACCTTCGATATTTTGCAGCAAAAAGCGCAAGATCCAAGCAGCTCTGTTCGCCTGGTTAACTTATCGCGTAATTTTGGTAAAGATGTGGCGCTGACCGCAGGCTTAGACAATGTTAAAGGCCAAGCGGTGATCCCAATGGACGTGGACCTGCAAGATCCACCGGCATTAATCACCGAAATGGTGGAGAAGTGGCGTCAAGGTGCGAATTCAGTCGTGGCGGTGCGCAGTGATCGCAGCGACGATAACTTTGTTAAACGCCGTACTGCTAACGCATTTTACCGTTTAATTGGTCGCATCAGCAAGGTGGACATTCCGCAAAATGCCGGTGATTTTCGTTTGATTGACCAAAAGGTGTTAGAGGTTGTTAAGCGTATGCCTGAAAAGGCGCGTTTTATGAAAGGCTTATTTGCGTTTCCTGGATTTAAAACCGAGTATGTTTATTTTCAGCGACCGCAACGGGTTGCCGGCGAAACCAAATGGAATTACTGGAAACTGTGGAATTTCGCCCTTGATGGCATATTAGGTTTCTCAACCGCACCGCTGCGTATTTGGAGTTACTTAGGGGCGTTTGTGGCGCTTTCCGCATTTGCCTACATGGGATACACCATATTTAAAACCTTGGTGCTCGGTGTCGACGTACCGGGTTACGCTTCTATGATCACCCTTATCCTGTTCTTCAGTGCCATCAACCTGATTGGTATTGGTATTTTGGGTGAATATATTGGCCGTATATTTGAAGAAGTAAAAAGCCGCCCGCTTTACGTAATTGAAGGTATCTATGACAGCAATGATAAACAAGCTGAAAAATCTGACTAATATTCAGCAAATTCTGTCATTTGCGGTAGTGGGAGTCGGCGCTACGCTGACCCACGCTGCGGTGTTTCATTTATGCTATGAAGCCGCTCAGTTGAACCACTTTGTGGCTAACTTAATCGGCTTTGCGGTGGCGTTTTTGGTGTCTTATTTGGGCCAGTTTAAATGGACTTTCAAACAAGAAGCCAAGCAAGTCAGCCATCAAGGCAAAGCTTTTTTACGCTTTTTTCAAACTGCGTTAATCGGCTTGGGCCTAAATTTAGTCTGGGCCAGTTTGATATTAGACTTATTGCTACTGCATCACTTTATCTACTTGGCCATGCTGACGTTTGTCACTCCTGTGCTTATTTTCTTGTTGAATAAATGCTGGGTGTTTAAGTCTTAACACGTTATTGATTGTCACTCCTGCTCAATATGCCTAAAAAACCGCGGGCAAGATCTTGCTCGCTGGGCAACTTCTTGCTCGCATCTGAGCAAGATCTTGCCCGCG
>NZ_QZCH01000037.1 GCF_003596335.1 Motilimonas pumila
TGAACTTCAGGCAGGCGAAAGGGAAAGAAATCGAGCTGACATATCGCTATTACATCAGCTCCGCAGCTCTTGATGAGATGTCACTGGCTCGCGCCGTTCGGGCTCACTGGGGGATAGAGAATAGTCTGCACTGGGTATTAGATGTCAGCATGAACGAAGACAAGTGCCAAATTTATCAAAATCACGCTGCAGAGAACTGGGCGATGTTGCGCCAATTATCACTTAATATGCTAAGAGCGGAGCCCTCAAAGGGAAGTATCCCCGCCAAACAAAAGCGAGCATGGATGAAAACAAGCTTCCTCGAAGGCGTGTTACATGCGGGATTGAGTCAGCTGATTGAAATATGAGCATTCATGCGGTTGCCCTGACTAAATACCGCCCCTTGAGCCAGCAACTTGTCTACAATTTCTAAGCGTTGCTTAAAATAAGCACCAGTAACAGCATTCCATCCGTCATTGTTGCAAATATCAATTAAAGCTCCGTGTTTTATCAAGAAATCAACGACTTTTACTCGACCTTTCATTGATGCCCAGATAAGCGGTGTCCAACCTTTTTCGTTACGAATATTAACTTCGGCCCCTTTTTGAACCATTAACTCCGCTAAATCGAAATACTCATTATCCAAGCAAAGTAATAAAGCACTACTCATCTGCTTTGGGCGATAATTGGGATTGGCGCCGCTTTCTAGAAGCTGTTTCGCAATATCTAGGTAGCCCAAGTCGATGGCGAGCCTTAGGGGGTTATGACCTTGCTGATTAATGTCGAAGTTTGGCACTTCCATAATCGATTGGGCTAATTGAGAAAAACCATAGCTCAACGCCAATTCGAATGGGGTTGCATGCTCGTCTTGAAAAATATGGCTTACTAGCTCTGGGTTTTGACCAAAAATCGAAAGGCATGTTTGCATGTCACCTGAACTAAGGGCATGTAAAAGTTGTTCACTCATCAATTTATCCTAGAGCTATTAGTGTATGTAAATGAGAGCCTTTCCCTTCTGACAACCATTTTTCTTTGTCGTACTTGACTCTAATTTTTGTTTGAGAAACTGTACCAAAAGTAGGCTTAACCTTTACTGAATGTGTCTCAATAGAAAAATGCAAAGATTACACTAAGCTGAATAGAAAGTCCTTCGGTCATAAAACCGTCCGGCTAAGTGGTTTTCTAAATAGCTCAATGTTGCTTCAACTTGCAGTTAGGTTGCTGAAAGTTAAGTTCTGGTTTTGAGGCATTATTAGCGTACTCTACAGCAATAAAACGTCTAACTTTTTCGAACGGGTGCCACTCTGTGAAATATCCCTCTTTACCATTTAGTATCTGAAGGGATCTAGCCCTTCGCCATAACCAAAAAAAAGCTATCTTGGATTCCTAGTATATTCATCCTTGTATTTCGGGTCAGATTCATAAGGATCTTCGTAATAATAGCTTTCATCATAATAATAATTGAAATCCATAGGGGGTGCTGGCCTATCTATTTTACTTGGTGGTGCTGAGGGTGCAGGACTAGCGTTACTTAGTGCTTCTCTAAAAATGGATGCTTCTTTTTCTGATAAATTTAATCGACTTGAATTGTCGAGAATTTGATGTAGTTGATGGTTGTTTAACAAGTTTTTCATTGCAGCTTGTATAGAAGCTTCTTTGTTGAAGCCAGTACTTTGTTTTTTTACTCTCTGCGGTGAAGGCGTTTCAGAAGGAGTTAAAGGAATTTTTAGTGTGACCGAGCACCCCCAATAATTCTTGTTAGAGGTCCCTTTCGATAGAAATTCAACGACAATAGAGTTTAATAAACTAGATGAAATTGTCGCTGCTATTGCCTTGGGCAAGTAACCTAGTTGGCCATGTACAGACATTACTTTTATCGCATTCTTATCGTACTTATTATCAGGCTCTGCTTCAAGCCATACATCATCACAGCTCTTGAGTCTTGCAATACAGGTTTGTCTAGAGGGACCTGTGTTATTAGAATAACTCACGCCAACTACCTGTACTTTCCTAGCTTGGTAGGAAATACCGTTCTCATTAACTATTGAGTTTAAGCTAACACCCGTTTCTTCTTCATTTTTATGCGTTGTCTTTGTATTATTTTCTCCTGTCTTTGCGATTAGGTCGGCAATTTTAAAAAAGCACCAAAAAGAAAATAGAATTAAAATGAATGTTAGCATTTTTTTGCTTCCTGATTAGATAGCTATATTTTCGTGATTTCTCACTTAGAAAACACAGGTTAAACCAAAGAGGTTGGTTTTTATTATTAATTAATCCGAGAGGATTTTAGAATGTTATCTATTCTTTCCGGATTCTCGGGTTAGGTTTTTTATTACACCCTCAATGCCGGCAGCGAATAGGATTTTTTTATTCGCGAAAACGAGAGAGCTTCTTCCTCGGTTTTACCTCCTTTGAGGTATTTCTTATTGAATGATATTGTTTGAACTAACGAAGTTGTATATGAATCTTCACTTTATGTGATCCACAGTGTTTTGTTTTATATTTTTTAATGTTCTTGTGATTTTTGTTTGCGGCTATTTTTTGATTTTATGCTTTTTAGTATCAATTATTCCTATCTATTAAATGAAATCATCTAACTCTGGTTAATCGTTTATTTAATTTAGTGTGAAAATTGATAGTGCTTATAAGGTTACAAATATTTCTTAAACGCCCCTGCTGATGTCGCAAACAACATGGCTGTTGCGATTGCGCCTGGGATGACGATGAAGTTAGGATGAATCGAGAAGGGTAAAGATAGGTATACCACCCATGATAGGGCGACGCTGGGCAGAATGAGCTTTTTACTGGTGTGATACAGTAGCCCAGACTCCCTGCCTCCGGACCACTTTCGGATGTCCCGTCTGACTAGGCCATCTACAATACCCACCAATGAAAAAAGCAGTACAGCCGGCAGTGAAAAGAGCAGCAATGAGAAGCGCATTAAAAAGGTCTGCAGTGTATAAAACGCGGCTTTAATGTACTCTAAACAGGCCTGCAGCCCTAATTTCAGTTGTTGTGTCAGGGCGCTGGATGAAGGCTCCTGACTCCTCACCCATGTTTCAATGCGCATTATGTCCTTGTGGTTGACCCCATACTCGTGAAGCAGTGATAAGCTGAGCTTGGCGAATTCAAAAGGGCTGTATCGTCCCCCAGTTTTAAAATCATCATTGAGGTAGCGATACTCGTTTATCATCATATTGTAAGCATGTTGACTGCCTTGCGCCTCCCAAATAAACATGATGCCTAGCCACTCTATCAGTATCGAAAAGAAGATGGAGGCGATGAGAATCAGCGGCAATGCGATTATCAAAGGTGTTTTTCTGACGGCTTTTTCTTGTACGGCTTGATAGCTCATTCGGGCTCACCTTCTTGGTTAACGTGCAGGGCGTTTTGCTCAAACAGCGCCTCAAAATCCACGGATTCCGTTTCCGCTTCGTTTTGTGACTCATCAGTGGACGAATGCGCAGGTTCTGTCTGGTGCTGCGCAAACGGATCGTAGTGCTGCGCGCTTGAGACCAAATCATTCCACCAGCCTTCTGAGGTTTTGTAATTGGCAGCCATGGCCGTGGTCATGGTTTTTAAACTCTCTGGTAGCTGTGTATCGACTTCTTTTAAAAGCGGAAAGCGCAGTTTTAGCAGTCGTCCACCTTCTACTAAGGCAAAGGCTTGGCCTTTGGGCAGGTTAATGATGTTACTGGGCTCTAACATGGGGACGTTGATGGTCGAGATGCGATCTTCGTTTCTCGACGTAAAATGCACACTGTCGCCAGGGGTTGAGCTGTCATTGACGCCTGATACCTGAGTAGATTGGTTGATGCTGACCGTGGGCAGTTGACTGGTCAGAATTTCCGCCGTTTCGGCTGATTTTACCCGCATCATGATGATGGTGTTAAAGTTACCCTCGATTTGTTTGGCTTTAGCCAGGTTGCCCATACGGGCTTCAACATCGGATTTGGTTTGGGTATAAGCCACTACGTCAATGCCTGCGGCGCCGCCTTTGTTTAGCAAAGGCACAAACTCATCACCCGATAGTTCGTTAAACTCTTCTGCGTGCAGATAGACTTTGGGCAGCTTATTATCTTCTCCGCCATACAAGCCTTCCTCCACCCCATGCTTGTAGAGGTAACCTGCTGTGGACACCAGATCGGCAAACATCGAGTTGCCAAACCCTTGTGCCACGTCGCCGTCGGTCATGGCATCAAGGCCAATGTACACAATGGATTTTTTGCGAATGATGGAGAGCCAGTCAATGATAGGGCGCTCATCATTGAGATCTAAGTAATCGGGACTGATGAGCTCTGCGAGGCGTCCTGAGGTGAGCTTTTCTAGAAGCGGTAGCAGTGAAGCGGTGAGTTTATCAAAGTACGTTTTATCATATCGCACCGCTGAGCGCAGGCCGTTAATCACGGGATCAAAGATGTCTTGCTCTGAAAAGTAGATTTCCAATGCGCAGGTACGTTTGGCTCGGCCGCGCATGTTAGGCGGTACCGACTTCATGCTGCGCTCTTTGTTTGAAATGACCGCTTGCCACCCTTGGGCTTTGGCGCCTTGTCTGGCGAGGTAGATCTCCGCGTAATCAATGAACAAAGGCTCAATATCCAGAATGTATTTAAGGATGAGCTCATAACAAGGCTTTTTTCCCAGTTCCACCAAGGCTCTGGCCACAATATTAATGAATCGCCACGCGAATTCCTTAAATGCCGCGCTATTGCCTTCGGCTGCCAGTTGGTTACTGATGCGACTGGCCACTTCTGAAATACGCGAAAACTGGCCCACGCCGTTGTATCTGGCCGAAATATCCGGAAAACCTAAATGCAGGACATAAAATTCGTCTTCTTTGCCACACGCTTTGGCTTGGGCGTACATGCGCTTAAGAATGCCGGCATCGCCTTTGGGGTCGATACAGACCACGCAACCGTCCCCCCTGATGATATCTTGTGAAATCAATATCTCCGCCAGTCTGGATTTTCCGCAGCGCGTAGTGCCATAAACGCACACGTGTCCTGAGCGATTTTCTAGCTCTAAGGTTTGGTCATGCTCGCGCAGCTCTACGCCATGCAATATGGTTGAGCCGCCCAATGGGGGCAGGGGCCTGAATGGATTGAGCCGTGTATCCAGATGGGTCAGATAAGCCAGTGGCTGCCACCAAGGTTGGCGCTCTGCCCGGCGCTCTATTTCTCGGGCTAGGCAGTAGCCGCGACTTGGCCGTATGTATTGCTCGGCATGGACCGTTTTACAATCCCATAATCGTTGGGTGTGCTTTTGTCGCCATTCGAAGCCTTGACCGAGCCAGAGCCTGCGTGATGACGCGGGGATACGATTAGTGGTGATGGTAAAGGCGCTGAGTCTTTTTAGGTTACGTTGGTATCGCAGTACCTGATGGGCTTGTTGCAGCCGATAACAGGCAAAACTAGCCAATACCGCGGAACAGCCATAGCCGACCTGTGGCGACATCAAGATGGTATGGGGCGCCATGAAGCACAATGACGCGGCAGCGCCCGCGCATAATGAGGAATACAGCTCCACCGGTGGGCGCAGCATGGCTTCCAATGGGTAGTCTTGGTTAGCCATTATTGGTATGCCCCTTGTTGAGTGAGTAGTACTGGGTACACGGTTAAACCAAACTCTGTGGCTAAAAAATCCGCTTTTGCCGGCACGACTAACGCGTGAGGCAGTTGCTGCTGGATATATTGAATATTGTGGTAAGTGTCTGCTTGGGCGACCACAACGGCGGCGCCCACCCGCGAAAGCTCTTTGGCATTGAGCGTGAGCCAGTTCAGTGAAAACAGATCTGAGCCGATAATGGCGACCGGGTACTGCAAATGCGGCAGTGGCTTAGGGTAAACGCGATTGGGTAATATGCCCACCTTCAGGGACGTGCTTTGGTAGGGAAAGTAGCTCACTAACCGCTGGGTTAATTGGCTCCCATCAAATTTCAGATTCTTTAAACGCGCAAGCGATGTCATGAAGCTTTTTTCAATGGCCCGGCGATCGATGGTTTTACTGATGCGCTCGATAGGAAGGGTGTGGCCACTGTCGTAGATCACCACGGTTTTGCCTTTGTGAAGGCGCAGCATTTTTTCAGCCAGTGCGCGGGCTTTTTCCGGTGACATGCGCGCAATGGTAGTGTGCTGGCTGGCCACATTTTGAGTACGTGCGTGTTCGGTAGCCTTTTCGGCAGCATTCGCGCTTGGCAGACAAGTCAGAGCTGCAATTATCCAAAGTGTTTTCATGGCACCACGTCCCATTGTTTGGCAATGCGCTGCTGATGACGAAACACAGAGCGGCTGTAGTTTTGCGCTCTGATTTTATTGGAAGGGCTGTGGTAGCGGCCAACGGCTTCTTGCCATGATGATGAGCGGTTTCGTGCTTCGCGTAAGATGGCGGCAGAGACGAGTAGATTTTGTTTAGGCACAAAGGCGGCGCGGCAATCGTAATTGAACCTGGCGCCGTTCCAATACCAGTTGACTTGGTTAAAGCCGACATCGAACATCCAGTCGCCGGCGTCATGGAGTTTCTGGCAGGCGGATACCGCGTCTTCATAGGAAATAAAATAATAAGGCTTTCCGCGATGGTTGATGGTCCACGGCCATGGGGTGACACGTTTACTTTTTAGTTTGGCATTGGACTCTTGGTGGGAAATGGCGAGCAGTAGCAGTGGCGGTACGTTATGCAATTGCGCCGCTTGGTGATAGGCCAAGGGCAGTGAGTTGCTGTGTGCGCCGGCGCAGTAGAGTAAGCAGCCGACGACCATCAGATCAGTGATACGTTTCATCTTTGATTTCCCCCTTGTGGCTGACGACTAAACGCGCCGGCAGACTTTTGAGCTTTAACTGTTGGGCTTTGCCTGCGTCGTAATTGACCGTGATGCGCCCTTGGGCAATCAGTGCTGGGTTAATGGCCAATTGGGTCACCCATTGGTGAATGTGTGACTCTTGGGTGGCGCCCACGATATACAGATCTATCTTGGCGTAAGCTGGCGTGCTCTCGATGGCGCCACGTAAAAACGTTTGACAGCTTTTCGGGCAGGTGCGGGCGGCGAATAAGGCGACATAGTCGGTGAAGGCCGGTTTTTTGGATGGCCTTGGCAGGCGCACGATAGGCTGGTCTTTAAACATTTGCTGGGCAATGCGTTTACGGGTGTTTTCAAACGCCACTTCTTTGGCAATTCTTTGCGCCTCTATCTTGAGTAAGAGCCTGGCATAATGCTCGCGCTCTTGCTCTGTGTCGGCGGAGACGCCCAGTGCCGTGATGGGATCGATGTCTTTTGACCAAGTGCCCCGCGGCGAGTAGGCCATCAGGGATTTGTACCGGCTCCATTGCGCTAACGTGAGTCCCCAGTTTTTCGCTTTAATGATGTCGCGCTGCGTCAAGCCCAGTTGTTTGGCTTGTGTTTGGGTATGCTCGGTGCTGGTGGCCGTAGACGTGTGCGTGAGTGACTGACGCTGCACTGGGTTGGTGTCGGTACGGGTGACGTCTGCTGCCCATGTCGGCAACGATAATGAGCATGCCAATAGGGTCATGAAGTGTCTGTTCATCATGCCCCCTTATCCGCGTATATCTCTGGCGTACAGGCGCGGAAATGGCGATCGTAAAATTGGGCCTTTGCGATGCCTTTTGATAAGTCGGCGTAAACGATGCCTTGCGCGGTGACGACATCGGCATAGACGCAGGGCTTAATGGGGTGAGCAGGAGACGTGTGCTGATTGGGCGTCGGCGCGGCGCAAGAGACGCTGACCATGATGATGAGTAAAACGATGCAATGTTTCATTTGAGCACCACCGTTTTGCCGGCTTTTTCTAATACGACTTGCTGCTGATGAAAATTGATGGATTTAAATTGATAGCCGTTGAGTTGGTCATCGATATCGAAATAATAATATTTTCCTTGTTTGCTCAATGTGGCCAATGTTTGGCTGCCCCATAAATCCACGGAGACAAAATGATACTGTTGAAACTCAGATACGCTGGGCTGATAGTTATTTTTTAGCGCGCCTTTTTTGGGGGAGGGTTTAATTGAAGATTTATTGATTGCCGACGTTTTATTGATAGCGTTTCTTAGCGTAATCTCTTTGCGATTTCTATTAATGGCGAGTGTGACTTGATTGATGTGGCTGTCGACTTCGTCTTTTATCATTCTTTCTATTTTAGATTTAGAGAAAACGCTATCACCTGAAACATTAAATACTCTTGATGATAAGCTTTCTATCTCGTGAGTAATTTTGTCTTGGCTTTGTGAAAGTGAATTTATTTTTTCATTTGTGGATTTTAAGCTCGAAAATAAAATATCAATGTCAGAGCTATTTTTATTGATGCCTTTTTTAAATTCATTGTGAGAGTTTGGGGCAGGTTTTGTTTTTATATCCAGTAAAGTTTTTGAAAGCTTTGTAAAATTCGTTTTTAATTTATTTATATCCTTATGGTAGTTTGCGATGACGCTCTCTTGGGTTTTTATTTCGTTCATTGCTGTCAGCAAGAAATAAGAGAGCAGGGCCGCGGCGCCGATAAAAAAGGCCAGGCTTGAAGCCAAGATAATATGGGGCGATTTCATTGTCGGCCCCCATGTTTAAATTGGCTGTTGAAGGTCACTTGCCGGGTGACGGGATCGACAATTAACACATAGGGCTCACCTGCCAGCGATTTAATGGCGTTTTTGATGGAGACCATTTTCATTCTTCGGTGCACTTGAGGCAGCGGTTTTTTTAAGGTGACAGTGAAATCTGGGTGCGACAGATGGGCCGGCAGTAATGTGTAACCACTGCGCAGCAAGACGTATTCAATGGCGCCTTTGACGCTGTTGATACGCGACGGGATTTTGATGTCGATAACTGTCTCGAGGGGGTACTTTTGGGCGTAAGATACGTCGTCGTTCACCAACGCGTACCGGTTTACTTTCACATCTGCGGCCACTGATGGGCCAGAAAGCAAACAAGCCAATGCGAGTAGATTGATTTTGTTCATATGGCGTGTCCAAGGGTCGTGTGCCAGATTTCATTGGAATTTAAACGGCGCAATTAATCCATGGAAAAGCTGGTCGCTTGGAAGATTTCAGGGATAGGTTTGGCGGCCCAACTGCTCGGCCGCCATTAGAGATTGACGTGTGAATTGGGCTTGGAGTTCACCGCGTCATTTTGAATCGTAGGTTTATCATGCCATCTAACCTTGTGGCGCAGTGGCACGACATTTCGCACAAATGACAGCAGAGAGAAGCGCCCTGCTAGCGTTTGTTTTGCTACACGAGGTAGCCTTTTAAGTTTAGTCAAAATGGGGCAAAAAAAAGCACCTCGGGCGAGGCGCTGTTATTACACTGTGATAAAGTGGCAGGATTTTTACAGTGTAATGGGTTTGTGGGCACTTACACTGTGATAAACACAGCTTGAAATTATTACAGTGTGATAAAACGGGTCCTGATATTTTTACACTGTGATTGGCTGAGCCCATTTCATTACACTGTGATAATCAGACGATTTTTGATTTTCCTTGTAGGATATTCAGGGCGCACATCAGCAACTGCGCTTTTTCATTGAGTGCGCTACGGATGGGCTCTGCGGTTTTCATCAACGGAATGGCCTCTGTGCTGACGCCAGGCTGCCTAATGGCCTTCTCGTAGGAGGTATAGCGGCCTCCTCTTCCTGTTGCTCTCCAGCGAAGATAGAGGCCTTTGGGAGTTTTCTGTATCGCTAAGCGATATCGGGGTGTGAGGTTTTCTTTGAAGGATATGTCATAACGGGCTTTCAAGTGGCGCATGCTGTTACAGAGGGCGTCGAGTTCGCGCTCAACAATCATTGCATGATTGCCTCGCACCTTATCCTTAAAAGGTAAACTTAAAAGGATCATTAAAGGGGAAGCTTGGATATCGACATTTCGATCATGTGATACTTTCTCACAGTGTAAGTGAGATAATTGGGTTTTCATTAGCAGATCCCCGATGCTTTGAAGAAGTTATCATTGTCGACATTTAACGCGTCTGGACGTGCGTTAATGGTTGGAGCCAATGCGCTGCGTGTCGTGGCGTCTTTGAATTCATCTGGCAGTTCAATGTCTGGCATCCGTTTGAATGCTTCCTGCGCTCTCGCGTTATTGGCCGCCAAATCATCACGGGTCACTTCTGAGAATTTATAACGATGGACAAAGCTCATGGCGCGGCGAATGCGCTTTGTGGCTTTAAAGGTTGCATCTGAGGCGTTTTTTGGTGAAAGCAGCGCACAGTGACTCGCCAGAAGTATCAACCGAATAAGCTCATCGACCTCGAGCACCAAATAAACAAGCAAGAAACCCAGCCGGGTATTTATCGCTAACGGGACGCTCACAGGGTCGACGCTGTAGTTTTTTGAAAGGGAGATGCCGCTGGGCATTTTGTCTTTCATATACTCATTCAGCGAGTCAATCTGCTCATTGACTTCCGCACGCTCTGAATCGATTTCATTGTGCAGTTGGTAAAACACATAATCTGCAAATGGGTCATCTTTTTTGACGGCGTTTTCTAAGGCGGTGACCAGTTGAAAGAACCGAGGCACCCCCATTACCGAGTGGATGTTTTTCGCATTTTCTTGGGCTGCCTGGCGCTCTTCTTCGGCTTGATTACGCGACTTACCCAGCCAAGCTTTATGCACTTGCTTGGTTTGAATTTGAATACTGATATCTGATCTCAGTGCGCCAACGACAGAAGCCAAACGCTCAGTGTCAGTCTTACTTTCGACTTTGACCGCCTCGTGGTTATCAATATCTTGGTATGCGATTTCTACGCTCATAACGTTCACCTTTTCTCATTTGGATTAACTTCACTTGCTCTTGGTAATATTCAACGGCTAAATAAATAACGTTGATATTTATTTTGGTCTTGTCATAAATCTTTATTACTTTCTCTTTGATGTCGGTTTGTGTGTTAAGGCTCTTGTAGATAGAGAAAACTCTTTTTTCTTCTTTTTCAGATAAGCTTTTGTACCTTCCTGTGGTGGGTTTTACTCCCAGTCTACGGCGTTCTCTCTGCGCTCTTTTACAGCCCATGCCGAATAATCTCAGCATGAGCGGATTTCCAGCCCCGCGTTTTAAAAAAGCGAGGCACATGGCTTGGCTATCACAAATGTATTTTTGCCCTTTCGCTTTTGACTTTAATCGATTCAATATCTCGGAAGGCATGGCTTCCGCTGTTTTTTCATAAATGACGGACTGGAATATTTTATAAAGTTCATTCTTATTAAAGCTCGATAGCAGTGCGGAGACTTCTTCACAATCGAGTTGGTATTTACCCATGCCTCTTTTCTTAAGTTTTTTAAAAATAAGATCAGGGTTGTCGCTGGTCATTAATGACTCGATGAGTGTTGAAGCCAATAAGGCTGAAATATCTCTATCTTCCATTATTAACCTCCTTTTTAAACTGCCTTGTTTTTGACATTAAAAAGTTAAATGACTCTAGAAACTCCTCGCTTGAGGGCGTCGTTAATAGGATCAACAGTGATTGTTCAATGAGTGTGGAAGAGGACGGGTAGACCCGTTCAGACAGCTCATCGATAAATTCCGGGTAGGTAGAGCACAAGGATGAAAGCGCGCGATAACTCTCATCCGCAAGGTCTAATTTCTGGATGTGCTCAATGAGCTTTTCATTAGATTGGTGATAGAGGTGTGTGCCAGTAATATTCAAAAGGGAAGCCACCGAGAACCAAACGATAGCTTGGGTTTGATTGTCGAGCCTGGTGCTAGGAATGGTAATGATGGTGCCCAGTGGCATACCCAATACCGGCTTTGCCTCACTGCTTTGAATACTGACTTTTTCAAACAACTGATTGACTATCTCGGACAGATTGACGTCTGCACTTTGGTCTTTGTAAAAGCGATGTCTCAAGTCGTATAACGTTATGTCACTATTGCGAAGCTTGGCCTTCATCATCTCTTTTAAACAAAAACTGATAAAATCGACGTCTTCTAGCAGCGGCTCAGATGCTTGCTCTTTGATATGGGCCGATAAGAAACTTAAGGCCTGCTTGTTGCTATAAGCGGAGAGGGATGAAAAGTCGTACAGTGACCAAGCTTTTGCGAGCGAAGACCTGATGGCACACTCGTCATTGGGCTGAGCGCCGACCAGGTTCATGAACGCAACGTAGGCTTGTGAGAGTTTCGAGTGATGTTCGAATGAGGGCCGCCCCATGGTTTGGAACAGCCTTGGCATCGTGTCTTTTACATTATCAAAGGCGTAAAGAGTCCAATAACACAGGGTTTCGCTGAGCTTATAGCCTTGTTTTGCTAGCAGCTTAGACAGTGTTTTGGCGGTGAGTTTTTCATGGTTTGCGCGGTAGGCATCAATGGTAATGCCAATCGCCAGTACTCGGTCATGAAAACTGATCCCATCTCTGGCCTCATTTTTAATGAGCTGCATGATATGGTTGCTTTCACTGCTGGCGGAGTTTATCAGGCACAAGATAGTGGCGTACTTGTCTTCCTGCGTATTTTGATAAAGCTCTTTAAGGATGGATAAGCGCGTGTTGCCTTCATTTTTAACTTGAAAGCTGTCGCCGACAGGCACAACTTCTAGTACCCCATCGAAGCCGTGAGCCTGTAATGAAGCATAAATCTTATCAAAAGACTTATTCTCTTTATTTCTGATATTTCCCGGATCGGGTTGAATGCTCTCTACATTCAATTTCTTTAGACAAACCAACATAATAGAACCTTCTATTGCCTGGATAACTGCCTAGGTATCAACAATTACTCAAATAAAACCGCTAATAACATTAATAACAGTAATGGTAGGTCAAAAAACGACCAAAACAAGTCGATTTTTGATAAAAAATGCAGGTTATTAATTGAAAAGGAAAAATTTAAACCATTGAAATAAATGTTTTTATTATCCATATGCGATAATAAAAACAGTTTGAGAGATATTGTGTCATTAACCTGCTAAATCATGGGTTCATTTATCCATGAGAGCGCCTGATTATCTCTGGGAAGGTCCTGAAAAATATCGTTGCCGTGCTTAAGCACTAAAACGGTTATTTTGGATTTTTTTCGTTCGCCTTCAATTTTCACGGTTAACATATTTTCCCCGGACCACCCCTTACATAGGTTCTTGCTTGATGAATTAATGTATGAGCGTTGAACTCGCTTGATGGCTTTGGGCTCATCCAAGTTTTGTAGTTCAACCACCCGTTGTATGAGTGCAGTGTTATCGCTGACAAATTGTTTGAAAATACTCGGGGTCACCAAAAGCACTTTTCTTGATAAGACGTGAACCGGAGCATGAGGCTGGTTGTATCGGATCTGGTTGTGCTTAATCATTTTCGATAACCACGCATTGAACTCGGCTTCCATGTCCAGTTGTGCGAGCGGTAATAAGTTGCTTGTTGGAGCTAAATCCTCGTCTTTCGCTTGAACAGGCAGCGGATTGCTTTCACTCTGTCTATTGTGTGCGCTGGCTGCATCGGGCGCTGTAGATACTTCTTCTTTTATCTCTAGTGGGCTGACGGGCGTGATCGTTCCGGAAAAGGTGTTCAACAGGTGGTTGGGATCTAATGTTAGCCGTGGTATCACAATAAACGTGAGGGTTTGCTGCCATGGCGATTTATTGGATTTTTCATCGACCACATGGTGGTGAATGATGGGAGCCGATGCATCCCCAAGCAAGAGTTGATTACTTTCAGCAAGAAGGTTAATGATCTTAATGGGGTTCTTTGGGGTTTGGTCTGCAAAAGTGGGGTCAGCAAACAACTTGTTTTGAATGTACTCAGCCGTTCTTTTACTGACTAAATAGACGGCATCCTTTGTTACCCATGCGATGGCGCCTGGTGAGTTCACCTTTAGGTCACCGTTTTGCAAATCTTGCCTGACAATCGCCACCATTTTTCTGACCAACAGTGAGACGGTATTTGCCTTTTGGGACTGCTGAATGTTTTGGTTTCGAGAGACTTTCAGATCAGAGCCTAAATTCTTTTTCACCGACTCTGCGTCAGCTTTAGATATAAGATCAAGCATCACGCCAGCGGCGTGATCACTGGCCAATGCCTGCGTCCACATTAAGTATATTTGTTGATCGCTGTGCAGCCATTTATACCCTTCAATGGGCAACAGTCGGTTGGCAAGTTGAAGGCCTGCAAGTTGATGCAGCTTATGCCGACTGTCCGGATTATGCTTGTACGTGTAAGTGCAATCGCAAGGGAGCTTGCTTAGGGCCGGTATCCAGATGTGGCTGCATTGCCCCTGCCGATAAGCAACAATCTGGTCTGTGATGATCTTGCCCACATCATGCAGCAATGAAGCGGTCGCTACAGCATAAGTAAAAATATCTGATTTCTTGCAGATTAAGTCTTCTTTGCCGCCAATAGGGTAGAGCACATTTCTTCTTAGTCGGAGTGAATACAACATGACTTCCATGGAGTGGTCGAGCAGTCCGCCAGGGTAAGAGTGATGATTTGAGTCGGACGCGGGTAAGAGCTGAACGTATTCCGCAAAGTTATTTAATAGCTTTAGATAAAGGGTTTCCCAGTGATGGTGCGTAATAGAGACCGACTCTTTTACCCTGGTTAAAAGACGTTGTCTGCCATCGTCTATCAACATCAACTCTGACGCGGGCAGCCATTTGTATGGCAGTGCTTGAAAACAAGCCTCGTTTGACAACGAGCTTGGCTCAATGTTTTTGAGTTGAAATATGCTTAACATGATTGGTTTGCTCGTGTTTTAAGCATTTCATCAATGCATTGGCATCCACAACGGGGTATGCAAAATATTCAACGCGAAGTACCCCGCGCTTGTAAGAAAAATCAGAGAAGCTCTCAAGCGAAGGCTCCCAGCTCCTTAAATCACTTTTACTGATAAAGCTCACCGTAAAAATGGGCAGATTTTGGAGCGCTGTCTTTAAGGTTTCAAGCGTAAGCTGCCTTTTGTCGTGTAGCTCTTTAAGTGCGGCCAATAAGCTCAACTCAATTGCGTAACTTGCATTAACGTAACTCTCCGTGCCCAAGTACAAGGATAAGATCTTGTCTATTGGGTAGATGCATTGAGTAAGCCGGTCTTGTTCAAGTATCTTTTTCCACATAAGGCAGCTTATTTATTAGTAGATGGAAGCTGATATTAAGTGGTGAGCCACCCCCTGGTAAGGGAAAAGCTGGTAGGTGTGATGATTTAGAGCGCAGGTTTTTTTGCTGCTTTTGGGCTTACAGACAGTGAAGCCATGGGAATAACATAAAGGCTGAGAGCTGTGGGCGAGTGTAACTTATTGAATCAATTGTTTTTACAGCACCGGCTGAACGCTGGGTTAGCGTAACATTGCTTCGGCACTGCCTATAAAACCTGGCGCGGGAAATTCGCTTTTTTCAATCAACCGCGGATCATCATTTTTTGCACCTCGGCAATCGCATCAATGATTTCTTTATTAGAGTGCTCTGAGAGTAAGTAGATTGCAGCACGAATGAGCTTGGTTTCATTTACCCCATCTTTTCGGCCGAGTTTCTCGATAACGTACTCTAGATCTTGCGATTGAATGTCTTTGACGCGGTTTCCCATCCCTGTTCGCTCTTGCTCCAAAAATCGTACGGGCTTGGGGTTGATTTTGGTTGTAGGAGCGATACCAAAGACGTTTTTGGCCTTATTAGAGTCTGCTTTAGAGGGAGTCGAGTTTGACTGAGTGCGTTTAAGCGCTTTTAGCTCAGCTCTTTCTGCGCCTGTTAACTTTTTTTTGGCTTGGAGCGCTGCTAAACGGGCGTTGTCAGACATGATTGACTACCTCTTTGGCAAACTTCTTGTAATAGTTGGCGGCAACATGACCTGGGCTTATGACTGAAATTGGCTCATGCTCCGACTCGGAATCTGAAAAAACGGCCCGGTCATAAATGACGCTGTCTGCGATGTGGTTTGGCCACGCGGTTGCCAGAAAGCTTTCCCCAAACTCCAGCGACCTCTTGGCCCGTTTATCAATTTTCGTAGGCAAAATAATGAAGTCGACATCGTCTGGCTCTACATATTTCACATTGCAGATATGTTCGAGCAAAACATCAATCCCATCAAGGCTGTGCTCTTTATACTCTGTTGGGAAAATGTAGAGATCCGCGGCCATGACTGCATTGAGGCCGAGTACTGAGGTCGATGGGTTGGTATCCATGATGACAAAGTCGTATCGGTCCTCCACTTGTTTGAGTTGGTACATCAACCGGTCTTCCCGACGAGGTAAGCTGATCATTTCCATGTCCAGCTTGGTCATGATATCCCCTGACCGAGCTGGGATAACATGAAGATTCGGCTGTTCTTCATCATTGATAATAGCGGGGTAGATTGCGGCGTTGATATCAAACTTTCTATCCATGAGTACATCACCGATGTAATACTCGGTATCCACGCGCTTAGTAAATTTGGTGGTATCGCCTTGAGAGTCAAAGTCGACAAGTAACACCTTATGCCCGAGTTTGCTGATCTCATAAGCCGTATTGACTGTCGTGGTGGTTTTAGTGACACCACCTTTACGATTACCCACCATGATTTTTTTCATTTTAGACCCGCTTATCTGTTTAAAGCACCATAAAAATACTGCCGAGTATGTATAGCACTGATGATATACATATTTAGCTTAGTATATTTTGCTATGATGCGAGTGTAATTAAATTAAATCAGTGTGTTTGGCAGACTCTCCTAAAAAAATAAAATAAAATCAGAGGCTCCTAATCTATTTTTTAATTGTTTAAGCTGGGTAAGCATTTATTACTACAGTCTTTTACCTTGTAATCTTTAGCTTGCCTTATAAGGCTATCTATTGAGCTGTCTTTTATTTCTTGTTTCAAAAAGAAAGATATATTTCGATCCATAATTGACTCAGAAAAAGCGATAGCTTCATCAAGCCTATTATCCCGTACTGCTTTTGCAACCACTAAGTGACTTTGAGCCTCAAATGCTCGAAACTCATGGTTTCGTTGGATACTGTCATTCATTGAGTCTTCAATGATATAACGGACAGCTTGGCCTCCAACACCAAAACCAATAACAAATGTAAATATTGCTAAAGCAACTTTATCTTTCATTTTCAAATTCCTATTGCTATACAGAGTAAATGCATAAAAATTACAGAACATTTACTCTGCCGCTATAAATTAATTAAAAGTAAGGTAACGCCCACAAAGCAGCACAAGCTGCTTCGCCGATAATAAATCCAGGCAATTGACCGATAGTAGATTGGGCAGTTCCAAGTTCAGTTCCAACCTTACTTATTTGAAGTGCCAATTCTTCATTCATATCCCTGAGCTCTTGCCTCCTATGCACATCCAAAGGGTCACACTGCTCCAGTTCTTCTTTAATTAGCTTTTGTTGCTCAGTAATAAACTCTAGCGCGTATTTTCTTTCTTCATAGGAGTTATATAGGCCGGCCAAATTAGCGATCCCTACCAAAGTGCTACAGCTTATTGCTGCAACTTTCGTGAACTTCCCTGTATCATCAAAGTAAGTATAAGGATTACCTTCAACATAAGCATAAGTGTTTAGCCCTCCGCCCAAGCCTATAGGATCACTCGTAATATACCGGCCTGTGCTCGGGTCATAATAACGATGGTAATTGTAATGTAGCCCTGTCTCGGCATCATAGTATTGACCTGGGAAACGCAAATTATATTCGAATGCTTCACCACTCGCATTTAACTCACTCACCGGTAGGTCATCTCCATAAGCTTCGCCTTGCCATGACCAAACAGTTTGTCGAGAAGCTGGATCTGAAATTTCCCTTGGTGTACCCAGCGTGTCAGCCCAAATATAATAGACATCAGGTTCCGTCCCTGCGCCCGGTTTGACAACAGCAATAGGAAGGTTACCTAGCCAGACCGTTTCTTGAATGACATCTCCCGTATCGCGCAGTTCACTTAGAAGCGGACCGGTATATGAATGCATAAACATCCGCGCTTCTTTTCCTGTTTTACTGACGCGTTGTCCTAGAGCATTATATCGGTAATCCGTTGTTTCAAGCCCTTCTGTGACTTCAACTAAGCGACCGGATGAATTATAACGGTATGTACGCTTATCATCTTTAATTAAGTTACCCGTTGCATCATACTCATAACTGGTTTGTGTTTGACCACTTTTACCCGTTATCCGATTACTGTCAGGTGAGAGGTCATAAACCATTTTGTCATTTCCACGAGTATTACTTGTTCGGGTCGTATTGCTGTTGTAAGTGTACTCAAACTGCTCCGTAGCCGTTCTAGCTTCAACTAACCGGTTTCTTGCATCATATGAAAGTTGCTCAATTCCTTCAAAGTCACCTATTGTGGTGATATTTTTGATGTTATTTTTTCCATCATAAGTCAGTGACAGTGTATTACTGCCTAAATCCAGCTTAGACACACGACCAATGGCATCTTGAAGCCTTGTCATGACTTGGCCATTTCCCCAAGTCCAGGTTATTGGTGTACCTGTTCGTGACCAATGAATGTTTTGGAGTAGGGCCTGACCGTTGACATTAATGCCAGTTAGCTCGCCTTTGTCATAGAGGTAATCTACCACCATACCTGATGGATAAGTAATACGTTCTAAAAGGTTTTTCCCCCAAGTATACCCAACAGTCAAACGGTGCTTTCCTGTGGTTTGACTCATTTCTGAGAGGTTACCTTGCGTATCATAACTTAGCACTGTTTCTCCAGATGCATTCGAGAACGAGGATAACTGCTCTCCAGAACCTGCTGTTTCACCGTAACTAAAAGTATGTACATCATCGGTATAAGAGATGCTTTTCAACCGACCTAAGTTGTCGTAATCATAGAGTGCAGTTTCTTTATTGGCATCAGTAACCGAGGCCAGTTTACCTGAAACTAAATATGAAAATTGCGTAGCACCAGAATCTGGACTTAGTTGTGAGATATTGTTTCCAAAGCTATCCAATGTGTACTGTGTAACCAAACCTTCTGGATCGGTCACAGATGTTAATGCACTATCACTATTGTAACCGTATTTAACAACAGATAAGTCTGGTAACGTCATTTCAGTCAAGTTACTCAAACTATCGTAATCATAAGTATGCACATGGCCTTCTTCGTCTACTTTTGCAATCAAGTTTCCTGCTGCATCATATGCATACTGAACTGTATACCCATAGTCATTACTTTCTTTTACTAAATTGCCGTAGTTGTCGTATTCATAATGAGTGCTTGATGACTCAACTTGCAGGTCGACAGGTTGAGGGGGCACTGGAACAGTCGGAAGTTGAGGCTGAGCTTGTGGCATAGGCAATGGCAGTGGTTTTGAACGAGGTGCATTTGAAATAAACTCCCAAGTTTGACTTGTCATGCTAGGTGTATCATTTTGTGTCCAAAAAAGGGCTTTAAACAGCTTTCTATCATACGTAACAATATCTCCACCAGTGTATGTCTTACTGCTTTCCCACACTGGGTAAGTTACTACTGGCACTTCTGTTGGAGGAGGTGTTGGTCCAGAGGTTGGAGGAGTGGAAGGCGTTACAGATGTTACTTCCCATACCCCTGCGACGCCAGGCTCTTCACCTTTAGTCCACCACTTAGCTTTGTATGTGACTCCTTGGTGCTCTGCACACATGCCACTGGTATAGGTACTGCTTTTATCCCAAAGGTTGCAGCTCTGGGCATTGGCATGTGAAGAAAATGCTAGGGCTGATGTAACGATAAGGGCTAAAGGAGTCGTAATTAAATTGATAGTTTTCTTCATGGTAACTTCCCTTAATTGACCTGTGTAGAGTGGCTAGCTATGGCTTGAGTGAGCTGTGAGCCAGGGTCAACCGTTTCTTTCTTGATAATATTACCAGCGAGATCTCGAGTAAATTTGATGGTGTTACCCTTGTTATCCATGATAGAAATGAGTCGGTAAGCCCCATCGTAGCTGTAATTAATGACTTTTCCTGAAGGAAGCTCTCGTTTGATCAAGTTACCAACTTTGTCATACGTCAGTAGGGTGATATCTTTGCCTTCGGTAATAGAAGTCAGTCTTCCCCTAAGATCAAATGTCATTTTGGAAATCACGCCATTTGGTCTAGTGATATGTTGTGCTTGACCATTTTCATTGTGTTCAGCGTAAACGGTGATTGAAGTATCACCCACAGCCTTTCTGATTAAGTTACCCAGCGCGTCGTATTCGAAAGTGGTAATTGTTCCTAGAGGATCGGTTTGAGATGTCATTAGTCCGAAGTGGTTATAAGTAAAGCTCCACTTTTCACTTTTTCCATCTGCGAAGGTTTCTTTGGATAATAAGTTACCGCCTTCGTCGTACTGAAATTGAACGAGCCTGTTAGGGTAATGTTTTTCGACGGGAAGTGGCAATGTGGGATGCCATTGCGTTTTTATCTCAAACTCTTCAGTGGTACTTGTCGCAACAGTACGACTGACTTCCAAATTCTTATCATTATAGCGGTAGGTCGTGATAACACCTCTAGCATCTCTTGTTGATGTCACGTTTCCGTTAGCGTCAAAGTCGATGTATTTTTGAGACGTATTACATTTTTCAGCCTTACAAGGTGCTGAAATGGAGTAGATTTTAGCGCTGCCGTTAACATCACCAATCAGATAAGTGGTTGTAAAACCTCTGGCATCTTTTACTGAAGCACTGAGGTTGTCAGCAGCATAAGTAATTTCTGTTCTATCAATGTTATTCGCGTGGGTTGAGCTGATGGCTTTGGGGCCATCGGGAAAGACGTATTCCCAAGATGATATGTTACTGTTTTCATCCGTGAGCTCAATCAATGATGAATAATTACCGTACTGGTAACTCTTAGTACTCTTATCGGCAAACTGAACTTGAGCAAGGTATCGATTATCTTTGTAAGTATATGATGCAACGTTTTTTGGCTCAGCCAATTGAGGGGAGACTAATTGAACACTGGAAATAAAGCCGGAAGCTCTATCATATGTAAAATTAAGGCCGAGACCGACTCTATTAACGTCTCTTATGGTAGAAAGCTGCCCAACTTTATCGTATTCGTAAGATAACTCTTCACCTGATGGTGACTTGTAATTCGTTATTTTCCCTGAAGATGAAAAAGTTCGTGTTTCGCCTGAATCCTCTTCTAACACCCAGCTTGAATTTGACAATAATAGTTTTGCATTGGCATAACTGGTTGAGATGTATGTGTTTGGGTCACTCTCCACTTTAAAGGTTAAAACCTTCCCATCCTTTCTTAAGAAATAGATTTCACGCTTTCTATCATTAAATACTAAGTATTCGGAATAGTTATCAGACCATCTTTGTGGTAAGTGGTGTGATTTAAAAACCCCTATTTGACTATTGTAATAGCGAGTATAATTTAATATTTTTGAGCTAACATGCTGATAATCAATCTCTTTTTGAAATTTATTACCATTGATAATGTTGATAGGGTTTCCACACATAGGTGAAATATTTTTTTCACTTTCACATTCTTCCTCGCCCTTATCTTTCTCTTTTTCCATGTCTACTTCTTCTTCGAGATACATACTTATATGCCACGTGTTATTGCTATAGGAAATCACGCAAACAGTATTATCAGGAAACAAAGGGTCTTGCCCTACATCATTGACATGCCATTGTCCTTCGTATTCTAAGGGCGTTGATACTACCCCGCTTCTCGAAATGAGCACACCAACCGGGCCTATTTTTTCGCACGTACTTTCTTTGGTTGGCATTATTATGTCTTCCGAGCATTCGTATCGAAACCCTTTTCTTTTGTCCAGCTTTCTGCATCCACTCCACCAACCTGGCAAAGGAGCGGAACGTTGAAATGAACTTCGAGTAGACGAGTTTGCTGAATAATTTTCGAAGCTGTTAGCTGGCATTGAACCGGTTTCACTAGCTACAACGGAGAAGGGAATGAGAAGCATCCCTGTATATTTAAAATCGATCATAAAAAACTTTTTTATCAATATGGGTGTGTGAAAAATACATGAAAAAAATATAAAATTCCAATCAAATCACTAATTCCGATAAAAAATTAAACTTTGATCAACAACTTCTGCTCACTAACTCATGATTCTGAAGCCGAAAAAAGATGCCTAGAGCCTTAATGGTGCTGAGGCTCGTGGGCATAGCTAATATTGACAGCCTAACGCTCATGCAAAGTGGCTGAATGCCCTCAGACCTTGCAAGTCGCAGGAAGTAAACAGAAGTGACACTCTAAAATCCGGACTAACGTCATGAAAAATAATGAAATTTATAATTAATATGACACACCAATAGCACCTGCGAATTAATCATGTTTTTATTGCCAACTTATCTGTTTTAGCTAGCGCCACAAAACTGTCTTTTTTGTTCACGATGAAATGTGTTTGAAATCAGAGCAAGGTAATTTATCCGTTGATTTTAATCGCCGTTTGGCAAAGGGAGAAACTAAGTTTAGGTTAGAATTTACCTACATGCTGTCATAGACTTAGCGGTGATATCTGTTGTACTTACTAGGTCGAATGGTGAGTTATCAAAGATTTATAGCTGCACATTATCTATCTTATGTTAAATTCACTATTCTCACATTGAGAGCTTTCCAATCTTTGATTGTTAATCGCATTTTACGACTGGATCGATTGACCTAGTCAACTTAATTCGGTCACCCTAGTTAAGCTCTTTAAGCGACTTCTTTTATCGGTTTATCCATACGCTCAAACTCATTGGGACTCTGATAATTAAGGTATGAGTGCATCCGATGGCTGTTGTACCACATAGTTATATAGTTCAAGGTATCTTTCTGCGCTGCATACCGCGTTTTGTAATTGCGCCAGTGAACTCTTTCTTGTTTTAAACTGCCGAAAAAGCTTTCTACAACGGCATTGTCCCAACAACATCCTTTTTTGCTCATACTACCCACAAACTTATGTGAGCTTAGTAGGCGTCGATATTGATGACTTGTATACTGAACGCCTTGGTTTGAGTGTACTATTAACCCAGCTTTAGGCTTACGTTGCCAGATGGCCATTGTGAGTGCATCACACACAAGCGCAGCTTTCATTCGGCTGCCCATACTCCAACCAACTACTTTACGTGAATATAAATCTATCACGACGGCTAAATACTGCCACCCTTCAGAAGTCCATATGTAAGTAATGTCTAGAGCCCAAGCTTGATTGGGGTGTTGAATATCAAAATCCTGCTGGAGCTCATTATCATATATCAGTTTGTTATGATCGCTGTTTGTTGTTGCCTTGTATTTCTTTTTATAGCGTACCCAGACGTTCGCCTCTTTCATCAATTGTGCTGTTTTCTTACGGCTGATATGTACTAACGACTAAATGGAGTGATTATGCTCTTTTAACTGCATCCAGCTCATTTTCTGCCTGTCGCATATCGTCTATAGCCTCTTTTAAGTCTTCAGAACTTACCGCACCTGCTCGATGAAGCCTTGCCATTTCCTTGTGATGCTGACAAGCGCAATCATACTTTTCTCTTGCTTCATTTATTTCAGGAGTTCTGTTTATGTTGAACATAGACAACTACCTCATGTGATTGAATGATCATGTTAAACACTACAGTACAAAGATGAGTAAAAGTAAGTCAAAGCAGCGCGATATAAATTGAGAGATGGTGCAAGTCTAACAACGAATGGGGCAAAGACGTGCCCCCAACCGGTTATGAGGTCGGGGGCTTTATTTAATCAGAACAATAAATTTATTTTCTTCAAAATGTTGTAACAGAGTTAAGCCAAAGCCATCACTTCAGTAACTAACTCTTGTAAATGGTCTACATATGCATTCAAAAATGGCTGTACAGTTTCTCTGTCATGTAAATTACCACTAATTTGAAATCTTGCCTTATAAGCTCCATTCGCAGTTCGGATGCCTTCAGCATAAATAGCAACACCTCGATCTAAATCGGGAGATTCATATACGTTGAGAGCCGAACTTCTGTTCTCCTCAAATGCGAGTTTGTCTGTTTCAACCTTTATGTACTGACTTATATCAGCATCCATAACAGGATTACCCTCCTCAGTTTTCGACCATGACGCTTGATAATTAAACAAAAATTCTGCATGTGGTAGTTTATGCATTTGTTCTTTTATAGCATCGTTGTCTGATAAATACCTTAGACAGCCATAAGACACGCCCTTATTTGGTAGCTCTTTCAATTGCTTATTGAGTGACTTCGCGGCAGAAATTATGTCCTTAGGTAGAAGGTCTAAATCAATAACGACCGGAACAGGATCAAGCAGCCACCCTAACGTTCTTGATAAGTCCAAATCAATAAATGGTAAACTTCTCACTGTAATAGCAATATCTATAACAAACAGTGAATGCCCGCTCCACTCCCTATAAGCCATTGCTATACATGCTAAGTGTATCGCTGTGTCGGATAGGCCAGTCGATCGGCTTAAGTTATTTAGCAAGCATGCACTGGCTTCTTCAGCGAGTGAATGCTCCAACATAATTGAGCTGTTTACTGTATTCTTCCCATTAGGCCGATCTTTTGGCATCGATTGATATTTATGCCAGGGGAGAGATAGCCAGTAGTCTTTATCTTGCTCTGCCTTGTTATTTGCAAAGCATTTCATCTCCTTGGCAAACTCCTTTACCGAAGCTGACTTTATTGGATAGTTAATTTCAACTCCGCTTATAGCCATTTTCAAAAAGTGAATCAAATCCTCATGCAAGATAGGGTGAGAATAACCATCAAATACTCTATGGTGATAACTTAACAGAACCTTTGCTTCGTTACCTATCACCTGAAAGTAGTGCATTTGGATAGGTGAGTTCGACAGTTTCATACTACACAGCTTTGCTCGACCTAATTTGATTAACTCTGTATCAACGATACCATGGGTTAAATCATGAAATAATACAGGATTAGCTTTAATAAAAATGTCAGTCGAAACGATCTCTTCAACCCACTCGCCCTCAACTAAAGAGAGCTGTGAGCGCAAAATGTCATGTTGAGTGACAAGAGCTAGGTAAGCCTTTTCCAGCACAGGCAAAGTGATAACACGACTATCAACATTTAACCAATGAAAAGCATTGTATTGCTCAAAGTCCTCTCCTCTTTTGAAGAGCCAATGTAAAATAGGAGAAACTGGCATTTTACCAACAACTTCACTGACTGCGTTGCCTTTCCCTACATAAGGCTCTGTTCGCACTATTCCTGCCAAAGATTCAATATCTTGTCGCTCAAACAATTGCTTAACGGTTAGTTGCAAGCCGAGTTTTACTGCGTTGGACATAACCTGAACTAATAATATAGAGTCTCCACCTAACTGGAAGAAGTTATCAGTAACACCTACCCGCTCTACACCCAGCACTTCCTGCCATATCTCGCACAACACCTTCTCAGTCTCGCTGCGTGGTGCAACATATTCACTTTGTAAACCCGAACACACTGCCTTGCGTTTCTGCTGGGCATTTAATTCAATCGACTTGGCTAATAAACTGAAGTTCTGTGATAGCTCGGCTATCTGGCTATAGTGTTGCGAAGACAATAAGCTCACGCTAGAAATAACCCTCTGGCTTTCCATTTTGGATACAGTCGCACTGGAGGCTATGTCTTCTTTTTCTAAAACCTTTCTATAATTTAACCCTAAAAGCGCCTCTACCTTAAAGAAGTACTGGCTCTCAGGCTTTTTGTTTACTTTACCTTTTCCAAGGAGTTGCTCTAAAAAGGCGAGAGCAGGTGTGTTTCGAGCTGTTCTGATAAAGGGAATTGAGATATTTTCGACTCCATGTAATTGTGCGATACGCGCAACCTCTGTAAGTAACTCATACTCAACTCCACGCCCAAAGGCACGACAACTCAATACTGCATTATCGATAAACAGCGTGTCATGTTTAATTCGAAAGAGCGACAGACCAACTAAACCATAACTACCAAATTTATCACTCAACCGTGCACTGACGGCACACAGCTCACCTGTCTTTATCTTAGCTTTTATGGTTAACTCATCAACCAGCATGCCTGTTAAATTAAACTGATTGGTACGCTGTAATAACTCTTGAGCTCTTGCATAATCCATCTCTGATAGGGTTTGAACGTCAATATCCAGCTTCAACGAGTCCAGAAACTCCTGACGGTTACCTGTTGCTTGCTGTAACTGCTCTCGCTGTTGGTTTTGTTTATACTGGATTGTTCTATCTTGCTGTTCTCCTGAAGTATTCTTAATATCAAACGCCCAAACACTGTTAAAAAACAGTGGTAAGCTTTCCATTTGAACAGGTAATTGCAAAGTCAGTACTTGTGGGCAAAATTGCTTCATTTGTGCGCACTGAAGGGAGTCATCATCAATAAAAATAAAACTGTCTAAACCCAAGTTTAATTCATTGGCTAACGACTGGATGTTTTTCCATTTTGGCTCCCAGTTAATTCGCGCACCCACTATATGCTCACGGCGTAATAACATCTCCGAATGCTGATCAAATACAGCCCAAGCATCCTCTGCTTCATTGGCACTACAAAGGCACAAGACAAACCCTTTCGTTTTTAAATCCAGAGCAAAACGTTGCAGGTATTTGAACTCATCTGTTACCGCAACACCTGTTGCCCCCTCCTCAGCACACAACCCCTGCCAAAGTGTATTATCACAATCCAGTACAATCACTTTATAAGGCTTTCTTTCCAGAGCGCTTAACTTTCTAAATGCGGTACTCATTAAGGCTGAGTAGTAACTTGGCGTATAGGGTACATGGCCTGAGTTAAAGCTATGAATATCAAAACAATCCCCCAACTGAAATGCTTGTTCCAATGTGTCAGGCAACACAAGCTCAACTTTCACTAGCGACTCTAACTGCGCTTGTAATCGGTTTTGCTGTAATTCAATACTTTGCAATAAAGGCTCTGCACACACTTGGGCACTTGATGGGCATAAAATAATAACAAAATTGAGCGGTGACTGAGCTTGAATAGCCTCTATCGTACGGCAAAAACGTCCCACAGAGTCCGTTAAGTTTGCTTGCTGCTCAGTTACATCTCCAGTCCCTAGCCAATCATGTAATGACAGTAAAATAAGATTAAAACCATTTTTATTTTGTCGTAATTCACTGTTGGCATCGAGCAACTGTTGAAATACTTGCTGGAAAGGAGTGAGTTGAATGCCCATCTCCAGATTAAGGCTATCACACCAAAACTGAAAACTATCTAACAGGGGCTCGAGTGTGAAGGTACCAGCAACACAAAGTGTTTTGTGGCGCAATCTTGACTGTTTTGCTTGCTCAATTAAACGAGCAGGAAGTACAGTTTCTTTCGCTAATCGTTGTGGTTGATCCAGTAACTGCTCAATCACGCTCTGATAAGCTTCAAGCAGCAGTCTTATTGTTGATTCAGTAAATAACTGTGCGCGATATTCGCATGTCAACGTTAAACCATCCTCAGACTCTTCTGCTATAAATCGTAAATCCAGCAGCGCCTCATTACTTGAAGTATCCTGTGAGCTCACCAGTAAATTATCAATCTGAATTTCTGATGTAGTGTAGTTTTGTAATAATAAAGCTACATTAAACAATGGATTGGCATCTATTTTCCTCGCCGGGTTAACCGCATCAACAACCAAATTAAATGGTAAGGATTTATGCTCCATTACGCTGTTTAGGTGGCTACAACTGCGACACAGATAATCATTCAATGATTCATCTGCGGATAGGTCTCCTCTTATAGCAAGTGTATTGATAAAGCAGCCTATAAGGCTTTCTATTTCAGCGTGATCCCTTCCTGCATCGACGACCCCTATGACTAAGTCATCCAACTCACACCAGCGATGTAATAATAAATTGAGGCTCGAGAACAGGCCTGAAAATAAAGTACTCTGGTGTGTTAATAACAGGTGCTTGAATCGGGTCAACAACTCAGGTCTCACATTAATAACTTGTCTGCCTACCTCATTGCGCGAACCACCTGGTTCAGGCGCATAGTCTGTTGGTAGGCTTATTTCATCTGGCGCCCCTGAGAGCTCATCACACCAAAATGTGAGCGCCTGCTCTTTGAAGTGTTCGATATAGTTATGCTGCCAGTGGGCATAATCAGCATATTGAACTTCTTGTATTGGTAGCGGGCTAACTTGATTCTGACTATAAGCACGATAAAGAGTACAAAACTCATCAATCAAAATTCCAATTGACCAACCATCAGATGCAATGTGGTGCATAGTGACCAGTAATATGTGCTCATCTTCAGCCAGTTTAACCAGCTGGGGCCGTAGCATTAAATCACCACTTAAGTCAAAGGCGGCACAAGCTTCTCTACTCTTTAACTCAACAATGCGTAGCTCCCTAGCTTCAGGCTCCAGCATGGATAAATCTTCCATATTAACGGTGAAATCGGTCACGGAAGTTACGACCTGATGAGGCTCTCCTGCATCATTAACAACAAAAACAGTGCGTAGACTCTCATGGCGTTCAAAGATTGTTGAAAAAGCCTGATTCAGCACTTTGACATCTAATGGTCCTGATAACTTAAGTGCACTGGGCATATGGTACTGCGTACTCTCATTATCAATTTGATTTAACAGCCACATACGCTGCTGGCTATAGGAGAGCATCAATGGCCCTTGTTTTGACACTTTTTCCAGTTTGGGATAACCATGATCGGGCGCTAAATTTAAAAGCTCTTGAGCCAAGCACCCCAGTGATGGCAATAAAAATAGGGTTTTTAACGGCAGGCTTATATTCAACCGCTGATTAATGCGTGATATCAGGCGTGCCGCCAATAGAGAGTGGCCACCTAACTGGAAGAAGTTGTCAACAATACCAACGCGCTCAACCCCCAGCACTTCCTGCCATATCTCACACAACACCTTCTCAGTCTCGCTGCGTGGTGCAATATACTCGGCTTGTTGTGCTGACATATCAGGCTCAGGCAAGGCCTTACGGTCTATCTTTCCATTTGGCGTTAACGGTAACTGCTCAAGTAGAACAAATACTGAGGGGATCATGTAATCCGGCAGTGACAGGCCTAAGTATTGGCGCAGCAGTGCGATATACTCTTGCTCTGCTGTATCTCCACTTTTAACCGGTGCATGGTCATCGTTATCAGTAATTAACGAG
>NZ_QZCH01000038.1 GCF_003596335.1 Motilimonas pumila
TGAACTTCAGGCAGGCGAAAGGGAAAGAAATCGAGCTGACATATCGCTATTACATCAGCTCCGCAGCTCTTGATGAGATGTCACTGGCTCGCGCCGTTCGGGCTCACTGGGGGATAGAGAATAGTCTGCACTGGGTATTAGATGTCAGCATGAACGAAGACAAGTGCCAAATTTATCAAAATCACGCTGCAGAGAACTGGGCGATGTTGCGCCAATTATCACTTAATATGCTAAGAGCGGAGCCCTCAAAGGGAAGTATCCCCGCCAAACAAAAGCGAGCATGGATGAAAACAAGCTTCCTCGAAGGCGTGTTACATGCGGGATTGAGTCAGCTGATTGAAATATGAGCATTCATGCGGTTGCCCTGGCCCGCAGCCTCAGTTAATTCTTCGCGTTTTAGTTGGTTGAACCATTCAGGAAAACCTGCATCTTTTAAATCGGGGGCAGAAAAGAAATGCTTCAACGTTTCATTACTGGTATGAGACGAATCGGAAACCGGGCATGCCACATACGAAGTCCTATTTTTGCCATTTATATCTGTTTTTACATCTTGCTTTGTTGAATCTAGATCTGTCAGGATTAGTGATTTTATACCGATAAACTCTAAAAACGGCGCGAAGGCTTTAGCATTTGCCCCGGCCTCTATTATTGAAATATTTTGCGAAGATATTGGCTGACTTTCATCATCACATTTTTCATCATACTTTTTGATAAACCAAGGTAGAAGAATCCTCTCTGTAGTACCCTCGATGAAAATTGCTTTGTCTGCGAAGAATAATTCTGCATTTTGAATTTTAAGATACTGCTCTAAAAAGTTGTATAACTTTGCACCCTCACCTCCTTTTTCTTTTTTATATTTTCGTGCAAGCTCAGTATGAAAGTTTCTAAATTCAACATTTAAGTTTTCATGCTTTAAAAGGTATCGAATATCTTCAAAGTCAGAATTAGCAACTATATAAGATGAATGGGTGGTAATTACGGCCTGTAGTCCCTGTATCTCACTTACTACTTCTCGAATCTTTTTTGAGAAAATTGACTGCATTTGGGGATGAGTGTGCGCTTCAGGCTCCTCGATAAATAAAAAATTAATGTCTGATGAGGACGATTTGAACTCTTGCTTCATCATCTCAATCTTAAGCAAGAGGTACAGAATATTTAAATACCCAAGACCATTGAGGTTTTCGGGAAGATGCTCCTCCGTTGTTCCATAAATAACCTTAGAAGAAGAACCTATTAGTGAACTCGCTTCAATGTCTGAAATTACTTTCAAACCGTCCAAATTGAGAAAATTTGCTGCACTTGATAAAAAACCACTAAAAACATCTGAATACTGCGTTTCTAAACCTTTATCTATATCAATTAATGCGGTTCTAACTTGTTCCAGACGCTCATCATCCGTGTCGTTTAATTTCTTGAAAAACTGTGTTGTTACGGTAGACAGCGGACTTTTACCAGTTTCATCTGAACTGGCAACATTTCTTCTAGCGTGTATTACTTGGAAATTGATAAGATTACAAACATCTTTAAACTCTTTTTCTTCTAATTCCTCTCGGTTCTGAAGGCAATAGGGCCTGTCTCCCTCATATCCCGAATCATCGTAAGCATATATTGAAGTTTTTATAAAATTACTGGCATTTCTCTCTATAAAACTCCTTTTTTCTTTAAGATATTTTACCTCATCAGTACCATCTTTCTTTGTTGGTATTCGACTAAGTAAAGTATCTCGGTCTATACGAGCTTCAAACATGATGTTGATGGTTGATTTATCTGGATCTAAATCCAGCATAAAGTCGGAAATATTCTTTAGATTGTCTTCATCTGCATACTCTACAGATATACATAACCTTATGCTCAACTCATCTATATCTGTTTCCTCAGATATATCATAGAGCTTACTTCTTACAGAGACGGGAAAATCACTGAAACTAAATGACGGATTTGGCTTGGATAGGAATTTTTCGAGTAAAACTACAAAAGATGTTTTACCTGTATTGTTTTTTCCCACTATCAACGTCAGGCCATCCGTCATATCTAACATACTGTTTTGAAGTAACCGAAAGTTTTCAACTTTTATACTTTTTATTCTCATCATTCTTCAACGCTAATGCTATTGCCTCAAGATTGTTATTAGGGCCTGTTTCATCTCAGTCAAGTATTTGTTTCGTAAACCTTTCATGATTCCAGCACTTCCTTAACACCGAAAGGCTATTCACTAAATTAGGTTTTAATGGATTGAAATTAGCAGAACACTAAGAGACTTTCTGTTGGTAATATCTTGTTTTAAATAAAAAATTCAATACAGCTTTGACATCGAGGGAAAATCCATAAAACAGAGTTAATGGAATACACCAGCCCGTCCAGCACAACCGAAGACATTACAGAAAATTGCGGAGCAAGGCATAGCTTGGTAACTAAAACCGTCACCCCACCACATAGCCTTGCGGATTAGGTTTTATAAGACAAAATCCCACTAAATGATAACAATGGAGCATTTGCGCTAAACGATCTTGGGGCATTTCAGAGTCAGGTTTCTACTTAGCTAATCTAATCGTCTTTATAAACAGGCTTTGAATCATGTTTGGCTAGATCATGATTCATTTGAACTTTAGCAATTTCTTTCCAAGGGTCGTACGGCTCTTTTTTCTCTCCTTCCCTCATCATATTAACAGCCACCAACGCAACCATCGAAAGTAGGTACCACGCAGCTTTTCCCAACCAGATAGCACTCTCTTTAAAAAAAGTGATGAATTGTGCTCGCTTCATGACTTCCTCCAGCAATGTGCTCTTACGGAACAAGATTGGCATTTGGCTATACTTGGGCGGTACTCCTGAATGACCTGCCCTTGAGTAGCCGTTTTGACTTGAAAAGCGTATCCCTGAATCCGCTCCCAGAGATCTTGGTCACTCCCTAAGTTTAGCTCTACTTTCGTTGTTTGCGTGCAAACCAACGCCCGCTGTACGTCCATTTCGCTTCGAAGCGCCAAGCAACTTGCCAGTGTTTGAACGATATCAGACTCATACACCCTGCCCTTTCGGGATTTGAATTCAACGGCAATAATTTCGCCGGAGTGGGACTCAAAAATATGATCGGGTTTACCAACTATCTGATAGTGATGATTAACAAAGGCTTTCGTGTGCTTTCCTTCGTCGCGCCAAATTTCTTTACCCTTAATGTCAAAAGGATTTTGCTCCCCGCTCCCACGAATAATGAGGACAATAAATATAATCACAGCTGCGGTAAGGAACACTTCAAACATAACGGTTCCCTAGCCAAACATTATGTATAACATCAATGCTATACATAGTAGGATTACGATAACGACTTTTTCTCGGCCCCGGTCGGCATCTATCTTCTGGCCCATCTCTTGGTGCTTCTCCTCGCCGCGTTGCATTCTCGCCTTTGCATCATCGCTGGCCTTAGCGCCGACTTTAGAAAGTGACATAGCATGAGGGCAAAATGCCGCCCGGCCAATGTCACTGGCTCTGACATATTGCTGTTTCTTACTCATCGAAAGCCCTCCAATACATCGTTATAAAAATAGGGCTCATTACTTTTTCCAAGGGGTCGCCAATAAAGGCCTGTCTTTGGGAGGTAGACGGCGACTGGGATATCAAGGCTATGAATGGTCTGTGCAATCGCATCAAAATTATTGCCATCAGCGCTATAAAAATCACTCACGACAACATAGCGCTTATCAAGGAGCTGAACTTTCATAAGTCTATTCATGCGACCGCCTGTGTATAGCATCAATGATATACAAAGCATAATCACTTTTGATAAGTTTCACAATTAAGGCGCGTAAATGTTCTACACTTACATAAGCCGCAGGCTTTAGCGGCAATTAGAGCCAATCTTTTATTGCGATACCTTTCAAAAGCACATGTGGATTGCACAAGTGCCAGACATAACCCTTACCTTCTTTGAATGAGCCTCATACTGGCCCAAGGCGTGCTTCGTAAGAACCTTTCGTCTATGGACACCGTTCTCGAAGAAGTCATTTTTAATTAAGTCCAACAGCGCCAGCGCGTGACACCAACGGTGGCGGTAATCCCCTTTCAAACCATTAAGTCTGTATAACACGCATGCTATACACAATGCCCCGTCCCCGAGCAATCACTAAAGCCCAAGGCGCTTTAGTGATTGTTTGCTGCTGCAAACCTTCTTAGCTCATTCCGAGCGCCCCCTAGGGGGAAACTTCAAACTGAGAAACAAAGTAAGGAGTAACCAATGAAAGTGACGTTACCAGCGAGCAATGATTGCCCCGTACTGTCTCAATTGATAGAGAAAGTCGGCGTGAATGTCCATTACGAATGCAAACATGGGGTATGCGGCGCGTGTCGCTGCAAAATAACCGCAGGATTTGTGTTTTATGAACAGCCGCCTCTGGCATACCTTCGCAAGGATGAAATACTCCCTTGCATCGCTAAAACAACTTCAGCAATAACGTTAGAAATTTAACCTAACAACAACCTACCGTGGGGAGAGTGCCCACGGCAATCTCCTGACTATGGAGATGAACATGGTTTTAATAGATCAAAACACTGGCCAGCCAGCGACAGAAATCGAAGTCGTCTTACAGGGCCAACATTTACTCAATCAACGCATACACCCAACTCGTATCGTCTTAAACACGCCTTTTCTGGTTGCCAGTTATCTGACCTTAAAAGTGAAAAAAGAAGGCGACCTCTGGGCCCTATCACTCGACTCAGCCGACAGGTTACTCAAGGGTACGGTCATTACCAGTTTGCGAGGACTGGTCTCCTCGGCTGTATTCTGTGGCGCGGAAAAAGTAACGGTGGTTTCCATTGGCCGTCCCTACCCTACCCAAAAAGACAAGGATTTATTGGCGAAGCTCTGCCTCATAAATCAATTCGGCTTTTTCCTGTCCGACTACGTAATACTCAATGACAAAGAAGGTGATGTGCGCTTTTTCTCGTTTAAAGAGCACCATCTTTTATAAACAGCATGCTCATTCACGTTGAGCGTTTCCAATAAGAGAGGCATGCCATGAAACTCGACACCGAATTTAATGAGTTAAAGATTGAAGCATCAAAAGTTGGCGGGCTCATAACCTTGGCCACTTGTATGAAAGAACTAAGGGTACCTCGCAAGCAAGCGATACAGCACTTGAGCGAGTATTGTCAGCGCGAGCAAGGCGACACCTATTTCTTTTTTGATGAATCTATTCACGTGCTTGGCACCGATGAGTTTGACTTTACATAACACCGCTTGCCGCCATTTCGGCGGCCAAGCGCACGCTTAAACCAACCGGTCTTTTACTTCATAACCACCGCGTTAATTAGCGGCTAACAAGTCTGTATATCATCAATGATATACATAACTTTTCTCCTCCATTGTCGCCGAGCCATCACCAAAACATTGCCTGCTTTAGTGATGGTTTGCACCCGCAAACTCTCATTGCTCATCCCGAGCATCCCGCAAGGGAACACTGTAAAAGGTCACACCATGAACAAAGTAATACTCGAAGGGTTTGTTGGTGACATCCCAACGGTCAGAACGGCCCAAAGCACCCAAGGCGAAGTAACAAGCTTTAGCCTTGCCACACATGATTTTAATGACACGCAGTGGCACAACATCGTGTGTTTCAAACAAGCGG
The DNA here is from genome assembly GCF_003596335.1 of Motilimonas pumila. Lineage (GTDB taxonomy): Bacteria > Pseudomonadota > Gammaproteobacteria > Enterobacterales > CBDFNC01 > Motilimonas > Motilimonas pumila. The sequence goes on from NZ_QZCH01000038.1 coordinate 5,619, forward strand.
CCAGCTATGCGAAGAAATTCCAAAAAGGGACTCGCGTCCTGCTAGAGGGATTTTTGAAGACCACGAAATGGCACGACCAACAAGGTAACCCAAGGTCGACCACTGAGGTAGTGGCTACACGCTTAACTAACCTCAACGCGGCGCATGCCCAATCAAATGGCGGCAACACAAACGCCGGTAATCAACCAGCGGAGCCTAATCACGGCACTGCAAGCCCCCTCCCCCACTCTGCATCTGCGCAATATGGCAGTGCAAACCAGCAACCACCTAATTTTAGAGGCTAGAAAAACATGGATAAACTCATGCAATCGGTGGCATCGAAGTTTAATGTCGATCCCGATAAGCTCAAAGAAACGCTCATCAACTCGGTTTTTAAAACGCCGATGACTGACGAGCAACTGGTCACGTTTTTGGTGATCTGCGATCAATACAATCTCAACCCCTTCACCAAGGAAATCCATTGCTTTACTGATAAAAAAAGCAATGTCATTCCCGTGGTGGGCGTCGACGGTTGGTCTCGTATCGTGAACGAGCATCCAAAATACGATGGCTTAGAGTTCAGGTTCTCTGATAACTGGGTGCAATACGACAACGCTAAGGCGTGTCCAGACTATGTGGATTGCTTGATTTACAGAAGTGATCGCAGTCGCCCTATTGTCATACGAGAGTACTTGGACGAGGTGTATAACGAAACACGTTACCCCGATGGCAACTTGATGGTGTCGTCATGGCAAACACACACCAAAAGAAGGCTCAGGCACAAAGCATTTGTGCAAGGTGCCCGTATCGCATTTGGTTTTAGTGGGATTTACGACGAAGATGAAAAAGATCAGATTCTGATTTCCCAGCAAAGCCAAGATGTTTCGCAGCCATGTGTGAGCGAATCATCAAAAGCGACACCTAAGCTCGAAAACAAAGAAGCAAAATCAAGCCGAGATGTTGTAGAGAAGCCACTTAATGTAGTTGAGCTAGATGAATCTCTCGCCCGCATCAGTGACGCCAGTTCACTCTTGATAAAAAATGTTATTTCAAGAGCGGAAAGTTCACAGAAGTGGGATGAGGCTGAAACCTATCTGCAAACGAAGTTAGAGCCTAATGAAATAAATAGCGCGATGGAAATGTTAGAGGATGCAAAACGTCGTGCTATACACTGAAAAATGCCCTGGTTCATTCCAGGGCTTTCAGCTGGGCTTGCTGCAACACCTCCATCTTCACGACATTTCGCGATCAGGCTGCCTTGGTGCAGCCTTGGCTTTCGAGTCACTTATGAGAAATTACCCGAGGGCCCTATCATCATGCTGGCATTACCCACACAAACAAGTGCTACGCATTAGAAGTGAGAGATATCAGAAAATTTTTCTCAGAAGAAAAACCTTCTTTGTCATAATATTGGTTAAAAGTATTAATAACTTCATATCCAATTGTGGACAGTGCAATTTTCTTGTAAATATTAACTCTGCCACTTGGGCAATTGTGTTTGAAGTATTCGCCTAATGCCCCAACAGCTTGCATGTACCTTACCCCTTCTTGCCCATTGATATTACCTATAATTTCAGAATTACGAACATTAGAGGCGTTTTTGTAAAGAGTCTCAGCCTCCATTCGTAAGCTAATTCCGGAGAGTCGAACTTCGAGGCAGCTTTCTACCTTTGACAGCAACCTGAAGAACGTAGATTCAAATTGCTGTTGTTTAAGTAGTGCTTCCTGACCTTGTAAAGCTTTAGTTGACTCAGCAAGTTCCCTTTTTGTTATTTCTAGCTGGTGAGTTGTAATCTGTATGACATTTTGGTTTTGCGCAACAGCAAAGGAAAGCAGAATTATGCTACCAAAACCTATCAACGGATTCAGAACGCCACCAAAGAAGTCGCCAAACGCCCCCCACTGGCCGGATGTTTCAAAAAAACCAATGCCAAAATGAACAGTGTACGTACCTATAATGAAAACACAGATAACGCCAACAACGCCGACGACAGAATTGATCAAGTCTCTCTGTTTAGTCACTTGGCTCTCATCAAGTGTAAAAGAGTATCTTTTATTATCTGACATTTTCCTATCTCCATATTTAACTGAAATGAAATACCTCTTGGTTAACTCTAGTTCAAACGCAGTTTTTCCAAAATGAAAATAAAGCTTTAAGGCTCAGCAGTAGAAGCTGTCCAACTGGCCCGAAAGTTGTTCTCATTGAGATTAATCACACTGGTTGATTTCTTATAAGTTGAGATTTATAAGGAATGTGAACAGAGGTTCAACTCCTGTTCAGCGACAACTGTTATAACTAAGTGAGGGCCACAAGAATAGTCAGTAAAGGAGCAATAAGTGGGAAAAATTCATTACTTTCAACGTTACAGTTCTATCGAGAATACAGTGACAAATAACACATTGCAGTTAATTTCACTTATATACCAAAACTCCCCTACAAAAGCGTCACAACTACTGACCGACCTAACTGGGCAATCTATTGATATTGGCCTGGATATTGTTCAACAGCAAAGAGAAGGCCACTCCGTTCCTGATGCAACCATTATGCAGAGAAGCTTTAAAGTTTTGCTTGAAGCAAAGGTAGATTCTCCAGTATGCACAGAGCAGTTACTGCGGCACGCAAAAGGCTTTAAGAACGAAGAAATCCAAATTCTATTGCTCCTTACCAAAACAGCTCTAACTCAAGAACAATCAAACCAAATAAAGGAAGAAATTAAGCAAGACCACCCTTCCGTGGTCTTCCAGCACATAACATATGAAGACATCTGCAATATATGTTCAGAGCTGTTCCAATCTCATGAATATAAAATCAATGACTTAATACGTGACTACCAAGAATACTGTAACGACAGTGGGTTGTTCGATCAGGCACGCCATACAATGCGTGTAGTGCCATGTGGAACCAGTGTTTTGCTAAACCTGAAATACGAGATGTACTTTCAACCATCCGATCGAGGTTACTCAAACCATCGTTACCTTGGTATTTACAAGGATAAACGCGTACAGGCTATTTGGGAAATCGACCATATTATCGATGTTGAAGTGACTGACGGTAAGGTTAAGACTGTTTTTGTCAGTGGAGAGCCAACAGATAAGTATGATGAAAAAATCCTTAATATGATATCTGAAGCCAAAAATGAATGTGGGTATGATATTCATACTGGGCACAGGTTCTTCTGCGGTAACTCTTACTCAACCAATTTTATTAAAGAGTCTAGCGGCGGAATTATGAATGCAAGGCTTTTCAATCTGAAAGAATATTCGAATGACTGGGACAACCCAGCATCCCTTGCAATGGCGTTAAAAGACCAAAGCTGGAAAGAGTAAACTCACAACGGCCTTGGTAACAATCGTAGCCTAACTTAATAGCTATAAATAATACTAGGTTAGGCTCTCCGCTATTCGAGCTAATGCAGCAGTGCTTGGTATCACCAGTACAACCCCCGCATTAATACTATCTCTGTCCCCACCGAATAAGGATTGGTTGATATGATAAATCGCGTCCATGGCAGCCTCATGGCTTAAGGTTGGCTCACAAGTATATAGGGCAGCAATCATATGTAAGTTTTCCCCTTTCTTAACGGTATGAAGCGTTTCGGCCAAAATCACTTCAGAGACAGTTGTGTGGCACACCATCGGTTTTTCGTCGTCGGTATTCTCCGAAGGCGGGCTGATGTATTGCTGCAGTGTCAGCGTCCCTGTAATGAGTGTTAGTGCAATGGATAACTTTCCTGCATTTTCCCAAGTGAGAGCATCAACAATCGCTCTTATTCCCCATGAGCTCTCGATGCTGCCATTTTCAAGCCCCACGAGGTCAAAGACAATTTCGATATCACGAAACGTGCTGTCTTGCTGAGCGATCGCGTCTCGCAAAAACGCGGAATAGTGCTGACTCACATCACGTAGAAGCGTATCCGTGATATCAGAGTGTATATTGAGTTCATTGCCCGGACTTTGCGTCTTTAGCGTCACAAGGCCAATGAATACCGTCGATGTCGATTTAGGCTCATCTACGAGCGTTGCAGTTGCCATACCTGTTGCCTATTTTTTTGCCCTATTAAACCCTAGTTGCTTTTACCGCGATTAACAAAATACGCTCTGGCCGCGCTCAGCATGATCACAAGGCAGCCAGAATTTGCTTTATCAAGCCTGTGATATAAAATTGAAGTGATTACCCAGTAATCCGTTTGCGTAGAGTCTCACCGCAAACAAGCGCTCGCTTTGACTCAACCTCACATCATTACCACTTCAATCAACAACTAACCGACAGGGAGTTACCCTATCGGTATGCTCTCTATGTTTACTTAGGAGGGCTTATGTGTCTCTGGCTAACCAGTGATGAGTTCTTTTCCGATACAAAAAGCATCACGCTGCTTAATGAGCAAGTCTGTAACGACTTTTTCTATCAAGAAAGGAAGGTGAAAATAATCCAGGCGGGTTTTCGCATATACAGTGTGTATCGACATATTGTATGTGATAACGAAACCGTCCGAAAAACTATCGAGTGGCGTCTCAACGGTCTGCTACATCGAGATAAATACCCCGCATCATACCGGGTGAAGTTACATTGTGACTTCAATGATATCCACCAAGACAAGGCGATTGCCGCCTACTTCTACCACGGGCTTCATATCCTGTCCCACAGGTTGAAACCCGTATTGAACCAACTGAAACACTGTTCTTAATCGTCCTACTTTACCAACTCTTAGGGGTGAATGCCCCTGCGGTGTTCCTCCTTTAAGGAGCACTATATGAGTATCTGTTACTTCAAGAGTCAACGTGACTTCTTGACTCACCCAGATGTGAATATCCAGCAAAAGTACATCGTAGGCTCCCCGGACACGGCGGAGTTTTTCTACATCATAAAAGCCACCATCAAGGTATCAAAAGACATTTATACCCTGATTGTGCAGCACTACCGCGGTTATGATGACGAGCTGTATACCGAGCTTTGGTATAAAAACGACAAAGTGGATAGGTACAAAAAGCCTGCCATCATCCACATTTACAACAACCAAGATAAAGAGCTTCACCACTATGAAAACGGCGAGCTTGTGAACATTGAGTCGGGGTCATTATGAAACTGATGAACTTTACTCAAGACGGCGATACTTGGTTGAACTGGCGCAAAGGCGGAGTAGGGGGCAGCGATGTTCCCGTCATCATGAACGCCTCCAACTATGAAGATGTGTTAAACCTCTGGATGGAAAAAGTCGGCAGAAAAAAAGCGAAGGACTTGAGCCACAACCCCCATGTAAAAAGGGGTAAACAGCAAGAGCCTGAAGCCAGAGCCGCCATGATCCAGTGGTTACTCAAGCATAAGGGAAGAAAAACTGACTTAACTGCGCCTTGCGCGCAAAGCGAGCAGCATGACTTTATCAGGGTCTCTTATGATGGACTGCCAACCGATGGGATAATGACCCCATGCGAGTTGAAATGTCCTTCAGAGCGCATCTATGCTGAAGTCGATTTTTTCCAAGAGCAATCGCCCACTTACTTAATGTATCGTTGGCAACTCATTTACCAAATGATGCTCGCTAACGCAGATACCGGCTATCTGGCCTTTTATCTGCGAGGTAAACCATTATTGGTATTTGAAGTGCTCAAGCAACAAGCGCAGTTCGATAGCGTGTTTCGCGCGGTTGAAGAGTTTTGGCAGTGTGTCGTCAATGACACCCCACCAAAAAGCAAATTCCACGCAATCTACGAACCGGCGTTTATTGAGTCAGCCAAAGATTGGCTCGCAGCCCATCACACCATCAGTCAAGCAAAGAAAAAACGGAGCAAAGCTGAAAAGGTTTTAAAGCAGTACCACGCCAACAGTCATGCTAACAAAAGCGGCGGCAGCGGAGTCGAGATGACCTCAACTGAGCGCAGCGGCAGCATTGACTATAAAAAAGCGTACTTTGAGCTGGCTGCAAAAGCTGGCCTTGCGCAAAACGATGCAGAGCTCATGGCAGAGAAGTTCCGTAAGGACAGCTCGACCATAGTCTCTGTTAAACCCTCCAACGCGACTGACCAAGTCATTATTACGTCCTTCAACGAACCCCACGCGCAGCCCTTTAGCGCGTCCTTTTAACTCGCATACTCGCAACCTTTAAGGAACAACCATGAACGGTGAAATTAAAAAGATCGACATGGGCGGTCATGAGGTGCCATGTTTTGTCTTTGAAGACGACATGAACCCTATGATCCCTCAAGCGGTACCGCACTTTTACAGCAAAGAAGAGTTGATGGTGATAAGGGCATTCATGGAAATGCCTTTTGATGATTACCTCTACATCTATGGCGACTTTGGAACAGGTAAAACCTCGGGCATCGAATATTATTGCGCGAAGACCCACCGGCCCCTAGTGTCATTTTGCTGTGCATCGGACACCGAAATCAGAGACATGCTCATCATTAACCGTTTTATTGACGGTAGCTTAAGGCAAGAGCTAGGTGTGTTATCTCTGGCCTATAAAATGGGTTACACCGTGCTCATTAACGAAGTGGACTTGCTCTCACCGAGTGAACTCACCTCACTGAATGAGCTTGTCGGGGGGAATAAACCCATCACCTTGCATGAGACAGGCGAAACCATTTGGCCACACCCACAATTTCGTTTTGTGTGCACGGCCAACACCAATGGCAGCGGTGATAGCCGCGGACTGTATCAAGGCACAGGCATCCTCAATAAGTCGTTTATAGATCGATGCCGAATGCTGGAAACTAAATACCTCCCACCAGACTTAGAAGACCAAGTCATCAAGGAGGCAGTGCCCAGCTTGCCCGATGCGGTGCGCGAAATAATCATCGACATCGCCAACGACGTCAGGGATTTGTTTAACCCTAAACGCACTGATCCGTCTTCAAGCGATGCCCCCAAACTCAGTTCGGTGATTTCGACACGCACACTGATACGCTGGGCAAGAATGATTGAAATGTTCAAGGATGTACCCGATGGCCAAGGCTTTTGGTTATCCCTCGAACAATCGTTCACTGCCAGTTTAACACCCCATGAAAAATTGGCCGTATTGGAAGTGGCGAAAGCCCGATCCGGTTTTTAATTCACGATAACCGGCACCTTTGGTGCTGGTTTCGCTTTCTAGGCATACCCAATCCTTCTACGTCAAGGTGATGCACAGCGTCGCTTTCACCTAGAGGGTTTGCGCGTGATGTCACGCCCAAATGCCCATACCGGGCAATTCCGCAAGGAATAACCTCTAAGGAACTCACTATGAGTAACGAAATAAAAATCGCAGGGATGACCCCTGTGTTCTTCAACATGCACCTATGGTCTGGTGGCGGCAGTTTAAAACCCTCAGACATCGGCTTGCACGAAGATGAAGTACCAAAAGACTTGGTGAACCTCGGTCGGATTGTGGCTGTGAAGCCTTGCGATCTAAGATGGTTTCTCTCAAAACGAAAAAACCTCGCTTACTTTTTGGATAACGTTGGCGTACGTCATGCCGGTGGTTGGCTCATACCTGACTCAGCACTGGAAGAAACGAAAGCCAAGTTTGAACAAGCAACGCGGGATTTTCTGGTAGAAAAGCAAACGTTCATCAGCCGAGTCGAGCGCTTGATTGATGAGTCCATTGAAGAAGCGATGGCCGCGGGAAGTCCGCGCCTAGCTGAAGCAATCCAAAATATCGCCAAGCGCCCTGATGAACTCGAAGCCATCATGCAGTTTAGTTGGTCACACCTTCAGGACGAGACCGGGCAAATTGCGCGCTCACTGCTAGACAATATCGCTTGGTTGGCCAGTAAGGCTAAAGCAACGGTATTTAATCAGCAGCGCAAGAACCCCAATAAAGTCACCCGCGGTACCTTCAAAGGCTTGGTGGCCATCCAGAAGAAAATGGAAGGCTTAAGCTACCTTCATTCATCACTCACACCTGCCGCTCAGCGCATTGCTGACGTGCTGCGCAAGGTAGACATGAGAGACGGTGAAAAGAGCACGGAGCTGAGTGAGCAGCAATGGTTCGAGCTTGAGCTCTTACTGAGCTTTCTCTCTGATCCAGAGCAGCTCAGCAACTATGCATCACGATGCCAAAGCGAAGCGAGTGGGGCAGCGCTCAATCAACCCGCAGACAGCATGGCCGAAAGTCAGCCAGCGGAAACACTCCCTGACGCTCACAGCGACAATGTAGTCCTCGTTAGCACCGAAGCTGCATCAGCAGCGCCAACCACTTCACCGCACTTCTCTGCGGCCTTTTAAAGATAAGCCAGTACCCACGTACTGGCGCACTTCCTACTCACAGCGAGAGCACGCTTATCGGCCTGTTCTTACCAGCACTACAAACATTTAACCCACTTTGGTGATGGTGAGCCTCACGGCGACCCATCACCCCCTGCAACCTTGAGGAAACACCATGAACATACTCAACTCTTTTGAGATAGCACTGGTGAGCTTTGGTAAAGAAAATAACCTCGACGTGGTTATTTCTCGTACCGCGCCCACGGCATCGACGAATGGCAGTCGCGTGACCTTGCCTTTGCTTAACGATGAAGGCATCGAACAAACGTGGGGGTACATCCATCATGAAGCCGCCCACCTGCGCTATACCGACTTTACTTTATCCATGCCCTCATCCATTCGCTACTTGTGGAATGTGATTGAAGACATATGGATTGAGTACCAAACCATTCGGTTTATTTACCCTGGCGGTAAATCCAGGTTAGCCAAGCTCAATGAAATACTCATTGCCAAAAAACAATGGCTACCCGTTGAGGAACTGACGGGTTTACATGCCAAAGTGGCGGCGTTTTGCGCCTACTATGGCGCTGTCATTATTACGCGCTATGAGTCGTGCGAAACCATTTATCGCACATCCAAAACCAGCTTGGTGGAGGAAATAGGCCAAGAAAAGGTCACAGACATTGAGCGTCAGTTAAACATGATAACGTTATCCAGAAGCTCCCAAGATAACTTGGACATTGCATTGGCAATCGTTGCGTTATTTAACGATGATGAAGAGGACCAAACAAACCAGTCTGATGAGCAAGGTAATCCACTTTCTGAGGCGCTGGAAAACGGCGCAATGAATGAAATGGAGACGGATAAAGGGCAGGCCATCGCACCGCTGATTACTCGCCCAGACGAGACCACAAAGGAGTCCGGTGACTTAGCTGCATTGGCTTCAAAAGTGGCAGACGATGAGCACGACAGCGAGCTTGCCCCTTGGAAAACACAGGCGTACCAACAAGCAATCAATGACAATGGGGGATTAGTCCCCATCATCATGAACTTGTTTGAGGCGCAGGCTAGAGCCAGAAAAAGCTTTAAGCAGTCAGGCAAAAAGGTGTCAGCTAAACGCTTTGCCGCCTTGTCCCAAAATGGCAATACCCATGTCTTTAGAAACAAGGTATCCACTGCCATACCCAATACGGCGATAGCACTGGGCATTGATCTGAGTTACTCAATGTTTGTGCCGGAGCCAAAGGTGATGGACACCGCGAATGAAGCGGCGCTATTGATGGTAGCCGCGTTGGAAGCCGTGAAGGGCACCGAAGTGGCAGTGTATTACTTCTACCATCGGGTGTTCTTGGCTAAAGCATTTGATGAAACGATCCAGAGTTTCGTCAACAAACTGGCCAAACCTAACCGGAGAAATGGCACGTATTTTTCGCCTTTTCTGCTCAGTGCTGCGCTCAACTTGCTTCAGCGCAGTGAACAACGCAAGTGCTTATTGCTGCTCACCGATGGCGCGACAACGCAGCCAAACGAAGCCCAAGTGCTCATCGACGAGTTATCTGACGTCGGAATTGAGGTGTACTTTATCGCTATCGGTCCTGCAGCCGTTTACGCCTGCAAACAATTTGACGTACCTACCGTCAATGTCAACAAAGTCACGGAGCTCCCTCAAGCACTGATGACCCTGTCACAACAACTCCTTCTTTAATCCACGCAGCCCGTTAGGGCTGCTTTTCGAGAACCATCTGCATTGCCCGTCAATACAGATTGCTCTTGAGCAACCTACGTCCGAGATGTAATGGCGTTAAACATCAAACTCAACGGAGATTACGATGAATAATCAAGATCTGAAAAAACTAAAAACGAACCTTGAAGGTAAGTGGATAGACGTGTTCTGCGATATCGGCTCTGAGCAGTTAGCGAAAGCAGCGGCCGGTTTTATTGCCGGAAAGCGAACACAAAAAGGCGTCTACTGCCCGCAGCACGGAGGCAAAAGCGGGGAAGCGTTTAAGCTGTTAAAAGATGCAGATGTCACAGGAGGCTCAGTGTGTAATACCTGCTGCGTCTTTCCTGATGGATTTGCCACCCTCATGTTTGCCAATCATTGGGATTTTCCAACGGCATTAAATGCCGTGTCTCAATGGGCATGGGATCGCAGTTTTACGCCCCATAACGCAACAAAGTTATCGCAGCAGCGGCAACAACGAGCGCACCAACAGCGTCAAGCTGATAAGCAAGAATCTCAACGCTTAATTGAGAAATACCAACGCATTTGGCAACAAGCCATAGCGTTAACCGATGCCAATGCGCAACCTGCGCAGCGCTACTTTCAAAAAAGAGGGGTAGGGGACATGCTTGCCAGTATTGGTCACTGCAAGTTTCACCCTCGGCTTGCCTATTTTGATGACGAAAAAGGCGTGTCATACCACCCAGCAGTGGTGGCGTTAATCACGCAGCCGGATGATAAGGTAAAAAACTTACACGTGACTTACCTGACTTCGGAAGGTGAAAAGGCCAAGGTATCGCACCCTAAAAAGCAATTGTCAGCCATTCCCGAGAGAAACCAATCGGGTGGGGCCGTCAGGTTAATGGACGCTACACACACGGATACCCTAGTGGTGTCAGAAGGAAGAGAAAACGGCTTATCATGGATCAAAATGCACGGGGGCATATTGTGGGAATGCATCAATACCGCGATGTTGTCTCACTTTCTACCACCGCCTTGGGTGAGAAAAGTCATCATTGCTGCAGACCATGATTTTGCCGATGACAAGGGCAATAGGGCAGGGCACATTGCCGCCCAAGCCTTGCAAGAAAAGCTCCTTGAAAAAGGCATTGAGGTAGAGATTGCGATGCCAGACAGGGAAGGGGATGATTGGAATCAAGTCTTACTTGATCAAGCATCCAACAAAAGGGATAAACCAAGCGGCGTAACAACCAAACTAGACACACCAATGAAGAGGAAAAAGCAAACGGCTTCCAATAAGAAGCCAGAGTCTCATCAAGTCATCGATTTTTTTGAGCATGCCGCAAAAGCAATCAGCTTAACGGCGCTGAAAATGATGTCAGGAAGATAAAAAAAGAGCCCATCATCGGGCTCTTTTTCTTTCACGATTTACTTCGCAGCTTTAATGGTCATCAAGAGCTTATCAAAGTCTTTTTTAGACATTGCAGGTAGCTTAACTTGTTGATTATTTGCAATTGCTGCGGCAATCGTTAGAATTTGTGTTGCTGACATTATGTGAACCCTTACTTAGTGTTTGCCATGTAAAGGGGGCCTGTTTGTTTGGCGACGAGAGGCTCCCTTTAACCTACCACGATTTTTTCTGTAATTTCAGCCTGAAATTGAGTGAAATTTCAGATAAAAAACATTTTAAAACAATAACTTAAACGTGAAATCAATTTTGTTAAAATTGTTCCTGGTGTTGCGCTAATACTTCCGCTATCGCTTCATCCAGTGCTAATTGCACTTCTTTATTCATCCTACGAAACTCATAAGAAAAAGTATCATCTTTGACTTTCTTGCGAGCGAACTGATTAGCTTTGTTAAATTGGGCAAGCTCTGTCACTACGGCTTTTTTCAATTTCGGCTTGCTCAGCATGCTTTTGCTAAAATCGGTGAACAGTTTCAGCAATGCTTCTTTGATCTCTTCATTAGAAAGCGACAAATCCAACTTTTCTCGCTCGTTGAAAACCTCTTCAACCAACCCGGATAATGGCAGCGATTTACTTTCTAAGTCTTTACTGATGTTAAGCAATAAGCGGTACTCTGGGTGCGATAGCAAAGAGTAATCAGGAAACACTGCGATCATGGCACTGGGCACAGAGGCAGCTTGTAACGCTCGCGTCACTTTGGCAGCGGATAAGCCCTTTTGCTTGGCGATTTCCTTTTGTTCAAGTCCCGACTCTTTGAGTAACAGCAGCTCAATGCCCAGCTCTCTTAAATTATGCTCTTTGGCGGTTTGAATATCGCGGGCTAACTGTTTGGCGTCTTCATGACTGATGGCTTCATCTGCAATCAGATAATCCAAACCCACTTGCTCTAAAAGACACGCTTTGCGGCGACGAGAGCCATCCAGGGTATTGATCTTGCCTGCTTCATCGATGTAGCCAATAGCAGGAAAGAACTGCTGCATTTTGATCGTTCTGCGGATCTCTTTTAACGACTCTGGCGTCAGCCCTGATTGATCACGACCGTTCAACTGTTCATTGACGTAAGTGTCGTCTGCTAAGCGCTCAAAAGGGATATGGGCTTTGGTGAGCACCACTTTCTTGTGTGACTTTAACGTCCACTCATGAGACTCGGTTGTGCTGATAGCAAACTTGTCTGCCAAATACTCTTGGGCGCTGATATTAAGCTGCTCAGCTTTTTGTCCAATGCGCTTGGCTAAACTGTCAAGCTCATCTTTAGACGCGTGTTTAACCGCTTCCATACCACCAGGCATGGTTTCTACAGGTGAACGGTTTTTATCTCTTCTTTTAGCCATTATTTATTCTCTTGTTCACGCCACAAATTATTAATTTCTCTCATAATTTGGCTGGTCACTTCATAAGCATTTTGATGCGCTGCTAAAAAAGTACTTTTGGTTTTAGGGTATTCAGACTTGGACATATCAAAGACTGAGGACAGATAAGCTGAGCATTGTTTGATGGCTTCGCTGTTCTTAAACTCTTTCGAGAAGATAAAGCGGCCAAAATGCTCTTCGACTTTGTTTTGAAGCTCCGTAGTTGCAGCGCTCTCTTTGTGATTTGTGAGCAGGATTTTCATGACGTCGTAACCCGGGTGGCCAGCATTTTTAAGCAAGGTCCACACGTGGGGAATGTAGCTAAAGTAAGAACAAGTGGCGTCCATGTCGTTTTCAGTGAGTGATAATGGGAAAATCACACTGCTGGCTGCAAAGTACGCGTTATAGGTCATGAAACCCAAAGAGGGTGGGGTATCGATAATGATGATATCGAACTCTTGCTCAACCGAATCGATGATCGATTTTAGTAATTCGTAGGGATTTTCGATCTCACCGTTAAAAATCTTCTCATGGAACCAACCTTCTATAGAACGATCAGTTTGTGAAGCAGGCAAAATGCGTAAGTTAGGGATAGTTGTTGGCAAGAAGGCACTCGATACCACGTCTTGGTGAGTTTCACCTTCATCAAGATCGTAGTTTTTCATCATGAGATCGCCAACCGATAAATGATCGTCAAGCTCTGCTTCAGGTGCGTAGTACATTGAGGCGGTTCGTTGACCATCAAGATCAATTAATCCCACACGGAACTCTTCATGAAACTCGGTGGCAAGTCCAGAAGCAGCGGTGACTGCAGAAATGGTTTTACCCACACCGCCTTTTTGGTTTTGGATGACAAACACTTGCAATTCGCGTTTATCACCTCTCACAAATTTTGGTGTACGTCGAAGGTTTGGAGGAAGTAAGTCACGTACCTTATATATTTCACTGATGTCGACAGACCACTGTGAGTCTTCGTGACGTCTTGGGTCTATCTCAGCCATGGCCACATATTTATCCAGGGTTTTACCATCTAGATCTAAGTATGCAATGCCTTCTGCTCGTGTGAAGTTACGGCGTTCTTTTTGGCTGTTCAGCAGTAATCGAGAGTTACGTCTATGTCGATAACGATCTGCATTTTCTTTCAGCTCTTGAAATATGGCGGTGGTGTTTGCCTTGCTCATTATTACCTCCAGTAGAATTAATAATGAGTGTATCCCACATTTTAAGATGGTTGCAACAAATTTTGTTGGAAATGTATTAATTTGTTTAGGACGACAAATTGAGTAAATGATGTACAATGGTTAGGTGAGTGATGAGTACACTCAATCCATTTTATTTGGTCCAAACACCTTCAATCAGTTATCCACTTATCCACAAGTGCTATAAGTTCTATTTAAGTATGTTTTCTATTTAATTATGTACTATGTACTATAGAGTTTTTAAGTTACTGATTTTAAATGTAAATAAGTGACTTTTAGATCTTACTATCGGGGATCTGGATCTGCATATCGGTGTTTGTGATCTCTCAATGAGGGAATCTGATCTGAAAAACGGTGTTGGGGATCTCGCTAACGGTTTTTTTGATCTCTTCCGCGGTATGAATGATCATTTTTACGGGCCACATTATGCTTCTTCTTGCCCGTTTTTTAATCAGAATATGGCTTTCACCACCGTAAATGCTTCTTTTATTAGCATAACTAGCAGAAAATTCAGTACTTGCAAATTTTAGCTGAAAACCGGCTAATAACCAGGCTGCTCTATATGATCAAAATTTCGGTGTACGAGCTAAAATATACCGAAAATATGATCAATTACCATTGAGCATTGAAATTTAACAGTTTTTTATTCCATCTGATCCAAAAAACGGTGTATTTATCCAAATATACCGATTTTCTGATCTACAGACACCGATATTTTGTCACTTACTGGCTCTATTGATCCGATTATCGGTAAATGAAATGTTTTTACACCGATATTCTGATCTTAATAGAGGTTATTCTTTTATAATGATCACTATTTCGGTGTTTTTGATATCGAATACCGATTTTTTGATCATGCAAAACCGTTCTCCTCATTGGATTTTCGTTTTTCGTTTTCTTTATACGATCGTATTTACGGTGTTTTTGAGCAAAACACCGTTTTAAGATATTTGAAATCCGCCTTCTCGGTCCTCATGTGCGTTTTCTTCCCTGCATTACATGACTTAAATCCGGTATTCTCTTCGCCTTACACTGATATCTTGATACCTAAAGTGCGTTTATTAATCACATGAGTCCGCAGTGGGACCATGTTTGTTTGCTTTTTGACCAATGCCATGAGGGTGATTTGACGTTCTTATGTGGAGAAGACAACAAATCGGTGTTCCTTAAACGAAACACCGAAATTTTGATCTCATATGAGGATTTTGGGTGATATTTGACGTTCATGATCATATTTTCGGTGTTTTAAGAAAATTAGACCGAAAATATGATCTTTAAAGCAGGGCTAATAGTCCGGATCGTCCATGGTCTGTTCTAACTCATCGATCTTGCTTAATAATGACTCTAGGTCTTCAGCAGTGCTTCGCTGCATTTCTTCTTCAGCTCGCTTACTGATGGCCTCTTCTACTCGTTTTGCTCTCGCAGTTTGTTTCACAGCGTTGTAGGCCATAAGAAGTAGCTTAAGTTCATCCAACGTGAGTTTGGTATTGTTGGCGCGCTTACCTTCGAGTTTGCGAATGGTTTTGTACGCTTCTATTTCGTTAAGCTCTTGAACGGTGCCTTTGTCTACCCAGCTGTAAAGAAACTCAATGCCGACAATGCTCTTGCCACGCTTTATGAGATCGATGCCTTGGTTTTCACCATCTGGTGATTGAAAGAAAATCAGTTCTTTTTTGGTTTCGGGGTTTGTCGAAATCTCTTCAATGCTCTCTCGGATACAGCGCTTCATAAACACGCCGTTATTTGCAAAAGATTTACGATTCGGTTTCAGGTTACCGTTCTCATCCAGTAGACCAAACAGACCTTTGAGCTCATGAATGGATTTTTCAGGCATGTGTGTGCCGCCTGTTTTAAATCGACTCAAAATTTCATACAAGCGTTTAGAGTATTCGCGTTTGAGGCCAAAAAAGTTTTTGGCGTTGATCAGGGCGAAACCTTGATTGTATTCAATGTATTCTGACTTCAACTCATCGTTGGGCGTGATGGTCAGCATTCTGTCTTTATACTGGATCCGTTTGAAGTAGGGGATGTAATCAAACTCACCTTCATCACCCTTTAAATTCTTGATACCCACGGTGCGCGTTGATAAGCGCTCTGCGACAGGGGAGAGCGTACCGGCCACATACTTGCTGCTGATGTTGAGCCATTCTGATAATTCACTGGCTTTGAAAGTATATTTAGGTGTCTCTGCCTGGTTCCAATCATCAGGTGACATGAACGCCATCATTAACGCGAAAACGTCCGCTTCTCGAGCAGATAAGTCTTGGCGGCTAAAGACGAGTTGATGACCTTTTTTAATGTGACGAGGGAGATTGACCGCTTGTTGCGGGGCAGGCAGTTGTTTATCAGCAGACATAGTGCACCTATTTTCTTTTTTACATCTATATTAAATAACAATATTTCGGTGTTGTCACAGAAAAACACCGAAATGTTGTTATTTGAATGAAAAGAGAGAGGTGGATCAGCTTTTAGCCAATGGACAGTGATGTAAGTGATAACTCACTTTTTTTATTTTAAAAAAAAGGGGGGGGACTGGAAGTAAGTACTTACACTTTGCTGTTGTAAGGGTTAAATATCTATTTTCACCCTAATTTAGACTGTGAGATTAATTGGAATAAGATCACAAACTAACTCATTGAAATTTATATTCTTATCTTTGTTGAGTATAAAAGTCATACTTATATAAAAGTATATTTCGATTAGTGAATACTCCAATGACCTTCTTATCTTTCAGTAAGCACGCATCGTTACTGTATCTTCTCGGCTTTTCAAACTGAGTGGTCTCCTGATGAAAGAAAACACTCGATGAAAAATCGAAGGGTAAAAGCAGCCTGGGCAAAAAACGCTGCTGGTGATGTTGTTCATATTGATTCGGTCTCAAATGGACTCAAGTGCGGATGTATATGCGTTGATTGCGGTGGCAAAATGGTTGCCAGGCAAAACGGAAACAAGGCTCCTCATTTTGCACATCATACTCATGTTGATTGTAGTGGGGAATCAGCGCTACACGCAGCAGCAAAACAAATTATCTTAAATGCGGCCATGACAGGTCAAATCATTACCAGACCTAACACGGCTGAAAGTGTGCAATATATCGACCACTTTGACATTTCGCATCAAAGGTACCTTCCCCCAACACCTCCAGCCACCTTATCGGGAGCTGAAACTGAAGTGAGAAGAGGCGATGTTATCGTTGATGTGCTCTGTAAGACAGCATCTACCAAATTCGCAGTAGAAATCCACTTTCGTCATGCAAAAAGCGAATGCGATGTCCTAAAGTTTAAAAGGATGGGTCTCGAATGTTTCGAGATAGATATCAGCCAAGTTGATTGGGATATTTCCCCTGAAGCTCTTGAAGAATTCGTTTTACACACTGCCGCTCGCAAATGGATTTGTTTCAACAAATCTCACTTACAAGAGCAGCAAACACTTCAGAGCCTTCAAGAGTATGTCGATGGAAAGAATAGGGACAAATTCAATAGTATGTTTTATTGGCTAAGAGCCATGACTGAGTCTTTAGATTTTCAAGATATAACCCTTCCTTCATTGTCTTACACTACTTCGTCCACCGACTTTATGGGGAAGAGAGAGCGCCTAAAACATACTGAAGAATTTAAGATAACTGGCGTCAAAGGTGCTGTTTCGATAAATGAAAAGGAGTACACCTACTGTATTCCTGTAGAAATTAATTCGAAAACTACAGTGATGTTGTATTTGTTTCCTCCTGAAACTCCTTTTTCTTCAAATGATGATCGCCCGAGCCTGGTTCAGTACTATTCCTTTGAGTATGACGAAGTTGTTACCAAGCGGTCTCATTGGGTGAATGTTGAAACTTGGAAGAAAAAACTCGTTAAGAAAGCGAAATGCCAACTCTCTAGAAAGCTTGCAGACAGAGAAGATTACCTTACTCGCTTTAAATCGATGAGTGACGAGAAGAAAGTACATTTTTTGAGTAAGTCTTTAGGTGTCCCGGTTCCTTCACCAATGAGCTTAACTGGGCGTTACAGTCATCCTTGGAATACGCGAGATTTTGTCTGGAAGGCTCTGGTGGTTGAGTGCTTTTTACGTAAGAAGAAAGAGTGCTCAACAGACGTCATTGCTACGGATAAATGGATGCTTGCGTTACTCAATGCCAAGGACAACGAACTTCAGGCAGAAAAAAGAAGCAAAAGCATCTATTTCTGGTTCAAAAATACACTTGCCCCGTTAGGTATAGTGACTCATCAAAGTCGGCTTTCTTGGCATGTCAACAAACAATCGGCAATTTTGTTTTCAGAGCATGGGCTGAAAAGCATAGTCTGTGCCGTTGAGCCATAATATCCATTCAAGATATTAAAATTTAACTATTAATCCAGTGTGTTGAGGTTTGTCTCAATATTATGTCTGCGGCAATAAGGTATGTTAGTACTTGCGTTTGAGAGCCTGTAATCTCATTCGTTGTTGCCACCTTCATTAGCGAGGTAAAGGCTTAAGAGTGTTGTATAACGCGCTAAATTCATACTTCTAAAGGCACCATTTCCATGGAGTGCTCTTTTTCGGGTAACTATCTATGTCTGTATTTTTATTAACTTGGAACCCTAAAAATTTCTCAGTTGGCGGAGAAGGTTCAGATTCAGGGACCTTAGATTATGAGATCGGCCAAGAAGTTCGTTGGTCTTGCCATAGCCAGCAGCCACAGGTTGGTGACACCATCTATCTCATTCGTGTTGGACTTGAGCCAAGGGGAATAGTAGCTCGGGGCGTGGTGAGCAAAGCAACTTATTCAGCAGCACATTGGTCGGGCAGCGGGAAGCAAAAACACTACATAGATTTTCAGTTAATAGATTTACGGGTTAGCTGTAATGAAGGGCTATTACCAATGATGTTGCTTCAAAGTGCAATGCCAGATCAAAAATGGAGCCCGCAGGTTTCGGGTATTGAAATTCAGCAAGTATATTGCGAAAAACTCTCGGATCTTTGGGAGGGAGGTGTTGATAAACACTCTCTAGAGCAATTTTTTACTTGGTACTTAACTGAACAGTTTGATCCGCATGGTTGGTATAAAGGCTATGTTGAAACGTGTAATCTAACCGCTCAAATCCAAAGTGGTAAGGAAATAACAAAGAACGATATTAAAAGGCTATGGTTTGATTCCAGCAACGGAATTGCTGGTGTAGGGCAAGGCTTTATGTATCAGAGGGAGTTTGATGCCAATTATGATTATCTTGTTAACCTAACCCATGAAATTTTAAATAGTCCTACCGAAGAGACTTATCAAAAGACTCTCAAAGAGTGGAAAGACTCAAGTGGTTTTGAACGAGTGCTTTGGGGAGTAATTCACCGCGTGTTTGCTGCCGCAGATCCCGAGCGATATACCAGTGTTGTCGCTCAGTCATATTTAAATGATGTCTATAAGTGCCTTAAATATCAATATCAGCTGCAAAGTAACCACAGTGGCTCTTGGTTGGATGATAATAGGGCTTTACTAGCGTTGACTAAGCCTTATTTGGATAACACCATCGATTTTCAGACCCGCAATATTCTTTTGTGGAGCTTATACGAATGGAAATCGGTTGATAAAGGGAATAGCTCAAGTGCCCAAGAAGAGGAAGACAACGAATCAAGCGGTGGAGTAAGTGTAATAATGAAAAGAAGCAATGTTCTTCAGTCTTTAAACCAGATCCTCTATGGCCCACCTGGAACAGGTAAAACTTACCACACGCTTGAAGCAGCAGTAAAAGCAGCGGAACCCGATTTCTATTATGGTTTAGAGATTGACTCGGAAATAGGGGCCACTGCAGAACAACGCAATAAGCTTCAAGATAAGTTTAACGTATTATCAAATTCAAAACGCATCCGCTTTGTCACCTTCCATCAAAGTTATGGCTATGAAGAGTTTGTTGAGGGTATCTCTGCATCAACGCTTGAAGGACAGGTAACTTATGAAGTAAAGCCGGGCATCTTCAAACAAATTTGTGAGCAGGCTAATCGAGGAGTAGAGCAAAGTAATGACCCTCTTGAAGTCGCCATCGATAAACTTAAGAGTGAGCTTGAAGACGGTTCACCTGTGTCACTGGCCACCCAAACGGGCAAAAAATTTGATGTTCAATACTACGGCAACACAACATTTCGCGCTTTCCCCTATGAAACAAAACACCATGACTTAGGTAATGGGTACCCGGTCTCGATTGATAATATTCGTAAGCTTTATAACGGAGCAAACCCAAGAGAGTTCTATAACTCTACCTACGTCAAAGCTATTCTTGAGCATATAGTCGCGACACATAATTTACCGGCAGTTTGGGAGAGGCAGTCTCAAGAGTCCAAGCAATTTGTGTTGGTGATTGATGAAATTAATCGCGGCAATATTTCTAAAATATTCGGGGAGTTAATCACGCTCATCGAAGACTCAAAGCGTTCTGGCAAAGAGCAAAGTGAAACGACGGAAGTTATCCTTCCGCACTCTGGAGAGCGTTTTTCTGTACCTAGCAATTTGCATATCATCGGTACCATGAATACTGCAGATCGCTCGCTTGCAATGATGGATACAGCACTTCGACGTCGCTTTGATTTTATTGAAATGATGCCTAAGCCTGAGCTCCTAGAAGGTGTCGTTATACAGGGAATCGAACTTAAAACGTTGCTGGTCAAACTTAATCAGAGGATTGAAATCCTCTATGATCGAGAGCACACGCTAGGCCATGCTTTCTTCATGCCAGTTAAAGCCTTAAGCGATGTGGGTGAGCACGATAAGGCATTTACGGTGTTGGTATCAGTTTTTAAAAACAAAATTATCCCATTACTCGAAGAGTACTTTTTCGAAGATTGGAGCAAGATCCGTTTAGTGCTTGCAGACAATCAAAAACCTGATCATCTGCAGTTCGTTAAAGAGCACGAGCAAAAGTCAGATGATTTAAACGCGCTATTTGGCAAGGGGCATAACTTAGACCAGTATGGGCAATCGGTCGTCAAGTTTACGCTGGCAGTCGGTAACGATGAGGTCTGGAATGAACCGGAAGCGTATATTGGGATTTATCAAGGTATGACGGCTTTACCTAATACAGATACAACTAAAAACATTGGGTAGCTGCCATGCATACCACTGTTTTTGAATTTGGCTATCTGACTTTTGATAAATCGGCAAGTGATGAGCCTGGAGTAAAGTTGATCTCACCTGAGGCCTTTGAATACCTGAAAGAAGTGAGCTTAAGTGAAACTGAAATGAGTATGTGTCTCGCGCTCACAAAACGCTATGGGCATGAGCTCATTCAATTGCAAAATTATGTAGGAGTGCTGTTTACCCCTACCGGTGAACATGTAGAGGTGCTACCCAAGACGGGACGAAGATCTAAGGAAGAACAATCTGATCTTGAAAATGCTCGGCAAATACTACTAACAATGCTGCAGCATCTTGGGTCTTTTCGGTTTCTTACTTTCAAACAGGCGAGTGTTGCGAATAAGAAAATGCCGCTGTTTGAGGTGTTCATTGAGCAATTTCTTCAATCGGTTAAGAAGTTAGTCAAACAAGGGCTAAAAAGTGACTATGTGTTACGCCAAGACAACCTATCTTTTCAAAAGGGTAAACTCAAGGTTGCCGCTCAGATTAGGCGAAATAGAGTTACCAAGCACAAGTTCTATGTCGAATACGATGAGTACCTAGTGGATCGTCCAGCTAATCGGCTGATTAAGTCGGCATTAAAAAAGCTATCCAGTTATACCAAGCTTGCAACTAATCAGAAACTGCTACGAGAGTTGCTGTTTGCGTTTGCTGACGTGCCACTTTCAAAGGTCATTCAGCAAGATTTTACGGCCTTGAAACTGGACCGCGGAATGGCTGATTATCACCCTCCATTGGCATGGGCAAAATTGATTTTGAGTGGCCAATCCCCCCTTAGTATGAAAGGGCAAACCGAAGCAATGTCTCTACTCTTTCCCATGGAGATGGTGTTCGAGAACTATGTTGCATCCATTTTGCGGTCACAGTTAGACGATCAAGTCGAGTTATCCACTCAAGCTCGGTCAAAGTATTTACTGAGACATAACGGTAAAGGCGCCTTTCAGCTTAAACCTGACCTGCTTATCACTCAGGGTAAACAGCACGCCATCGTATTAGATACTAAATGGAAACTGATTGACTTAGAGGCTCATAACTACGGTATATCTCAAGCAGATATGTATCAAATGTACGCGTATGGACAAAAATACCTCGCGGGAAAAGGGGAGTTGTATCTGATTTACCCGAGCCACGATGGATTTATGGCACCTATTGAGCACAGTTTTGATTTCTCTGATGGTTTGAAGTTGTGGGTAGTACCGTTTACCACTTCACCGGTTGGCAATAGTCGGTTATTGATTAATGAGGGCCATTATCTACACACAATGACTCAGATAAGCTAGCTGGGTAAGTCCAAATAGCAAAGGAGCAAACAAGGGCAAGCTGGTCATGGTGGGTTCGTAATATCGACAAAGCAACTGTCTGCGTAGTCAGAAGCTGAGCCGCGCTACGCTTTAAATATGACAGTTATAATTTGTACTAGCTCAGACTTGACCTGACAGTTACCCGTTTTTCTATCGGTGACTGTCAGTTTAGATTTGAGCTAAATTCTTCTCAGCCCAAATCGATTTCCCATCGAGTAATGTTTCCAGCGGTGTTCTGCCGCAACACATTTTGCCCTGATGAGTGCGTTCATTATTGTAATACGTCATCCATTCGTCCAGATCTTTTTGCAGCTCTTCTAATGAGCTATACAGCTTTTTACGGAACGTGACCTGATAGAACTCGTTAAGTATCGTTTTGTGGAAGCGTTCGCAGATACCATTAGTTTGAGGCGACATGGCTTTCGTTTTCGTATGGTCTATATCATTGATAGCCAAGTAAAGCTGATAATCATGATGCTCGACCTTACCGCAATACTCTGTTTGTTCTGGTCTAATTCAATTGGACACTTAATTTTGAGACAATATCGTCAATAGATTAAGGAAATGATATGAGCCTGA
>NZ_QZCH01000039.1 GCF_003596335.1 Motilimonas pumila
ACCACAATCAAAACGCAATAAGGTCAATAGCTTAGATGGGGTTTTTAATGCAATGCTCGCTTAAGGTTCAGTGTATGAGGGTGCTGTAATAACAACCGGCGAATATTCACAATCAGCACCTTTAATTGGTCTAAGGAAACTTCAGAGCGTAACCGCAATATATGCTCCATCCGCCTTTTATCTCGGCGCTCAAGGTTATCTATCTCCATATTGGCAAATTCAGAGTTAGGGACGGTAATGAGTGAGCGCTCTAATGTGCGGATCCGTGTTGAGCGAAGGCCTATGCTTTCAATGGTGCCCAGTTTGTCGCCATAACGGCATAACTCACCAATACGAATACCGCCATCCGCGTACAAGGTTAAGCCGTTAATCACATTCTCCAAAACGGGACGAATAGCCAAAGCCACAGCCAAACCACCCACACCTAAACCGGCCACAATGGGTGAAATTGAAAAGCCCATATAACCAACTACATATACGCCTAAAATGGCGATGGTCATACCACCAAAAATTCTCGCTAAGACAATAATAAGTGACGAGTCAACGTGCTTTCCTTGATGTTTGTTATAAACATAAATTTTGGCGAAATAGTTGAAAATGGCCATGATAAGCCACGACAAGAAAAAAAATTGCGCCAGCAAAAATGAAATAGAAAAAAACTGGTAGACGCCCCCTGTTACCCAGATGCCATCGTCAATAACATAACTGGCTAACAGTAATAACAACACCACCCCTACCAAGGATAAGATCCGCCCTGTACGCCAACTCATGCCCCGGTCTTGCCACTTCTCATCCCAGCGTTCACCAAGATAAAAACTAAAACTAATCAGAACCTTACATATAGACAACACCCCCAACAAAGCTAACCATTGCCATAACGGCAACGGCCCGTACATCTCCTTAAACATGTTAGGAAATGACTCGATTAAGGACTTTGAAAACAGCGGCCCAGGGCTGAGTAAAAACTCTTGGTAATAATCCGGCCTCACATCCGTGTTGTAAGAGTAATCCGCCAAGATACGATACCACCGTGGCAAGTTTTGCACCGTACTTGAACTAAATAAAAATTGCCCCGCATTATCGGCCGTATTTTGCTTGGCCAACACGATATCTGTATTTGCAAAGCGCCACATATCGAGCTCTTTTTGTTTGACTTGCTCTGCATCTGGCGCACGTTGATGCTCTTGTAAATCAATCCTATCTAGGATTTCTCTCAATAATAAAATTCGCTCCATTACCACCACAGTTCGGCTGCGGTTAGGCAGTTGAGATAAATCCATCGTTCGAATAACTTGAAAGTATGCATGTTGAGCCGCTGGCAAATGCAATGTCTCATCACGCCAATGCTGGATCACCTGCTCCGACGCATGCATAAAGCTCGACAAAGTGGCACTGGGGCTTGAAGTGTCCGCTAGCTTAATTGCATCGCTGGCATTTGTCCCAAAGCTAAGTAATGAAAAGCACAAGCCAACAATACAAAGCCAAAAGCGGCAAAGATGGTGCGATGTTTTTAACATGATAAGATTCCTGTTGACCAAGGTAGTGCTAACCGGCTCAGCTGCGCTAATGTCAATAGCACAGCTGATATCTATCAATATTACAAGGGTTTAGTTTATGTGTTTATTAAAGAAGTGAGCTAGCTCCTTTAATGCATCTTCGGACTCAGGTAAATCCGTTACTAAGCTGGTAATGTAATCGCCATGAGACTGTCCGTCGTAGATGTGCAGCTCTGTCGTTACATCTGCGGCGCGCAAGTGACGGTGCATCCTGACAGTGTCACTGAGTAACAAATCTCGTGTTCCTGAGAAAAATAAAGTGGGCGGAAACGTGTCTATCTCAGCGTAAATGGGAGATACCAATGGGTGATCAAGGGCTTCCCCTCCCGCATACAAGCTAAATGTGCCATCAATGATGCCTTCACGTTGGCCTAAAGGATCTAAGCCTTTTAGAGTGTACCAAGTATCAGAGGTATGCTTTAAATCAACCGCTGGCGTACCAACATACAAAGCGCCGGGTGTGGCAATGCCCGCTTTTTGCAGCGCCAGAGTGGTGGCTAAGGTTAAATTGCCCCCCGCGGAAGTGCCAAACATCGCCGTTTGCTCTGCAGGCTGTGTTTTAATCAGCTCTTGCCACACCGCAACAGCATCGTCAATAGCGGCGGGAAATGGGTGCAACGGTGGCTGACGATAATCTATAGAAATTACATTGGCTCCCAGGCCATTAGAGACCCACATCGCTTCTCTCAGCGCCGACTCACCGCCACCAAACACAAAGGCTCCGCCATGAATGTGCACCAGCCATTTGTCTTTATATTCAGGAGCAACCTGCTTAGGGGTGACAAAAAAAGTGTTTACGCCAGCAAACTCTTTGGCCTCATACGTGACTTCCCAGTTTTTCAGCGCTTGCTGAGCGATGTCGATACCTGAGGCGTCAAATTGCTTTTGCAGGGTTAACCATTGCTCGGTATTTTGCGGCACAGGTACGGACAATGGCGAGCCACCTTCTCTTTGCTCAATGATATTTGCCATTTGCTCAGACACGCCTGCAGGAACAGGGATGGTACGGGTGTCTAAAGTTATACCCGCATATACCGCCATGCTTGATAGGCTTAATAGCACGCAGGGAATAAGGTGACCTAATTTGCTCTTTTTCATTTTCACTCCTTAGTCAAAATAGTTACAGCTTTGCCATAAGGCTGAGCTGCTCTGCTTTACACGAGTGATTATTCAACGGGGCAATAAAAAGTGCGACGAATTAGAGAAATTCAATATTGGCGGGCGTACATTGCCTTACCGCAAGCCATCACAAAAAAATCATTTACAACTTCAAACTTACCTTGCTAATATAATTACAGGTGTACAGGACGCCTGCCTCGTGAAAGTTTACTCACCTGCCGATAATTGTATTTTCCTATGACACTTAACTCTAGGACAAGCCCTTAACGAGAAGGCTAATATGTTCGCTGGAGTTTATATGAAACATCCTACCCGCTCTGTTATTGACGCAAATACCCCCAAAAACGCAGATAATCCACACGTAAAAAGCAAGCTTAAATTGGCTAGAAAGTTGCACCGTGCGGCCAAAAATGGCGCTATCAGTGAAGCTTTACCTGCCATCAGAAGGTTACATGCTGCTGGCGCATCCCCCTTAGAAAAAGTGTCGGACATTTACCATAGTCGCCACCAGCTGCAGCGTAAACACTTTTTACGCATGCTGGCCCTTGAAGCTGGTTTTAGCAGTTGGCAAACGTATTTACCCACGCTTAAACGGCTACCAGACGACTCTCCGAGTCAAAATATCATGGCACATAATGGCGAGCACATTGCCAAACTGAATCTTTGGTTTGCCACCCAGCAACAAGCGCAAGATTACGCTCAAACACACGGCGGCCAAGCATTCAGTTATGGTCATCAAGGTGTGGTAGTCACAGCGCAAGAAGCTTCGCCACAAGGCCAGCAAACACAGGTTGAAGAAACCCTCCAAAACGCCACTGATACTCAATCAAAAGGAGATTTGTCATGACTCCTGATACCGTGTTTCAGATGGCCAGCAGTTTGGCATTATTGGCTTGGCTTTGCTTGGGTGTTGGCACCTTCCAAACTCAATATCAAAATGCCTGGTTAACAGTAGGAGGTAGACTGCTACCGATATGCTTATCGATAATGTATCTGGGCATGATAATCCGGTATTGGCATAGTGTGCCTGACGGTGGGTTTACCAGCTTAGAACAAGTTGCGCGACTGTTTTCTGAGTCCGGGAATTTAGCGGCTGGATGGCTTCACTTTTTAGCCTTTGATCTGCTGATAGGGCGTTGGATGATAGACAAAGTGCAGACAAACAATGCCCGTAAATGGCCTTTGCTGGTCTGCTTACCCTTCACTTTTTGGTTCGGTCCCGTTGGCTTACTGTTATACCTCGTCTGTTACTTTAAACCCCAAGGTAAGCAAAACGCGCTGCTGTAATCGCGAACACGCTAACTTGGATAGCAATAAAAATGGTTGGCCATTACCAACCATTTTCGTTTTACATTAACTTGTCATTGAGCCAATGCAGGCAAGTCATCATTAAAATAGATGCGCATTGAGCCACAAGTGCACCATAATACTGGCAACGTAACCAAGCGCGATAACGGGTGCCCAACGCAGGTGAACGCCAAAGGTATAAATGCCTCGAGCTTGTCCCATTAAGGCCACGCCAGCGGCTGAGCCAATCGACAACATACTGCCGCCCACACCCGCGGTTAAGGTCACCAGCAGCCATTGCCCCAAAGACATATCCGGTTGCATAGTCAGCACCGCAAACATCACCGGAATGTTATCAACCAAGGCAGACAATACGCCTACGGCTACGTTGGCATAAGTAATGTCCCATTCGGTGTACATGGTATGCGAAATAAGTGAAAGGTAACCAATAAAACCTAACCCCCCCACACACACCACTACGCCATAGAAGAACAATAAGGTATCCCACTCAGCCCTTGCTACTTTATTAAAAACGTCAAACGGCACCACAGAGCCTAATGCTTTCAGGCGCTTTTCATCATGAGCTTGAGTGGCCAGCGCGCGTTTTCGAGCAAGCGATTTATCTAATGTGCGGCGCAGATAGTAACCAAAGAACTGCAGCAAGCCTAAGCCCGTCATCATGCCTAGCACAGGAGGCATCTGCAGCAACGAGTGAGCTGACACAGCCATACCTATGGTGACTAGAAATAACGCTACAATGCGAAATGCGCCACGTTTAAGTTCTACGGCTTCATCCACGGCTTGCGGCTTCTCTTTGGAGATAAACAGGCTCATAATGGTCGCAGGCACGATAAAGTTAACCACAGATGGTACAAACAGCGCGAAGAATTGTTGGAATTCCACCATGCCTTTTTGCCATACCATTAAGGTTGTAATATCGCCAAACGGACTAAATGCCCCACCGGCGTTCGCTGCCACAACTACGTTAATACACGCCATGGCCACAAACTTTTTATTACTGCCGCCCACCTTCATGATCACGGCGCACATCAACAGCGCCGTGGTTAAATTGTCAGCAATGGGTGAAATGAAAAATGCTAATACGCCGGTTAACCAAAATAAGCTGCGTAAACTAAAGCCTTTATTCACCATCCAAGATCGCAGCGCGTCAAACAATCTGCGCTCTTCCATTGCGTTGATATAGGTCATTGCTACCAGCAAAAACAATAACAGTTCGGCGTATTCGAGTAAGTTATGACGAAACGCTTGCTCTGCTTCGTGGGTCATGCCGTTATTGACGTAAACGGCCGCAATCATAGCCCAGATCACGCCTGCGGCCACTAACATGGGCTTAGATTTTCGTAAATGTAACACTTCTTCGCCCATGACTAAGGCATAAGCTAACACAAACACAGCAATGGCAATGTAGCCGACCGGGTGAGAAGTGAGATCTAAACTAGAGCCAGCACTGGCCCAACTAGCAGGAGAAAAACATAACAGTAAACTGAGTATTGCGAAAGAAAGGCAGGGTTGACTTTGTTTCATTATATGAGTCCTAAAAGGTGATAGACATTTAACATAGCACAGCGTTTTTTCTTAAATGGAGAAGCAACGCATATATTTATTATCGGCATAAAAAAACCGGCCTAAAGGCCGGTTTTTAATAACTTTTTCTATCGTTTCGATTACTGCTCACGCACCAATCTGAACCCCACATAGTTAGCGGCAAAGCCTGAGCTCACTTCAAGGCGAGAAGACACCCTTGCTAAGCTAGGCGCAAAATTCCAAGAGCCACCGCGAACCACATTAGGCGAACTGTCGGTCATTTCCCAAACATTACCCACTGTGTTGAATAAACCATACTTATTGGCTTTAAAAGAGCCTATCGGCGCGGCGCCTTTATTGGACCAATTGGTGCCACACCAACCACAGTTAGCGTTGCCAGAGCCAATATTATTGCCCCACCAGTAATCGGTTTTACTGCCACCACGAGCGGCCACTTCCCATTCGGTTTCTGATGGCAAACGGTACTGATAGCCCGTTTTACGGCTTAACCACTTGGCATAGGATTGCGCATCTTTTTTAGTGACACACACTACCGGCGAATTAGATTTTTGCTCAAACCCGGGTTTGCGCCATGACAGGTGCGATTGAAACTCAGGCGAACCACTGCCATAAACCGCACAACCACGGCTTTTCTCGGCGCTGGTTTGATAACCGGTTGCCGTTACAAAGCGCTCAAAATCAGCCACCGACACTTCTTTTTGGCCAATGCCATAGGTCGTGTTAATGCTAACGTTACGCGATTGTTGTTCATTGCCTAAGCCGTTACCTTGGATATCACCAATGCGGTACTTGCCTTTACCTATCGCGACCATCGCCGGCGCTTTGATGCCCGCGCCGATTGAGTCAGCAAACTTATCACCCATTTTCAAGTTCACGACTAATTTGCCTAACTCGGCTCGCACGGTTTTATGGCCGGCTAACTTAACATTGCGATGATAAGTTTCAAATCCAGGCTTTTTTACCGTTAACTTGTACTCCCCTGGCGGCAACATGGCGTCGACACGGCTTGCGCCGTAGCTTTTACCATTAATAAATACTTCATCGTTATGCAGGTTTGAACGTACCGTGAGGGTATAGGTTTTCGCTTGTACTTGCTTAGAGCTAGCACTGTAGTCCACTTCTTCGTAATCTGAACTGTCATAAGACTCTTCACCGTTGACACAGTAGCGATTGTCCAACTCCAATAAACGACACGCTTGAGTGTTGGCTAGGCGACCTTTCATCGTCACTTGCATTTTAACGCTGTAGTCACCTTGACCGCTAAAGCCACTGTCAAGAATCGTCTGTTCGATGATCTTCACACTGGCCGCCACATTGTCTCTGTGCTCCATCGCCAGTTTTTGTTCTGTCACGTCTTGAAATAGCTTGTTAGTCAGCATTTGACTGGCCGTTTTACGGGCCAATGAGTTACCTTGTTCAGCACATTGCTTAAAAGTGGCATTTTCGCCACAAGTGATGCTTTGCGTTACTTCCAGCTTGCCGCCTTGCTCAAACTCTTGTTTGATGCGTTCAACCCGCGCAAAATTGTACTGCTCTTTCAGGTTTTCAATTTCATTGAGCATACTAAACTGCGCCATTTTTGAATTAGCGAGTTTGTCTTGGTTACTCACGACTTTTGCTTTTTGCTGTTTAGTTTTGCTTTGGTTTAGAGTTTGCGCTTTTAACGCATATTGATAAGCAGAAATAGAGCTGCTGATGTCTAGGCTAGGATCGGCCACCAAACGTTCATATTGCTTATCCATATCAAGCAACGCCGCTTTGCGTTTCGATTCTAAACTTTTGCTTTGTTGGCTTAAGCGTTGCAGCTCATCCTCATCCATTTCGATTGATGATCGAATGGCGTCTAACTCTTTCACATAGCTGTCAAACTCAGCTTGTTTCATCTGAATTTGTTGCTCAAGCTCGTCCACTTGTGCTGCATACACGAGAGAGGAGTTCAATGCTAATGAGAAAAGGCCAACCGATAATACCAGTGGAGCTATACGCATTTTTTCTATTCCATGCCAAAAACTGTCTTACCATTGAAAAATGACAAGCAAAACGTTGATTATTATAAGGTTTATAATAGTTCGCTGAGTTTAGTTAACTAAACTGCATTATTTTAGCTTAATCCTATTGCCTTAAGGCACAAATAACAAGTGTCGCAATGTGACTAAGCTTTGCTAACAGCAAGAAAAACAGACATATTTTTTATCAATGTTAAGCCAGTCAAAGGTTAATAAAAGTTAATAAACTACTGACAACCTTTAGGCTTTTATCTAGCGATAAAAATATCATTAAAGCAAGATGTTACAACTCTACCCGCCGAGACATCCAGTAATATTTTTTCCAGTAGTCAGAATAGAGGTTAGAGATCACCACGCCGCGGCTGGTGGAAGCATGTAAGAAATGGCCTTCTCCCATATAAATGCCTACATGGCGGGTTTTGCCTTTGATTTTAAAAAACACCAAATCACCTGGCTCAAGGGCTGAGCGGTTAACATGCTTACCTTGTTTCGATTGGGTTAGCGTAGTGCGAGAAAGGTGGCCTTTGAAGTATTGGCGAGAAATATTCTGCACATATGCAGAGCAATCCACACCTTTTTTATTGGTTCCGCCCAAGCGGTAAGGGGTGCCCTGCCACTCATCATAGTGGTCGAGCAAAATTTCAACCATAGGATCTGACTCGTTAAACTCGACATCGACCGACGTCGAACGCGAGCTGGAGCAAGCTTGTAACCAGAATAGCAAAAACAGTAATCCACTTATGCGTAACGCTGGCACCATGAGCCCTACCCTATATTGAGTTGTACCGTTTAGCGCAGCGACATTTCAAAAATTAAACGCTCAGCGGTGCAAGAAAACGTCAATGACAATGTTAATAAGATACCATCACCTTGTGGTTCAGTCTTTTCACTGACTTCACAATCTGCAAATTTTGCTTTCGCTTTAGCCACGTAACTTTGCGCCAGTTGCTTAGCTTGAGATTCATCAGGCGCACTGATTGGCAAGGTTAATACGCAATCGTCTTCGTGGATCACGCTGCCAAGCTCGACCATCACACCACATGCATCGCAGACATCATCGTTATTAATTTCGTTAGACATAATATCACTCCTTATTCAGTTACTAGCATTAAAGCCTAGCTAAGCAGCAAAACACAAGTGATATAAAACAATAATAATAAAGAAATAAGTGAGATGTTAAAATTCGTAAGAAAGCGCTGTATTTCATAAAACTGTCGTAACAAATTTTTAATCTATCGATAGCAATCGTGCGATGACACCATAGGTTACTGATTAATGCCGATCCCAGAACTGTCTCAGCTAGAGCAAATTTTGCATAAACACCGGCACAAAGTGCGCACAAGCTGTTTAGCTGAAATCGGACACCAAAACCATCGCTTTCCCATCTTGGGCGTTGAACTTGGCAGCCAGCAACTGCACGCCCCTACCGTGATCTTTGTCGGCGGCGTTCATGGTGTAGAGCGCATTGGCAGCCAGGTGGTGATTGCATTTTTAAGCTGTTTACTTGAGCGCCTTGAATGGGATGAACATTTTCAGCGGTTATTTGACAAAGTCAGGGTGGCGTTTTTGCCTTTACTCAACCCTGTCGGGTTTTATCAAAACTCTCGCGCCAACGGCAATGGCGTTGACTTGATGCGCAATGGTCAGGTAGACGCAGTTTGCAACGTTACGCCCCTCGTAGGCGGCCACCGCATTAGCCCCGTTCTGCCATGGTATCGAGGTAAGCATGGCCTTGAGCTTGAATCCCAAGTCTTGATTGATTTTGTTTCGGATTTAATCACCCGCAGCCGCGTCACGCTGAGCCTTGATGCCCACTCAGGCTTTGGTCTCAAAGACTATTTATGGTTTCCCTACGCGGGTAATGTTGCGCCTTTTCCTGGCTTGGCCCAGATGTTTCGTTTAATGCAGCTGTTTGACACAACGTACCCGTACCACGCCCATTATCAAGCAGCGCCGCAAAGCCACTTCTACACAACCCACGGCGACTTATGGGATCACTTAATCAAGGGCCATAAAAAAGCCACTTTTTTACCCCTTACCCTAGAAATGGGATCTTGGTTATGGGTGAAAAAAAATCCCAAGCAATTATTCAATTTTGCGGGCTTTTTTAATCCTCAAAAGCGGCACCGGCAAGAGCGAATTTTGCGCCGTCATACCGTGATGATGAACTTTTTAATTCAGGCCGCCTATTCCGCCGAACAATGGTTACCGGGTGAGCAAGCTAAAATGGACTATCACGCTCAAGCAATGCAATTATGGTATCAAAAGGTGAAACGATGAAACCTGTGATCGTATTATTACGCGGACTGTTTCGTGAACAGCGTCACTGGGGAGAATTCACCCAGTTGTTGCAACAAAGCCAAAGTGGCTGTGATGTGATTGCCATTGATACCTTAGGCAATGGGCAGGTTGCTCACCGCCGCAGTCCTTTAGACATTGAAACGTACGCAGATCATATTATGGCTGAGTTGGCGTCTTACCAAGGCCGTCCCATCATTTTAATCGGCCTGAGCTTAGGCGGCATGATAGCGTTAGCGTGCCCCCATCGTGGCACTTTACCACTGCAACATATCATCGCCATCAACAGTAGCTGCAATATGAGCCCTTGGTATCAGCGCTTTCACATTGAAAAAGTGTTAATGGGCCTTTGGCAAGCCTGGCGCTGGCGTGAGCGAGACCAAGACACGAGTTTAATTGAAGCCGCCATTTTACGCTTTACGACCCTCAGCCAACACCGAAATCAACGCTTGTTGCAACGCTGGAGCCAATACCGCAAACAAAACCGCGCACCGATTAGCCACTTAATACGTCAGCTTTATGCCGCCTTGCGCTTTACTTTTGTACCGAGTGATAACGTAACAGTCAGTTTTATTGCAGCTAGCCAAGACCAGTTGGTTAATCCAGAATGTTCGCAAAATATGGCGAAACGCCAAGGAAGCCAAGTTCATTTCATTGAGGCAGCAGGACACGACGCAGGGCTCGATCAACCGCAGGCTTTATGCCAAGTCATCGCCGGCATTTTGCAATGCCCAGAATATCGGCAACCGCCATAAAGCATAGAAAATCAAACAGGGAAGCAAACCGTTTAAGCGATCAAAGCCAAGGTTTGTTTGTAATTTTGTAACAGTTTGAGCATTAAACCGGCTTGTTTTTTCAGGATATTGAGGTCTAACTCGTTGTTGAAACGGTTTAAATGCATGCCTTGAAAGAAGGTACGAACCATGCCAATAAAAATATCCACTTCATGGTCAGAATGAGGGTCAAACTTATTCCAGACCATGGCATTGGCTTGATGAAACACAGGACCAACGATTTCTGCCAGGCGCTCATCAATGCGCATTGAGAGCCATAAATCAGTGATCACCAAAAAGCGTTCACTGTGAGGGTCTTTGTGCAGGTCTTGTAGCAAAAACTCCAGCACTAACAAAGGGCAAGTTTGGTGTTTACCTTGCAGTTCAACAATTATCCGGCTAAAGATGCCGTCTAATACGTCTGCCATTACACCGTATTTACCATCTTGATATTGATGGTTGAGCGCGCCCCGTGTCACTCCTGCGGTTTGGCAAATTAAGGTGGCATTGGTTCCGGCAACCCCCACCTCAAGAATGCACTTCTTCGTCGCTTGAATCAGGTTTTGCTTAGTCAAATAATTTCGCTCAGCTTGCGTTGCCACTGTCCCTATCCCCGACGATGAATATGTTTTCATTTTATTTTATGAGCAAGGTAAATAACAGGGATAAAAGTCAAACAAAGGTCAGTATTAGCTCAAAAAACAGTGTTAAAGGCGCTTATCTACTGTTTTTCAACATATTATAAAGAGCTGAAAATTAGTACTAATTTCCACCATGATGGATATGATATGAACCTAGGCAAGCAGTTACTTTCTTACGTGACGAAATAGCCGGATAAATTTGTGATCTTTCGCAGATAAAAGAGGAAAAAAGATGAAATTTTCCTACTATTATAGGCACAATGGCTGGCAATTAGTTTTTTCAGGCATACGTAAAAAACGACTCTACATCCGTAAATGCTAGTATTTAAAGCACATTTGGAGTTTATTAACCATTTAGTAATAGATTTTCTTTTGTAACTAAACAACAACTGATCTGGATCAAGTTTTTCGACCCCGTCAGTCATATAATCATTTACCAAAGCTGTTTACTAAGGGCATTTACGGAGTAGGCACTGAGCGAATTCAACGCCACCCAGGTGGTATAGCAGTAAGTCTCAACCCTTAATAAAAAGTTTTTATTTTACTAGGAGTAACAAGATGACAGTTAGCAATCTTGCTGAATTAGACCAAATGGTCGCCCGCGTCAAAACAGCTCAAAAAGAGTTCGCAACCTACAGCCAAGAGCAAGTGGATAAAATTTTCCGCGCAGCTTCTTTAGCAGCTTCAACTGCACGTATCGAATTGGCTCGTATGGCGGCTGAAGAGTCTGGCATGGGGATCATGGAAGACAAAGTGATTAAAAACCACTTCGCTTCTGAGTTCATCTACAACAAATACAAAGATGACAAAACGTGTGGTGTCATCGACAGCAACGATGAAGGCGGTACAATCACTATCGCTGAGCCAGTAGGCATTGTGTGTGCAATCGTACCGACTACTAACCCTACATCTACTGCTATTTTTAAAGCGCTTATCTCTCTTAAAACACGTAACGGCTGTATCTTCTCGCCTCACCCACGTGCAAAAAATGCAACTAACTTCGCGGCGAAATTAGTACTCGACGCAGCAGTTAAAGCAGGCGCGCCAAAAGACATCATTGGTTGGATTGACCAACCATCTGTAGAACTATCTAACGCGCTAATGAAGCACAATGATATCGCGCTTATCTTAGCAACTGGTGGTCCAGGCATGGTTAAAGCTGCTTACTCTTCTGGTAAGCCAGCAATCGGTGTTGGTGCAGGTAACACGCCAGTTGTTATCGATGAAACAGCTGACATCAAACGTGCTGTATCTTCTATCTTAATGTCAAAAACGTTCGACAACGGTGTAATTTGTGCTTCTGAGCAAGCGGCCATCATTGTTGAGTCGGTTTACGACGAAACGATTGCGCGTTTTGCAAAATACGGCGCAGCAGTACTAAGCAAAGCAGACGCTGACAAAGTACGTAAAGTACTGCTTATCGATGGCGCACTAAACGCAAAAATCGTTGGTCAACCAGCATATAAAATTGCTGAACTAGCAGGCGTAACTGTACCTAAGAGCACTAAAATCCTTATCGGTGAAGGCTTAGAAGCGTCTTACGACGACGAATTCTCTCACGAGAAACTGTCTCCAACGCTAGGTGTTTACAAAGCAAAAGACTTTGAAGACGCAGTTCGTCAAGCAGGTATCGTACTTGATATCGGTGGTGTAGGTCACACGTCTGTAATCTACACAGACCAAGACGCTAACGCTGATCGCATCGCTTACTTTGGTGATAAAATGAAGACAGCTCGTATTCTTTGTAATACGCCTTCTTCTCACGGTGGTATCGGTGACCTTTACAACTTCGAGCTTGCACCTTCTCTAACATTGGGTTGTGGTTCTTGGGGTGGTAACGCGATTTCTGAAAACGTAGGTCCAAAACACCTTATCAATAAGAAAATTGTAGCGAAGCGAGCTGAAAACATGTTGTGGCACAAACTACCAAAATCTATCTACTTCCGTCGTGGTTCACTGCCAGTAGCAATGGACGACCTAGATGGTAAGAAACGCGCCATGATCGTAACTGACCGTTTCCTATTCAACAACGGTTACATCGATGACCTACGTGCCATCTTGAAAGAGAAAGGCATGGAAGTTGAAGTATTCCATGAAGTAGAAGCTGACCCAACACTTTCAGTAGTGAAAGCAGGTGCAGCAGCGTGTCACAGCTACCAGCCTGACGTTATTCTAGCGGTAGGTGGTGGTTCACCAATGGACGCAGCGAAAATCATGTGGGTAATGTACGAGCACCCAGAAACTGATTTCGAAGACCTGTCTATGCGCTTTATGGATATCCGTAAACGTATCTACAAGTTCCCTAAAATGGGCAGCAAAGCTGAACTAGTTTGTATTACAACCACTTCTGGTACAGGTTCTGAAGTTACCCCGTTCGCGGTTGTAACGGATGATGCTACGGGTCAAAAATACCCACTAGCGGATTACGAACTAACGCCAAACATGGCTGTTGTTGACGCAAACCTAGTGATGGACATGCCTAAATCACTATGTGCATTCGGTGGTTACGACGCGGTAACTCACGCCATGGAAGCTTATGTTTCTGTATTGGCGAACGAGTACTCTGACGGTCAAGCTCTACAAGCGCTTAAACTGTTAAAAGAGTACCTACCAAGCTCTTACCAAAACGGTAAAGCAGACCCTGTTGCACGTGAGAAAGTACACAATGCTGCGACTATCGCTGGTATCGCATTTGCCAACTCTTTCCTAGGTGTGTGTCACTCTATGGCGCACAAACTGGGTGCTGAGTTCCACGTACCACACGGTTTAGCTAACGCGTTATTGCTGACTAACGTTATTCGTTACAACGCAACAAACACACCAACTAAACAAACGGCTTTCTCTCAGTACGACCGTCCTAAAGCACGTGCTCGCTACGCAGAAGTGGCTGACCACTTAGGCCTAGGCGGTAAGAACACTGAGGAGAAGCTAAACAACCTACTAACGTGGTTGGACGAGCTGAAGAAAGAAGTGGGTATTCCACTGTCTATCAAAGAAGCCGGTGTTGACGAAGCAGCGTTCATGGCGAAAGTTGATGAGCTAGCGGTTGATGCATTTGATGACCAATGTACAGGTGCTAACCCACGTTACCCACTCATCAGTGAGCTAAAAGAAGTGTTGATTGCTTCTTACCACGGTGTGGATTACGTTGAAGCGGCAGAGCAAGAAGAAAAGCCTGCTAAAAAAGCACCAGCTAAAGGTAAAAAGGCAGCTAAAGCTTAATTTTCTTAAATTTGTGTCAAAAGCCCGCATTTAGCGGGCTTTTTTTTTATTTTTTGAAACCTTACAACTAGAATTAAACAATATTTTCTTGTTAAGAGACATGAATGAGTCAACAGACTTTTACCGTCGCTGACCTGCAAATAGGCCACTTTGTTATTCTTCCTGTGGGTTGGAAGGATCACCCCTTTATGTTCAGCAGCTTCAAATTGAAAAATGCTGAGCAGATAAAGGTATTAAAAACGCTTGGCATTAAACAGCTAAAAGTAGACTTAGCCAAGTCGGATCCGACGCTGCAACAAGCGATTAAAAAAGCCCAGATTGAAGAGTTACAGACGCCTGCGCCGGTTGCCGAGATTAGCCCTCCCAGTAAAGAGCAGCTGCAACAACAAGCTTCCAAAGAAAGCAAAAAGAGCTTGAAGCAAGCAGATAAGGCCTATCAAGAAAACTTGGATAAATTTAAAGCCTGCTTAGGCAGGTTTAACCTTGCGCCAGAAGAGTCTTATTACAACATCAAAAGTCAAGTCAATGGCATGACTCAAGAAGTGCTGGAAAATGAAAGCCCACGTACCTT
This sequence comes from Motilimonas pumila, assembly GCF_003596335.1. Taxonomy (GTDB): domain Bacteria; phylum Pseudomonadota; class Gammaproteobacteria; order Enterobacterales; family CBDFNC01; genus Motilimonas; species Motilimonas pumila. Next base: position 15,040 of record NZ_QZCH01000039.1, read on the forward strand.
GCACCTCATTCAAGCGGCCAATAGCACGGACGATATGTTGTATCACAGCCTGAATGTATCAGCGCTTTGCTTGATGGTCGCCAATGAGCTTGGCTGGAGTAAAGAAGAGTGTGAAATACTCACCCTGGCGGCCTTTATGCATGATATTGGCCTACTCAAAGTGCCCCCGCAAATTCGCCGCAAAACCACGCCTTTCACTAAGGCGGAGCAAAATTATTACAACATGCACCCTAACTACAGCGTGGAACTGCTCAAAAAAGCCGGCTGTTACCCAGAAGTCATTTTGCCTTTAGTGGTCAGCCACCATGAGCGATTAGACGGCTCGGGCTACCCTAAAAAGCTGAAAGAAAATGAAATCGACGAAATGTCACAGTTGCTTATTTTGGTCAACGCTTACGATGAATTATGCAGCCCATTGTCTTTTCAAAAACCTTTATCTCCGCGCAGCGCCATAGCGGTGCTTTTTAAAGGAGCCGGGGTCAAATTCAATAAAACCATGCTCGAAGTACTTGTCAGAGTGCTGGGTATTTTTCCGCCAGGCTCATTGGTGCAACTTAGCGATGAGCGTTACGCCTTAGTCATGACAACCAATCCTAAAGCCGCGCTTAAACCGAAAGTATTGTTGTATGAAAAAGGTAAAACACAAAGCACTGGCTTAATTATTGACCTTGAGACCGAAGACGTCACCATCAAACAAATCGTATCACGAGACGATTTACCCGAAGCAGTTAGCCGTTACTTTCAACAAAATGTGCGAAATTGTTTATTTTTCGAACCATCTGATACGGGAAAACCACAATAGTGTTAAGGGCTTAGCCTTGGCACAATTAGGGTATTCCGACCGTAATAGATGACAGGGTAAACAATGATGAAACGACATAATTGGCTTATTTTATTAGTGACCTGCTTGGGTTTTTGGTCAACACTTTTTAGCTACTTACTCAGCTAGTTTCACGATTGCCAACTTTCTCGCATTTACCTCTTTGTTTACGCCATTCTGGGCTTCATATCTTTCTTGCTAATGTGCATAATAAGGCCGATTAGGAGAATTTATGCCGTTATGTTTTTGTGGCAGCGAAAAAGCGTATTCCGCTTGCTGTCAGCCCTTCCACACAGGCGAACAACGCCCCCAAACGTGCGAACAATTAATGCGCTCACGTTTTTGTGCATTTAAGCTGCACTTGGGCGAATACTTGTTTCACACTTGGCACCCAGATTCACGTCAACAAGAAACCGCCGCCGGTTTAACCCAAGCCAGTCAACAAACTGATTGGCGCAGCTTGTCTGTGTTAGCAAGCAAAGGGGGGCGTAACGACCAACAAGGCCAAGTCGAATTTTGTGCTTGGTACTGGCACCAAGATGCCTTGCAGTTTCACCATGAAGTCTCCAACTTTATTAAAATTGACCAGCAGTGGCTGTACCTAGATGGCCAATTCCCTGCTAGCCATAAAGCTGCCATGCCAGGAAGAAACGCACCTTGCCCCTGTGCCAGTGGCAAAAAGTACAAAGCCTGTTGCAGCTAACCACACAAAATGAGCCTAAAAATGGAAAGAAAAATACTGTTAACAGATAGCGCCGATGCTAAAGGCCTTATCGCCCAGATCACCAATATCTGTTATAAGCACCAATTAAATATCATTAAAAATAATGAGTTCGTTGATCATAACCATGGCCGCTTTTTTATGCGTACCGAACTCGAAGGCCATTTCAATGATGCCACCTTTTTAGCCGACCTCGACTCGGCATTACCCGATGGTGCGAATCGCAACTTGGTGCCCGCGGGTCGTAAACGCATCGTTATCATGGTGACCAAAGAGGCCCACGCCCTTGGCGACATTTTAATGAAAAACGCCTATGGCGGCATGGACGTAGAAATTGCCGCGGTGATTGGCAACTACGATGTGTTAGAAGAATTGGTGAATAAGTTTGATATCCCTTATCACACCGTAAGCCATGAAGACTTAACTCGCCCTGAGCACGAAGCAAAAATCATTGAGTTAATTCAACAATACAGCCCAGACTACGTGGTACTGGCCAAGTACATGCGAATATTAACGCCTGAGTTCGTGGCTCACTTCCCGAACAAGATCATCAACATTCACCACAGCTTCTTGCCGGCCTTTATTGGTGCCAGCCCATACCGCCAAGCATTTGAGCGTGGCGTGAAAATCATTGGCGCGACGGCCCACTTTGTTAATAACAACTTGGACGAAGGCCCTATCATTACCCAAGACGTGATCAATGTAGACCACACCTATGATGCCGCAGACATGGCTAAAGCCGGCAAAGACGTCGAAAAGCTGGTATTAACCCGCGCCTTGTCATTGGTACTGGATGAGAAAGTGTTTGTTTCAGGCAATAAAACCGTGGTGTTTCGATAATATTGCTTTAACGACGCTTAGCGTGCATAAAGCAATCCCTTCAAACAAAAAGCAGCCAATGCTGTTGGAAGCCCCTTAAGGCGAACACTCATCATAATGGTTAATATCTAAGATTACCTGGATGAGTTTAAGGAAAACATGGCTTTTAAAAGAGCCGTGTTTTCTGTTTCTGGTTGGGGTTCAACGGGGCAAAATTGGCAAACGACTTTTGCCCCAAAGTCTTCTACAGATATTATTCATATACAGCCACCTTATCAGCTTTAACTCAAATCATTCACAGCTAATGCTAAATTCCCCTCCCAAAAAGGTAGAAAAAGATATAGTATTATTAGGGTGAAAGGGTTGAGGAACGATATGCCATTACAGAGAAAACAATCCAAAGTATCACTAAACATTAAAATTTCTTCAGACTTAGATCTTCGCCTTAAACGAGCGAGAAAAGCGGCACGTGAACAGGGGTTGATGTTCAACGTATCTCAAGAAGTTGAAAGATTTCTTGAGAAGGAAGTAAAGAAAGTTGAACGCCATCTATCCATAGATGAAGAGATTAAAAATAATCTAGAGGAACTTGGTGGATTGAATATAGATAAGCTCATTAAATCAATGGATTAATTGTTTTCATAAGCTTTTGTTAATTTAATTGAACTGCGAATTGTAGATATAAGTTGAGGAAAACGATGGGAACAGTAATTGGGTTATTGATTTTAGCCGGTGTCGATGTATTACTAAAGCGAAACACGGGGCTTCATTTGCATCAGTGGATAGCAAAAAAGTGCAGTGATTATCAAAAGAATAAAGGCGAATGAACGTTTACTATACAAGAAGTAGGTTCGTTGCTTGAAAGAGCTTGCCAAAACTGAACTCGATTTCGGGTCACTTAGAGGTAGCAATTTCATCAAGCATTGGTCGTGTTACATTCCCAGTACGTATAAAGGCAGTTCTTTTTACCCCCCTAAAATGGGAGCATCTTTATTGATAAGGTTAGGCCACTTGGCTAAAGGTGGATAACCCAACCTCTTTGCCATAATCAAACCCTTCAATGACTTGGTTCATTGACACTTTGCCATACTCTGCGGGCTCGGGTTTGATACCTTGTAATTGCTCAAAATACTGTAAACGTTTTTTCAAGCTGATGTTATCGAGTACCGCGCTGTCTAAACCGCCGGTTTCATCAAGCCCACACAATGGCTCAGGTCGGAGTAATTGCTGTAACCGTACGCTTTGATTAAGACCGGCTTGAGTACACTCGCCCAGCCCTTTCGCTTGTTCGCTAGTCATCACTTTGCCACGCAGTGGCACAGGCTCACGTAATTCAAATTGCGCCCGTAGGTCAAGCTCTGACTTTTGCATCTCAGGTTTGTCAGCAAGGGCAAATTGCGGCAATTCATTGACGTCGGCGCAGAGTAGATTGAGCAATAGAGAAAAATGCGCACGGTCGCCACTGGCCACTGCATGATTTAGGTCTTGGCCTAATTGCAGCTCGTCGGTCAGCAGTGATTGGCGTATTTGTCCGGAGATCATATTACTACTCAAATTATCGGGATAATTCTTTATCGACCGCGACATTTGAAACATTAATGATTTTTTTAGCAGACAGGAAGGAAATTTCAGTTATCATAATATTGTGCTAACAATAATGCGTTCACTAGGGCGCGTTGGCCTTTTTGCCTGCCATTTTCGGAATAAAGCTTTGGAAAAAAGTGTGTACAGCTACAAAAACAAACGTATCCTCATCGTTGATGATCAACGGGCTTTTCAGGTGATGCTGAAAGCCATGTTAACCAACCTTGGCGCAAAACATATTTTCTTTGCTGATACCGCCGAAACCGCCGTTAAGCAGTGTCGTGATAACAAGTTCGACTTATTATTGGTGGACTACAACCTTGGCTCTGGCAAAAATGGTCGGCAATTATTGGAATACCTGCGCAATAATGACCTGGTGCCAAAACACGCCATCTTTTTTATCGTGACCGGCGATAACTCTCGCTCTATGGTACTTACCGCATTAGAGCTTGAGCCTGATGACTACATCATGAAGCCGTTTTCACATAATCAACTTGATACCCGAGTACAGCGCTGCTTTCGCAAGAAAAATGAATTAACCGACGTCTTTAACGCTCTGCGCAGTAAAGATTACGCACAAACTGCGTTGAGTTGCCGCGAGCAATTAAAAAAAGACACTCGATATAAGAACTTCTGCCGTAATTTATTGGCTGAAATGCTGATCCGCACAGAAGACTATGACGCCGCCCAAGCGCTGCTAGAAAGCATTGTCAAAGAACGAGAATTTACCTGGGCAAATATCACTTTAGGCAAGGTCTACTTTTTGCAAAAGCAGTTAGACAAAGCCATTGGCGTATTAGAGCGTGTCATTAAAACCAACTCACTAATGATTGAAGCATACGAGTGGTTAGGCCGTGCTTATGAAGAAAAAGGCCAAGCTGAAAAAGCCCTCACCATAGTCACGCGTGCGGCCGAATTGGCGTACCACAACGTGGATAGACACAAATTATTGGCTCGCATTGCCACCGAAGTGGAAGAGTTTGACGTAGCAAAAGACAGTTATGGCGCTATTTTACAACTGAGCCGAAACTCGTTTTACCCCGCGCCAGCTCACCTTGCTAACTATGTTCGTAGCATAATTACCGCGGCCAAACACGCTGAAGATCCGGTGCGTCGTAACCGCATTTTACAAGACGTGCATTCAGCCCTGTTCAAAGGCCGTCATGAAGAAGGCCAAGAAGAAGATTTCGACTTTGATATTTTCGAAGGTATTTGCCATGCCCGGGTACATGAAGCTAAAGGCGAAATGCTCAAAGCTAAGCGCACCTTACTGCAATCGTTAGCCCCCATCTTAGAGCACCATGACGAAGCCGGCACGCCTATTTTATCTGAGTCGGTGTTTGCCCTCGCTGGCATTGGTGAGTTTGAGTATGCAGAAGAAATGCTGGAAACTCTGGCCAATCGAGACGTGATGGATGAAGTCACTAGCAACGCGCTAAAAGAAACCCAACAAGGTGAACAGAAAAAAATCATGGACGAGTTTAAGTCACTCAATGCCATGGGTAAGAAAGCTTACGACCACCAAGACTTTGAAGCAGCTAAAAGCTATTTCACTCGCGCCCTGAAAAAAGCGCCAATGAACTCAGGTGCGGCCATCAACAAACTGCAAGCCACCTTAAAACTGCTGACTCAAGCCAAGCGCTTTAATCAAAACCTGGCTGATGAGGCGGAAGACTGTATTTCTATCTTAGAAGGCGTGCCATTGTCGCAAACTCACCGTGAGCGATTCTTGCAATTAAAAGAAGACTACCGACAAGCCACGCGCCCCACCAAGAAGTAAAGACGCGACAAACTGGCAACAAGCCCCATTGCACTGCGCAGCCAAATTGTGTGCAGTGCTTGATCGACGGCGCATTTTAGCTTGCTGATTGCGCCTGCCTTCTGTTTTTACATAGCTGTAAATCCATCTTAATATCAATACGTGACCTGCCGCTGTCGCCAATAGGTAAAAACTCACCGAATAAGTCAACTACACTCGCCGTATTGATAATGCTATGAGGTATTTATGACAAGGTATATGCGTGTTGGCACTCCCCCGCTCCATATAAACGGGTTCACTTTGGTCGAGCTTGTTATTACTATCGTTGTAATGGCACTGCTCGCTGTCGTCGCTGCGCCTAAAATGACAGGTTTACAGCGAGACGCGAATATTGCGGCCATTGACGGTTTGTATGCGGCAGTCAATGATGCCGCCGACTTAGCTTACGCTAAAGCCGCGATTCATGGAGTGGAACAGGCCCCGCGCAGTAGCGCAGATGACAAAACCGACGCGCCTCCCGTGAAAATCGATTTAGGCTATTTAGAGTTAAAACACGGCTACCCAGAAGCCATGCTCTCGGAAAACGAACGTTATGCCCCAGACGGACAACCGCGCTTAGGCATCGTTGAGCTCCTCGATATTAACCAGCAGAATTACGATATTTGTTACGGAGACGGCAGTAATTGTAAAAGAGGTACAAGCTCTAAAGTACGCATAGGCATTGATTTAAATGACGATGAAATTAAACAATGTTATGTGCTTTATATGGAAGCAAGTGGCGGCGATAACCCACTGGGCGACGAACATTTCTTTGTTACCAAAGAAACCTCAGAGTGTTAATGCTGAGGCAACCATCTTCGATAACAGCCTTTCACTTCACTTTATGAAGGCTGCTTTCAAGGCGTACTTATAAAAAGGGCAGCGCAGGCCCTTGAGGCACAACTTGGGTCGGGTTTATCATGGTGTGACTAAAGTAATAGTGGCGTTTAATGTGGTACATATCAACGGTCTGCTTTACGCCCGCCATATGATACAAACGCTCTAGATAAGCCTGCAAATGCGGCTTATCAGCGATGCGATATAAATTACATTTAAAGTGCCCTACGTACACCGCGTCAAACCTGATGAGCGTCGTAAAGAGGCGCCAATCAGCTTCGGTTAGCGTATCCCCGACCAAATAGTCTTGTTGGCTTAACCTTTCTTCAATAGCATCGAGCTGCGAAAACAGCGAATGAAATGCTTCTAGGTAAGCCTCTTGGGTCGTCGCAAAGCCGGCTTTGTAAACGCCATTGTTCACCTTGTGATATACCTGTTCATTGACCTCATCAATTTCGCTTTGCAGCGCGGCGGGATAAAAGTCCAACGTGTTGCCGGTTAAGCCATTAAACTCGCGATTAAACATGCGAATGATATCTGCCGACTCGTTGCTGACTATGGTGTTTAGCTGTTTATCCCATAGAATAGGCACAGTGACGCGGCCGCTGTAATGCGGATCAGCTTTAGTATAAATTTGGTGTAAAAAGCCAGATTGAAATAAATCATCCTGGCATTGCTTGTCGTCAAATTTCCAGCCGTGAGCCAGCATATCAGGCGACACCACTGATACACTAATATGATCGGTCAGCTGTTTTAACTGACGAAAAATTAAGGTGCGATGAGCCCAAGGACAGGCTAAAGAAACGTATAAATGATAGCGGCCTGAGTCAGGAGTAAAACGACTTGATCCATCAGCCTTAATGGCATTGCGGAACTGACTCTCACTGCGTACAAACTTACCATCGCTGGCTTTGGTATCGTACCACTTGTCGTGCCATTGACCGTCTACTAATAATCCCATATTCCCTCCTCTGCTGTTTTATTCAGTGTATCTGCGCCTGATGCAACAACAAGTGCAAAATAACAAACATTGTTATTGATAAAGTCGAAAGGTTGTTGAGCTTCTATACTCACCAATAAGGGGAAAGGGGCGCACCTTTGCCACCCAAGAAAGACAACAGGCAGAACAAGTATGACTCAAGCTCAGCACGCACAATGCCAATTTAAGAATCACCTCGGCGATCGCTGCAGGGGGCAATGCGTGGCTGACAACCAGTGTTATTGGCATCATCCAGACACCGACAAGTCTGGCCCTGATACGGCCAAAAAGCTTGAGCAATACGCCCGTAATGGTGGCATGTTACATGGCTTGCAGTTAGCACGTGCCAACCTCGAAGGCGTCAACTTAGTCAAACCAGCCTCTAAAAGTGGTTTTGATTTAACAGGCTCAGACCTTTACCGCGCCAACCTTAGAGGCGCACACTTATTCAACGCGGTATTTTGCAAAGGCAGCTTAATGAAAGCCGACCTCACCGCGGCCAACCTGCATTGCTGCCAGCTGCAAGAGTGCAACTTATTGGGCATGAAACTGGCAAAATCGAAAATTGACAATATCAAGATTGGCGCGCACCTCATCCAAGAAATCAAAGGCAAAGACGCCCTTGATGCCGGCGATACCAAACAAGCCATTGACCAATTTGAGCAAGCAGAAGAAATTTATCGTGATTTGCGCAAAGCCAGTGAGAACCAAGGCTTGTTTACCTTCTCTGGGCCATTTTTACAACGTGAGCTCACCATGCGACGTTATCAAATGCCTAAACTGTCAAGACAGCGGCTGTTCTCAAAAACCGTGGACTTGTTTTGTGGCTATGGTGAAGACCCCATTCGTGTGGTGATATTCTCCATCTTGTTGATATTTATTAGCGCGGTGTTGTATTTCTTTTTTGGCATCAGCTTCGCGGGAGATATCGTACGCTTTGAGCCGCACGCCAGCATTGGCCACAACCTGTTTTCATTTTTGGAATGCTTGTATTACAGCGTGGTAACCTTTACCACCTTAGGCTATGGTGATTTCACCCCGGTGGGATTATCTCGGGGCATCGCCGCCATTGAAGCCTTTACTGGCAGCTTTACCATCGCCCTTTTCGTGGTGGTCTTTGTTAAGAAAATGACCCGTTAGTCAGGCTTTATCCGCTTAGCTAAGGCAGGCATAATAAGGCTTTGATTACCTTTGCTGTTGAGCCTTAAGCCATGCCTGCCAGCCTTTGTTTGACCTTTGCGATGCTGCTATGGGGCAGCTCCTACATTGCCTTGAAATACGCATTGCTGTTTTACCCGCCGCAATGGGTCATGTTTGGCCGTATGGTGATAACCTTAGTGGCTTGCTTACTGCTCTGGCGCTGGGTCAAACAATACCGCTACCAAACCGGTGACTGGAAAATTTTATCTGTGATGAGCTTGGCAGAGCCGTGCTTGTACTTTTTATTTGAAGGCCATGCCTTGCAATATACCTCGGCAGCGCAAGCCGGCGTATTGGTCTCTTGCCTGCCAATTTTTGTCGCAATTTTAGCTTGGTTCACCCTCAAGGAGCGAGTTTCTCGGTTTATTTTATTTGGCTTTTTGCTTTGTATCAGTGGCGGTATCGGCTTGTCTTTGGTTTCCCCTGGTTCAGATTATGCGCCGCGCCCTTTGCTTGGTAATAGTCTAGAAATGCTGGCCATGTTGTGCGCTGCTGTGTATACCATTTGCGTAAAAAAATTGGCCGGCCGATATTCACCTTTAAGCTTGATTGCGATTCAGGGGTTTACCGGTACCTTGTTTTTTGCGCCGCAAGCTGCCATGTCTGAGCTGCCGCAGCAACACGACACAGCCAGTTTACTGGCAGTATTGTATTTAGGTAGCGTGGTGACCCTTGGCGCTTACGGTTTATATAACTATGCCATTGTCAAAATAAGCGTGCTTAAAGCAGCCGCATTTTCTAATTTAACGCCTGTTTTTTCGCTGTTTCTGGCCATATTAATCCTCGGTGAGCAACTTAACCTGTGGCAAGGTATCGCCATCGCAACCGTATTTTTAGGGGTCTATATCAGCCAACAACACAGGCAAGCTACGCCGTGTGACAAGGTGGAAAATGCCAGCGCCTAAGCTTGCACCTCGTTAATGGCTGCTCTAGTATGACCAAGACATTTAATTAGCCCTACAAGAATCACTATCATGAAAATCGTTTCTTTTAATATCAATGGCCTGCGAGCAAGACTTCACCAGCTCCAAGCCCTTATCGACAAGCATCAGCCTGACGTCATTGGCTTACAAGAAATTAAAGTGCACGATGAAGCCTTCCCCTTGGCAGACGTTGAAGCCATGGGTTACCACGTGTATTTTCATGGCCAAAAAGCCCACTATGGCGTAGCCATGTTATGTAAGCAAAAGCCCACTAAGGTGCAAAAAGGTTTTCCTACGGATACTGACGAGGCTCAACGCCGCATGATCATGGTAACGGTGCAAAATGCGCAAGGCGAAGACGTTACCGTGTTAAATGGTTATTTCCCGCAAGGGGAAAATATTAATCACGAAACCAAGTTTCCATACAAGCGTCAATTCTACGCTGACTTGCAAACCTACCTTGACAGCCACCATCAACCAGATGACAACGTCATTGTCATGGGTGACATCAATATTTCACCTACCGACTTAGACATTGGCATTGGCGCACCTAACGCAAAGCGCTGGCTTAAAACCGGTAAGTGTAGCTTTCAACCTGAAGAGCGTGAGTGGTTAGCACGACTAATGGGCTGGGGCTTTAGCGATACCTATCGTCAATTAAACCCAGACGTAAGCGATCGCTTTAGCTGGTTTGACTATCGCTCAAAAGGCTTTAACGATAATCGAGGGCTGCGCATTGACGTGATCCTCGCCACTGAAAAAATGGCGGCCAAAGCCGTTGAGTCCGATGTTGATTATGAACTTCGTGGCATTGAAAAGCCGTCCGATCACGCGCCAATCTGGACCACGTTTGCGTAACGGCTAGGCATTTTCAATACCGCAAACCGCCGAAACAACGAAAAATGCCCCAGTCACCAAGGTGACTGGGGCATCTCCCGCTCACAAACACTCTGTCATAGCTCAGCTATCAGAGTTGCTTGATTTTTGTACCCCTTAGGGTATCCATGTAGTCCAGCGTTTCTCTTACGCTTTTTGGCTCGTACAAGCGCAACACGCCTGCCCAGCCTTCTGAAACTTCAAAATCGTATGCCTCACCCGTTTCACAGTTAAAAGTGACCGAGACGGTACCATTGCCGTTGTCACGCATGTCTTCACCCGACACGTAAAAGCGTTCGGAATCAATCCACCCATCGGCTGCATAAGTCGTTAATGAGTAGTAACCACCGCGGCCTTCAACGTCCAGGTTAGGCGTTGGAATCGTCCACTCTTGACACGAAGTGTCCCCTTGCCCAGGCACTCGCTCTAAGTATTGGGCCGTATCAGCAGGCAAACCTGCGTAACCGAATGCTGTCACATACTTAAAGTGATGTTCTTCCACTTCATCAAAATCGGCGCCAAAACCTTTTAAACCTTCAATCGGCGCGCCGTGCTGCATAACGTTGTTGATAAGCTTCAGGCGATAGCCTTCAACGTCACTTGCGTCGAAACCTTTGCCTTGGTATTCGTTAGCCGAACTGGCTTCAATAGAAAGCAATTGCTGGCGACGTTTAGTGTCAGCAATCGAGTCTGCGATGCGGGTACGAGCTAACACATGCACATGGGTACCCGTGGTTAAATCGTCTGCGGTCAAGGTTAGTGTTTCACCTCGGCGCACGACTTTATGTACCAAGTGGTTCTCATCCATAATATGAATAATTTGAAAGTAATTGTTGTCTTGTGCTGGAACATGGAACGTCGCGCCTTGAGACACATCCACTACCATGGTGGAGTACACCACGTCACGGTTCGAGCGAATAACCGTTTGTGCTTGCTTCGATACCGGCTCTGCATGCAGCCATTGGTTAACGCCTACCTTTGCTTGTAAGCCAAGGAAGTTCCAGTCTGATTCTGCTTGGTGATAGTTATCCCAGTTCACATCTCCCACCGGCGAGTGGTCGTATGAGTCTGCCGACACGCCAAAGGTGAGGGCTGCTAACATGCTTGCTAATATAGTCTTTTTCATTTCGGCTTACTCCTGCTGTATCGATAGCAAGCAGTATGAACACCCTATGAAATATACTCCAATTGATTATTTGAAAATAAGATATACACTTTTGGTATACCTAAAGAACTCTCCCTTAGTTACAAAGGAAAGGATATGTTGCTGTCTAACCAATTTAAGCGTTTAGACCTGAATTTGCTGAAAGTACTCGTGGTGCTGATTGAAGTACAAAACACCCGTAAAGCCGCGCAGATATTGTATACCAGCCAACCTTCAATCAGTCGCTCGTTGCAAAAGCTCAGGCACTACTTTGACGATGAGCTATTTATTCGCTCCCAGCACGGCTTGGCACCAACGGCAAAATTAAACGATCTTAAACAAACCGTGTTGCCGGCGATGCAGCAGCTGGCTTATACCTTAGAGCCACAAGATGACTTTAACCCAGCCCTGTTGGATGAGGGCGTGAATATCGCCATAAATGGTTTTATCGCTAATAGTATCTCGGCCCAGTTAACCCATTACTTGTTTCAGCAAGCGCCGAATATCAAAGTTAACATCTTAGATTGGAGCAAACTGACGCTGGAGCAATTAGTCTCTGGTGAGATTGATATTGGCGTGAATTATTACCCTCTTGAGCTTTCTAAGCAGGTATATCAAAAGCAAATCGCCAAAGACGGTTTTTTATTTGTTTGTCGACAAGGGCACCCTCTTGCAGGCACTTTACTTAATGATTACCAAGGGCCCAGCTTAGACTTGGCAAGCTTGGTGGTCTCTGACTGGAACGATACTATTGCCATTGCGCCAACGGTGCTTGCCAGCGCCGGCATATCGGCAGAAGTAAAAGTGCGCTCAAGTTACCTGCACAGCTTACTGGCCATTGTTAAAGACAGTGACGTTTTGTTTCCCTGCTCGAAATTATTGGCTCAATCTCTTAGTCACGAGTTTGCACTGTTAGCGTTTCCCGACACCCCGACCATGCCGGTGAGCGAAGTCGGTATTACCATGGGCCGCAAGCATCGCAACCAACCTAAAATGCGTTGGTTAGAAAGCTGTATTAGTGAGGTGTTTAGTCACAGTTAAGCGGACTGATTACTCGAATTAAGTCAACAGCGTCGCTTTGGCCTATTACACCTCATTGATTGTTACGCCATGCCGCTTTGGCTTATGGCGTGGTCGATTAAGTCCAGTAACCATTTAAATTTCCATTCTTTTAGCTCATCAGCTTTAAGAGCGGATACTGCTTCGTTTCGAGGATGTCCTTCTTCCCAAAATGCCG